>JAJDTX010000113.1 GCA_022826925.1 Bryobacterales bacterium
CGTCGCATCCCAGCGTTTGTCAAAGGATAACTCCTTTAGAATCAAGCAATTGCGGAATCACGAACGCAGGGAATCGAAAAGCTGCCCTACACTTCTCCGTAAGTGCTTGATTCCATTGGACTTTAAGCGGGACAGCCGTGCTGATGGATATCTCTTACGTGGGGGGCGACTCGAACAACATCCGCAAGCTTCAGCCGTTGAACCAAGGCCGCCTGCAGTCGGACGGATCGGTCTCGTATCCCTTCCCGGACTGGGCGCGCCTGAGCGACCACCTCGCCAGCAACGGCAATTCCAACTACAATGCGCTGCAAGTGAGCCTGCGGCGAGCGATGGTCGGGGGCTTGGCGTTCAATGTGAACTATACCTGGAGCAAGGCGCTCGGGGACACGCAGGACAATCTATCGGGAGGTGCATCTGCAAACCTTGTCCGGCCGCAAAACGCCTACGATCTGGCTGCTGACTACGGGCGATTGGTCTTCGACCAGACACATCGATTCGTATTCAACTGGACTTGGGCGATTCCGTTCCCGCGCGACAGTTCCGCGCGGCACGTTCTGGGCGGCTGGCAGTTCAACGGCATTTGGAGTTCCACTTCCGGTGCTCCCATCGGCATCCGCGGCCCCGACAGGAGCCGGACTCGGAGCCAGAACGCCCGAGCAGACTGCATCGGCAATCCGGCAGGCCCGAGAACGGTCGAGCAGTTCTTCAACACGTCGGCCTTCGCAATCTCCCAGAACGGAACCTTCGGAAGCTGCGGCGTGGCTGCGCTGAGCGGCTGGCCGCATCACAACTTCGACCTTTCCCTGTTCAAGAACTTCGGACTGGGATTCAGCGAAGACGCGAAGCTGCAGATGCGATGGGAGTTCTTCAACGCCTTCAATACGCCTCAGTTCGACAATCCCGAGAACCGGGTGCACAACGGCCGGTTTGGTAGGACTACCCGCGTGCTCGATCCTCTGCGGGAAGCCCGGGTGATTCAGTTCGGGCTGAAATTCATCTTCTAGCGACTCCGCCAGCCGCCCGGACCCACGTCGGGGCGGCTGGCGGTCCGGGAGTCTTGGCCGCTTCGCGAGGTTCGCTCGCGGAATGTGCGACCCTGCAAGTCGAGCGCACATGCCGGCAGAACCATCCTCCCGCGGAGACAGCGAACCGGGCCTGATCCGAGGCCTAGGGCTGAAGGAAGCCATCTCGGCCAACGTGGTCGAGATGCTGGGAATCGGCCCCTTCATCACGATCCCGATCCTGATCGCCACCATGGACGGCCCGCACGCCATGCTGGGGTGGCTGCTCGGGGCTGCGCTGGCCGTCTGTGACGGGCTGGTTTGGGCGGAGCTGGGTGCCGCGATGCCGGGAGCGGGAGGCTCGTACGTCTACCTCCGGGAAGCCTACGGCCCGCAGAAGATGGGCCAGCTGATGTCGTTTCTCTTCGTCTGGATGATCTTCTTCACCGCGCCGCTCTCGGTCGCGACCGGAGCTGTCGGGTTCGCCCAGTACGCCCAGTACCTCGGGCCCGAACTCTCGCCCCTGACCATCCAGCTCATCGCCGTGGGCCTGTGCCTGGTCATCACCTATGCGCTTTACCGCGGGATCCATACCATCGGCCGGCTCTCGTTCATCCTCATGCTGGTCGCTGTAGGGACGATTCTCTGGGTGATCGTCTCCGGGTTGTCCAACATCCGGGGCGAGCTGCTCGTGGACGTTCCCGACGGGGCCTTCTCGTGGTCGTGGGACTTCGTTAAGGGCCTCGGAGGCGCTGCTCTGATCGGCATCTACGGATACGGCGGCTACAACAACATCTGTTTCTTGGGGGGAGAGGTCAGGAATCCGAGCCGGAATATTCCTTTCGCGGTCATCGCCTCGATCGCCGTCGTGGCGCTGCTGTACATCTTCCTGAACACAACGATCCTCGGTGTCGTTCCGTGGAGGGACGCGATGGCCTCCCAGCACGTCGTTTCGGACTTCATGGAGATCGTCTACGGGCCTTGGGCGGCCAATCTGCTCACCTATCTCGTTCTGGCGGCATCGGCTGCTTCGGTCTTCGCCCTGCTCCTCGGCTATTCGAGAATCCCGTATGCGGCCGCCAGGGACCGGAGGTTCTTCTCGGTGTTCGGCAAGCTGCATCCGACCAAGCGATTCCCGCATGTCTCTCTCCTGACGCTCGGCCTCGGCTCGACAGTGTTCTGCTTCCTTGATCTCGGCAACATCATCCAGGCGCTCATCGTGATCCAGGTCATCGTCCAGGTGCTGGGGCAGATTGTTGCGGTGACGCTGATCCGGACCTACCGGCCCGACATTCACCGCCCGTTCCAGATGTGGGGGTATCCGATCCCGAGCCTGGTGGCCATGGTCCTTTGGCTTCTCGTGCTCGTCTCGACAGGAGTCACCATTGTGGCGCTGGGGCTGCTGGTGCTGGCACTGGGGGTCGGCCTCTACCTGCTCAGAGCCCGCCGACTCAGCGAATGGCCGTTCGTCCGTTCGGCGCTTGGCGAATCGTAATTTCCCCGCCTGCGGCGACCTCGCGCAACAGCGATGTCTCGCCTGTAGGCCAGCGCACCTCCACCGAGTCGGCCCTCGGGCGGGAGCCCAGCCCGAAGTGCAGGATCAACTCCTCTTGAGAGAGATAGCTCCCACCGCTGCGCACTTCGCGCAGCTGCTGCAGCTCACCGGACCGGACCCTGACCTGAGCACCCACCGCGAGTGGGTTTGAACCCGACCCGATGAGTCGGATCCTGAGGTGCTGGTTCTCGCTGCTGCTTTCGTTCCAGAACAGAGTTGGCGCGGCATCGATGTTGCTGAGCACCACGTCCAGCCTCCCATCTCCGTCGAGGTCGGCGCTTGCCGCGCCGCGGCTGGACTGCTCGCGCTCCAGACGCAGCAGGCCTGGCTGCTCCTCGAACCGACCGTCCCCGAGATTCCGGAACAGAAGGCTTTCCTGGCGGTACGGGGCAATGGACGACTCCCGGAGCTGATCGACGCTCGGAAAAACGTGGCCGTTCGCCACGAAGATGTCGAGCCAGCCGTCGTTGTCAAAGTCTCCGAACAGCGTTCCCCAGCCGACGTAGGGCAATGTCGGTCGGTCCAAGCCTGACCGGGTCGTGACATCCGAGAAGTTAAGCTCGCCATCGTTCCGATACAGCGTGTTGTATTCCTCGGAGAAGTGTGTGACGTATATGCCAAACCGGCCCTGATTGAGATAGTCTCCCGCGGCGACTCCCATTCCTGCCTGCTCGACTCCGTGGGCGTTGAAGGCCAGGCCCGAGAGGAGCCCGAGTTCCTCGAACGTCGTGTTGCCCAGGTTCCGGTAGAAAAGGTTGGGTGTCGAATCGTTGGCCACGAACAGGTCGGGCAGGCCGTCCTCGTCCAGATTCACGAAGAGGGCCCCGAGGCCGAAATAGCCCTCCGCATCGTCCAAGCCGCTGGTACGGGAGATTCGCTCAAAGGTGCCGTCACCCCTGTTCACAAAGAAGGAGTCCCCTGCGCCCTTGAGTCCCCGCGGACCGCACATCACCGGCAGGCCCATGTACTTGCAGCCTAGGCCGGACCCTCCCATCGAGCCGTAGGCGGGACTGCCCGGCTCCGGAAGGTTGGCCGGGTCCAACTCGATGTAGTTGGCAACGAACAGGTCTAGGTCGCCGTCCAGATCGACATCAGACCAGGCCGAGCCGGTCGACCACCGGGGATCGCTCACGCCGGCGTGCTCGGTGGTGTCGGCAAACGTTCCATCCCCTCGGTTGCGCAAGAGCTGGTTGGGACCGTAGGACGTGATGTAGAGATCGGGAAGGCCATCGGAGTCGTAGTCGGTCACCGAACAGCCCATGCCCCAGTAACCGTTCCCTCCAGCTCCGGCCCCCTGCGTGACCTCCTCGAACCGGCGCTCGCCCACGTTCCGGAACAGGGCATGACGGACGCGGGACGGGCGGCCCTCCCGGAAGCTCTCCAAGAGTCCGCCGTTCACGAAATAGAGATCCGGCCGACCGTCCGAGTCGTAGTCGATCACACACACCCCGGCAGAATTCGCTTCGACGATGTAGCGCTTCTCCCGATCGCCGCTGACCAGTCGGAACCCGCCCAGGCCAGCCGCCTCGGCTGATTCCAGGAAACGCAGCTGCGACCAAGCCCGGCGCGGCAACGAAGGAGCGAGATGGGCCGACAACGCGACGACTGCAGCCAGCAGGGAGCAACCTGTGCGATGCACGCAAATCACCGGCCTACAAATCCAAGGCGTGGCGCGCACGCTGCCGCTGCGGCCATCCTCTCGTCACGACCCTGATCTGGCTCAGCACCCGCGTTCCAACAAGTTTCAGCCCTCCCCCTGTGGGGCTTGGCAGCGTAAAGACCCAGCTATAGACGAGTTCAGTATAGTTGCCGACGCTCGAACTCATCGAAATCGCCTGCCCGGCTGAAGACGGTCCAGACCGCCTAATACCGTACACTGACAACGTGCTGGCTCCTCTGTGCAAGGGTAGCCAAGACGGGACACTCTACAGGCTCGTCAATCAGGCCTTTGCGCGCCGAGCCGTGTGGTCTTGCTCCGCCGCTTTCGCGGTGCTCAGCAGCTTGCTGCCGCTCGTCGGGGCACCGCAGCTGCGAATCCCCGCGGAGTCTGTCACGGAGTTCGAGCAAGCCGTTGCGCTTTTTCAAGCGGGGAGCTACGAGGCGGCCCTGCGGCAGACCGAGCCTCTCGGGCGCCGCCATCCGGACGTCGCCGAGATCCAGCACTTGCTAGCGATTGTCCTCGACCTCAACCGGAGGCCGGAAGAGGCCAACCAGCACTTCCGGCGGGCGGTGGAACTCCAGCCGCAGTCGGTCGGGTTTCGCACCAACTTCGGCGCGAGCCTGATGCGCCTTGGGCAAGCGTCGGAAGCGGAGCGCCAGTTTCGCTACGCTCTGGAGCTGGAACCGAACCATCCGACGGCAACCTTCAATCTTGGGACCACGCTCCTGCAGCAGGGCCGGCCGGGAGAGGCTCTCCCCTGGCTGGAAGAGGCGCTCTCAATCCAGCCGGATGTCTATCAGAACGCCTATCAGCTCGCCTACTGCCGTTTCTTGCTGGGTAAGTACGAGGCGACAGACTCGCTCCTGAAGAGACTTGCAGGTCAGGCGGAGTCCCGAGCGGAGCTGCGGCTCCTGGGGGCACTCACAGATCGCGCGCTCGGGCGCGACGACCGGACGGACGAGGTCTTGCGAGCAGTCAGGCCGATGCTCGACGGGCAGCCAGGGCTGGAATTCCAGCTGGCGCTGCTGCTGTTGAATCAGGACCTGGCAGCACACTCCGAGGAATTGCTCCGATCAGTGACAAGACGGCTCCCGGCGTCCTACGCGGCCCATTTCAATCTGGCCGTCGCTCGGAACAGGCTCGGCAAGCTGCCCGGAGCCGTCGAGGCGGCAAAGGCCGCACTCGCCCTCCAGGAGACGTCGGAGGCCCACTTGCTCTTAGCAGATTTGCTGGAGTCGCAGGGTCAGCCCCTCGAGGCCGTGACACACTTCCAGAAGGCGGTTGCGCTCGATCCCACTGCCGACAATTACTTCGCGCTCGGGTACGAGTTCCTGACCCACTGGAACTGGGAGGCCGCGGCGCAGGTTTTTTCCGAGGGCCTCGAGACGATGCCCGACTCCTGGAACCTCTGGATCGGCACGGGGGCAGCCGAGCTCGGTCTGACGCGGTACGAGGAGGCAACGCACGCCTTCCTGAACGCGGTGCGGCTGAGGCCTGACGAGATGATGGGCTTCCACCTCCTCTCCCAAGCGTTCGATCGGTCGGACGAGGCCTTCGACAGTGCCCTGCTCTCATTCCGGCAGCTTCTCGAGCGTGATCCGACGGATCCTTTGGCTCGCTACTTCGAGGCGCTGGCGACGCTCCGCCAGGCCTCGCGGTCAGGCGACTCCGGCGAAGTCGCGGCTCGGGTTGACACACTGGCCGAGCTGACCCAGGAAAACCCGCGTTTTCTGGAAGCCCAGCTGCTGCTGGGCGAAATCCAATTCGAGCTTCAGGATTGGCCCGCCGCTGTCGAGGCGCTGCAGCAGGCCGTCCTCCTCGCCCCTGATCATGTTCTGGCCCACTACCGGCTCGGACTCGCGCTGCAGAGAACCGGCCAAGCGCAACAGGCCCGACAGATGCTCCAGCGATACCGGGAGCTGAAAGCCGAGGAAGACCGAACTATCGGCGGGAGGGTCGCGGCGACTACCAGGTTCATCGTCGAGATGAAGCAGGATGACAGGCGCCGCTGATCCTGACCGCCTGGTCTGCGCGGGAGAGTTCTTCACGGATCTGATCTTCTCGGATCTGGAAGAACTCCCGAGCTTGGGCCAAGAAGTCAAGACCGACGCCTTCGCGATCTCGATCGGCGGTGGCGCCGCGATTACCGCCACCGCCGCGGCTCGCCTCGGGCGACCGACAGAACTGGTCACGGTTTGGGGCTCCTCCGCCTTGGACGGAGAAGCTCGGATTCGGCTCGAGGCTTCCGGGGTGTCCTGCTCCTTGGCCCAGATTCGACCGGATCTCACGTGCGGGGTCACAGTGGCAGTCTCGACGCGGGTGGATCGGTACTTCCTGACGTATCCCGGAGCCAGCCGAGCCGTGGAGCAGCACCTGCTCGACGAACGGATCCTCGAACGCATCGGACGCTCCGGGCACGTCCATTTCGCGCTGACGCCCAACTCGTGGAGCGCGGTCCGGAGCGCGGTCCGGCGACTCCGGGTCGGCGGATCAACGGTTTCGTGGGACCTCGGCTGGAATCCAGCGGCTGGTCACTCTCTGGCCTTCCGCGACCTTTGCCGGGAACTGGACGTGGTGTTCTTAAATGAGATGGAGGCATGCAAGTACGCAGGAGCGGGGTCCGCCCGGGAGTCGCTAGCCTATTTCTCCCACGCGGAAAACACCGTGGTCATCAAGCAGGGGGCGGCGGGTGCGCTGGCGTCACGGAATGCATCGGCTCCCATCCGCACGGAAGCGATCAATGTCAAGGCGGTCGAGAGCACGGGCGCAGGCGATGCGTTTAACGGAGGATTCCTGCACGCGTGGATGGCACGCAAGTCGCTGGAAGAGGCTCTTCTCGCAGGAAGTGTCTGCGGCGGACTGTCGACCCGCTCGGCGGGCGGCGTGAATGCACTGCCGAGCCGCTCGGAATTCGACCAACAGATCCAGGGGCTTGAGCGTGCGCGGGTTGCTGGAACCGAAGACGAATGAAACTTACGATCATCGGAGGGGCCGGGGTAAGGGTCCCGCTCGTGACCAACGGCCTCTTCCGCGAAGGTACGGGCATTGCAGTCGACGAGCTGTCGCTGTTCGACACCAACACGGAACGAGCCGCGGCTATCTCACGCATCTCCCAGGCCATGGCGCGACGCGCCGGCGGCAAGCTTCGCGTGTCGCTGCCGCGGTCATTGGACGAAGCGCTCGAAGGGTGCTCGTTCGTCGTCTCCAGCATTCGGGTGGGGGGAATCAGCGGGCGGGTCCGCGACGAACAGATCGCGCTCGAGCACGGCCTCCCCGGGCAGGAAACGGTCGGCCCCGGAGGCTTCGCCCTCGCGCTTCGAACGATTCCCGTCCTTGTGAACTATGGCCGACGAGTGGCCGAGCGCGCACCGCAGGCGTGGATGATCAATTTCACGAATCCCGTCGGGATCATGGCCGAGGCCTTCATCAAAGAAGGGATTGCGGCCCGGTGCATCGGAGTCTGCGACACGCCGCGTGAGCAATTCCTCCACGTGGCCGAAGCACTGGGGGTTCCGCTTGAAGCAGCACACTTCGACTACCTGGGGCTGAATCACCTGGGTTGGATTCGGGCGGTTCTCGTGCATGGCCGCGACGTACTGCCAGATCTGATGGCATCTGACGAGGCGTTGGACCGGGCGTACCCCCTTCGTCTGTTCTCGAAATCGTTTCTCCGAACCTTGCGCCTTCTCCCTACCGAGTACCTCTTCTACTACTACTCCACCCGGGAGGCATTCCGCAGGACGGTGGCGGCTGGAAACACCCGAGGGGCGCTGATCCGGGAACTCGAGGGCCCGCTCATGCAGTCGGTCGCCGAGGCCCGCCAGGACGAGCGGAGAATCCTTGCGGCGTATGACCTCTATCTCGCGCGTCGCAACGCCTCCTACATGGCGATCGAAACAGGTGGATCATTCGAAGCGGGCCGCGTTGAGGAGGCCAGAGCGAACCTGTACCAGAGCGCGGCAGGCTACGAGCGGATCGCGCTCGATGTCATTGGTGCGATCCACAACAATCAGCCGAGGGTCATGCCTTTGGACGTGGCGAATCAAGGGGCCGTTCAGGACCTCGATAGTGATACTGCCGTGGAAGTGCCCTGCGCCATAACCGCCAACGGCGCACGACCCCTCGCTGCCGGGCGCCTGCCCGACCAGATCCGAGACCTGCTCTTGCAGGTCAAGGAATTCGAGCGCATCACCGTGAAGGCTGCGTTGGAGGGCTCGCGCTCCCTAGCCATCAAAGCGCTCTATGCCAACCCCTTGGTGGAGCGCCGCGAGCTCGCGGAGAAGCTGGTGCTCGAGTACCAACGAGCCCATGCTCCGTTGCTGGACCATCTGGCCTAGTCCGAGCACGTTGCACGGCCGCGAATTCCCGCCACCGGCATTAGGGCGGGAGGCGGAGTGGGTCCCGAATCCTTCTCTCGCGAAAGCGTCGCGGGCGACTGGACGAGGCGGGATTCCGAGCCTAGACTGAATGCGCCGTTCGGGAATTCGCCCGTCGGTCTGAGTTCGAGGAAGATGCCATGCGACTTCGGTTTCGTATCCATAGCCTGGCTGTCCCGGGGTTGGCCGCGGCCTGCTTCTGGGCTGGATCGACGCAGCCTGGGCTGGCCCAGCCCGGATCCGGCCTGGACCGGGTCCTGACCCTGTCAGAATCGAGAACCGGCCCCCACGCCCTCTCCGTGGACCGGGGCGCTTCGGGCCTGTGGCAGCAGATGCTGAAGCTGCGGACCACGGCCAGCGTCCTTTATACGGCCGCCCATCCTGACGACGAGCAGGGAGGGACCCTGACGTACCTAAGCCGCGGCGAGGGAGTGCGGACTTCGCTCTTGACGCTCAATCGCGGCGAGGCTGGCGCCAACGCCATCGGTTCTGAGCTGTTCGATGGATTGGGCCTGATTCGAACAGAGGAATTGCTCGTTTCCGACCGCTACTACGGCCTAGACGATCAGTACTTCGCAACGCTGATCGACTACGGCTACTCCAAGAACCTCGACGAGGCGCTCCGCCAATGGGGGCGAGAGAACGTCCTTCGGGATGTCGTGCGCGTGATCCGGATCAATCGACCCCTAGTTCTCGTCTCGCGCTTCTACGGCGGTCCGAGAGACGGACACGGCAACCACGAGGCTTCCGGGGCCGTGACCCAGGAAGCGTTCGAGGCAGCGGGCGATCCGGACCGGTTCCCGGATCAGATCCGCGCGGAGGGGCTCAGGCCATGGCAGCCACTGAAGCTCTATCGAAGCAATCTTCATTCGAGGCGCCCGTCGGGTCCGAGGATCGAGCCTCCCGATCACCGCTGGAATGTCGACGTCAATACCGGGACGTTCAGCCCGTGGCTTGGAGAGAGCTACGAAGAGTTCGCGGCCCTGGGACTGAGCTTCCAGCGGTCTCAAGTCAGCGGCCGCCGGCGCGAGCGTTCGGGAGAATACCGCCAATACTTCGAGAGAGTGCGCAGCCAAGTGGACGCTCCAGAGCGGGAAACTGGGTTCTTCGCCGGGATCGATACCTCTGTCGCGGGGATCTACGAACTATTGGGTGTCGAGCCCCCCGAGGGTGTTCCGGAGATTCTCTCGGAGATCGAAAGCAACGTCGATGATGCCGTCGCGGCCTACAGCGTGCGCAATCCAGCTGCGGTTGTGCCGTTCTTGGTGCAGGGCCTGAGCGCGACGCGCGAGGCGATACGCCTGTCCCAGGGCCGAGACGAGGCACTCTTCCTGCTGGCAATCAAGCAGAGCCAGTTCCAGGCCGCCATCAACACTGCTCTCGGACTTCAGTTCCGAGCCGTTTCCGCGCCGCTTGATTCCGGAGCACCGGATTCGCCGTTCGCGCCTCTCGCCACCATGGGGCCCGCAGTTCCGGGCCAGCGCTTTCGCGTGGAAGTTTCGGTGGTCAACCCCAGCAGCCTTCCGATAGAGACCCAGGGAATCTCGATCGAAGGCGCGGGCGAATGGGGGGTTGAGGGGGATTCCCATTCCGGCACCGTATTCCATTCAGGCGAAAGGGTTGCAACCCTGTTCACTGTCGAGGCGCCCGGAGACGTGGACCTTTCGAGGCGCTACTTCCGGCGAGAATCGATCCATGACAGCCGCTACACCGTTCGGGATCCGGAATACTTGCACCTTGCCGGGCGCGCACCTGCCCTCACGGCGGCAGTTGACTACACCATCGGTGGCCAGTCGGTACGCGCAAGCGCGGTCGTGTATCGCCGGGAAGCGAACCTTCCGTACGGATACGAATACCGGGAGCTGAAGGTCGTTCCGGCACTCGCGGTGAACGTGTCCCCGGCCAATCTGATTGTTCCGCTCGGCTCGCGCCGGAACGCCGTATCGGTGCAAGTGGAGGTGATCAACAACCAGGGCGGAGGAATCGAGGGCGAGCTTTCGCTGGAATTGCCGGAGGGATGGACTGCCGAGCCAGGCAAGCACGACTTCCAGTTCTCGCAAGCGAACGCTCGCCGGAACTTCAGCTTCTCCGTCAATGTGCCCCGGCTGCGCGAGGGTGCGTACGATCTGCAGGCGGTTGCCCGGGCGGGAGGCCAGGAATATCGCCAGGGATACCAAGCGATCCGACACAGGGACTATGACATTCGGTATCTTTACCGGGATTCAGTGACGCGTGTCCGAGGCGTCGATGTCCGGATCGCGGCCTCCATGAAGGTCGGGTACGTGATGGGCGTCGGAGACGAGGTTCCAAGCGGAATTGAACAGATGGGCGCCGAGGTCACCTTGCTGGGCAGCGACGAACTGGCCGCAGGAGACCTGGGCGCCTATGGAGCGATCGTGGTCGGCACGCGGGCCTATGCCGTGCGCCCGGACCTGATCAACTACAACCAGCGGCTGCTCGACTATGCTCGCGCCGGCGGGAACCTGGTCATCCTCTACCAGACGCAGGAATTCGTTCCCGCCAAGTGGGCCGCGTTCCCGGCCGATCTCCCGCGCCGCGCCGAGGAGGTCTCCGAGGAGGACTCGCCTGTCCGTGTCCTGGCTCCCGACCATCCAGTGTTCCAGCGACCCAACAAGATCGTGGCAGAGGATTTCGACGACTGGGTTGAACAGCGAGGCTCCAAGTTCTTTTCTGAGTGGGACAGTGCGTACGTGCCCCTCATCGAGACTCAGGACACGGGGCAGGAACCCCAAAGCGGAGGATGGCTAACGGCCCCGTTCGGCAAGGGCCACTACACCTATTTTGCCTATGCGGTACACCGCCAGCTCCCGTATAGCGTCCCTGGAGCGTATCGCATCTTCGCCAATGTCCTGTCGCTCGGCCGCTGATCCCGCTATCCTGCCCTGTCGGCGGCAAGCGGTCCGAAGCAGCGCGGCCCTTCCGGCCGCTATTGGGTCTGCCTGATTGATCGCGGCGCCGCCGCGGCGATCTCAGGCCATGGCGATCGCTGCGGCAACCGCACCCTATTCGACGCCGAGGGCGATCGCCCCATCATAGCCGGTCATTTCCAGGTATCCGCCACCATTGACCGGGGTCCCGGACCGACTGCCGGAATACACCACGGGACCTTCCCAGTAAGTCGGCAATCCGGCGGACCCGCTCACGATCTCTTGGGCGTCGTGCAACGGGCGCACGTCGAGACTCAGTCCGGCTCGTGGAATCCGAAGCGACCATTCCACAGGGTATTTCGCCCCGGTTTCGTCGCTCTGCCAGATGCGTCCGGGAGCGAGCAGGATGTCGTCCGAGGACAGCCGCGTCGCCAGGCCCTCCGGATCGACGAGCGTGCCGTGGGAATACGGACTGTACTCTCCGTTCGACAGTCTTATGCCGGCGATCATCAGGTCGGTCTGATCGTCGAGTTGTATGCTCAGCCAATCCCATCCGACTGCACCGGAAGCCATGTCCTCGCTGAAAAACTCGTGGTCCATCCATGACAGACCCTGCACTTCGTGGGCAGTGCCCCCGATCGTGAGGGTGCCTGACGCACGCATCCGGGTGAACGACACGTAGTGCGAGGCTTGACCGTCTTCCCCGCCCTTCCGGCTAATGCCGTCCTCGCCGTGGATCACATGCGCCTTGGCTGGCTCCAACAGCAGATCCAAAGAAACCGCCTCGTCCCAAGCCTGCAGTTTCTGCGTTGGCAGAGCGCCATCGCCTAGCAGGAATTTCACGCTCCAGTTCCCATTCCAGATTGTGCCCGTCTCCACAGACGCGCCAGCCAAGCCCGGACCGCTGCGGTTGGCACGCTCCCGATGGATCAGACGCTGGCCCGCAATGTCGGTCACTGCGAAGTGCGCTACGTAGACCTGATTCAGGTCCCAAGCGGTACTCGCGTCTTCGTCGCGCCCGGAGGCCGCCCTGAAGAACGTCAGTTCGAAGCCGAACTTGCGCCCCCTGGCATCCGCCAGATTGCCGGTGTAGTACCACCACTCCCTGGCAAAGTTCGGGTGTTCGAAGTGGTCACGGGGGAATTCATATTGGTAGCCCGGCGTAGCCAGTTCGGAAGCGAGGCCCGCCAGCGCGGAGATCGCGAGTAGCGCGGCTCCCGCGATCAACCCGCCAGATTGCATCTACTCCATTTTGGCCCAGCAGCTCACGAGTTCCCGTAACGCCTGTACTTGTCCGGATAATGCGTCCGAGATGGAAGTTTGGGGAACCGATTCGGGATGTTGCCCAGGTCTATCGCATCGATGTCAATGGGCGTTGAAAATGGCACACTCTCCGGGGGTCTCGAGATAGGCACGCGGCACCCCGGCTCCCGTGGAGGGAGCGGAGCGACCGGAGCGGAAACAACCGCGCCAGCAAGGCTCAGTAATCGACCCACAGAGGGCTGCCCCAGGCGACTTGGCCGTCAGCCTGCTCGACCCGCACGTAGTAGTAATGAGAACTGCCGGTGCCGCCGAAATCGGCGTCGGTGTATTCAAAATCGGCTTCCTGCGCTGCCGGCCGATGCGTGTGCGCCAGCTGGCCGTCCCGCAGGATATGCACCCGCGCGATTTCTCCTGTGCCACGCACGCGCACTCGCAAGGGCTGCGCTTCGGACGCCCGGAAGCGATCCCCCATGAAGTGGTTGCCCATGCGCACGTCGAGAATGATGTTGTCGGTGGCGCCGTACGTGTGCCGGCGCCGTATGGCATCCAAGACCCCTTGCCTCGTGAAGGAAGTCGTGTAGACCATCGCGTACGAGTAGTGCGTCGAGTAGTGGTCGGAACTTGCGATGGTCCCGAGGACATAGCCCTTGGCCAGAGCATGATTGACGAACCCCGCCGGACGATAACCTCCCGGAGCATCTTGCGGTGCAGAGCTCCTAGCCGACAGCGGCGCGCCGTCTTGCTCGTAGCTGGTGCGGTCGCCTTGGAAGATCTCCACGACAGGAGCGGCTTCGGGATCGTGGAATCGCCAATCCGTGCCCATGTTGGTTGCGGAGGTGTGGGCGATCGCCACGCCCCCCATGCGCCGAACTTGCTCGAACAACAGCAGCGTGTCGTTGGCGGTGACCCGCGGGTCGACGACATCATTGTTCCCGTCACGCTCTTGAGGCGGCACCACCCCGGGCTGGTCACCCCTATTCGCTTGGTCGGCCAGCAAGTAGCCCGGCACCCAGCGCTTCAGGTAGAACGGGACCACCTCGCCGGAGCGGTCGGCGAAGAACACGTTGTGGTGCCCCATTGGGTAGTTGATGCTGCGCTCGAATCCGAACAGGCTGACGTAAGTGCCGGGAAGGTGGTGCATGTCAGTCATCTTCTGCGAGTACCACCACCAGTAGTCGTGTGCGCCTCCCTGGTGGTCTGTCGAGGCCCCGAAGTCCATGCTGGCGGCGTCTAGCATGTAGCGGTAGAACTCCGGCAGCGAGCCGTCAATGGTGCCGCCCGCGTCCCAGCTCAGTTCCGTGTGACGGTGCAGGTCTCCCCGGACGATGCGCGCTGCGCGGCCCTGAATCTCGGCGCGGTAGCTCCGAATCGCCGCCAGATCTCCCTGCTCGTCCGCATGGCCCGGAGCCGCCTCGACGGATAGTATCTCGGGCTCAGAGAACTGTATGCGGTCGGGAGGGTCCGCGCTGGTGGTCTTGCCGGCGTAGACTTGGAATCGGACAGGCCGAGTGAGGTAGTTTTCCCGCCGGTTGTCAGTCGGCCAAGCCAGCCACAGGCTGCCGTCGCTCGCCACGGCGGACCGGAGCCAGGTGCTGAGACGACCCTTGCTGTTGGGGATCGCCTCGGGCGTGCTCCAGCCTTCTCCGTCGTAGCGGGTGAGCCGGTACTCCCATCCCCTCCTTCGCGTGGCGCCCGAGCCTAGGAGGCACTTGGCCGCGACAAGAGGATTGCCGCTAGCGTCGAGAAGGACTTGCGGGCGGTAGACATAGCGTCCGGCATCGGCCTCAAATGCCGCTTGCACGGGCCGGGCGGGAGCCTGCAGCCGGCCGTTGGCGAAGGCGCGCAGGTGGATTGTGCGCTCCGCTCCGAGCATCACGCCAGGACCGAAGCACGTACCGCACGCGAGTTCCGTCTTGGACTCAGGCATCTGGTAGCGGTAGTTGTAGCCGTTGTCCTTGCCCCAGTTGGCTCCGCCACTCTCCCAAGCGACCCAGACGCGGTCGTCCGGATCGACGGCGACAGAGGGCCGGGCCTCGAACAGCGGGGTCTCGGCGACCGCCATTTCGTCGACTGCTGTACTGCCATCCCGCAGGCCTACCAAGTACACGTCGTAGTTGCCATTGCGGTAGCTGTCGTAGGCCACCCAAGCCGTTCCCCCCGAATCGAGCGCGACGGCCGGGCTCCAGTCGTTGCCCGGCCGGCCGCTGACGGAGACTGTCTCAGACCAATCGCCGTCGGAGAACGTGCGGAGGAGAATATCCGACTCGCTTCCTCGGAATCCTTGCCAGGCCACCGCGAGCTTGCCGTCCCTGGCAGCGAGGCTGGGATAGATGTCGGGAAGGCGATGATCTGTGAGACGAACCAAGTCACCCCAGGACTCGGTCGCCGGGTCGTAGCGGCGGGCATACAGGTCCCAGTTGCCGATGCGCCGGGCTGACCAGACTACCCACACGCGGTTCTGGCTGTCCAGAGCGATTTGCGGAAGCCAGATGTCGCCATCGCCGCCGGGAACCAACAGCACGTTGCTCCAGTTGCCGTCCCGGTATTGGCGGAGGTTGATCTCATCGCGTCGGGCGTCGTGTGACATCCACACCAGCCAGAGAGTCCCGTCGTCTGCCGCGGCGATATCCGGGAGGTCATCCGAACGCAATTCCGTGCCGACCGGCTCGACCGAGGAGATCTGCCCCGCAGCGGTTGCGCAGGCAAATAGCGAAAGCAGCAGTGCTACGAGCATGGCGCTCGCCAGTATAGTTCAGGGATCGACGACCCGAAACCAGAGGCGACCGTTGATGAATGGACTGGCCGTCAATGCGCGTCCCACCTGCCGCGTGCCGGACAAGCTCGTGCCGCACCCGCAGGCGCTACAATCGACCCGCGAGATACGTCCAATGCCGCAGAAAAGGGGGCTCGCGGAGCGAGCCATCGTCCTCGTTGCGATCGCAAGCTGCGCCTCGGGCCCGCCAGCCGTCGAAGAGGCTATTTCAGTGTCGCGGCCGTTCGTTTCCCCCAAGGGGGAGTACGTCACGGAGCGGGGCCGCTACCACACGTTCCGCATTCCGGGCATGATTGTTGCCCAGGATGGCTCGATTCTCCTGTTCGCCGAGGGCCGTCGCGGCGATGGCAGCGACCCCCGCCGAGACGAGAATGCCCCGATCGACCTGGTCCTGCGGCGGAGCACTGACTCGGGCGAGACCTGGGAGCCCCTCGAAGTCATCGAGTCCGGCTTCCGGCCAAACGGCGTCCTCGTGGATTTCGCGGACCCGACACCGGTCCTTGACGAATCGACCGGCGAGGTTTTTCTGTTCTATGGGCAGTGGCCCGATGTGGGGCCCAGAACCGTCTCTCATGGCCAGGACCCGGACTCCAGCGATGGCAATCAGGTCGTCTGGGTGCGCTCCAGCACCGACCACGGACGGACCTGGTCGGATCGGCGCCAAGTTCTCTATCCCGACGAGCCCGACGACACGGCGGACGGGCTGTATTGGCGGCAGGCGGAGCCCGGACCCGGTAGCGGCATCCAGCTCCGCTGGCAGAGCCAGGACAGCGGAGCCAACGGCCGATTGCTGATCCCTGCGAAGCGAAGCGGCTCCGAAACACCGGATGGACCCGCCTCGGTAAGGCCCTTCGCATACTATTCCGACGACCACGGGGCGAGTTGGCAGGTGGGTCACGTCAGTCCCGGACCGGACGCCAACGAGGATGAGATTGTCGAACTGACCGACGGCACGGTCCTGCTTGACGGGCGCCAGAACGACGGAGATTATCGCCGCCGCCATCGCAGTGCAGATGGGGGTATCACGTGGAGCCCAGACCGGCCCGACAGCATTCCGATCACTCCGGTCGACGCCTCGATGATCCGGTACTCGTCCAGCCGAGCGGGGCATGACCGCGACATCATCTTGTTTTCGGCCCCGCGCGGGAAAGACGGCCTGAACCGCAACAACATCACGGTGTGGACTAGCTACAACGAGGGCCAGTCCTTCAGCGACCCAGTCACGTTCGATCAAGGGTTCGCAGCCTATTCCGTGTTGCAGCGCCTGGCCGACGGCACGATCGGGCTGGCGGTTGAGGCTTCGAATGAATCGGGCGAAAACTACGGAGAAGTCCGGTTCTACCGCTTCGGTCTCACCCATTTGGGAGCAGCTCAGGGGAGCGACTGATGACTGGGAGGGGTGCCCGCAGCCGCCCTTAACGGGCCAGCTGCGAACCGTCGCGCCATCGCCTTCCTGCGCTGGGGACGGTAGAACGACCGCGCCTAGCGGGTGCAGGGCTTTGTTTCGGGCGGAAGAGCAGCTTCCGGGCTCGAGCCCGATCGGCGGCGCCCCAAGCAGTCGATTCTTGATGTTTCGAGTCTTTGGAGGCCCGCAGCCACTGCCGCCGGGATGCGGCCCGGTCGTTTCGGTCGCGATCCAAGGGCCTATTCTGCGACCGCCCTCAGCTGCTCGTACACGGCCTTCGCGTGCTCGTACTCAGCGATAGCCGCTTCAGGCAGGACGCCTTGATGCCGGGCGAGTTCCGACTCCACGCGGCCAACCAAGTATTCGACTTCTTCGCGCCGGGGACGCAATGGTCTACCGGGCACAGTGATGTGAAACGGAGCGCTGTGAGCAAAGCGCGGGCGGCCCTCTGGGCGCTCGTAGCAGCGCACAGCAAGCCAAGTCGAGGTATCGAACGAGAACTGCTCGTCGATCAGGGTCACGTAACCCCCCGCCGATTCAACCTGATTGGCCGGCTCGAGCCGGCGGACAACCTGTCCTGCGGCAACCACCTCGATCGAAGTGACCGCAGTGGCGCTGCGAATCCAGCCCGTCAAGCGATAGGCCCCGTCTTCGCTGTGCGACTCGGCGAACTCCCGCCCGGGACGGCGGCCGTTCACGCGCACGTCCATCATGGGGCCCGTCGTGACGAAGCTGCGTCCATCGTCGAGCCCCTGGATCCATCGCTCGTACGAGAACTCCGGACCCAAGTGCACGTACACGCGGCCGAATCCCAGTGGAACGGGATGAACTCCTGAGGCGGTTCCAGCGGTTGGCCGGAGGCGAAAGCCGCAGTTCAACAGGGCGTAGTAGTTCTGAAACGTGAAGTCGATCCAGCCCTCTTCAGTAAAGCCCTCGTCAGTCTGCTCGATCTGCATGTAGTCGGCGGGTTGCTCGCCGAAACTTCGGAAGTGAAACGGCGCTCGCCAGATGTGGTTGTTGGTGAGTTCGTACAGGTCCACGTTCATGGCCGGGATCAGCATCATTGACCACGGCCAGTTGTGCTTGTCAAGCTCCAGCAGGCCTCCCTCGGCATGGACCTGCTTCGCAATCGAGCCTACCGGCGGCGCTCCCTGATTCAGGACACTGCGATGGTTCAACGCGAACACCGCGCCGAGCGTATGGCGCACACCGTTCACCGTGAAGATCTCGTACTCGGTGTTCATCGGGTAGATGATGTGGTGCGGGTCGACGGCGATCGGCCGGGCCTCGACTGGCGGCGAGTTCTTGTCGCCTTGACTCGGGGGCGTGCCCGCCTCCGTCACCCAGTACGTCAGAGGCAGAGCAACGTTCAGATCCTCCGCCACGACTAGGCCCGGGAGCTCGCTCATACTGCGGTGCACGTGAGTCTCGCCCGAGTACCAGCCATGCTGTGCCATGTTGATCCAACGGCGAAGCCGGATTTCGGTTTCGGTTACGCCTTCTCCAACCACTACGGTGTTTGTCGCGGGCAGATACTCCTTGCCCCGCGCGGCCGTCAGAGAATACGAGCCGGGCGGCAGCTCCAACGAGAAGGTGTGGGCAGGCAGGGTGGTGTGTATCTCGACGCTCTGGTCCGACCGGCTCTTGTTGTAAGCGACACTCGAACTATCCGGGTCCGCGGACTGCGCCAGGTACCATTCTCCATGGCCATCCTTGACGTAGAGGCGAGCGGCCAGTGGAGAGCCGTCCGAGCTGTCCACGATGACGCCGCGCAACTCCGCGGGCCGGGAACTGCTGCATGCGAGTAGTGCTGCACACAGACAGCAAGCTCCACCCGCCACGATCAGAGTCCGATTCCTGAGCATCGGTGTCAATCATATGACGGGAAGGCAGTCAGCGAGACCAGTATCGGGCTCCCGTGCCACTGTGCGGACGAACGCAGACGGCGTCTCTATCGACCAACGGCACACTCGCCGGGGATCTCGAGATAGGGCCGCGGCACGCCGACTCCCGCGGAGGGAGCGGAGGCCGGGGTGTTGGGGCTGGACCGGATCTGTGCCATCGGCGAATCCACGCTCATCTTGGCCACCCCTCACGTCGTCTCATGCACGCCAGAGTCTCTCCTGGCGGAAGCTGCGCTCTGCCGTTGGCCCTGCGAACACGGTGAGGTTGCCGAGCACGAGACTCTACCAAGCGAGTGCCCGGCACAAGATCAGGCAGGTTCTGGAGCAAGAGTACTTTGCCGTCCGCCCCGACCGACGTGGGGGATTCTCGCTGCCCGGCTAATGGTCTCCGAGCGTGGTGCAAACTGAAACAAACCGACCCGTGAGCTGCCCAGAGCAATGCCTCGGTCTGCTTGGAGAGGCGCATGAACATTGCGGTCCAGTCTGATCCTGATCACGCCCGTGCCGGGCGGCAGGAGATCGCGCGCGTGGACAAATCCCTGGAAGATCTCCTCAAATCGTTGGTAGCGGACCCTGTCTCGCCCTACCCGGAGCGGGCGCAGAAAGCGGCGCGCCTGGCGCGACATCTTCAGGAATCGGCTGCGAGCCTTCAGACCCCGGCCGAGAGGAAGCAGCAGGCGGAGTTGGAGCGGATGGTGCAAAGCCCTCAAGACAGGGCGACCCTTACCCAGCTCACTGATCAGGCATTCCGCGCCAGACGGGCCGGTCGGGCGGTTGACCAAATGCTGCACATATTGGACGTACAGGGGATTCCCCGGATCTTCAGCGGCTTGGATCGAACTCTCCTCAGAGGCTTCCACTCCTTCGGAGGCTACCTTCCCGGCGTGGCAGCCCCCTTGGTCAAGGCGCGGATGCGAGAAGAGACCGCCAACGTCATCCTGCCGGCGGAGGAGCCCCTGCTGGTCCGGCACCTAGAAGCACGTCGTCAGAGCGGCGTCCGGATGAACGTCAATTTTCTTGGCGAGGCCGTGCTGGGAGAAGCCGAGGCCCGAAGGCGGATGGACTCCTACCTCTGGGCCCTGCAGATTCCCGAGGTCGAGGTCATATCGGTCAAGATCTCCACGATCTACTCTCAGATCGACTCACTAGCGTTCGAACACACCGTCTCGGTCCTATGCGACCGGCTGGAAATGCTGTATCGCGCGGCGGCTCGCGAGAGATTTCGCCGCGTCGACGGCACCCAAGTGCCCAAACTGGTGTACCTCGACACGGAGGAGTATCGCGACCTGGCGGTCACGACCGAGGCCTTCCTGCGGACCTTGGGCCGCAAGGGCATGGAACAGGTCAATGCAGGGATCGCTCTGCAGGCGTACCTGCCCGATTCCGGCCTGGCGCAGAAGCGAATCAACGCTTGGGCTCGGGAACGGGTCCGTTGCGGAGGGTCTCCGGTAACGATCCGACTCGTGAAGGGTGCCAATCTCGAAATGGAGCGTGTGGAAGCCTCGCTGCGCGGCTGGGCCCAAGCGCCGTTTGCATCAAAGCCCGAGACCGACGCCAACTACAAGCGAATGCTGCACGAAGCCCTGATTCCGGAGAACATCCGGGCCGTGCGCCTGGGAGTGGCTTCCCACAATCTGTTCGACACCGCTTACGCCTTGCTGTTGGCCGCAGAGGCCGGCATCGCGGACCGGGTTCAAGTCGAGATGCTCGAAGGGATGGCGAACCCCCAGCGGCGGGCCTTGTTCGAACTGACTCGCAACCTCCTCCTCTACGCCCCCGCGACCAGGAAGGAAGACTTCGTCAACGCCATCGGATACCTGTTTCGCCGCCTGGACGAAAATACCGGACCGGACAACTTCCTGTGTCATGCCTTCAAGCTGGCCCCGAAAAGCCG
This sequence comes from Bryobacterales bacterium, assembly GCA_022826925.1. Lineage (GTDB taxonomy): Bacteria > Acidobacteriota > Terriglobia > Bryobacterales > UBA6623 > VXMF01. Next base: position 20,720 of record JAJDTX010000113.1, read on the forward strand.
CGAATGGAACCGCTTGGAGAAGGCGTTCTTCGACTCCTTCGCCTTAGTCGAGGGTCTGTCCGAAGCGCCTCGCCGCACCCAAGACCGCTTGGACGAATCTGTAGAGCCGGAGCGCTCAGGCACGTGGAGCAGCTTTGTCAACGAGCCCGACACTGACTTCTCGCTGCCGGCCAACCGCGAGTGGGCACGGCGGATTGTTGAGCGCTGGCGGCCCCGTCATGGCAAGCGCAAGATCGAAGTCCCCTTGGTCGTTGGGGGCGGGGAGATCTTCGAGAATCGGCGCATCCGCGACTGCTTGGACCCATCGCGGCCCGGATTGGTCGTCGGCCGTTACCGGCAGGCCGGCGAGGGGGATATCGAACGGGCGGTGGCCTGCGCTCGGGCCGACTCCGACGGATGGCGACGCAAGTCGGTGGCGGAGCGATCGCAAGTCCTGGCGTCAGTGGCTCGGGAATTGCGCCGCGGACGCGCGGACCTCATGGGAGCAGCGCTGGCGAACGGCGGAAAACTCCTTGCCGAGTCCGATCCCGAGGTTTCCGAAGTCGTGGACTTCGTCTGTTTCTACGACTTGGCGGCCCGCCACTTCTACGGTCTCCCCGGCCTAGGGGTCAAGCCCAAAGGCGTGGTGGTGGTCGTCTCCCCCTGGAACTTCCCAATCGCCATTCCTGGTGGGGGGATTGCAGCCGCCCTGGCCGCAGGAAACACGGTCATCCTCAAGCCCGCGTCCGATACGGTGCTGGTGGCTCACGAGCTGTGCAAGTGTTTCTGGAGGGCCGGGATCTCGCGCCGGACACTACAGATGGTCCCGTGTGACGGTGCCACGGTCGGCCCCCAACTGACCTCTCACCCGGATGTGAACACCGTCATTCTCACCGGTGGAACCGAGACCGCCCAGCAGATGCTCCGCGCGAAGCCGAACCTCAACCTGCTTGCCGAGACCGGCGGCAAGAATGCAACCACGTTGACCGCTCTGGGTGACCGCGACTTGGCGATCAGGCATGTCATTCAGTCCGCCTTCGGCCACAGCGGACAGAAGTGCTCCGCCACGTCCCTGCTCCTCGTCGAGAAAGAGGTCTATGACGACCCGAAGTTCAAGGAGACACTTTGCGACGCGGTGCGCAGCTTGCAGGTCGGGCCGGCTTGGGATCCTCGCAATCGCATGGGCCCCCTGATCCGCCCGCCCTCAGGCCAGCTGGAGGCCGGTCTAACGGAACTCGAGCCGGGTGAGAGCTGGGCTGTCATGCCCAAGCAGCGGGACAACAATCCATGCCTTTACTCCCCCGGCGTCAAGTGGGACGTGCAGCCGGGCAGTTTCACCCACCTGACGGAACTCTTCGGCCCCGTGCTGGGAGTGATGCGGATCAAGGACTTGGATGACGCCCTCGACTTGACCCACCGGACCGGCTACGGGCTGACAGCCGGCTTGGAGAGTCTCGACGACCGCGAGCAGACGTATTGGTCCGATCACGTCGAGGCAGGCAACCTCTACGTCAACCGGCCGACCACTGGAGCCGTTGTGCTACGCCAACCGTTCGGTGGCATGGGCAAGTCTGCCTTCGGCCCTGGAATCAAGGCGGGAGGGCCCAACTACGTAGCCCAGTTCCTGGACTTCAGCGAGGACCAGCCTCCGGCCGGCCCCCGCGAGATTGCCGACCCCGACCTCGTCGAACTGCGTTCACGCCTCGCGGAGCGTTGCCCTCCGGGCGTTTCCGACGGCACAGAAGATGTGCACAGGATTGTCGCTGCGCTGGAGAGCTACGGCGCGTGCTGCCAAGAGGAGTTCAGCCGCACGCACGACCACTTCCGGCTCGTCGGTCAAGACAACTTGCGGCGCTACCTCCCGGTGCGACGGCTCCGAATCCGAGTGGACCGCTTTGATTCGCTGTTTGAGATCTTCGCGCGCGTTTGCGCGGCCAAGACGGTGGGCTGCCGAGCAACCGTGAGTCTCCCCAAGGACTGGTCGTCTCCAGCTACCGATTGGCTGCGGGAGCTGACACAGTCATGGGCCAGGACCGTGGACTTCGCCCAAGAGACGGACGATGAGCTCGCAACTCAGATCCGTGACTGCCAGACCGACCGGGTTCGGTATGCAGATCCCGAGCGCGTACCGGCGATTATCCATCGCGCCGCAGCCGAGTCAGGGGTATTTCTGGCTCACGCGCCAGTGCTTGCCCACGGCCGAGTCGAACTGCTCTGGTACTTGAGAGAGCAGAGCCTCAGCATCGACTATCACCGCTACGGCAACCTCGGATTCCGGGCCGACGAAGACAGGACGAGGCCCTGCGAGAACTGACTAGCACTGACGCTAGCTTTCCGCGCGTCTGCGAAACGGCGAGGCGGCTGCGTCGATGCAGTCTGAGATCGCGCAGAACAAACCGGACATACGTGTAATCGACAGCCCCCGACACAATCTCTCGATTGCCCGGCCCACATTGCGTGGGAATCCGCGCGAAATGCCGCCCGGCCCGCTTCTCTTCCAAGCTTCACTCGTTCGGGACGAGGCGGCCGTCCTTCAGCGTCAAGACACGATCCGTTACCGCCGCCGCCTCCGAGCTGTGAGTGGCCATGATGATCGTGGTCTGAAGCTCGGCGTTCACCAAGCGAAAGACCCGCAAGACCGTATCGGCGCTCTCGGAATCTAGGTTTCCGGTGGGCTCGTCTGCGAGCAGCAGCGAGGGCCTAGCGACCATAGCGCGAGCGATCGCAACCCGCTGCATCTGACCGCCGGACAACTGGTGCGGGAACCGACCGCCCAGATCGGCCAGATCCACAAGCTCCAGCGTTTCCTCGGCCCTTGGGCGCGGGCGCCGCTCGCCCGCTAGCTGCAATGGGATCTCAATGTTCTCAAGCACGCTCAGCGTCGGGAACAGATGGAAGAACTGAAACACGAAGCCGACATGCTCACGCCGGATCCTCGTCAGCGCTTCATCACTCAAGCTCGTTGTCTCGATTCCATTGACCAGAACAGTGCCAGAAGTCGGAATGTCTACTGCACCGGCCAGATTCAAGAAGCTGCTCTTGCCCGAACCACTGCGTCCGACCAGCGCGACGAATTCGCCACGGGCCACACTCACCGTGACCTCGGAGACGGCTGCCACCGCTTGCTCCGCCGAGCAATAGACTTTGGACACGTCCTGGAACCGGAGCACCGGCGGGAACGCACTGGCGGCCGGCTCAGCCAGCCCGCCCGCTGGGGCAATCTGAGGCACTAAGGCCCATCGTAGTGCACATGCGAGCGAGCCTGACGCGCAGGGAGCGAGTGCTTCGTAGCTGATATCTGCGGACCTCCAGCGGTCAGGGCGCGGCGAGGCGGCCTACGGCAGGAAACCGGCTCCGTTGAAGCAGTTCCCTATTTTTAAGTTAATTTTAAATTGAATATAAGACCTCTCGGCAAGTCCATCTGGCATCTCCAGAAACCCTGCCGCGCGACCGATTTCGACCTGCGCCCGCCGAGATGTTAGATTCGAGTAGAAGTTGGCGCGAGCTCGCCTCATCGCAGTGCTTCTTGTGTTCCAAGGAGCAATCATGGCCGATGATCCGGTCTCCCGCCTCAACCAACGCCTCGACGACGGCCAGGCCTCTCTGGAGTTCGAGTCGAATTGGGGCTATCTGCGCTCGCTGCTCGAGGAACTCAACGTACCGCTCTCCTCGCAGCTGCTGGTGTTTTCGAAGACCAGTGCGCAGTTTCGCTGGATCAATCCACGCAATCCCCGGGCGATCTACTTCAACGATGACACCTACGTAGGGTGGGTGCCGGGAGCGCCGCTGCTCGAAATCTCTACCGCGGTCCCCGGAGGTACGGCAGCGTTTTACACGCTACGCCAACAGCCCTCAGTCCGTCCCCGCGTGCTTCGAGACCGCGCATCCTGTCTGCAGTGCCACGAGAGCCGCCGCACGCTCGGCGTGCCAGGACACCTCACTCGGTCAGTCTATCCCGCCAGTGACGGGCTGCCGCACTTCCAACACGGCACGGTGGACATCGACCACGCTACCGCAATCTCTCAACGTTGGGGCGGGTGGTACGTGACCGGCTCGATCCCGCTGCCTCATCGCGGCAACGCAGTGGGCCCGGACGACAGCTTTGCCGAATTCACGACGGGCTTGCTTGGCCAGCCCTACGAGCGTTTCTTCGAACCGGCGAGATACCCAACGCCCCATAGTGATGTCGTCGCCCATTTGGTCTTGGCACACCAGACGAAGGTCCATAACGCTATCGCGAGGGCTGGTCACGAAGCTCGGACAGCGACGGCTTATCGGGCAGAGATGTCGAGGCTCTTCGGCAATCCGTCCCCTTCCCTGCTGGCATCGGTCAAGCGCCGCATCGAAAGGCCCGCAGAACTGCTTCTCCGCGACCTGCTCCTGGTGGGAGAAGCTCGGCTACAGGGACCCATCAGCGGTGACTCGGGTTTTGCCGAAGAATTTCAAGCAAGCGCCGGCCGCGACGGTTCAGGCCCTTCCCTGCGCGAGCTCGAACTCGAATCCCGTCTGCTCCGCCACTCTTGCAGTTATCTGATTCGCTCCCCAGCGTTTGCGGCACTGCCCGAGCGCGTGCGACGCTACGTCAAACGTCGTATCGCAGAAATTCTCGACGGTGCCGACGAATCAGGTGACTTTGGGCACATTGGGGCCGCCCAGCGCACGTCGCTGCGGGCCGTCCTCGACTCGCTGCCTCAATGACGGCCCCTCGGCCTGGCCCGAGCCGCTCAGACCTCTTCGGGCACGATCCACGGGGCGCGGTAGTCGCGTTTCAGCAGCGTGTTGGCGCCGAAGTTTCCGACAAACCTCTCGCTCTCTGGATCGAACAGCAGTTTGTCGCCCGTCCGGTACGAGATGTTTGCCAAATGGCACAGCGCGGCGGAGAGATGCCCTTCCAGCACGTCGCAGTTCAGGTCGCTGACGCGCCGGCTCAACACTGCCTTGCGGAAGTTCTCGAAATGCAGGCCCGTGGCGTCGCCGTCCGACGGCCTGCGCGGACCGGGCGTGCGCTTCTCGCCCAGATACGTCTGGTAGCCCTGGTTGGAGATTGTCAGGAAGCCGTCGCTGCCGAAGAACAGCACGCCGATCGTGTGGTTGCCGCCGCCTGAGTCTTCCAAGAGCCGGCACTCCCCGCCCGTTACGAGCCCGCGCACTTCGAATTGCAGCATGCGGCCGCCATAGTCGAAGGTGACGTGCTGGGTGTTGGGCGTCTCCTGATCGTCGTCGTAGACGAAGTGGCCGCCCGCGGAGAACGCGTGCTCCGGCAGGTGGTCAACTCCGAGACCCCAGCGGGCAACATCCATCTCGTGAACGCCTTGGTTGCCGATGTCGCCATTGCCGAACGCCCAGTGCCAGTGCCAGTTGTAGTGGAAGCGATTCTGCTTGAACTCGTACGGCTGGGCCGGGCCCAGCCAGATGTCGTAGTCCACGCCGGGAGGCACGGCGCTCACCGCTGTCGAGCCAATCGACTTGCGCCGCTTGAAGCACAGCCCCTTGGCCATGTACACCTCGCCGATCACGCCCTCCCGCAGGCGCTGGATGGCCTCGATCTTGAACGGCGTAGAACGGGACTGCTGGCCGACTTGGACGATGCGCTTGTACTTTCGCGCGGCCTCGACCATCTTGCGTCCTTCCCAGATGTTGTGACTGGCGGGCTTCTCGCAGTAGACATCCTTGCCAGCTTGGACCGCCCAAATCGTCGACAGAGCGTGCCAGTGGTTGGTCGTCGCGATCGTGACTACATCGATGTCCTTGTCCGCCAGCATGTCGCGCAGGTCGCGGTACTCCTTGGGCGTGTCCTGCTGGTGCTGCTTGGTGTAGGCAGTGGCCTTCTCCGCAACCGACTGATCGATATCGACAACGGCCCCGACGTGCATGCCGGGATTCGCTGCGACGGCGCGAATGTGCGACTTGCCACGCCCGTTCACGCCGACGACCGCTGCGTTGAGCCGGTCGTTGGCCCCGAGCACGCGTGAATACTGCGCCGCCGTCATCGTGGCTACCGTAGAGCCGGTAGCTGTGAGGAATTTCCTTCGATCCATGAGATCCCCTTCGGATTCGAAATCCGCCCTTGATTGTAGGCTACCGCCGCGACACAGGGGGCGCTGCCCGGCCGCTCAGTCCAGCGGCACTTCGAAGTACTCCAGCGCCCACTCCCGCATGAAGCGGACTCGCTCGGGGCAGATCCGGTAGAGCATGAATTCGGGATTGTCGATCGAGCCGAGGAAATTGCGCAGCAGTGGGTAGCCGTCCCAGATCTCTCGGCGCACGGCCGCGTCGGTGACCAGCTCCGCCCGGCCCTCGATCCGGACTTGGTCGTGCCCATCGTCGAGATAGCAGAGTTCAACTGCCGGGTTCGCCGCCAGCTCGGATGTCTTGTCGGAACTTCGCAGCGAGGCCACGTAGACGGTGAAGCCATCGACAGCGGCGGGGGACACCGGCCGGACTTTCGGGCGCGTTCCGGATACGCTCGCGAGCATCGGAAACGGCGCCCGCGACATCGTTGCTTGGGCCAGTTCTAGCAATCGGCTCGTGTCCACCGGCGCCGGCTGGGGTCTCATGCTGGTAGTCTAGCGGCCCTTTCCAGGCCCGCCATGACTCCCTCGACGGGCGACTACAATGGGTTGCTCGAATGGGCGTGCTCGGGATCCTCTTCGCCATCGCCGTGGCGTATGCGCTGTCTTCGGCCCGGGCCGCCGTCCGATGGCGGACCGTCGCATGGGGCCTCGGGTTGCAGCTCCTGTTCGCCGTGCTGGTGCTGCGAACGCCAATAGGCCGCTTGTTTGAAGCGTTCGGGCGAGGCTTCAACCGCTTCGTGTTGCTGGCCGAAGAAGGCACTGGCCTCGTGTTCGGCGACTTGGGCAGGTCCGAAAACGGCGTCATTCTCGCGTTTCAGATCCTGCCCTTGATCATTGTGGTCTCGTGCATCTCGGCGGTGCTCTACCACCTTGGCATCATGCAGAAGCTCGTCGCAGGCCTAGCGTTCGTGATGCAAAGGGGCATGCGGGCTAGCGGGGCGGAATCCCTGAATGTGGCCGCGAATTTGTTCTTGGGGCAGGCAGAAGCGCCCCTCACCATCCGCCCCTACTTGGACAAGATGACTCGCTCGGAATTGATGACGGTCATGACCAGCGGGATGGCCACTGTATCCGGGGCCATTCTAGTCGCGTACGTTCAGATTGGCGGGGCTCGGGCCGAGAATCTCGTCACGGCGGTGGTGATGACCGCGCCGGCATGCATCATGCTGGCCAAGATCTTCGAGCCGGAGACGGGCGAGCCGGCGACTATGGGCAGGATTCCCAAGCAGGCCTCCACGGCGGACAGCAACGTCGTCGACGCTGCCGCGCGAGGCACCACCGAGGGATTGCAGGTCGCGCTCCAAGTCGGGGCCATGGTCATCGCGTTCGTGGCTCTGATCGCCATTGCGAACGGCATTCTGGCGGGCTTGCACGGGATGCTTGGCTGGAGCTGGCTGCCAGCAAGCATCCAGGCCGTTCTCGGCCCAATCTTCGCTCCCGTGGCATGGATGATCGGCGTCCCTTGGGCGGACGCTTCCACCGTTGGCAACCTCCTCGGCACGCGCATGGTCCTGAACGAGTTGATCAGCTTCGCGGAACTGGCCGACATCAAGGACAGCTTGCAACCGCATTCTTTCTTCGTGGCCAACTATGCACTGTGCGGCTTCGCCAATGTCGGCTCGGTCGGCATCCTGATCGGAGCGTTGGGTGCCATGCTCCCAAAACGCAGACTCGAGCTGGCCGCCCTCGGGATGCGCGCCATGTTGGCGGCGACTCTTTCGAACTTCATGACGGCCTCGGTAGCGGGCCTGATCGCTCTGACGCCTATCCTTGAATCCTAGTACCTGCCATGCTCGACACCCAGTTGATTCTCAAACTCGTCGCGAGCTTCGCGATCGGTTCGATCCCATTTGCTGTCATCGCGATGTGGGGTTCGGGAAGGAGCATCCGCGACATCGGATCCGGCAACCCGGGCTTCAACAACGTGCTCCGATTCGACAAGCGGCGTGCCCTCGTCGCGCTGGCAGGAGATCTGGCCAAGGGCTTCGTTCCGATCTGGCTATTCCACGGGCCAGAAGACTACATCAACTTCGCTTGGCTGTTCGGCATGGGAGCGGTATTCGGCCACTGCTACTCGCCATGGCTGCGCTTCCAAGGCGGCAAGGGCGTGGCCACGTCCGCTGGTGCGATGCTGGCGATGTATCCCGGCGTGGCAGCCCTGTCGCTGGCGTTCTTCGTGCCGGTCCGGGTGCTGGGGGGGCGGTTCAAGATCAAGGAGATCGGCGCGTGGGCGTCGCTGTTGACGTGGGTGTTTTTCACCGTGGTGATCCACTTCCTGTCGGGAATGCCCCACACCAAGTACGCAGCTCTGATGACGGTATTCCTCATCTGGAGGCACAAATCGAACATCGGCAGGATGCTTGAACGCAGCACGTAACACTGACCGTTAGAGCCACTACGGCGCTCGGCCCCGCCGTCCGTGTACGGAAGGCCAAGCGAACCGCTCCGAGCTGCCTTGCTGCGTCCGTCACCTTACTGCCATGAGCGATAGGGCTGCGCCCGAGTGGCCTAGCCGGCCATCCTCGCCGGCCAAGTCCTTCAGTGCTCCGGAGAGTCCGGTACTCATTCCCGGCCGCCGCTTCGTCAAAGTGCGTGAACCGGGCGCCCATCGGATGGTCTCAGCGATCGAGCGCGTCGAATCGCTGGCGGGAGACGGTGCCAGGGAAGGAGCATCTCATGGACGGAACACCGCGAATCCTGACCATCGGCTTCGCGCTGGGGCTTGTCTTCTGCCGGGGAGCAACTGCCGCGGGCGCTGTCGAGAGTCCAACACCCACGGTCTACGCGAAGGGCCTCAGCGCTAGCATCGAAGGAACGAGACTGCGACCGGCGAGGCTCGTCTTCACGGACAGTCACCTGGTCGTCGACTTGCAAGGGTACGGCTCGGAACGCTTCGACTACGAGACGATCCGATTCCAGCGGATCCGCACGCCCGTGCAATGGTCGTTGTTCGACAAGAAATACTGGCTTTCCACGCTCTCGGGAGCGCCCATGTTCTACCTGCTTGGCCCGTATACCCTGGCGGGCTACCTCGGGGCAATTCATGCGGTGGAGCTGTCGAGCTGGCTTGCCAGTCGCGGCAAGCGAGAGCGGCTCGGCCTGCACTCCGACGATCCGCACCGATCCTCGCAGGTGGCGCTTCCCCGCAACGCGAAGTTGCGGAACGCGATACTCGACGAGTTCGCGCGTAGGTTCGCAGGGAAACTGCGGACCCGTCCTCCCGACTCATCCACGCTGCCGGAGCAAGAGCCCTATCCGGTTGCAGGCAACCAGGCGCCTGACTTCACGCTCACTGCGTTGAATGGCATGGCGTGGAATCTGGCGCGACTGAGGGGAAGTGTCGTTCTTGTGAATTTCTGGGCGACGTGGTGCGAGCCCTGCCGCCAGGAGCTCCCGCAGCTGCAGCAGCTTTACGAGCGGCATTCCGACGACGGCCTTGTCGTCCTCGGGGTGAGCGACGAGGATCCGGGCAAGGCACGACAGTATCTGGAAGAGCACGGAATCAGCTACCCCTCGCTGCACGATGGCACCGGAAGCGTGATGCAGAGCTACCAGGTCGGCGCGATTCCGACCAGCCTGATCATCGACCGGGACGGCCAACTGCTACAGCGAATGGAGGGCTACAAGCCGACCAGCGCCTTTGAGAAGGCTCTCAGGCCGCTGCTCGCACAGACATCCGCGGAGTCCGGGCGCTGATGGGCCGGCGGCAATGCCTGCCGCAGGCCACGGTGCCAAGCCGCGGGGCCATCCAGCTCGGCCCCTCGCGGTCTCGCGCCTTCTAGCCCAGCACGGCTGCCGCGGAATCCGCCAGGATGCCGGCCATGAGGTCCAACTCGTCCTGCGTCGTTACGAACGGCGGTGCCAGGCAGAAGACATCTCCGCGCAGACGGCTGAACAGACCGCGCTTTTGGACCTCGGCGTTGAGCCTTTCCCCAACCCGCTCTGCCGGGTCGAACTCGACCTTCGTCGCCTTGTCCCGGACAAACTCCACCGCGCACATCAGGCCCTTGCCTCGAATCTCGCCCACGTGTGGATGGCCATCCAATGCCGCCCGCAATCTAGTCAAGAGATACGCTCCCTTTTCCGCCGCCTGAGTCGGAAGCCCCTCGCGCTCGAGGATCTCGAGATTGCGCAACGCCACGGCGCAGCCGACCGGATGCGCACTGTAGGTGTATGCATGCATCCACGGCGTTTCGCTCTCGTCCAGAGCCGCCGCGATCTTCTCAGTGCACCCGACGCCTCCGAACGGGAAGTAGCCAGAAGTAATCGCCTTGGCAAATTGCATGATGTCGGGCTGCACGCCCCAATGCTCCAGCGCGAACCATTTGCCCGTGCGCCCGAACCCGGTGATGACCTCGTCTGCGACGAATAGCACGTCGTACTTGTCGCAGATCTGGCGGATGCGAGGGAAGTAGTCGTCCTGAGGGACGATCACCCCGCCAGCGCCCTGCACGGGCTCGGCCAAGAACATTGCGACCGTGTCGGGCCCCTCGCGCAGGATGGCCCGCTCCAGCTCGTTGGCAGCCGCGACACCTTGGCTAGAGCCGGCTGGTGCCTCGTAGCGATACGGGTATGGCGACGGAATATGCACAAAGCCGGGCACACGCGGTTCGAACTGCGGCCAGTACCCCGAAATGCCCGTGGCGCTCATCGCCGCCAGGGTCACTCCGTGGTAGCCCCACTGACGCGAAATCACTTTCGTCTTGTGGGGGTAGCCTCTGATCTTCCAATACGAGCGCGCCAGCTTGAAGCTCGTTTCGCTGGCTTCCCCGCCCCCGGAGGTGAAGAAGAATCGCGAGATCGACGGGTAAGTCAGGTCGGCGAGCCGCGCCGCCAGCTCGATCGCACGCTCGTTCGAACTTCCGGCGTAGCCGGAGCAATAGGCCAGCTCGCTCATCTGATGCTGGGCGGCCTCGGCCAATTCTGTCCTGCCGTGGCCAGCGACTACGTTCCACAGCCCTGACAGCCCGTCAAGGTAACCGCGCCCATCGGCGTCGTAGATGAGCGATCCTCGGCCGCGGACCCAGACGTGACCGCCGCGATGAGTCTCGCGACTGTGCAGCGGGTGGACGAGGTGGTCAAGGTCTTGCGTCAGCAGTGCTGGCTTGTTGTCACCCATGGGAGTCTCCCTTGTTGCGCCGGCGCTGGGCACGACAGGCGGTCTTGTCCGCGCCGACCGATCCCTGCCTTCCAATCGCGCCAGCCACGTGCGGTTACCGAGTCGTGACCCAGATCGGAGATGACCAGGCTACGTTGCCATCGTCTTGGACCACGCGCACGTAGTAGTAGTCCTCACCGGGCTGCTTGTCCTTGTCGACAAATGTGAACGCGGAATCCTGCGGCAGTTTCTGCCGATTGTGCAGAAACTGCTGGTTCTTGATCAAATCCACCTGTCGTAGCGGAGTTGTTCCAATGATGCGGACCTTCAGCTCGAAGCCTTCCTCCGTCTCGAGGATGTCACCCTGCAGGTGCTCCTTGCCATCGGGTGTCTCCAAGCGGTAGTCGAGAATGATGTTGTCCGTCGCGCCATAGTTGTGCCGCTGCTTCATGGCGTCCAGCATGCCCTCGCGCGTGAACTTCTCAGCTATGGTGCAAGCGTAGGAATAGTGCGTCGAGAGATGGTCGGAGGCCGCTTGAACACCCAGCTTGTAGCCCTTGGCCCAGGCGTTCCAGACATAGCCCGCCGGCTCGAACCCTCCGATCTGGGACGTGATGTTCTCGTTGTTGGCCGCTAGAGGCGCGCCCTCGTACTCGGCCGAAACGCGATCGCCTTGGAAGATCTCCACTAGCGGTTCGACCTCCGGGTCATTGTCGCGCCAGTCCGTGCCCATGCGGGTCGCGGAGGTATGCGAGATGGCAATGCCATCGTAGCGCTTTAGGTACTCATACAGCCGGCCCGCCCCCTGCTCGCTGCGGGTCTCTTCCGGCAGTGTCGGAAGGGTAGGGTTGCCGCGCTTGGCGAACAGGACGTTGCGGTGCCCGGCCGGGTAGCGGATCGATCTCTCGTAGCCGTAGAACGGCTGGAACGACCCGGCGAAGGAGAAGACATCCACGGTCTGTTGCAGCAGCCAGTTGACGTATTCGTTGTCGGGACCGCCCGACCCGTTGTGCTCGCTTGCCAGCAAGTAGTCGAGCGCCGCGACATCGACCGAATAGCGGTAGGTCTGCAACAGCGAGCCGTCGTTGTTGCCGTCCATGGAGAACTCCGTGTGGCGATGCGTGTCACCCCGGTAGATCTTGTAGGTCTTGCCCTCGCTGTTGATCTCATACGCGCGGATGCGCGCCACGTCCGCCGGCTCCGTCGGCGCCATGTCGTAGAAGAACAGCTCCGGCTCGGTTCGAGTCCTTAGCACCGGGGCGGCGGTCTCGCGCTCCAGTTTCGGCAGCTTGGCGGCGTAGACGTCTTCGTGCTGGTACAGAAAGTCCTCGAAGTCCCGGTTGTCCATAGACCACGCCGCGAACAGGTTGCCATTGCCGTCGGACGCAAGGCCCCAGCGCACGTCCTGCCGGCTGGCGCTGAAGGGGAACTCCACCGGCCTGATCCAGCTCTCGCCGTCGAGCGTCGAGCCCCAGATTTCCCAGCAGGCGCGGTGCAGCGGCGTCTCGCTGGGCATGTCGCGCTGCCGGATCGTGCGGTGGCGTCCGAACAGCCACATGCGACCCTCGGCATCAAGCGCCAGTTGCGGGAAGTCATTGTGGCGTTTGTCGATATGCTCGGGCAGCGATTCGTTGATGTCTCCCACCGGAGCCTTCCAATCCGCGCCGTCCAAGATTGCCACCCGCGTGCGGCGATAGTCGTAGAGACGCGTCCCCTGCACGTTCGGCAGGAACCCTGTGTCCTTGCCCCAATTCATTCCGCTCTCGTTGTAGGCAGCCCACAACCGGTTGCTAGCATCGACCGCCAGCGCCACGTGCGCCTCGTACAACTTGGTCGCAGCGATGGGTCGCACATCGCTCCACCGGGAGCCGTCCCATGTCCGGAGCAGTACGTCGTAGTCACCCTTGTCGTAGGTGTCCCAAGCTACGTGGACCTCGCCGTTGAGTCCCGCAGCGATCACTGGCTCCCAGTCGTTGGCAGGAGAGCTTGAGACCCTTTCCTCGGAACTCCAGGTCTCGCCGTCGTGGCGCTTGGCGTAGATGTCGTTCGCGCCAGCGCGGAGACTCTGCCAGACCAGCCACAGATTGCCCGCCGAATCGGTGGCTAGGTTGTGGAAGGTGTCGGGGCCGGGGGTCTCGGTCAGGCGCAAGACCGGCGTCAAGGAACCACTATTCAGCGAGCGCCCGTACAAGTCGAAGTTGCCGTCGACCTGGTTCGACCACACAAACCAAGGTGCGCCCGCCTTGTCCCGCCCCAGCTTGACCAGATAGGCGTCGCTGGGCTCTTCGCTGATTCGCTGCAGATCGCCCCAGGTCGACCCGTCGTGACGACGCGCGAAGATGTGATTGGCCCCGTTGTTGTAAGCCACCCAAGCAACCCAGACCTCGCCGCTGTCACCGCCGAGGATTGCCACGAAGTCGTCCTCGTACACATCTCCAGTGAGCTTCTCGGCGGGCGGCACCCGCTCCACGACCGCGGAGCCGCCGAGGAATTGTCGCGGCTCGCCCAGAGGGACTTCCCGGCTCCGGAACTCAAAGTTGCCCTGCGCAGTCTCGATGCGTACGCGCGCGCCATCAGTGCCGCGCACGTCCACGACGACGCCCGGCGTCCAGTAATACTCCTGGACCCCCGTGTTCGGCGGGTGTAGGTAATTTGCGACGCGATAGTTGACACCCTTTTGCGTGGACAGCTTCCATCGGTTTGGAGTAGTGATCTCGTTTTCCGGCCGCGGGTGCCAGTCACGCAGCTGGACAAGTTCGCCGCCCGACACAGAGACCGACCCGTCCCAGGCGGTCTCGGTCATGTCGTTGAGACCGAAGCGGACTCGGAACGAAGCGATGTCGTCGCCACTCAGTTCCGGAGCGGCCATCAATGGGACCGCCAAGAACGCGAATAGCAGTCGTACCAGCATCACTTCACCTCCAATGCGAGATTTGGGCACTGAGATTCTAGCAAGGCGTTGGCTTGCCCTCGCCCGGCCCGGCCGGAGATGCTCCCGACTAAAGGCGCTCGCCCGACGCTGATATGCTTGCTAAGGCATGCCGAACCCAGACCTCCGCTACTGGCTGGTGAAGTCCGAGCCTTTCAAGTACTCGTGGGCAGATCTCGTCAAGGACGGCTGGACATATTGGGACGGGGTGCGAAACTACGAGGCCCGCAACAACATTCGGGCGATGGCCGTCGGCGACCAGTTGCTCTTCTATCACTCGAATGAAGATCGCGCAGTTGTTGGTATCGCTGAGGTTATCCGCGAGAACTACCAAGATCCGACAACCGATGACGACCGCTGGAGCGTGGTTGACATCAAGCCCCTGCAAGCCCTGTCCGCCCCCGTCACGCTTGCTGAGATCAGGCGCGAGCCAAGACTGGGCAACATGCAGCTGGTAACCCGCAGCAGGCTATCGGTATCTCCCGTCACTGCGGACGAGTTCGGCGTTATCGTTGCGATGGGCGGCCTAGATTAAGCGACCGCACAGGGGCACGCGCAACGCGCGGAATCTCGGCCCGCAACCTCCATGCATGAACTGCCGCTCAGGGCGCTCAGGCTCAGCGATATCGGAGCAGAAGCCTGCGTCCGCCTCAGTGGACGATAACGCGCCGTCCGCCGTAGAGCTTCCCTACCTCTTCGTCGACGAGGCGTACCTGGACCTGATGTGGAGAAAGCTCCTCGTCCACCGAACTCGGGTAGTAGCCCACGATGTACTCGGTCGCAGCCAGATCCGCCAGCGACCCCAGGATCTTTCGCACCACGATGTTGTTGAGGACCTCCGGGTCGAAACTCTGGCCGCCCGTCCGGGGACCGATGTCCGCGAAGATCGCCTGTCGTGATTCTTGACTACGTATGTTCGATTGCCTGCGGAGCAGGCCGGCCGGGTTGCGCGTTCCGCCGGGAATCTGACTGCGGCGTTCCTGCCCCGGGCTTGGCTGACGAGGCTGGCGCCACACACCACCCCCGCCGCCTTGGTTGTATCTGTCCGTGAGCTCGCTGTGTCCCAAGATCACCGGATAGATCGGAATCGCCAGGGCATTGGCCACTTGCACAACCAGGTCGGGGTTTATGTTGGTGGTGCTAAACCCATCCGAGAACACAAGCATCATCCGCGAGACGTTACCCCCGCGATTGGAAGCGTCCCGAGCGGTCTGGATGATCGCCTCGTACACACGGCTTCCGAGCGCTTCGGACTCGTAGGTCAGCTCGATTGCCCGCTTCAACCTTGCGAAATCGCGGGTCGGCCCGGTGAAGCGCTTGAGCGTGTCGGCGAAACCGTAGACGGAGATCATCACGTCCTTGCGAAGCCCTTCCAGCAGTGTCGTCCGGATACTGGTAAAGTCCAGCAATCCCCGCATCATGACGCTGAGGCTGAAGTCGATCAGAAAGATAATCTCCGTCGGCACGCTTCGGGCAGCACCTGGCGGTGCACCTTCGGCGGCCGGCCCCTCGACGAACGCGATGTCCTGCTTGACGCCGTCCTCGTACAGTTCGAAGGACGCCTTCCCCAAACCATCTACGGACTGCTTCTTTTCATACACATGCAGCGGAACCACGACGAGGTTCGATTCGGTCCTAATGACGAAACCCGAATCTTCGACCGGTGCCTCCGAGTCTTGCCCTAGGGCCAGCACGCTGACCGCAATGAGGCCCGCCAGGAGTCGCGCTGCCGCTTTCATGGTCTCAGCACCTCGATTCCGCGATTCGGCACCAACTCGCGGTTGGCCAAGTTCAACACTGGCAGAAGGTTAGCACGAAACACTCAGCTATGTGTCGAAAATCGCAGACGACCGCACATTGCGGCAACGAAACCGCGTGCGCGACACCCGATGCTAGGTCTCCTCGAGCCGGAGCGTGGACTCGCTAACGGCACGCTTGCATTCGGCCTGAACGCGGGCCCAGTCGTTTCTGAATTCAAGGTCCCCGCATGAGTTAGTATGATCAGAGCGCAATCGTGGCGCTGTCCATCGTCTCGCAGAATCGGCGCATCCTGCGCCACTTGAGGGCAGGCCGGTTATGACCCGCCGTTAAAGTGAGAACCTTATGACCAAACCAGACCAGTTCACTCGCAGATCATTCATCTCATCCGCTGCATCGACCTCGCTTGGAATCACCATCGTGCCAGCTTCGGTGCTGGCCAAGCCTGCTCCCAGCGACCGCCTGAATTTCGGGCACATCGGTCTTGGGGGCCGTGGGAGGCGATTCCTCAGGCCGGAGTCGCGGGTAGACCAGAAGGTTGTGCCTTGGGAAAACCTCGGAGGCGCCGGGGACCGCTACATGCGCCCCGCTCTATCCACCGCGCTCTGCGACGTGGACTCGAGCCGACTCGACATGTCGGCCACGATGGTCGGCGGACGGCCGCGCTTGTTCAAGGACTTCAGGCGCATGCTCGAGCTGAAAGACCTCGACGCTGTATTCATCGCCTCTCCCGACCACTGGCACGCCCTGATGACCATCATGGCCTGTCAGGCCGGCAAGGACGTGTACGTTGAGAAGCCCGCCGCCAAGACCGTGGAAGAAGGCCGGGCGATGGTCACCGCCGCGGAGCGCTACGGGCGCGTTGTCCAAGTGGGCTCGCAAGGCCGTTCGCAAGAGGCCGCCTACTACGCCAAGAACTACATCAACAACGGGCAGATCGGCACCGTCTCGGAAGTCAAGTGCTGGCACTACGAGAACCCGCGCGGTACTTGGACACCGGACGAGGAGCCGCCCTCTGGGCTGGACTATGACAAGTGGATCGGTCCGGCGCGGGAGGTTCCGTACAACAAGACCCGAACTCACGGCGCCTTCCGCTGGATGCTGGACTTCGGAGGCGGCCAGATCCGGGACCGCGGCGCTCATGTGATGAGCGTGGCCCAGTGGGTCATGAACGCCGACAACACCGGTCCGGTCAGCGTTGAGGCCACTGGCGAGCCGCACCACGGCGGAATCTACGACACGCCGATGCACATGACGGTGACCTATCAGTACAAGGATCCCGACTGGACCCTGATCTGGGCCCAGCCGGGCGAGCCATCGCAGGAGCTTGATGCGCGCTACGGTGCCGTTTACTGGGGCGACAAGGGCCGCTTGACAGTGACCTACGGCGACCGGAACACGACCGCCACAGAGCAGCAGGCAATGGAGTTCGAGACGCCATACGGCGGGGTCGAAGTGTTCAAGAGTCCCGGGCACGGCGAGAACTTCGAAGACTGCATCATGTCCCGCGAGAAGCCCATCATGGACATCGAGTCGGCGCACCGCGTGTCGATCCTGTGCATCCTCGGAAACATCTCCTACCGGTTGCGCCGCAAGCTGGACTGGGACCCGGTCAACGAGCGCGTCCGGAACGACGAGGAAGCCAACCGCATGTTGAGCCGCCCGGGCCGCGGGCCTTGGCACCTGTAGAGGACAGTGCGATGACAAGCCCACTCAAATCAAGCAGCAACGGAGAGAACAGCGCGATGACAGACGCATCCACGAAGCACACCGGATCCGCGATGGCTGCCGGGCTCGCCACGGCCTTGATGGCGGGTTCCGCCGAGGCGGCCGAGGCCGAGGACAAGTTCCTGGCGGGCATCCGAAGCGATGACGAGGACGAAAACTACGCGGCTTGGTCCACCGCCGATCAGGTCGATCCCAGCGTCATACCGGCGCTGGCCGAGCTGCTCACGTCGAAGAAGCTGAATGTTCGAAAGTCCGCAGAAGAGGCGCTCAAGAACATAGTGCATTCCGTGGGCAAAGTCATCAACGCTGCGAGCCTAGGCGCTAACACTGGCCGACCGGACGATCCGGGCCGAATGGATCCGCGCCAAGTGGTCGTGATGCACCTGCACTCGGTCATTTCCGGCAAGGGCAGCCAGACTGCGAAGGTCACCGCGCTCCGTCACCTCTCGCTTATCGGCACGACTGACGACGTGGGCAAGGTCGCGGCTTTGATCCACGATGCCCAGCTGCGGGAAGAGGCAGCGTTTTGCTTGGAGAGGATTCCCGGCAAAGCGTCAGAGGAGGCCTTGCTGGCCGCCCTACCTGCCGCCGCGGACGACTTCAAGCCGCGCATTCTGGCCGCGCTGGGACACCGCCAAGCAGACGAGGCAGCTGGTGCGGCCATCGAGGCGATGCGATCTTCCGACACCACGTTGGCCATGGCTGGCATGAAGTCCTGGGCAAGGATCGGCACTTCCGGTGGCATGGACGTCACCTTCCCCGAGACCGATAGCCTCAGCGAGTGGCAGAAGATCGAGTTCGACGACAGCCAGCTGCGGTACGCAGACGCGCAACTCGAACGCGGGAACGCGGGCGAAGCCCAAGCGATCTACATGGAAGCGTTGGAGCGCGAGGAAGAGCACCTGCAGTGCGCCGCGATCATCGGCCTCGCCAACGTGGGAAGCGCCGAAGCCGCCGCCGCGATCTTCCCCAAGCTTTCAAGCGACGACAACACCGTCCGGCTAACCGCGCGGCAGGCGTGGGACAGGCTGGCCTCGGGTGACGATTCGTAGGCTTTCGTACGCTGAACCCGCCTAGCCTGCGCAGCGCTGATCCGAGAGGCAGTTAACTCAAGGAACCATCGCGTTGGATGTGCAATCTTGGCACGGAGTATCGTCGGTTATTGAAAACAACTCGCAAATGCCCCCAGGCTGGGTGGTACAAAGTGTCAGTCGGATGAGACGGAATAGCGGTCGACAAGGATGTAGGGCTCCGGTCGGCAGCAGCAAAGACGAATAGACGATTTCCAAGACTTATGCCAATCCCTGACTATCAATCGCTTATGCTCCCGACCCTCAAGGCACTTTCTGGAGGGGCGGAAACCAAGATCTCCGACGTACGCCAGCGCGTCATCGATGCCGTGGGCCTGACTTCCGAGGAACTACGGGAGTTGCTTCCCAGCGGCCGGCAAACGGTGGTTGCGAATCGTGTCAGCTGGGCAATGATGTACATGGAAAAAGCTGGTCTTGTTACGAGGGTGACTCGCGGCGTCTATCAGCTAACTGAGGACGGCAACAGTCTACTAGCGAAATCGCCGCCCCGAATCGATCTGAATGTGCTTCAGGAGTATTCGGCTTTCGTCGAATGGAAGTCCAAGGATCACAAGCCGCCAAAACCTGAAGTTCCATTTCCATCGCCGCAAGGACCTCTGAACGATACGCCGGAGGAAGCCTTGGAGCGTGCCGCCAGACAATTGGGCGAAGTGCTGGAGTCCGAAGTGCTGGACCGGGTACGCGACTCGGACCCGGCGTTCCTAGAACGCGTGGTGGTCGACCTCCTGATCGCTATGGGCTACGGCGGAGGCGACGAAGCGAAAGGTCAGGTGACTGGCAAGTCGGGTGATGGTGGTATCGACGGGATAATTCGGGAGGACTCTCTCGGCCTGGATGAGGTCTACGTACAGGCGAAGAAGTATGCGGCAGATAACTCAGTGGGCGAAGGCGACCTGCGCAACTTCGCTGGAGCGATCGATGCAGCAGGCACATCCAAGGGTGTTTTCGTCACGACTTCTAGCTTTACGAAAGGCGCCCGGAATTACTTGACGAAGAGTCCAAAACGTATCGTCTTGATCGACGGAAAAGAACTTGCCCACCTTTTGGTACGGCACAACGTGGGAGTACGCACCAAGATGGGCCTTGAGATCAAGCGAATCGATGAGGACTACTTCCAGTCCGAAGACAACTAGCGTACGTGTCAATTCCGCTGCGAGGTTCCGTCTGGGACTTTGGAGGTCCACTCGCAACTTGGTTCGGATTAAGGGTCCGGCACCTCACGGTTGGGCACGAGTGACGATAAGTCGTCCTTACATCGATGCAGGCTCGGGTTGATCATCTCTGGGCCACCGCGCATGACGCCATCCCTTCAGGTTCACCACTACTCGCGCACATTCCCAACGATGACGTGGCCGAAGAGTCTGTGGAGAAGCTCGAGAGCCTTTGCGAACGCGAGCCCGATCAGAGTGCTTGCATCGCAGACGACGAGTGCTGTCGCCATTTCTGGATCGCGTCGATGTCTTGACGCACACTAGCTGCCGTTCCGTGAGTCACAGCAACCCCTAGCTGCGAAACATGCCGAACAAAGTCGGCGAGGGGAAGTTCAGAGAACCGGGCCGCCCTGCCAAGGGATACGCTCCCCTCGCGGTACAGGGAGGTAGCGAGGGCTAACCGGATGCCCTGATCGTCGAGGATCGAATGCTCTTCCAAATGTATAAGGACAGCCTCCGGATGTTGGCGCCTAAGCACCACCACAGGATTCTCCCGCGCTGCTCTAAGCGCTGCCGAAGGGTTCCTGTTCAGCTCACGCACGCTCACGGTTTTCATCGTGTTCTCATTATTCAGTAGAATCTTCCTGCACACGTTGATACTGATCTTCACGGCACCACCTGCCGCCCCTGTCAAGCTCTCTGCCGAGTTCAGGATGACGCATAGAGGGCGGGGGCGGCGGTGCCATTTCAAATGCGGACGGCCTAGTCATCGATCAGTAGCAACACTGGTTGTGCGGGCACTGTCGCTCAGACCGGGCCGGCCCAGATCGATCTGAATGCCCGAACACGCAGGAACGCCTTGGCACAGGCAAGAGATCGAAGCTATCGTCGCGGACTATCTCGACATGCTCATGATCGAGCTAGCCGGCGGCGCGGTCGTCAAGGCGGAGCGTAACCGGGCACTGCAAGCGCTGACCGGGCGATCGCACGGCTCGATCGAATACAAGCATCAGAACATCAGCGCGGTCATGGCGGAGTTCGGTTTGCCCTTTATCAGAGGCTACAAGCCGGCCAAGAACTATCAGCGCGCCCTATTCGAAACCGTCGACGCTCACTTGTGTGCCCGTGGACTCCATGACCGGCTTGCCAGTACCGCTTCAATGGGGCCTGCTGAACTTGTGTATCAACCGGTGCCCGCCCTGAACAGCCAACCTACGCGAATCGATCCAGACATCCATAGAATCATCCGCCGGTATGACCCGGCGCTTCGCGACGCCCGGGCAAGAGAACTCGGCGAAGCGGGTGAGGAACTTGTATTCCAAGCCGAGCAGAATTGGCTCTCGTCAAACGGCAGGGATGACCTCGCGGCCAAGGTCCGCTGGGTAGCGAAGGAAGACGGCGATGGTGCCGGCTACGACATCCTGTCTTTTTCGAGACACGGCCAGGAGCGATGGCTGGAGGTCAAGACGACGAACGGCCCCTCATCGACGCCTTTCTGGATCTCGGAGAACGAACGACGCGTCGCAGAAGAGAACCCGGACGTCTTCCGGCTCACGCGCGTGTTCGATTTCGCTCGAAGCCCTGCGGCCTTCAGCCTAAGACCACCTCTGACAGACCATGTTCGGCTCATCCCATCGCAGTACCGTGCGACATTCTGACGCTGAGAAGCCATGCGAACATGAGTCCGTGGACGGGGGCATCGCGGTCTTCAATGAGCCATCCAAGTGGTCCCTCGCCGATCTCGCCCGGATCGCGTCCGGGCAGCTGCGCGCGGCAGGGGCAATACGTGCCGTTGCCTTCGGCTCCTACGCTCGCGGCGTAGCTGACGCCTGGTCCGACCTCGATCTCGTCGTCGTGATGGAAACGGACCTCCCAAGACTGGAGCGAAGCCGGCTGCTCGATGATCTGTACGACGCGCTGCCAGTTTCCCTAGACATCCTCGTCTACACTCCAGCCGAATTCGAACGAGGGGTCGAAACGGGCCTAGATGTCTTTGCGGCCATCGAAACAGACGGGATCTCTGTATTCCCGCTTGGACGTGACATCGAATGAGAGCATCCCACCACACGGCGCGCAGATGGCTCGACACTGCCCGTGAGGACCTCGAATGTGCTCGGTTCGCCGCCGACATCAGCTTTCACGCTCACGCCTGCTTCAACGCACATCAAGCCGCCGAGAAGGCGATCAAGGCAATCCACTATGCCAAGGGGGCGCGAATGGTCTTGGGCCGCAGCATCCGGCAACTCATCGAGAGCGTGCACATTCCAAGCCTTGCAAGTCTGCTGCCAGCCGCACGCCAACTAGACCTTTACTACGTCCCCTCGCGCTATCCGGTCGGACCAGGTGACGGAACGCCCCACGAAGCGTTTTCTTCGGATCAGTCGTCCGGAGCGCTCGGTCTTGCGGATGAAATCGTCGCGACAGCCGCCCGCACCATCGACGAGCTGGTCACAGATGAATAGGGCAGATCCCAGCGGTAGCTGTCGCGGCGACTTCACCCTGCGACAGGGTAGCGGCGCAATGCGAATATTGACCAACCGAAGAGACCGGCTGCAACGAGCAGAATGAGCACCGAGGCACCGCCTACACGGCTCGCAACGATGCTGCCAGGTTCCCGCTGATAGACGAAGCGAGGCAACTCGTCGAGTCCGCCGGCCGTGAATTCGGCACGCTGGAATACCTGGGGCAGAAAGTGCGCCCTCCACTCGCCGGCGAAGCGTTCGGCTTCGCGCTGAAAATGTGAGAAGCGCGCGTAGCTGGTCCCAGCTAGATCGTTCAGAGACTGCTGCGTCAACACAGCGGGGGACAGATACTGCAGCTTGGACACGACCGCCTGCTGGCCGCGGATCTGAGCCTCGAAGCGACCGCTGACGGGAGCGACCTGTTTGGCAACTTCCTCCTCGACGACGAACTTGCGCGAATAATAGTCGCCGGCATCGATCTCGCCCTCGGGGGCCATCTCCGGGTGGTCGGCGAAATAGGCGCCCAGAAGTTGGGCGCCGCGGGCCGAGGCGTCTCGGGTTGCCAAGCGAACGGCCTGGATCATTTCGACGCGCGAGGGAACGGGATAGAGCGATGTGGCGAGCAGTGCGACCGTGGAGGGAATCACCAGCGCCAATGTCAGCCATGCCCCGGCCAGCACCATCGCGTTGGTCGCCGAGCCGCGCCCGAACGAGTTGACAAGCAGCGCCAGGCTGAACCAGAACAGGCCGTAGACGGCCGTCACGCCAAATAACGCCGCCAAAGCGGCGACCGCGCCGGGCGACCCGAGATCGACGCCGGCGCCCAGCGCCCCCAGCAACGTAAAGGCGCAGGTTAGCCCGAAGGCGACCGCCCCCCGCACAACGATCTTTGCCGCCGCAAGCTGGGCCAGCGACACCGGTTGGGACAGCGTCAGGGCGAGCGTTCCGTTCTCCTTTTCTCCTGAGAGCAGGTTGTAGCTCAGCGCCAGAATCACGAGCGGGTACAAGAACACGATCACGAATGCGACGTCGAAGCTTCCAGTGAGCAGGTTGGCGGGATTCTCGAGCTCATCGCCGGCGAACAGCGCCTCCCGCGTGGCGAGGGTCACTTTGTAGTAGCCCGGAAGCAAGTCGCTCTGGCCCACGGACAACGGCGCCAGTGGGGCTCGCGGAAGCACGGCGAAGGAGGCGGCGAAAGTCTGACCGACCTGAGCGGGATTGCGCGGGTCGGAAAAGCGGCTCCGGGCCTCCCCGGGGGGCTTGAGCAGCGCGGCGCGCGTGTCGTCGATGCGCTCCTGCTGCTCGGCCATCAGTTTGGCCTGCCGATCAGCTTGGAGGGCCGACCAGCGCGCCCCGTTGAAGGCACCGAAGAACAGCACTGCGGCGAGCAGTGCTCCGACCGCCCACAGGGTTCGGTCAGCGGCCAAGCCGCGCCACTCGTTGAGCGAGACGTGCCTGAGCATGGCTAGATGGCCTCGAGGCGGAGGGCACCGCGCCACGCCCAGACGGCAGCGACCAGGAACCACGCCAGCAGCGCAGCCAGCGAGGCCGACTCGCCAGCCAAGGCCCAGCCGGCACCGGGCGCGTCGTAAGCGAACGACGGCGTCCGCTCCCAAAACTCCTTCGACTGGGTGTAACCGAAGCCCCGTGGGCCGGCGTTGTCGCGCAAATCAGCGTTCAGGAAGCCAACCAGTTCGCGGCGATACAGTTCGGCCTGCTCGGCAAAACGCCGGAAATGCGAAAAGTCTGTGCCGGCCAGCGCCATCGAAAGCGACCGAACGGCGAGAAGAGGCGCCACAAAGCCAGCCTGCTGCCGCAGCCGATCCTGTGCCTCGAACTGATCCCACAGGCGGGCGTAGTGCTGATCAAAGAACTGGTTTCCGTACTCTTCGCTGACTTGGAGGCGCCATCCGTTGTAGTTGATCGGCAGATCCTCGATGCGCTCAGCATTGTGCTCGGCGAGCAACTCTGTCCTGCGGCGTTCCAGGTAGTCGTCATAATCCACGCCCTGGATACCGACCTCCTTGTCTGCCGCCAGCGCGGCAGCGAACTCCTGCGCCGAAGGCGTGGGATGAAGCCTCCTAGCAAGATCCGTAGCGGCCCGCGGCGCCATCAGGCAGACAAACACCCAAAACGCGAGCAGAGTGATCAAGGCGAAGCGAGCGGAGCGCGCCCGCGCCGAGACGGCCAGCGTGACGCCGACGAACGAGCCTAAGTAAATCAGATAGGCGCCCGCCATTCCCAAGGCGCGGAGCAGGCCGCCTGAGGCCGCGTCAGCCTGCGCTGAAGCGAGCGCCGCCGAGCCGAGCAACGTCGCCGGTACGAGCAGCAAGCCCAGCGCGGCCGCGACCCCCAAGGCCTTTCCGAGCGCGAGATCGCGCCGGTTGACGCCCAGACTCAGCACTTGGCGTAACGTCCCCGACTCGCGTTCCCCGGCGAATGTCGAGAACGCGAGCAGAATGATCAGCAGGGGAATCAGCAACTGCAGCACCGCGGCGGCGGTCAACTCGCCGAAGCGCTGCAGCGTGTTGCCGTCCCGTGCCGGACGGTAGAGAAACTGGTTCTGCCTGTGCGATTCGAGCCATACCGTAACGCCGGTGTAGGATTCCGTGCCGGGATCCAAGAACGCTAGCCGTCCAGTCGGCTTGAAGGCGTAGACGCCGTAGTGCGCAGCTGAATGGGGGTTCTTCTCCCCCTGCGACTCCCAAAGCTCACGCTCTTGGGCAACGGCCGCCATATGTGCCGCCGTCACCTCGCCATAACGCTGCCAGCCCAGCCCAAGCGAGGTCAGCAAGAGTGCAAGCACGATGCCTCCGGCGATCCGGAAGCGCCCGTCGCGGGCCATTTCGATGAATTCCTTGCGAGCGATGCGTAGCAGCATGAGTGGCCCTCCCCTATCCGCGCATGTGTTCGAGGTAGACGCGCTCTAGATCGGCGTGGCCGATCTCTTCGGCAGCGAGGCGCTCGACGAGGCGGCCTTGCTTCATGATTCCGATGTGCGTGCCGGTCTCTTTGGCGCGGAACAGGTCGTGCGTGGCCATCAGGACCGCCACGCCTTCGCCCCGCAGCCGCTCGAGCAACTCGGAGAACTCGTTCGACGCCTTGGGGTCAAGCCCCGAGGTCGGCTCGTCCAAGAGTAGCGCCCTGGCTTGCTTGGCGACAGCGATGGCAATGCCGACCTTTTGGCGCATGCCCTTGCTGTAGCCCGAGACGCGCTGCTCAGTCTCCCCCGGAGACAGCCCCGACCCAATCAGCAACTGCCGGAGCTCATCCCGCGAGGGCCTTTCTTGCCCCGCGAGCGCGGTGAAATACTCGACGTTCTCGAGACCGGACAGATTGCGGTAGAGCATGACCTGCTCAGGAATGTAGGCTAGGCGCTTCTTGGTCTCGAGCGAATGCTCGGCGACGTTCATTCCGTCCACCAGCGCCTGCCCCTCCGAAGCCTCGATGAAGTTCAGGAACAGATTGATCGTGGTCGTCTTGCCCGCTCCGTTCGCGCCGAGCAGGCAAAAGATCTGGCCCGGCTCGATGAGCAGGTCCAGGGAGTCCAAGGCGCGGACACCGTTGTAGGACTTCGATAAACCGATCGCTTGGAGCATGACGAATGCCGACGCGCCTCGCAGGTCTTGGAGTGAGCGTAGCGAGGTGTTCTCGAGAGCGTCAAGATTTTCCGGCCGGCGGGCCAATTCAGGCCCTGAACGGGCTACGAAACGGAGTCAATCGGTCACCGGGCGCTACTCGGTTCGGAACCGCGAGCCGTGCAGCAGACGCAGGCCGTTGAAGATCACCACCAGCGTGGCGCCCATGTCGGCGGCCACCGCCAGCCACAGCGTCGCCATGTTCTGCGCCGCCAGCACGAGGAACAACAACTTGAAGCCGAGGGCGATGGCGACGTTCTGGCGGATCACGCGAAGGCAGAAGCGCCCGGTACGGACGAGATCAGGCAGAAGCTCGAGGCGGGGCGACATCAGCACGACCTCGGCGGACTCCAAGGCGATGTCGGTACCAGTGCCTCCCACGCCAATGCCGAGCGAGGCGGCGACCAGCGCTTCGGCGTCGTTGACACCGTCTCCAACCATGGCCACGCTCCCGTAGCTGGCTTCTATCTCCTCGATCGCCGCGCGCTTGTCTTCTGGCAGTAGCGAGGCCCGCGCTTCGTCGATTCCGGCCGCCTCGCGCACGGCTTCGACCGCGGCGCGATGATCTCCGCTGAGGATCATGGTGCGTGCGATCCCGAGCTCTCGCAACTCGGCTACCACGCTCCTCGCTTCCGGACGGACCGGATCGCGGAGCCGCACGAGTGCCCACGGAGTGTCCCCTTCTCCGCAGATCACCACCGTGTCGGAATCCGAGCCCAACAGAGCCCTCGCCTCAGGATTGGCGGCCGCTTCCGCGAGCCCCAGCATGCGCGAGTTCCCGGCCCAGAAACGCGCGCCGCCAACGACGGCCGAAGCGCCCATTCCGCGCTCGATGCGGAACTCCTCGGCCGGTGGCGGCAGAATCCCGCGCTCGGCGGCGTGGGCGACGATCGCGCGAGCGAGGGGGTGTTCGCTGTAGCGCTCAAGCGCCGCCAGCCGGCCCAGGATGTCGCTCAGCTCTCTTCCGTGGAGAGGCACGATCTCCTCAACCTGCGGCTCTCCGGCCGTGAGCACGCCCGTCTTGTCGAAGGCGACGGCGCGGATGCGCGCGGCTTCCTCGAGAAAAGCCCCTCCCTTGATCAGCAGCCCGCGCCGGGCGGCCTTGGCAACCGCCGCCGCGATCGCCACCGGCGTCGAGATGACCAAGGCGCAGGGACAGGAGATCAGCAGTGTCAACATGCCCCGGTAGAACCAGAGCGAGAACGGCTCGCCTGCCAACAGCGGCGGGCCTGCCGCAACGCCCACGGCCACCAGAAACATCGTCGGCGTGTAATAGCGCGCGAAGCGGTCGACAAATTGTTCCGAGGGCGCCCGGCGGTGCTGGCTTTCCTCGAGCATCCGCAGAATGCGCGCTAGCCGCGTGTCGTCAGCCGCGCGTGTCGTGCGGATGTCCAGCACTCCGTCGCTGTTGAAGGTGCCAGCGTAGACCGTGTCTCCGGGCCGCTTCATCGTCGGCACGGACTCGCCGGTGAGCATCGACTCGTTGACTCCGGAGATTCCGCTCTCGACCTCCCCGTCGCAGGGAACGTGCTCGCCTGGCCGTACGCGGATGAGCGCGCCGACCGCGACCGAAGCGGCTGCGACCCGATGCTCGTGGTCGCCGTGGATGACCGAGGCCTGCTGGGGCGCGACCGACATCAAGCCGCCGACCTCGCGCCGGGCGCGCGCCATGCTCCAGCCCTCCAGCCGGCCGGCCAGCGAGAACAGAAAGGCCAGAGTCGCTGCCTCCGCCCACTGGCTCAAGCAGGCCGCCCCGATCAACGAGACGAGCACGAGCGCGTTCATGTCGGGCCGGGCGGCGGCGAGGGACTTGAGTCCCTTCGGGACGACCAGGGCGGCACCGCCGACCAGCGCAACCAGCAAGCAGACCAGCGCGGCCAGCGACTCGCCTTCATGCTGGTGCGAGATCGCCGCCAGCCAGTCGCCCGAACTCAGAGCGTGCAGGGCGAGGCCGAGCGTCAGCGCCGCGCCGCTGACGCCGGTCAGCAGGTCGCGCCCGCTCCGCTCGAAGAAGCGTGCCTCGCGCGGCGGCTCTTCCCACGGGCTGCATTCCAAGCCGAGGTCCGAGACCTGCTCGGCGATCCGCTCGCTCGTCAGCGCTTCCGGATCGTAGGCCGCGGTCAACTTGCCCCGCACAACGTCGAAGCGAAGCCCCTCGATGCCCGGCTCTCCGTCGAGCCGTCTGCGAATGATGGCGACCTCTTCCGCGCAATCCAGCCCGTAGACTCGATACTCAGCGGTTCTATTGCGTTCGTGTTTTATGGACGACAAGCGCGTTCGGAAAGGGCGAGTCCCCAAAAATAGCATGTTGCCCGGCGGCGAAGCGACTACTGCCAAGCACTGGCCCGCAAACGGGAGAGGCGAACCTTTCGTCGGTACGATTTTTTCGATGGGCGGAGTTGCGCGCAGAACCGTCGAGGTAGTATCATCATTTCAATAATCGTTCAACCGATGAATCCACAAGCCGAGCCCCTTTGCGAAGAGCCGCATTCCCAGCGGCGCGAGACGCGCAAGCCAAGCGTCGACGAGGCCGCCCTCGGACGCGCGGCAGAACTGTTCGCCGCGCTCGGAGACCCGCCTCGCTTGCGTCTGCTGGCCCTGTTGGCGCAGGGTCCGGCGTGCGTGTCCGATCTGGCCGAGGACGAACAGGAAGGCATGTCGACGATCTCGCAGCGGCTCAAGGTGCTCCGCGCGGCCTCGTTGGTCCGCCGCCGGCGTCAAGGCAAGCACGTCATTTACGCACTGGCGGATCAGCATGTGGTCGATTTGGTTTTCAATGCGCTGGCTCACGCGAGCGAGGCACAGGTTGTTGGCAAGTCCAAGGAGTAGAAATCATGTCCGAACATGTAATCCATCAAGATCACGAGCATGTCCACGGCCCCGGCTGCGGCCACACTGCCGTCGAACACGACGGCCACGTCGACTATTTGCACGACGGCCACCTCCATCACGCCCACGAGGGGCACTACGACGAGCATGCGATCGAGGTCAGCGCGAAGAACCCTGACGCATGCACTCCGAACCACGACTGCCAAGCCCACGCCGCCGACCACCAGCACGGCCCGGGCTGCGGCCACGAAGCCGTGCCACACGGCGACCACGTGGACTACCTCGTCGACGGCCACCTGCACCATCCGCACGGCGACCACTGCGACGATCACGGCCCGTTGTCCGCCATCGCCTGAAGCTCCCGCTTCTGCAACGTAGGCTCGCCGCGCGGCAGCGCCTGGCCGGTCGTCGCCAGAGGTGCGTCGACGAACCCGGGTCCGGGCGTCAACCAGGTCCGTCCAGCCGGAAGCCGGCCCTCCCCGGCAGAAACGCGGTCGACCGCCCGACCACGTCAGCGCGGAGGATATAGATCCGGGGCTGAGAGCCCCGCGGGTTTCCTCTGCAGCGGGCGCTGCTTGACGAAACTGTCCGCGGATTTCCGCTGGGAAGCGGCCGGTCTACGGCTCGTCTTCTTCTGCCGCTATCCACGTTGGCAGTGGGTCGTCCAACGAAGCCCACCCCGAGGCGCCGGCGGCCATCTCGGCGTCAGTCAGCAGACAGCCGTCCAGGGCAGCCTCGATTGCCTCTTGCGGCATCTCGATTCCGATGAAGACGATCTCTTGACGGCGGTCGCCGTGGTCGGGCTCCCATACCTGGCCGACCCACTCCAGGGTCTCCGGGCCGTCGATGAGCTCTGCTGGGTCCAGCGCGGCGAACCAGTGTCCTCCGGGCTCCAAGGTCAGCGAGTCTCCGGCGATCGAAAGCGCGCCAGCCACGGCATGGCGGGTGGCCAGCCAGACGACCCCCTTCGCCCGCAGCACGCCCTCGAAGGAACCTTCGAAGGTCGCAGCCAGCCGCGCCGGATGGAAGGGCCGCCGCCTCCTATAGACGAAGCTGCCGATGCCGTACTCCTCGGTCTCGGGCGTGTGGTCGCCTTGCACTTCCTGAATCCAACCCGCCGTTTGCTCGGCGCGTTCGAAATCGAACAGGCCCGTGTCGAAGATCAGGTCGAGCGGAATCCGCCCGTAGGTCGTCTGGGCCAACGTCGCCGTTTGGTTGAGCTTGCGCAGGACCCCGGTCAACCGTGCGACTTCTTCCCGGCTCATCTTGTCGGTCTTGTTGAGAACCAGGACGTTGGCGAGCTCGACCTGGTCGACTAGGAGCTCGGCGATCGTGCGGTCGTCTTCGTCGTCGACCCCCAGCCCGCGATCGAGCAGGTCTTCTCCGGAGCCGAAGTCGCGAAGAAAACCCGGGCCGTCGACGACGGTGACCATCGTGTCCAATCGGGCCAGCTCGCCCAGATGAACGCCAAACTCGTCCGACAAGGCGAAAGTGGCCGCGACGGGAAGCGGCTCGGAGATACCGGTCGATTCGACCAGCAGGTAGTCGAAGCGACCCTCCCGCGCTAGGCGTGCGACCTCGTCGAGCAGGTCTTCACGCAACGTGCAGCAAATGCAGCCGTTGGTCATTTCGATCAACCGCTCGTCGACGCGGCTGAGCTCGGCGCCGCCGTTGCGAACAAGCTGGGCATCGACGTTGACCTCGCTCATGTCGTTGACGATGACCGCGACGCGGCGGCCTTCGCGGTTGTGCAGCGCGTGGTTGAGCAACGTCGTCTTGCCGGCGCCGAGGAAGCCGGAGAGCACGGTTACGGGAAGGCGTGGGTCGTTCAATTCGATTCCTCCATGGGCTCAGGATGAGGTTGGCCGTCGATCGCGTCGGCGAGCGTGCGCCAAGCGTGGGGAACCGCTTGGGGCGGCAGTCCCCTGGAATGCCCTTTCCATTGACTCAGGACGATGCGACGATACTCCAGACCGCCCCGCGCCAGGGCCCACTCCTCGTAATCCGCGACGCGCCGACTGGCGGCGGCGGTCAAGTCAAGCGGTATGCGGGGCGACGGAGGCGTCTGTGCAGCCGGGAGCGTGTCGGGCTTCCAAATCGGCTCGTGGACCGTTTCCGACGGCAGCCAAACGGGCAAAAACTGGTAGCGGTTGAGGTAGACGCTGCCCTTGCGCGGCGTTCCGTACAGGAGTCCGAAACCCCACAACAGCAGGCTGTCTCCGTCGGGTAGCGCGAGCGTGTAGCAGCTCGATCCTACTTCTCCTTCGGGCGGCCGCCGCCTGAGGAAGCCCGCTTCGAGCAGCAGGTTGCCTTCTGAATGCACGATGTCCCGGCCCCAGTTCCAGCACTGCCGGTCCAGCAGATTTTGCCCCTTGCGTTGGCTAGCGCCGGAGATCGTGCTCACAACCATGCTCCGGCCCAAGCCAGCAAAGCGCTGAACCCGGTGGCCGCCAC
Source organism: Bryobacterales bacterium (assembly GCA_022826925.1). Lineage (GTDB taxonomy): Bacteria > Acidobacteriota > Terriglobia > Bryobacterales > UBA6623 > VXMF01. The sequence goes on from JAJDTX010000113.1 coordinate 51,911, forward strand.
AGCCTGCCGACCCACCAACCGCAGCGCGAACGCGCGGCCCTGCTCGCGCACAATCGTCAAGCAGGTGACCAGGCAAGGCACCAGCACGCCGGCCAGGTAGACGGCCGTCAACAATTGGACGGAGCTCAAGCTTACGGCGACGCCCGGCTCTGCGAGCAGCAAGATGCCGTCCTTGCGCACGCTCGCCAAGACCACCGCCAGGGCCGCGTCCGAGGGCAATCGAAAGATGGCCATCGCCGGCTCGAAGACGGCCGACGCAGCTTGCAACGCGCCCAGCCAATGCAACAAAGAAGCCACGGCCGTGATCAGAAAGAAGACCGGGAAGGCCCTGCGAAAGAACTCCCGAACGGCGCCATGCGCCTCAAGCCAGATGGCCCTCGGACGCGGCCAAGTCAAGCAGACCCGGCCCTGCGTAAACGGCGCGTTGAAGGGAGAACGAGCCGCTTGCGGCGCGATGAGCCGGGCGTAGGCGAGAGTCGTGGCGCCAAGATAAAGCAGGTAGGGTACGACCAGTTCGGGTCGACCCGCCGCGGCGAACACCGCCACCGTCGCCCCCAGCTGATACGAACAGGCGGAACCGAAAGCAATGGCTGAGACGCATACGCCACGCGCGCAAGCCGACGACGAGCGTGCGCCGATGACGGCGGGCACGTTGCAGCCGAACCCCATCACGACCCGGGCCAACTCCCGGCCCGTCATGCCGAACGGCTGCAGCCACGGATTCATGGCGTTTGTCAGGCGATCGAGCAGGCCGCTCGTTTTGTACGCAGCCATTAGCAGCGCATGGAGCACGACAACCGGAGTTGCCCACACCAACAGCAGCGGCCCCATCGTGACAAAGCCGTAGTCGCCGGCGAGGATCGCCGCAAGCGGCTGCGGCCAGCTTGACAGCAATTCGGCCAGCGGCCCAGTCAGGGCGCTGACCCAAGGATCGATCCGGTCTGCGAGACTGTTGGCGGCGCCCACCGCGACACAGGCGGGCGCTAACAAGAGCAGCAGCGCCCAGAAGGGACCGAGGGCGGAGCGCTCGAAGAAAAGAGGACGCGGACGGGCGGTCAGATCGCCGAAGTTCAATCCGGCTTCGGCGGGGACCGGGCTGGGCGCTTCCAGCGCCTGCATCACCCTTCGACGATCGTCGGCGTCCAGCCGTCGAGCGTCCACCGCAACGACAGGCAAACCCGTCCGGAGCGCCAGCTCTCCCAGCCGCGGCTCCACCTCCTGCCGGGCTAGTCGGTCCCTAAGGGTCACGACCAGTGCGCCGGGTCTACCTGCTGCGAGCGGCAGCAGGTCGGCCAAGTCCGCGTCCAGTGCGGTTCCCTGGGCAACCAATAGGACGGTATCATCGCCGCGCATCCGCTCCAAGGCTAGTTGGGTTGTGTCAACGTCGGAGCTTCGTAGCAGCCCGGGCGTGTCGATCAGCTCCCAGTCGTCCAACCGGTAGGAGTCGCAGCCGACGGTGGCGCCTCGGAAGTTCGAGGCAGCGATGGGCGCACCCGCCAGGGATGCGGCCAGTTGCGTCTTGCCGACGTTTTCCTTACCGAACAGAACCACAGTTCGACTTGGCGTCGGGAGCATTTCACGGCCTCTTCAGCATGCGCATTCGTCGTGGCAGCACGATAGATCGTCGAGGTACATTCCGTTGCGGCGATACTCCTCCAGCGGCTCCGTGCTCACACGCAGGCGGCGGGCGATCTGGTTGGCCACCACGGCGAAGCGCTGGCGGAACTTGTAGATGAAACAGAAGATGAGATCGCCTTGGCGCACCTGCGGCCCGACCAAGAAGAGCCCTTTCGCCACGGTGGACTCGTCGTTTTCCGTGAGCAGCGGAAAACTGTCCTCTCTCCACTCGAACAACGAGCGCACGAGCCTTGCCGAACCGACGAATCCGGAGGCTAGGATCGGCTTCTCGGCGCAGTCGACGACCTCGCCGTCCTGGAGTGCCAACTGATAGCCGTTCTCGTTGCGTTGTACGCCGATGACCGTACAGCCGCCGCGCAGCGTCACCCGGCCCGAGTCCATAGCCGAATTCAGACGTGCCTTCGTAAAGGGCGACAAGAGCTCGCTGGGGTCCGAGCTTTTTCGCTTCCATGGCTCGCCGCCGTCGAAGACGACGGCTCGTCGACCTGCGGCGGCCAGCCCGACGGCGGCGTCGATGCCGCTCTCGGAGCCGCCGATTATGCATCTCTCGTCGCCGCTGAGATCGTCCCACGAGATCACCTTGGAGCTGTGCAGGCAAAGCTCGGCGCCGCGGATGCCGTTGGTCCTCGGGTACTGCATTTCGCCGCCCGCCCAGACCACGAACCGCGCGCGGATGTCGCCGCGGTTCGTCTTCACCCGGAACTTCTTGAGCCGAGGGTTCCTCGTGACCGAGAGAACGTCGATCCCGGTCGCCACCGGCAAGTCGAAGTGTTTCGCGACCCCTCGCAGATAGCCGGCGTACTCCTCCCCCGTGGGGTGCTCGACGCCGATTGAGTAGGCCGGCGAGGTGTAAAGACAGACGGAATTGAGGTCGAGCGTGCCGAACTGGGTGCTGTTGAACGACGGCGTGATGAAGCGCATTTGCTGGGGCCAACGCAGGAATGAGGCACCGATTGCGGAGCGTTCGAGGATCACAAAGTTATCGATTCCGAGGTCGCGTAGCGTCGCACCGAAGCCGACACCGGCGGCACCGGCGCCGACGACCACAACGTCGAATGAGCGGGCTCCTGTCGTCATCGCCTCACCTGAACCGTCTTCCGTCCGCTGGCGCGTAACTCGCCATCGCGCAGTCGAGTCCGACCGTCGCCTCGGGCGCCCCGACCACCTGCGGCAGTCGGGACGCGGGTTTCGCCACCACGGCGTCGAGCGCCCGACACAACACTAGAAGAAGCGCACGATGTAGCTGAAACGGACGCCGCGCCCGATCTCCGGGGCGAGGTCCTTGATGAACGACGAGTGGTTGCGATAGAGCCGGTCGCCGATGTTGAACACATTGGCCGAGAACTGGTGAATGGCATTGCCCCTTGGGATCGTGTACGACGCTCGCAGGTCGAGAACCGCGTATCCGGCCGTCGGCGTCTCCAGATCGAACGTCCGGTTCTGCCGGTCCGCCAGCACGAGTTCGGGCCGAATGCTGAAGCCTTTGCGTCGGTACTCGAACCCGACGCGGCCCCGCAGCGGCGGGATGCGTGGCAGCGGAGTGCCCGAGAGCTTCGTTTTCGCGTCCACGAAATCCATCCCGAGATTGAGCCGCAAGTCTTGACTCAAGCCGATGCCGAGCCGGGTTTCGGCTCCGCTGAAGCGGCTGTCGCGCTGCTCGAAGTGGACCACCGGCAGACCGTCTTCCTCCTCGCCCGTGGCGAACGGGAAGACGAAGTTGCTGAAATCGTAGAAGAAGAAGTTGACCTCGCCATCGACTCGTCCAGCTTGCTGCCTCACTGACAGGTCGACGCCATTGCCGCGCTCGGCACCGAGGCTGGGATCGCCCACCTCGAAGATCAACGTGCCGACATGCGGCCCCACGTTGTAGAGCTCCTCGAGGGCCGGGGCACGGTAGGAGTGGGAATAGTTGGCGACGAAAGCTCCGCCCCGCCATAGGTCGGCATGCAAGCCGACAGCCGCCGAAACGCCCGTGAAGCGGCGGGGGACCGCGTCCGGGTATTCTTCCCCGTGCTCGTCGTGCTCTTCATCCTCGTCGTGGTGCTCTCCTTCCTCCTCGTCATCGTGGTGTTCTTCGCCTTCTTCTTCGTGATGTTCTTCGCCGTGGCCGTGGCCACGCTCGGCGAACGCCGGATTGTAGCGGGAGGTCTCCAAGCGGCCGCCGAACTGAAGCTTGACCCGCTCAAAGTCGACCTCTTCGAGCGCGAACAGGGCGAACGACTGCTGATCGATCGGCGGCGAGAGCGCTTCCTCGCCCTCCGCTGAGTAGTCGCGCTCCATGCCCCAGAACCCGAAGCGGCCCGTCAACGGTCCGCGTCTGTTCTGTTCGAAAACGCCCCGATAGACGACTTGATCGTTGTCGAATCGCGTGCCGATTCGGCGTTGATCGCCTTCGAATTCGATCTCCTCGTGTTTGTAGGTCGCGTAGCCCACCTTCATCACGAAGCGCTCGAACGCAGGGCCGAGATCTCGCACTCCCCAGTTGACCTGATAGGCGATTTGGCGCATGGCGAGATCGATGCGAAGCTCCTCTTCGTGCTCGTCGCCCTCTTCCTCTTCGTCGTGGTGTTCTTCTTCGTCCTCATCATCGTGATCATCGTGGTGTTCTTCTTCTCCGTGATGGTCATGGGCGTGGAACTCGTCGGCGAAGGGAACTCCGTAACTGGAGTCGTTAGCGCGAACGCCAACGCTGACGAAGGCTCGCTCGCCAAACCAGCCAACGCCGCCATAGCCGTTGGTGAACTGGGTTCGGGAATTCTCGACATCGCCCAAGGGTGTTGCGTAGTCTGCGGTGCGAATGCCATTCGTACCGCCCCATAAGCGCCAGCCGCCGTTGGCGTAATCGAAGCCGGCCGCCCCTCCCGCTAGGGCGTTGCCAGTCCCCGCAGAGCCTTGTAGGTAGCCCTGCATGCCGTCCGGATGCGAGACGAAGCCTGCATGACTGCTGACAGCGTTCACGACCCCTCCCATGGCGTTGCTGCCGTAGAGCAGGGTCGCGGGGCCTTTCACCACTTCGAGCCTGTCAAACGACAGCGGGTTGAACGTCTCGGCGTGGTCGCCGGAATTGGACGAGATGGAACCCGTCCGCAGCCCGTCGGCCATGATCAGAACCCGGTCGCCGTCGAAGCCGCGAATGATCGGGCGTGACGAGCCCGGCCCGAACCCCCGTTGGGCGATTCCCGTGCCTGGTTCATTGCCGAGCACTTCGCCCAGGCCGGCGGCGATATTCTCAGCGCGAGCCAGGTCGAGCGAGGTTTTCGTGTGCGTGGATTGGAAGGACTCAAACGCGGACTCGGGCCGCCCCGCCGCACTGACGGTGATTTGCGTCTGCTCCGTCGCGAACGACAGCAGCAACTTCACCCCATCCGCACCTTCGGGAGTGACCTCGATGGCTTCGGAGACGCCCTGCAAGGCGCTTTCGATGTGAGCGTGGAGATGGTAGCGGCCCGGCCGTAGCCCCTCGAACTGGAATCGCCCTTGTTCATCGGCGATCGTCGAAGCCCCGGTTTCCAAGAGATTGACGGTCGCCCCGCCGATGGGCGCGCCCGTCTGCAGCAGCAGCACTTGCCCCTCTATAGCGGCGGTGTCCTGGCCGTGGACCGCGGATACTGCGAACAGCGCCGATACGACGGCGCAGAGTATTCGTTTCATTGGAAGTCTCCCCTATCACTCGCATACAAACCTACCGACCGGCTCGCGCAATCGCGGAGCCGGATAAAGCAACTAGACGAGTTTTAGAGGGGAGGGGCGCGGCCGCGATAGCGCCTCGAGAACGCCTGGACGGCCGGCCCTTGGTTCGGCGCTACGGCGGCGCGCGGAGTGGGCGGCGGCGAGCACAGCGTGGCGGAGCCCGAGGCCAGCGGCGAGATGTCGGCCAGGTGGCAGAGCTCGCACGCGCCTTCCTCGCAATCCGGCGGCTCAAAGCTGCAATGGATTTGCGTGTAGGCGATTTGCCCCAGCCCCAGAGCCAGCAGCAGCAGGAGCAATCGAAGCATCATGCAGCAGGCTCCTCGGCCTCGCAAAGCGCACACTGGCGGCAGAGACGAAGGTTGACAAGGTGCGCCGTAGCGATCAATACAGCTCCGGAGGCGACCGTCAGCGGCTCGAATGCCTCGCTCACGGGCCCGAGCTTGGCTAGGGCGAGCATGATCACACCAGTCGCGAACAGGCCGAGACAACGCTTGCGGCGATGCCGTCGCCAGTAGCTGGGTCCGAGGCTCAGAGCGGCTGTCCCGACCGCGGCGGTCAGCAGCAGCGCTTCCGTCGACTCATTGAGCAGCCAGCCGAGAGGCAAGCCCACCGCCGCTCCAAGCAACAGCGGCGTGGCGATGCAGTGCAGCCCGCAGCACACGGACAGCGCCATCCCGGCGCGATCGATAGCCACGCCGATTCCGTCCCGCCGCTCGATCAAGCGTGCCGACAGCTGTCGCACCTTCCTATTACGATACCCTGTGAAACCCAACCGGCCGAGCGGATTTCCCGCCAACGGGACGAATGATCCGGTCAGCGGCTACTTTGCGGAGCGGCCTGCTAGGCGATGGAGGCACCTGGGTCGGCCAACACCGCCGCGCGGTCGAGGTTGGGACCGATGAAGCGTTGCGTCTAACGCGGGACCCGCCCGCTGCCCCGGGGCTGCTCAGAGCCGCCATCCAGCATCACGTGCACCGCCCGCCAGGCCCCGCGTCTGGCGCGCGGGCGACGCGCAGAACGCCTTTTGCACGGAACAGGCTTGCTGCTTGAACGCGCCGCAACGTTCCCTATGTGTGCGGGTCGGACCCTTGTCTTAGTGGTTGCGGGGGAGGGATTTGAACCCTCGACCTTTGGGTTATGAGCCCAACGAGCTACCAGACTGCTCCACCCCGCATTTTGACCATAGCAGTCGACTCATTGAGTGTCAACGTTGGGCCAATACAAGGCCTGCAAGTCGGGCCGGACTGGCGGACTGCGCGACCGGGCGGGCGCACCTCACTCAGCCATTTTCCAGCGCTCGGGAGCCGTCCAACCCTCGGGCGGTGGCGCAGTCATCGGCGGCACGCCGCCATCTTGGCGGAGGGCCCGAAACTCCTCCAGCGCAGCCAGCATCTCTTGAGTCCGCTTGGACTCCCGGTCAGCAAGATCGACGTTCTCGAGGGGATCAGTCTTGAGGTGAAAGAGCTCCACGGTCACGGGCCGGACCTGTCTTTGCCGGGCCGGCAGCTGGGGCGGGGGGGCGTCCGCAGGGTTTGGCCCCAAGATCGGCGCACCGCGCCTCACAATCTTCCAATCGCCGGCGATCAGAGCCAGTTGCTCGTCCCCGTACCGCTCGTAGTACGAGAAGAAGCGCCTCTGACGCTCCGGCCCGGTGCCGGCGATCAAATCGAAGACGTCTTCGCCGTCCAGCGGCTCGCCTGGCCCCCCGGATGCGCCGAGGCCCGCCACACGGCGTAGTGTCGGAAGCACGTCAAGATAGCTCATCAATCCGGTGACCTTGCGGCCCTCGCCGGAAATCCCGTTCGGCCAGCGCAACGCTGCCGCCACCCTGGTGCCGCCCTCGTAGACGGTGCCCTTCCCTGCCCGCAAGGGCGTGTTGTCGGCCAGCGCCTGGCCACCGTTGTCGCTCGCGAACCACACCAGCGTGTCGCCGTCCACGCCGTTGCGCCGCAGCGCTTCCAGGATGCGGCCGATCGCGGCATCCATCGCAGCCACCATCGCCATGTAGACTCGGCGCCTCTCGTCTTCCGCCGCGGAAAACGGCTCCAGCCATTGATCCGGCACTTGCAGCGGCGTGTGGGGGGCGTTGAACGGCACGTACAGGAAGAACGGCCCGGCAGCGGCGTGCTGGTCGATGAACCTGACCGCCTCGTCTGCGATCAAGCCTGTGGAGTATCCCTCGTCAGCGTTCGACTCGAAGCCTCTATGCCAGTCCAGTTGGCCCTCCCGGAAGTGCGTGTAGTAGTCAATGTTCCCGTTGTAGTGGCCTACGAAGGACGTGAAGCCTTGATTCAGCGGGTGGAACCTTCGGAACGCGTGTCCGATGTGCCACTTCCCCGCGATGCCGCGCTGCCTGTAGCCTGCCCTCGCCAGCATCTCCGGCAAGGTCTCCTCCGCCGCCGGGACGCCAACCTCGAGAAACGGCCGACACACGGCCCGCTGCATGCCAAAACGAATCGGATAGCGTCCCGTCATCAGGCCGGCTCGGGTCGGCGAACACACCGGGCAGGCATAAAAGCGATCAAGCTCAACGCCTTCGCTTGCAATGCGGTCGATGCTGGGAGTCGGGATATCGCCTCCGTGGTAGCTGACGTCATTCCAGCCCAGGTCATCGGCCAAGATCAACACGATGTTGGGCCGCGCTTCCACAACCGCGCAGGCACAGGCAAACATCGCCGCAAGAGTCAGGATTCTCGTCATAGCTTGTGTGTCCTCTCGAACAGGCGCTGCTGCACGAAGCTGACGATCTCAGCTGTGCAATACGTCGGCGGCTGGGCCTCGAATACGGGCGTGCGGTGCAGCAAGCTCGGCTCGAAACCCTCCCACGACTCAGGGGAAGATCTATTCCCGGTGAGTACGAACGCATCTGCGGCCGGCGCCAGACGCGCCGCGCTCTGCTTGCAATCGGCCATATCGAGATTCAAGACCGAGAGATATACGTCAGGCGGCAGGTGGTCGACGATGCTGTTGGACTCGAACAGCACATTTCCGGCCTCGGACAGGGCTTCGCGGATCGCGGGCATTGCAACGGGCAGTTGCCCCATGGCCACTCGCACCCACAGCGCCGTCACCGCGCCGGCGGCGAGCATCCTGGCCGAGTCAGTGTCCGCGGGCTCGCCTGTCTCGGACGTGATCTCGTAGGGGCACAGAGGATTCTCCACCGCGCAGTCGCACGGCGTTCCGTCGCGGGAACAGATGCCGTGTCCGAACTGCGTCAGCTTGACCGCCGTCCACTGCAGCTCGCGCGTGGCCGAGATCAGCGAGGCTGCGAGCGAAGTCTTTCCGACTTCGCGACTGTTGCCTCCGATCACGACGCATCTCACGATGCTTCGAGCTCCTCGACCCTCGCCCGCAGCCGCTTGAGTTCCTTGAATAACTCTGGCAGGCGGTTGGCCAATGCCTGGCGCACAAGTTGCTCCTTCAGGGGACGCGCCGGCGTGCCCCAATACGATCCTCCTGCCTCCAATTGCTTGTCCGGCAACAGACCCGCCTGGCCCCCAAGCTGCACCCGGGCGCCCACGCGGGCTCGGTCACCGATCCCCACTTGCCCGGCCAGGACAGCGTAGTCTTCGACGACCACGCCGCCGGAGAGCCCGACGTGTGCGGCCATCACGACATGGCGGCCGATCTGGCAGTTGTGGCCAATGTGGACCAAGTTGTCCAGTTTCGTGCCCGCACCGATACGAGTATCGTCCAGCGCGCCGCGATCCACGCACGAGTTCGCTCCGATCTCCACGTCGTCGCCAATCTGGACACCACCTACCTGCGGGAACTTTTCGTAGTGGTCGTCCTCGAACACCAATCCGAAACCGTCCGAACCGACGACCGCCCCGCTGTGCAGGACCACCCGATCCCCCAAGCGCGCAGTGCCGTGGACCCTGGCCCCGGAATGCAGGCGACAATCCCGTCCCAAGATCGCGCCCGGACCCACGTACGCGTGCGCAGCGATCACACAGCCCTCTCCGATCGAAGCGCCCCGTTCCACGACCGCTAGCGGTCCGACCGCCACTCCGGCACCCAGCGCTGCGGTGGCGTCCACTGACGCCGACGGATCGACCCCAGCCTCGACCTGGTCGGTCCCGATGATCGCCCGGAGTGCGCTCGCGAACGCCCGGCGGGGGTCCCTTACCCGAATCATGGTTCGGCTTTCCGCGGGCGTCTCCGGATCGACGACGACGCAGCCCGCATTGCTGGAGGGCAACCGCTCGGTCTCGTGCTTGCGCTGCCAGAACGCAAGCTGGTCCGGGCCGGCCTTTTCCAGCGTCTGCCCGGAACGGATCTCGACAGTCGCGCAACCTACAAGTTCGCCCTGCACCAACGCAGCGATGTCTGCGGCCGTCATGGAGGCTCTTGAGAGGACCTTGGCGCCCTCCGGCGCACTGCGGCTCGTCGGGCCGCAGGCACTATCCTCAGACAACCGGACATCGTTGCGCAAGCGGACCGACCGTGAAATTTGACTAACTCGTTAGTGCAGTTAGCGTTAGCCTCTGTTTTCAGGATGCCCGATAGGCTTGACGCCGCCGCCGAGTGTCAATTATAATTTGTTAC
>JAJDTX010000026.1 GCA_022826925.1 Bryobacterales bacterium
ACCCCATCAAGATGACCTGCGGGCGCGGGTGGACGACCTTGCGGCCGAATGTCCCGAGGGAACGAGTATCGAGCTGTTTGCGCTGTATTTGCCGCGGGGGAGCCTGGAGGGTATCGGCGAGGAGATGGCTTCGCGGCGGGCAGGAGGGGAACGGTGAGCCTGTCCGACAGAGCCCTGGAGGCGCTCAACGAACATTGGGCGGTCGCCGCGATCGGGGCCGGCGAGATCGAGCGCGCGGGTGATCTGGCCTGCCAGCGGCTGGCACGCCGGGCGGTCGGCAGGCAGATCAGCTTCTCTTTCGAGGAGAGAGCGGAGGACGAACCGTTCCTGGAGCGGGTAGCGCTCGCTTACGAGCTGGCCGCCATCGAGGGCCTGGACGAGCTGAGCCGTCCGGCGGGCCTCAACCGGGAACTCCGGGATCAGGCGGTGGCGGCGTCGTTCCGTGCCTTCGACATCCGCCGGCTGCTTCCGGTTCCGCCCGAGACGCTCGATCGCCTGTTCTTCGTGCTTCAGCTCTCCGCGGTCGCCTATTGCGGCGATCGCTGGTCGGATCTCAGGCGCTGGTATCGCGAGCAGGGAGGGGCATTGAGGGCGCCGAGCGTCGCGGACGCGGAATGGGACCGGAGGCTCCTGTACAGGCTGTTCGAGTGCTGGGTCCGGCTGTTCAGGAAGGAAGGGTGGGATGATCTGGATCGCATCCGCGAGATCGTTGCGGGATTGCGCAACGACCAGGCGATCCATGAAGAACGTCGTCTGAGCAACGGTTCCGAGGCGGTGGACCGGGCGATCGCACTGAGGCTGGCGGCGCTCTACAACTGGGCGAAGGCGACCGAGACGCTCGCGGGCTACATGCTGCAGGGCGAGCCGGGCGATCCGTTCGGCACGTTGGACAAGCATTTCGAGGCGGGAATCAAAGCGGCGGCCGCGTCGGGGGACGCGCAGCACGAGGTGGTGCTGCGGTGGCTGCATGCGACGGCGCGCATCATGGTGACGAACTCACTGTGGTGGGCGACGCGGACGATCAACTCGAAAACCTCGGACTTCGTGCGCTCGCTGACGCACCGCGAGCACCAGGCAATGTTCGAGCTTCTGCCACCGCAACGCGCAGCGCTGCTCGAACAGGGGCTGCTCGATCAGGCGAAGACGGCGATCGTGGTCGACATGCCGACCTCGGGTGGCAAGACGCTGCTAGGAGCCTGCGCCGCAGAAAATTCTCGTGAGAAAATTCCCCACTAGAGCCTCCGAATTGCCTACGATTTTGCCCATTCTAGGGATCCAACACCCGAACGGACGCAGTTCCACCAACTATCTGGCGGCGAATTCCCACCGCTCGCTTGCAGAAGCGTCCTGCGGCGCACACTCCTAGCGCAGTTTCGCATCCTGCAGGCGCTGAACCAGTTCCAGGCCGACCGGGGATGGGTGGTCTACGTCACGCCGACCCGCGCGCTTTCGGCGCAGATCACGCGGCGTCTGCGTATGGACTTCGAGCCGATCGGGCTGCGGGTCGAGCAGCTCACCGCCGCCGTCGAGGTGGACGCGTTCGAGGAAGAGCTGCTGGTCGACACGGACCGACCCTTCGACATCCTGGTCGCGACACCGGAGAAGCTGTCGCTGGTGATCCGCAACCGGAAGGTCGAGCGCCCTCTCGCGCTGGTGGTGATGGACGAGGCGCACAACCTGGAGTCGGAGGGACGGGGGCTGCGGATCGAGCTGTTGCTGGCGACGGTGAAGCGGGACTGCCCGCAGGCGAACTTCCTCTTGCTGATGCCCTACGTGGAGGGATCGGAGGCTGTGGCACGCTGGCTGGCGCAGGACATCGACGCGGGAAATGCGATTAGCCTGGGCACGGTTCCGTGGAAGCCGAACGAGCGGATCGTCGGCCTCTACCGGGCGGTCGCCGATGACAGCGCGCACGGCGGGTGGCGTCTCGACTTCGAGACGCTGACCGCGACCGAGAGGGCCATGCCACTGCACGGAACGCACCGCGTTGGCGGCGTGAAGCCGATCGACGTTCCGAAGAGCCAGGTGCTGACGATGGGCGTGCAGAAGGGGCTCGGGCTGCAAACGGCGGCGATCGGCGCGGTGATGTCGGCGCGGGGCACGAGCGTTGCGGTGGCGAACACCATTCGCACGGCCTGGAAGATGGCCGGGGAGGCGGCGCGGAGCCTGCCGGAGATGGAAGACGTGCCGCCGGACATCCGCCTGGTCCAGGACTTCCTGCGCACCGAGATCAGCCCCGATTTCAGGCTCGTCGGCATGCTCGAGAAGGGCGTAGGCGTGCATCATGCGGGACTGTCCGAAGATGTACGAACACTGATGGAATGGCTCGCCGAAACGGGCAGCCTGCGGATGCTGTGCGCGACCTCGACGATCGCGCAGGGCATCAACTTTCCGGTGTCGTCGGTCTTCCTGTCGTCGCGCTACGTGCCGCAGGGGGCGAGGTCGGTGGAGATCGCCCCGCGGGAGTTCTGGAACCTAGCCGGGCGAGCGGGTCGCATCGGTCACGACAGCGTCGGTGTGGTCGGCCTGTCAGAGGGAGCGGATCGCGACGCGTTGATCGAGTTCGTGAACCGGAGCACCGGAGCGCTCGTCTCTCGCCTCGTGGTGCTGCTGGACGAGCTCGCGGCGCAAGGGTCATTGCCGCAGCTCTCGGAGGTGCTCTGGAAGGATCAGTGGGAGGACTTCCGCTGCTATATCGCCCACCTGTGGGCGGAGAAGCAGAACCTCGATGCGGTGCTCGCGGATTCCGAGCAGCTCTTGAGGCAGACCTACGGCTACACCTCGATGCGCAACGATCCCGAGCAGCGGCAGAAAGCTGATGCGCTGTTGGATGCGACGCAGAGCTATGCGCGCAAGCTCGCCGCCATGCCGGAAGGCATCGCGGAGCTTGCGGACTCCACCGGGTTCTCGCCGGAAGGCGTCCAGGCGGCGATGGGTGGCATCGGCAATCTCGAGAGCAGGCTCACCGTGTCGGACTTGGCGCCGGAGAGCCTGTTCGGCGAGGGCGGCAGGATGGCGGACCTGTTCGGCGTCATGTTGCGAGTGCCGCAGCTCAAGCAGGACCTGGAGGAGCTCGGCGGCAGAGGCTACGACAAGAGCCGGATTTCCGAGATCACCAACGACTGGGTGAACGGGAAGGGTCTGGAGGCGATCGCACGGGAGTATTTCAGCCGGGAGAAGGACGACGAAGCGGGCACCGCCGCGCTCACGGATGCATGCAGGGCCATCTATCGCACCATCGTCAACAACGGAACTTGGGGCGTTTCCGCGCTGAGCCGGGTGTCGGGGATCGATTTCGATTCGCTTTCCGATGCGGAGAAGCGGCGGATCAACGCGCTGCCGGCAATGATCTATCACGGCGTGAGCAGCGAGGATGCGGTCCTCATGCGGATGAATGCCGCGCCGCGGAGCGCAGCCGAGGCGCTGGGGAGCCTGTACCGGGACATCAGCGGCGGGGATGAAGGGCGGTATTCCGTGGGAGAGGCGCGCCGCTTCCTGCAGGGACTTGGCGCGGATGAATGGGACGGGGTGAGGCCCGAAGGCGCAGCGCTGTCCGGAACCGGATACAAGCGCGTCTGGGAGGTGCTTTCCGGAGAGGCGGGCTGAGGGCAGACCGCGCCCGCATCGTCACGGACGTGTTCCGGGCGGAGCAGGCCATCGGCGAGGACCCGGACAAGACCGGGTACGTGCTGAGGGTGCCGGACTCCGACGGGGCGCGTGGAATCACCGAGCGCAACGTGCGCATCGGGGCTGTGCTGCTCGAGCGCACGATGACTCTGCTCAACTGCCGCGACCCCGACATCGATGACAAGCGGCAGATTCCCATGCATCGGATCCAGCGCGCCGGGGTGCTGCCGCGCACCCGTCAGGCTTCACTGCCAGGGGTCAGCCGAGCCGCCCTTGACGTCCTCAACGACCTCGCCTTTGCCTTTGACGGACAATACTCTGCCCAGATCCGTCGCTGCTACGACGAGCGGCGCGAGTGCGAACGCGTCTGCCATGACAGACAACTCGAGCTCTTCGACCACGACGACGTGCAGTTCTGAATCACCTGCCGCGCGCGCTCCCCAACGCCGGGCGCGCTGGCCAATCCATCCTCACCACAAACCCGGTGACCATCGCGAGCGCTGTCGACCCGTCGTACCCCTCCCCGAGCGAACCACATTCTCCCGGCTCTCCGACGATGACCAAGCAATGTGACAAATCGAGCGTCAACCGGCCCGAAACAATCCGAGAAATCCGCTACGAAATAACGCGGGATGCAACACCCAGCGAACGCATGTCCGTGAATTCCGACTGGCTCAACTCGCCCGGGCGATGGGCTTGCGCGAAGCTCTCTCTACTTCCGTAAAG
>JAJDTX010000178.1 GCA_022826925.1 Bryobacterales bacterium
GTCGGCGCTGTCCGTCACCGTGTAGGTGCACGAATCGCGGAAGCGACCGTCCGGGGTGCCGGCGAACACGGGGGGCGAAGGCGCAAAACTCATCCCCGACGGCAGCTGTCCCCCGGCGCAGGTGAACGAATATGTGTAGGGTGGGACTCCGCCAGAGGCAGGCGGCAGGGGGTTGCTGCTGTAGTAGGTTCCGACGGAAAGACCACTTATATTGATCGAGCCGACAAGAGTAAGGCCGTCGATAGATCCGACAGTCAGGCGTAGTCCATACGACACGCTTCGCTGCGGCCGGAATCCCGGATCGGCTTCGGTAACACGGTATGTGCAAGAGAAGCTCTTGCCCGCGTCCTCGTTTGGGGGAGTACCTGCAAGGATTCCGTGGTCGGACAACAACGTCACCCAGCCAGGACAGCCGTCGATACTTGCCGCAAATGGAAGGAACCCGCCGGAGAAGCTGGATGGAAGCTGATAACTGGCCGCTATTCCTGGAGTAAATTCACGATGAATTTCATCCTTTGCCGGCTTGACGACGGCAAGATCGCCACCGCCGCAAGCGGCAGTCACGAGAGCAGCGGGCAAAGCAAGGGGGAGCAGGAACCGCGCAGTGCGGCTCCTTCCTCCGCCACGGACCGGCCGGAGGGCGCCGGAAGCATCACCGCGCCTGGCGGCACGCGCCAGGAAGCCCTTTGCCGCGCTCATGCTTCTTTCGAATCCGCTGGCCGGCTCGACCATTGACACAGATCGTCTCCCTTCAGACTTCCCCGAGACCTGGGTCTCAAGGACTGGGCACGCCCGCCGGGAGCGTGATCTGAGCCACGGTTCCCTGCCCCGGCAGCGAGTTGATCTTGATCACGCCCTCGTATTTCTTGGCCAGGTGGCCGGCCAGCGAGAGGCCGATCCCCATGGCGTCCTCGTGCGAGGTGTAGAACGGCCGGAAGATGTTCATGCGCTTCTCGGCCGCGATCCCGTTGCCGTTGTCGATTACCGTGATCACGATCTCGTCGTCCTTGCGCGCCGTGTCGATCCTGACGACGCCCTCGCGCCCGTCGAGCCCGTCCACGGCGCGCACCGAGTTCTCGACGATCTTCTTGAGCAGAAGGCGCAGTTCCGCCCGCGACGCGAGGATCTCGGGAACGTCGCCCAGCCGCTTCGAGATCACCTTCGCCGCCGTCGGCCCGCACGCCTCGATCGCCTCCTCGATACAGGCGTTGACATCGGTCATGCTGCGCCGCACCTCGCTGTTGGGCAGCGCCGCCACGGTCTCGAGGCGTTTCGCCAGACCGGCGATGCCGGCGGCCTCCTGACGGATGCTTGTCGAGATGTCGGCGAGCGCCGCCATCTCCTCGTCGAGGTCGATCCCGTCGGGCAGGTCGGCAAGTGTGTCGCTGTTGTCCAGCGCGTTCTGCAGGTGCTGTCGCGTCTGGCGCAGATAGTCCATGCGGGCAGTGATCTGGTCCGCCGCCGCGGAAAGCGTGCCGGCGGCCGACTTGACCACGAAGCCCCTGACCGTTGCCTCTTCGAGGTCGGGCTCTGCAGGCATGGGCGCCGGCGCGGGTGCAGAGTGCGCCGCAGGAGCTGGAGCGGCTGCCTCGGCGGAGCCGTTCGCTGCGGCGTGCACAGGCGCAGCGCCCGGTGCGGCACCCGGCGCAACAGCGGCATAGGCAGGTGCCTCGGCAACCGGCGCGGTCTCTGCTCCGCCCCGCCGCCTCTGGTGCAGTGCAAGCAGTATCCAGAACAGCGCCAGCAGCGCGATGACGATCAGCATCCCCCGGTCGTAGAAGGCCAACTGCGCCTGCGACCTGCCAAGCTCGAACTGCAGGTTGTTGACCAGCTCGTCGGTCATCCCGGAGATGTTGTTCGAGGTCGCCTCCGCGAATAGCTCCTCCGTGGGGGCCTGCTTCGCGAGAAGCACCTCGGCATGGGAGATCAGGTTGGTCAGCGTGTTCGAGAGAGCCGGCGGGTAGGTGACGCTCTCGGCACGAAGCTCCTCGATCTCGCCCACCAGTCTTTCCTGTGCCGTCTCGTTCGGCGAGGTCAGGTAGAGATCCATCTCCTGAACCAGGCCGGAGACGCGCCTGGCCAGCCCTGCCTCTCCGGCCTCCTCGGCCAGCCGCACCACGTTGGATGCCGCGAGCGGGAGGTATCTCTCGGAGTTGCGCACCACCGCATAGCCTGTCTTGAAGCGCTCGACGCGCTCCTCCTTGGCGTCGACGGCGCTGATGTAGGCGTTGACGGCGTTGGCGAGGCGGTCCGGGAGATCGGGAATGCGGCTCGCGGTCGCTGACAACTCTCCCTTGAGCCGCTCCATGCGGGGAATGAACGCGGCAAGGGAGTCGAAGTCCGCAAGCGGGTCGGACCTGACCCGGCTGACCTCGATGCTCCAGTCGGACGACAGCCGCTGGATCTGCTGTACCGCCGCGATCGAGCTGCGGTAGTCCTCTTCGCCGCTGTCGTTGGCCATCATGTAGAGGACGCCCGCCACCGCCAGCAGGATGACGGAGACGACTGCGCCTAGAATGAGCGCGCCAGGTTTCATGATCAGAACTCCTCCGATTCGCCCGCCAGGGTCTTGATGAAAGCGACGATGGCGTCCTTGTCTTCGTCGGGCGCCTCGCGTCCGAGCTGGAACTCGAACATCGCGTCGACCGCGTCCCGCAGCGTCTCCGCGCTGCCGTCATGGAGATAAGGAGCCGTGTGGGCCGCCATCCGCAGGCTGGGCACCTTGAACGAGTGGCGGTCTTCTTCGTTGCCGGTGACGTTGTAGCGGCCGAGGTCCGCGTCGGTGATATCGCCCCGCCTCTTGAAGTAGTCGTTCAGCACGCCGAAGACCTGGAACATGTTGCCGCCCACGTTCGCGCCCTGGTGGCACGAGGAGCAGCCGTAGTCCTTGAATAGCTCGTAGCCGTGCTTCTCGTAGTCCGTCAGCGCGCTCTCGTTGCCCTTGAGCCACTGGTCGAAGCGGCTATTGGGCGTGATCAGGGACTTCAAGTACTCGGCGATCGCGTTCTTGACGTTATTGCGGTTGATGCCGTCCGAATAGATCGCGTTGAACTGCGCCGGATAGTCGCTGTCCTGGTAGAGCTTGGAGACCACGTCGGGCCAGAGGTTGCCCATCTCCACAGGGTTCTGGATGGGCCCATCGATCTGAGCCTCCAAGTCCCTGGCACGCCCGTCCCAGAACTGCTTGAAGTTGAAGGCCGTGTTGAACACCGTGGGCGAGTTGATCGGGCCCTCCCGGCCCTCGATCCCGATCGAGACCCGGAGCCCGTCGTCGCCGCCGCTTGCAAGCTCGTGGCAGCTTGCGCACGCGATGGTGTCGTCCTTGGACAGGATGGTGTCGTGGAAGAGCGAGCGGCCCAGGTCGACCTTGAACGGGTTCACGTTCACGGCCTCTGGGATCGGCTTGATCGGCTCTTCCGCGTGCACGTCGGCGGCGAGCAGTAAGGCAGCCAGCCCGGCAGCCGCAAAAAACAGAAAGGACTCTATGCGCATCTCATTCAACACCGGGTCCGCCTCCAATAGAGCTCAGTCCGCTGAGCGCCTTCATCGCCGAGAGCACTCCGGGGCCCGCCACCAGGAGCATGATCCCCGGCATCACCAGCAGCAGCATGGGGAGCGTCATCAGCACCGGCAGCTTGGACGCCCATGCCGAGATGCGGGCCGCACGCTGCACGCGCTCGCCCTCCGCGATGTTCTTCATCGACTGGGTAAGCGGCGTGCCGTAGCGGTCGCCCTGGATCAGGCTCATCGCGAGATCCTTCAGACCCTCGATGTCGGTGCGCTCCTGGTAGGCCTGGAGCACCGAGCGGCGATTGGCGCCGACGCGCAGCTCCGCTTCGATGACGCGGAACTCGGCCGCCAGATCGGGCTCTATCGGGGTCAGCTCTTCCGCCACCGTCGCGAGCGCCCGCTCGAAGGTAAGACCCGACTCCAGGCACATGGTCATCAGATCGAGGGCATCGGGGAGCGCGCTGCTCATCCTGCGCTGCCGGCGGCTCACCAGGGAGCGCACTCCGTACTCGGGCACGATGCCGCCGATTGCGAACCCGGCCACGCCCGCAACCGCGACAAGGGCGCCATGAGGAAGGAACGCGAGCACGGGACCGATGGCCTGCGCGGCAAAGGCGGCGAGACCGGCGCCGAGCACGCTGCTGGCAAGCTTGCACGAGAGGAACAGCGAGAGCGCGTCATGACGCGCAAACCCGGCAAGGCGCAAGGTACGCGTAAGCTTCTCACGCTCCCGTGCGCCCACCGGAACCAGCATCGAGAGCGCCTGGAGCAGTGCCGGTCCGAAGGAGCGAAGCTGCACCGCAGCCACCGCCGAGGCGCCAGAGCCCGGCACCGCACGCATCGCCTCCCGCCGCGCCATCGCGAGACGCCGGTCGAGAAGCCGCGCCCGCTGCGTCTCCCCGAAGATGAGGGGAGCGAGCAGGATCAGCACCACCCCGCTGGTCGCAACGCCCGCCAGCACAATCATCGAAGACGTCATCTCAACTCTTCCCCGGCCTACTTCGCGCCCCGGGCAGCGATCTGGCGCGCCACGATCAGGCCGACGACGATCAGGCCCACGCCAAGCTGCAGCAGGGTCTGCCCATCTTCCGAGTTGAACAGCAGGTCGACCGAGCCAGGTGAGGTCATGCTCTGCGCGCCCAACACCAGAGGCGGCATCAGCATGAGCACCAGCAGCGTGAGCCGCGTCTGCGCCGTCGACGCCTTCGCCTTCAGCGCCGTCGCGCGCCGAGCGCGCAGCGTGTTCGAAAGGTTCGAGAACGCCCCGGAGATGCTGCCCCCCGCCCGGCGCTGCAGGCGGATCACCGCGGCGAACAGAGTGAACTCCGCCAGCCGCACCCGGCCGGCAACCATCCCCAGCGCCGTGTCGGCGTCCAGACCGGCCAGAAGCGCATCCGAGACCTCCTCCAGAACACCCTTCACCGGTTCTTGCGCGTCCTCGGCGACCTTGCCCAGCGCCTCCAGCGGCGGCAGGCCGGCACCCGACAGCCGCACGATCTGGTCCACGACTTCCGGGAACTGCTGGACGAACTGGGTTTCCTTACGCGCCTGGACCCGCCCCAGGAAAAACCAGGCGCCGGCAAAGCCTCCGATGGCGGCAGCGAGAAACGACACTGCGCCCGGCATTCCCATCACCCACATGCCCGCCCAGACCAGGGCGGCTGCCAGCACGCCGACCCCCAGAAGGCGCGGGAACACTTGCGGTGCGTCGATCAGCGGATAGCGCCTCTCGAGCCGCCGCCACAGCCACGACAACCGGGAATCGGGGCGCCTCGGGCGGAAGATGCTCTCTTCCGGCGCTATCCGCTCCACCGCGCCATGACCGGTGAGGGGCGCGCTCACCGATTGCAGTCGACTGCGCAGGGCCTTGTTCTGCCGCCGCAGCCACAGGAAGGCTCCCGTCCAGCCGAGCAGCAAGGCACCGCCGCCGGCGATCGTGGCGCCGTTCGCCGACAGCGTGGCCCACGGCAGCGACGAGACTGCAGCTTCCACCGCCTGCTCGGCTGCCGTCGGCTCAAGGTCTCTCCGCTCCGCCGCAACGCCTTGGCGATCCGGCCGATCCACCCGGTCCGTGCGCGAGGGCTCGCGCCTCGGTTCCGCCGCCAGGTCATGCTGCGCCGGGGTGCGCTTCCCAAGCAGATCCGCCGCAAGCCCGGCAGCAGCTGCCGAGTCGGCCGCATCAGCCGGAACCGCTCTGCGCGCCGGCAGCAGAATGCTGCCTGCCGCGGCATCGGGAGCCGAGGCCGGAATTGAATTCGGTCGCTCAAGACCGAGCGCAAGAGGCGGCGCGTGCTCATCCGGCGCGCTTTCCGACAGGGAGGACCAGGCAGCCGCTTCCGTTGTTGCCGACACCGCTCCGTCGGCAGTTGCCGTCCCGGCAATGCCCGGTTCCGGCGGAACGGCGTCAAATTCGGAACGAGCTGGTTCGAGATCGGTCATAAACTCGAGTTCCGGCGCGGCCGACGAGCCGTTCTCGACCGTCTCCGCTTCCGCAAGCGCGGCGGCTTCCGGCTCAGGCGGCTCCTCCGTCGCAGCCGCCGAATCCGCCGCGCCGGGGAGCGCGATGCCGCCGGCCAGGCTCTGCACGAGCACGCTCCCGGGATCGGCCTCCGCTGCCGATGGTGTGCGCAGCTCTCCGACACTCAACGCGGCGGGCTGGCCGCTCTCGTCCGGCAAGTGTTCCGTCGGGGCGGTGAGGGCGAGCTCCGCGGTCGCCGCCCGCTCCGCCGCTCCCGTCTGCACGGCCCCGCGAGGGGACCGTGCCTCGGAAGCAACGTCGAGGACGGGAAGAACCGGTTCGAGCTCGGGCACGTGCTCGAGTTCCGCTCCTGCATCCAGCCCATATTCGATCGGTCCGGCTTCCGAGAGAGCGGCCGCCACAAGTCCGGGCCAATCCTCCGTGACGACTGCGGGGTCGGCCTCGACTGAAGGAGTGGTGCCGCCGGCCGTCCGCCGCATCTGGACACCGCCGGAACCGGGATCTTCGACCACAAGCGCATGCTGCGGTCCGGCAGCCGGCGCGGCGGATTTCAGGTCATTTCCAAACACGACATCATCGACCGCGCTGCCGCGCATGACCCGGACGGTCTGCTGCAGGCTCATCTGTTTAACGACTTCCTCCGCCAGCACCGGCGGGCGCTGCGCGTTGATCGCATCGAGCGCCTGGACGCGCTCGCCGCCGGCCGCGGGCGGGCGTGCGACAAGCGAGAGCTCGCCCTCGAGCTCGCCCAGGCCGAGAAGGCCTGTCTGAGAGGGCAGGACCTCCAGCGTCGCGGTCACGATCTCCCCGCGCTCGATCTTGTCCCCGGGTGCGGACGCGTCGGCCGCGCCGACGATCCGCCGGTCCACGGCCACGACGCGCACGTCCTCCAGCAACCTTCGCGCCAGCACGCTCCCCTCACCGCTCTCGCGCGAATGCGACGCCAGGATCACGTCCACGCGATCGCCCGGCTCGACAATCCCGGAACCAACCGTGGCAGGCCCGAGCGTTACGGTGACGGCCCGCATGCCGGGCTTCAGTACCGCCGCAAGAAAGCCCTCTTGCCGGGGGCCCAGCAGGGAGAGCCACGTCAACGGCGTGCCCGCAGTGATCGCTCCTCGCACCGCGTAGCCGTAGGGCGTTTCGTCCCCGTCGAGGTTGTCCACCCGGATATGTCCGTGCCCGACCAGGTCGGCCGCGATGCCGATCGCGGTGAGATGCTCGCCCGCCAGCACCGTGCCCGCCGGCAGAGACCGCGCGGCCGCAAGCACCAGAACCTGTTTCGTCCCTTCCTCGACCACCGGCACGGGCGCAGCCCGGACAGGCGCGGCCTGAAGCACCGGTTCTGCCGCCTGGCTCCGCCCGGCCGGAAGGACGACGCTCATAACGAGCACGGCCGCCATTACGGGTACGCCGCCCAGCAACGCGATGAAAATGACTGTGCGGCAGCACCTCACGTCTGCGTCTCCCCGATCCGGGGGTCCGCCTTGAGCGCCGCCATGAGAGGCTCGCGCATGCTCACCGCGTCCACCGCCTCCATCCACGACGGCTGCCTGCCGGAGGTCTCGAAGATGTGCTGCGTGTCCACCGTCGGACGCCGCCGCCAGAGCTCCTCCGTGGTCACGATGTCGTTCTCGATACCAACCACGTTGGTCAGGCTGGTCACGCAGCGGTGACCCGTGCGAAGCCGCGCAAGCTGCACGATCATGTCGACGCTCGATGCGATCTGGCGCCGGATCGCAGACAGCGGCATCTCCGTGCCCGCCATCATCAGCATGTTCTCAAGACGCGTCAGGGCGTCGCGAGGGCTGTTCGCATGCAGCGTGCACATCGACCCCGGATGGCCGGTGTTCATCGCCTGCAGCATCTCGGTCGCCTCGCCGCCCCGGACCTCGCCCACGATGATGCGGTCGGGACGCATCCGGAGCGTGTTCACCAGCAGGTCGCGCATGGTCACCTCGCCGGTGCCCTCCGCGCTCATGGTCCGGGTCTCCAGCCGCACCACGTGCGGTTGCTGCAGCTGCAGCTCTGCCGCATCCTCTATGGTCACCAGCCGCTCGCCGTGGTCGATATGCTGCGACAGCGCGTTCATAAAGGTGGTCTTACCCGAGCCCGTACCGCCGCTGATCAGGACGTTCAGACGCGCCTTCACGCAGATGCGGAAGGCTTCTGCCATCGCCTCCGACATCACCTGGCGCTCGGCCATCTCCTCGAGCCCGATCCCCTTCAGCGTGAAGCGTCGAATCGAGACCGTGGCCCCGTCGATCGCAAGCGGCGGGATGATGATGTTGACCCGCGAGCCGTCGGGAAGCCGCGCATCCACCATCGGGTTTGACTCGTCCACCCGGCGTCCCACCCAGCCCGCGATCCGCTGGGCGATATGGAGCAGGTGCTCGGCGTCGCGGAAGCGCACCTCGACCTGCTGCAGCCGGCCGTTCCGCTCCACGTAGACCGAGTCCATGCCGTTGATCAGGATGTCCGAGATCCTGCGGTCCAGCAGCAGCGGCTCGATCGGACCCAGGCCCTTGATGTCGTGGACCAGCTGGGTGACCACCTGCTGGCGGTCCAGCGGGCTCAAGTCCGGCAGTCCTGCCTCGCCCGTCTCCAGGAACGCCAGAAGCTGCGAGGCCAGACGCTCGTTGTCGAGCTCCGCGATCTTGGTCATGTCGAGCGACTTGACGATCGTCGGATGGATCCGGGCCACGATATCGGAGATCCCGCCGCTACTCCGGCCGCGCGGGCGCGGCGGGGTTGTCTGCTCGGCGGCAGCGGCCGGGGCAGGCGTCGGCGCCGCGCGCGCAGCCTTCGGTGCAGGCGCCGGGACGGCAGACCGCGGGCGGCGGCCGAAGGCGCGGGCGGCCATGCTCACGCTGCCCTTGCGAAGGCCGCCGCAGCGCCGGCAGCGGACGACTCGTCCAGAAGAAGGTCCGTCAGCGCCGACACCGGCTTGCGCAACGAGCGCGGCAGCCTTCCCTGCGGCCAGCCCCGGTCGGCCGTCTCGGGAATCGCCGGATCGAACTGGACCGCGAGGTCAGGCTCGATCCCCGTTCCCGCCTCCCGCAATGCGCGCGCGCCGACGTCGCGGCGGAAGGAGCGCGTGTAGTTCTGCACGAACACCGTGGGCCGGTCACCGTCCAGCAGGTCCATCATGCGGATCAGATGAGGCGTCTTCCCCGCCGTCGGCTCCGCGACGAACACCCGCGTGTCGATCTCGACGGAAGGAAGGAAGCGCATCTCTGCTTCATCGAGACCGTCGACCAACACCAACTGCGAGCGCTGTCTAAGCGCGGCCAGCAGGCGATCCACCGCCGCTGCCGTCGCCGCCGCCGGATGCTCCGGGCTCCAGCGATGGGCGTAGACCTCGATCCGGTCCGATCGGCGCCCGCACACGCCCTCAAGCGACTCGGGCTCCACCTCGACCTTGTCTGTCGTCTCCAGGAGCTGATCCAGACCCGCCACGGGCTCTACCCCCAAGGCCAGCGCCGCCGCCGCCACCGTCCGGCTCAGGTCCAGTACCGAGACGTAGCAGCCGCGCGACGCCGCATGGAGTGCCGTCGCGGCCGCCAGTGTCGTCGCTCCGCTTCCCCCGCAGCCGACGAAGCATGCGACGCGGCCGCCGGGGCGCCTTCCGGCCGCATCCGCGAGAGCGCGGGACGCCACCCCGCGCACCGCTTCCGCCGTCAGTGGCTTGGCCAGGTAGTCGCTCACCCCCGACAACAGCAGTTCGCGTCCCGGGCGCGCGGAGACATCGGAGCCCACCGCCACCACCACGGTGCCCACCTCGCACACCGCCGCCAGCTCGTGGATGGCGCCAGCGGGGTAGGGAACGCCATCGATATCCACGATAACCAAGGGGGCCGTGCGGCCCTCGGCCAGAGCCGCGATCGCGGCCTTGAGGCCGCCCTGCCACACCTGCGGCTCCCCGGTCCCGGCGAAGGCGGATCCGAAGCCGATCAAACCATCGCGCAGAGCTATATCCGTCTCAGCATCGGTCGCGAAGGCCAGAGCCGCGGCAGGACCGGGAGACTCCGCCTCCAGGGCATCGTGCGCGTATTCGGGGTCCGGTTCGTCGCTAGATGCCTCGAGGGAAACGGTGTCGGTGTGAGGAAGGGAGACGTCGAAGGCGGTTTCCGGAGCGGACACCAAGTGGGCGTCGGGTTCGGCACTCCCGCCGGCGGCCGCTGACGAGCGTTCCGGTGCAATGTCCTCATCGGACGAGATGGGCGCTACGGCAGCGAGGTCTACGAGAAGGGTGTCGTCGAACACGATACCGGTCGCGTCAGCGGAAGCCTCGCCACGGTCTTCTTTATCGGACTCGGGTTTCTGGCGGTCGTCACCGAATTGAAACTCGGCCGAGTCGGCGGGCACTGCGCTCTCATCCGATTCGGGAAGGGAACAGACACCTCCGTGTCCGGGAGACATGTCGTCTGCCGCGGGCCCGTCGTCGGCATCTGGCCAGCCGTCGGAACCACGTGCCTGCGCATCCTCGGACAGGGGCCTAGCCGCTTCAGACGGCGCGGCGGGCTCGCTGGAAGAATCGGGTATGGCATCGTCAGTCGGCGGCACAACCGATTCGGTTTGCCCTCCGCTCGCTTCGAGAGGCGCCAAGCCCCTCAGGTCGGGAAGGTGAATGACGGAGGAGGCGTCGTCCTCGATCTCCGAGTCCGTTGCTACGGCGTACCGGGCGGCAGTGGCAGCCACCGCCTCTTTGCAGTGCGTGGGGTCGAGGAGCGATTCGGATTCTGCCGGTGTGGCGTCGACGTCACCGGCGTCGTCGGTTGTTTCAGTAATCTTCGGTTTGTCCGGAGCCGCGTTTTCGGGGAGAAACTCGGGTGCGGAGCCGGTCGACTCGGAAGCGGCTTCCCGCAGCGGATCGGTGGAATCTCCAGACCGTTCCGGCAAGATAGGCACGGAAGGCCATTCGGAGCCTTCGGGTCCGGGAAGCGAGATCGGAGCAGGATCCTCCGAACGCGGAGCACCCGCTTGGGCTCCATCATTCTGCTCATCAATGCTCGCGGTACCGCGTCCGGCCAGACCCGGCGGAGGCGCACCGGCGGCCGCGCCGGCAGAGGCGGCCACCACGTCGGCAATCTGCTGGAGCAGCGACTCCTTGTGGTCCGTGCCGGTTCCAGAGGGAAGCGAGCCGCTCAGATCGGGAAGGTGAATGACGGGCGCAATATCGCTCTCAGTGTCGGCGTCCTTCGCAATGATGTCTTCGGTCGCAACGGCAGCTGCCGGTTCATTGGAATCCGCTGGGCCGAAGGGCGACTCGACCCCCGGAACGGTCGGCCGGGCAGGCGCCGTCGCTTCCGTGGCGGACTCGGTGTGCTCTTTGTGCCGTTCGTGCGGGACTGGAGCGGCTTCCTCCCGTGCGCTTTTCGTCTCGGACAGGGCGATCCGGCCCGGACCTTCAAGGGACGCAACGTCCCATGCCACTGGATCGTTCCGATCCGACACGCTTGGGGCAGGCTCTCCTGGCACATCGCAAGACATCACGACGCCGGTGTCCCGGGAGTCCGGTTCGGCCGCCACCCCGTCGGCGGACTGTACGGCGTCAAGTTTGGGCACTTCGCGTCGCGCCGGATTCTCCACGACAGCGTCGGTGGTCGCGGGGGATTCAGAATCTTGCGCCTGGTGGTCGAAGTCGCGTCCGAGGCCTTGATTGCGCAGTGAAGCAGCCTCGGTCACAGAATCCGAATCGTGAACCTGGGAATCGACTGCGAGATCGGCCGCGCCAACCTGCTCTGACGAGACCGAATCGGATGAGATTGCGGGCGACTCGGCAATGTCTCGAAGGAGGGTGCCGTCCAGGAGTCCGCCGAGTGTGTTGACGGCGGCCTCAACATCCCGACCGGATCGGTCGTCCGCAGCTTCCCCGGCCGGTTCCAGGCGCTCGTGCGCATGTGAGGCGGTCGGTACTTCGGATTCGGGCGGATCCTGCAAGTTCGCATCGCTCGCGTCACTGCCGCTGGCGGTTCCCTCACTGACGGCTGCGGCACCGGCGGAAGATGCAGCGGACGGCTTGTCGGCGTCCAGCGGGTCAGTGGATGATCCCACTCCCGGGACAACCGGCTCCGGCAGCGAGACTGCCGCCGTAAAGGGATCGCCGCCCTCTTCGGGCCGTCTGCATACGGCAGGGTCGGCGCCCGATGGTGCGGATTCCGATCCGGGCAGGAGAGCGGCAGAGTCGGTGCGGATTCCGCCCTCACGGCCAGAGCCATCGGCCGAGGCACCGATCCGGGTCGGAGTCGTCGACCGATCGGCTTCTTCATCCCCAACCGGCCTCGCCGCCGAGGCAACTTCGGACTCCAGGGAAGTCGCTTCCAGCGCGTCGGCGGCCTCGGTGGCATCCGGACCTCGCGACCCACTGTCGAAGAACGACTCGATATCGAAGCCGTCCAGAGTATCGGTTCCGGTCGCTGGACCGGACTCTTGGGCCGGTGAATCCAGGGCGAGAACGACAGCATCCACTTTGTTCGAAGCTGCCGAATCGGAGGAGACCGAAGGTGCCTCGGCGATTTCACGAAGGAGGGCATCGTCCAGGGAAGCTGCCGCGCTGGCGGCCTTGCTTGCAGCAGTGCCATCCGGGCCGTTGGCTGTAGCCCCGCCACTTTGATCGCTGTGCTCGTTCACGGATGGGCCGGCGTTCGTTTCCGTCTGAACCGCTTCGGGTCCCGAAAACGCGCTCGTGTCTGCAGCTCCGGTGTTGCCGGCACCTGGGTCTTCGGCGCTTATCTCGTGTCCGGAGATGTCCCTGGTTGCGACCGGCATTGCGCCAGCATTTGCGCCTGCGCGACTCGAGCCGTGCTCTCCGGTATCATCGGCCGCAGTTCCGTCCTGGACTAACGTCTTCGCATGCTGGATATCGTGTTCGATCGGAGCGATCGGCGACTCAGCGGGAACTGAGGGATGCGCTGCGAGATCGTCGTCTACTGTGCGCTCGCTCCCCGTCGGAGCGTCCGGCGCGTGGGTGGGCAACTTGGGTAGCGCATCGACAAGTGTATCATCGGTTCGCGACCCGATCGGACCGATGGTTCCGGCACCTGCTTCGTCTTGTCCCAAGGGCTCGGAAATGAAGCCCGCAAGCGCCGTCTCCTCCGACGATACGGCCGCAGGGTCTGCAAGCAAGGCCTCAAGCGCGCCCAGGTCGGGGTGCTCGTGCTGCACCTCGCGCGAGCGATCGCCGTCGGGCTGCGACCCTGTCGCCGCAGCCGCGGCGCTGGCCGGGCTGGAGGAATCGAGGATCATGCCGGCCGCGCTCTTCCGCGGTGGCTGAAGCTGTTCGGCGCGACCAGCCGGTCACAAGCCTCGTTGCGCCGTCTTCCGTGACCAACGGCCATTGGCGCAGGAACGCCCGCACCGGAAGGTGCGCGCCTCAGTGCTTCAGCCATTGTGAGCCAGGCCCAGCGAGTTCGCCTGGCGCCCATCCGGGAAGGACGGGTCTTCGCTGGCGGCATAGCGCTCAAGCGACTCGATGTGCCGCAGAAGGTCAGGGGCGCCCGGATGCTGCGGTCGCATCCCGGCAAGGCTCGACGCGAACCTCGCCAGGGCGGCGGCATTGGAGCGGTGATGGTCCTTCCACCATTGCGAACACACGTAGAACTCACCAGCGTACACGTGCTTCCAATACCGGGCGTGGCCCTGGATCATGTGGCCCTGCTCCCGGCGCCGAATCAGCGCGAAGTTCGCGATATTCAGCTCGAGGACGTCCTTGCAGTAGCCGGCATCCATCAGGTTCGACAGGTCCTTCTCTCCGAGCAGCGTGGGATGTTCTTCCAGCAACGTTCTCATCAGGTCCTCCACGATCCCCTGGAACGCCGCTCTGGCTCCGTGAACTCCCCAATCGCTCATGACGAGAGTTTCCTTCGCGTGGCGGGCAGGCCGGGTGCGGGCGTCTGTGCGGCAGGCGCCCGGAACGTCCGGGATGCTTTGGACCTTAGGTTGGGAGAACGGTGCGAACGAGACTTGTCACCTGCGCGATGCAGGTCCATGGCATGCGAGCCGGTTGCTTCGATTCCGCCGGCCTTGGCCCTCCGGCCCGATTCGGTCATGCGCCTCCGCACTCCATATCTCCCGCGTGCTGACGTGCACTTCGCTTTGCATACAAACAATTGGACAAACAATTTGAGACTCGCCGGAATTGTGGGCTCCGGCGTGGGCGCGGCGTTACTGTCGCTCTGCCGGAGAGGCTGGATCACGCGCTGAGCGAGCGCGTGCTTTTCAGAGTTCATGTGCGTCCCTCGAATCCCGATGGCATCGCCGGACGGCGAGGCCTGGGCGGCGATCCGATCGCCGCCCAGGCTCCTGTCCGTGCCGTTCCGCGTTAAGCGTGGAGGATTAGGGTGAGGTGGGCGCTGTCAATGCGCCCGTCGGGGCCGTAGATGCCGTCGCCTCAACTGCGGTGCCGATTGATTCGATCGCGGTTTGCGTATCGCCCACGAACGCCCACACGGCCCCGCCGACTCCGGCGACGACGACGCTGACAACGACGGCGTACTCGAGCGCCGACACGGCCTCCTTGGCCCGTGCGAAGCGGGCAACAGCCCGCAGGAAGTTCTTCACTTTCATCTCGTGCTCCTTTGATGAAGATACCGGCGAGCCGCGCCGGCGCGGTGTAGACCTCCGGAGGTACTCCCAACTGCCTCCGGATGTGTGGCGAAGCGGGTGAGCGTCTTGTTGTGCGCATCCCGCTTCCCATTCCTTGGGGTTGCGGACGCACCCGTCGGCGACCCCTCCGAAATGTCGGCTTCTGTTCTGTGATTGGCCCGGCAGCGCACGCGCATGGTCATGCAGCCTCCTTCATGACTGCGCGCATGCCGGGCCGGACCGCCGCCCGCTGATCCACAGGCTCGGACGGGGCGTGGAGGGAAGCCATCGATCGAGTGCGATCATCGGCCGACACTGCAGCCTCTTCGCTGGTCGAAGGCTCGGTCGGCCTTGCGGGCTTGCCCCCGGTACCGCGGGCAAGCAGGGCGTGGACGCGGTAAAGGTTGCCGGCCACCGACTCGCTGAGCATGCCTTCGCGGTTCAGGCTCGCGCAGATCTCGACGACGATCACCACATCGGTGGGCTGGAGCGCGAGGGTGGCATCGGCCCCGAGCGCCTGCGCCTGCCAGCCGCTCTTCCCCCGGCTCTTGCATGTCTGAACCAGAGACGCCGTTTCGTCGTCGTCGTCGCCGAGGCGGATCTCGTAGGAGGAGGGGGCCCAGAGTTGCTCGGCAGAATCGTCCTCAAGATGTACCGCGGAAATCAGGTAAACTAGCGACGACGGAACGCGGAGTTCGCTCTCGTGCAGAAACTTGCCGAGAGCCGTGATCTCGCCGCCGTCGGGCGTCGCTTCCTGCGAGACATAGTTGGCCATGATGGCGGCGATGCGCTCGCCCGCCGCGTGGGCCCGGGTCAGCGAATAGACATCGAAGGCGACCCATGCGACGGTCAGGATCGCCACTACGCCCAAGGCAAGCTCGATCGATGCCGCCGCCCGCCGCTCGCGAACTAGGCGCCCGATGAGTGTGGCAGGGGACTCAGGCCGTGGCCGCCATGCCCTGTGCCGGTTGCGCCCGAACGCCGAAGGGAGGGCT
>JAJDTX010000171.1 GCA_022826925.1 Bryobacterales bacterium
CGGGCCGCCGCCAGCCGCGCGGAGGGCGCGTCGCCCCGCGCGCGGGGCCCTCCCGTGGACTACGGGGACAAGCTACCGCCGAGACCGTGGTACAATTTTACTCCGCCGCTCTGGCGCATATTCCCGCCGCCGTTGACAGCGGATGTCTACGGTGGTCGGGTCTGCATCGCGTGGGACGGACAGAGTTGTCTGCACTGCCTGCACTTGCTCGATCAGGAGGATGTGCGCCGCTACCTGTCGGGTGAAGTGGAACGAGCTAGGGTGGCTGCAGTCTACGGAGTACCACACGAAGTTCTCGGTGAATCAGGGCCCTCTGTCTCGCCAATCAATGGTTTGGTAGCCTCGTTTGCCGCAACAGAGTTCATGATGGCGGCTACCGGAATGCGCGAGCCTGGGCGGTTGATCAACTACGCCGGCCATCTCTTCCGGCTGACGCAAGCGCGGGCCCGCGATGGCGATTGCCCATACTGCATTGGAGTTCGAGGCCAAGGTTCTGCCGCAGAGGTCGAGCGCTATCTGAAGATGCCACACCTTGCTAGCGGGCGCGCTCAGATGACCACCGACAGCGGTCGCGCGGGCGAGCAGTGAGCGATTGGTGAGTACCAAGCATTGGGCCATTTGAGCAAAATTACCCGGAGAAGCATATTGCGAGGGTGTAAGGTGTTAATGGTCGCCGCCGCCAAGGGATGCCAATAACCAGGGAAATACATGTGTTTTGCTACTTTCTCGGCAGCTACATTAGGTACGCAATCGCTATCTTCCATTTTCTAGAGCGTTCTAATCTCATCGAAATCCTTCGCAGTCTTTTCCAGAATTTTTTGAAAGCACTCGTCACAAACGCGCTTGGTGGTAGAGTACGCACCGCCTACCTTGGGAATTTCGATACAGGTCTCTGCTGCTATGAACGGAGCATGGCATCGCGAGCACTTGCTTTGCCGCTGCACAGTTACTCGTTTCGGCTTTCCGTTCGAGCCGCCAATCAGCGACGGCACGGGTCCTCTAGGCTTCCTTTTGCTCATAATCCGTCTTCGCTTTGTGCACCCGTCGGACGAGCTTCTGAAGTACGTCGTCGAGATTACTCAAGACTAGCTTGAACTCTTCCGTACTCGCTTGAGCACGCTCTTTGCCAAGTCGCTCGTTGATCTCGTGATTGACCATCATGAGGGCTGAAACATAGTTGTTCTTCCCCGAAATGTTTAACGCTCTGTATTTGTAGGTCAGTTCCGTTCCCGTCATCGAGAGTTCGACATGATTAAGAAGGAGCTTCGCCAAGCGCTGCGCCTGTTCATATAGCCGTTTTCTTGCCTCTTCCCACTCACGTTGTGGCTGGACGGGAAACGGTTCTGAAGGAGCATGTTTGCGGACGGCGGCTTGACGAGCCTTCTTGACCAATTCCTCGGCTTGGTCAGGGTCGAGACCGTAGAGCTTTAGACGCTCGCGCATGTCCTCTACGACTTGCTGATCCTCCACGGTAGTAAAATCCTCTTCCCATAATGACTCGATGATCTCTCCGTGCACGACGATTCGCTCATTAGCAGTTAGTCTTGCCGAGCCGTCGAGGACCGACGTCGGCGCTTCGGGTTCATCTCCGCCGATTACCCTGTCCCAAAAGGCCTGGTCGTCATTCTCAAACTGTTTGAATTCCTTCAGGCGCTCGTCCAGGTTCATACCGAGATGTGTCACGATGTGGCCGACGTTATCAGGATGCACTGGATCGTTCTGTACGACTACACGCATGATCCGGCCGACGAACTGGACATATGGCGCTAGGGTTCTGAATGGGCGAAAGATCGCCGCAACACTAAGCTTCGGGTGATCGAAGCCTTCCCCCAACATTTGCACTTGCACGATGCAATCGAGAGTTCCGTTATGGAGCGCGTTAAGGATCACCGCCTGTTGATCGGCAGTTTGCTTACTGTGGATGACATCGGCGCTGTACCCACGCTCCCTATACAGCGAGCGGATTTCTCGCGCATGGTTAATGGAGCACGTCACCGCGATCAATTGATGGCGCGTCCCGCTTTGTCGTAGCTCTTCCAGCTTTTCCAGGCTGCTATCGATGATGTGTTGGTTACAGGGGCGTGCAAGCGCGACACCTCGGCTGAACCAATCTTCCTCTTTCAGCTTCAGTACGTCGTCGAGGTTGTAGGTGCGGCCGCACTCGTCGCGAAAGCCCAGCTCGATTTGCGAAGGCGCAACATAACTAGCTTTTAGCCTCTTGATATAACCCTTCAATGTGGCGCTTCTGAACGAGTAGCGGAAGACGAGTTCACCGTCGATCTCCTGGCGATCGCTACGAAATGGCGTAGCTGTCAGGTGAATGACCTTGGCGGATGGAAAACGCTCGATAACTTTCTGCCAGCTCGCGGCTGCACTATGGTGTGCTTCGTCGACGATAATCATGTCGAAGAAATCGTCCGAAAACTGCATGAGCCATTTGTCGACATTCGTGGCGAGTTGCTGGATGTTCGTGATGACGATGTGAGACTTGGTAGCAACAGAAACGTTGCCAGTTTCGAGTGTGCAAGCCATTGGCCCCGACACCATTTGGTCCCTGTTCAAAACGCCTGCCTTCCGCCAGAAGCATTTCTGGCGATTTGTTATGTCCATCGCATCGTACAGGCCGTTCTTGATTGTCAGGTTCGGCGCGATGACAACAACTCGCCCCTCCGCGAGACCAAGGGGGAGAAGGGCAGCTAACCCCGTCTTGCCGCAGCCTACAGGGACTTGAAGAATAGCTTTGTTCTTCCCGGCGCGGAAGAATTCATAGGTCCGGAGATAACCATCGTGTTGCGGCTCCCGCAGGAGGGCATTGCCTGCGATATTGATATCGAGATTGAGGAAAAAGGATTCCAGCGGCTGGTTCGTACGAACCCAAGCATCTAGCCCCTCTTTCTCGAAGAGCCACTTCTTGCCGATTTTCCGCGCCGGAATGCGGCCCTCACGCGCAAGTGTATAGAGCGCGGTCTTGCCCATGCTCAGATAGGAAGCAGTTTCGTCAAGAGACATCCATCCGGGATGCGATTCCATGACGCGTCCTCACAATATGATAACAAACGATAGCAAATGATATAGATCATTGTCGAGTGCTGGATTCAGATAGGGTTCGGCCCCGAGCTGTCTGGTAGCGTATTCTGCTGGGCTCAACTTTCAATTCGGTCGTGCCGGTATGCGGCTCCGACCATGCAGGGATCGTGGCGGCGTGTCTTTGCTGCCAGCTGGAATGCAGCTTCGTCTTCTGCAACTAGGCGGACTGGTAGGGCTTGACGTGAATCTCGTCGGCGCGGCGGCGCATCACGTGGCTGTCGTACCAGGCTCCCATGCGCAGCAGCGTATCCATGGAAACCCCGAAGGCCTTCTCGATCCTGAGCGCCATTTCTGGCGAGAGCCCTGCTTTCTCGTTGACAAGATCAGACAGCGTCGCCCGCCGCACTCCGAGTATGTCGGCAGCGCGGGAGACCGAAAGACCCAGCTCATCCAGAATCTCGGTGCGGATGAAGCTGCCGGGGTGCGGCGGTGTCATCCCGATCCTTACTCGTTCATCGCTCATCGGTGACAGTCCTTCATATCCAGGTGGTGGCCTGCGTCATGGGTGAAACAAACACTCGCCCGTCAGTGGTAGTCCTCCAGATTCAGGTTCGCGATTGCCCCGTCCTCAATGTCGAAGGTAATCCGCCAGTTGCCGGAGGCGCTGATGCTCCAGGTCCCGGCCCGGTCGCCGGACAACCGATGGATGCGCCAGCCCGGCGGCCCCTCAACGCCGACCATGTCAGCCGCGCTGATGAGGGAGGCCAGGATGCTCCGTATCCTCACGGTCAAGTCGGGCCGGATTCCCCTGGTGTCGTCATCTTCAACAAGCCGCCTGAGCCCCCTGTGGCGGATGCTTCGAATCTCCATGTCAGAAATGTACGGTATTGCCGTACAGACGTCAACCGCAAGTCGGCTCTCAGGTCAGTGCCCCGAGTTTTCCAAATACCGTTCCGAGGACATTCCGAAGCCCGTTTCGGAAGAGGTTGCCTGGAATTGGAAACGCCGCTAAGATATTGTCTTAGCGGCGCTTTCTTTGGTTGCGGGGGCAGGATTTGAACCTGCGACCTTCAGGTTATAAGTGTGTCTAGAAGGCTTTCGGCCAGGAACCGTCCTGAGTGGACTAGAGCGGACTGTATCATGTTTTCTTCATTTGTAACAATCCATTAGGTACGATTCGTGAGCACTTTCTTTCCGGCCCCGAGCGGACTGGAACGGACCCGAAGTTGATTCCTAGTGATTCCCATGTGCTTCCCAGTCTGGTAGGCTCTCTTCGTGCCTTCCGAGGAGACCGCCGTGACCGCTCACATCAAGATCACCAAGCGCAAGGTCGACCAGCTCAAGGCCGACGGTGCCGACAGCTTCTATTGGGACGCCGACCTTCCCGGCTTCGGCGTCCGCGTGCGCGGCTCCGGCCGCAAGTACTACGTCGTCCAGTACCGCGCCGATGGCCGCGTGCGGCGCATCACCCTGGGCCGCCACGGAGCGGTCTCCACTGAGACCGCAAGACGGCGCGCCATGGCCGCGATCTCCGAGGCCAAGGGTGGCGGCGACCCCGCCGCGGCCAGGGACGAGCGCCGCAAGGCGGTAACGATGAAGCAGCTCGGCAAGCGGTTTCTGGAGGAATACGTCCCCAACCACTGCAAACCGAGCACGGCCTACGAGTACGGCCGATCGGTGAAGTTCTTCATCGACCCCCGGATCGGCAGACGCAAGGTGCGCGACATAAAG
>JAJDTX010000037.1 GCA_022826925.1 Bryobacterales bacterium
CCTGCCGCTAGCGGCCTACTGCCGGAACGCGCTCAACGCTGGCCCCGATTCCCGGATTATTCCGATTTCCAACCTGTTCGGCGTCGGATCAATGTGAGAAAAACCCCTACCCTACTGCCGGAATAATGTGACTCTGTACACATGCAACCCAAGATGGCAGAATGCCAACGAAATGTCTGCCACCCCCGGGGCGACGGGCAGTCAGTGCAGATCGTCCTGGTTCGCTCAAGGACACACCCAGATCATCCAAAGCCAACAAAAAATGATTCTGGCCAACGCCCGTAGCGAGAGCTTGGGAGTTACTTGTCCGCTTCGAATCACTCAGTTCCTCCGATCAATCGCAGAACCAGTCTTGGGATGAATACAAGTCATTGATTCTATTGTACTTTTGTCCGAATTTGATTTTCGGGGGGGGGGGGGGGGTAGAATAAAGCCCGCAAATTTCACCTGATTCCATTGAGCTTGCCCCGACTTTTTCGTTGCAGGCGCCGTAAGCTTGCACCGGTGACCCACCCCGGCCGGCTCGCGGACATCGCGAGCGTCGGCACTGCTAGTCTTCTTGCACTCTTGACGGTATGTTCGCCGAACGGTTTGGCTCAGCAGGTCGGCGGCACGGGGATTCCAGTCAGCCACACTTGGGAACTGGTGCCGAGCGGTCTTGCAGTCGGCGATCAGTTTCGGCTACTGTTCGTATCGTCCACTACTAGGAATGCTCGGGCACCGGACATTGCGCGCTATGACAGCCATGTCGTGTCCGCAGCCAGCGTCGGCCATATTGCACTTCGGCCGTACGCGGACCATTTCAGGGTTCTCGGAAGCACTGGGACAGTCGCCGCGCGCGATCATACCGGAACCACATACACCAGCACGGAGCGCGGGGTTCCGATCTACTGGGTTGGCGGTTCCAAGGTGGCAGATGATTACCACGACTTCTACACCGGCGGTTGGGATAGCAACTTACCGACCAACGAGTCCGGCGAATCGGCTGGCAGTCCCGAGGTCTTTACCGGGTCTAGAAGCGACGGCACCAAGGCGGTCAGCAACCGGAATCTCGGCCGCAGCAGCGGTCCGGTACGGTACGGCGAGCCGAGCGTGAGTGGTTCGGAACTCAACCGCAGCCAGAAGAGCTCGGCCCAGCACTTAGGCTTCTACGGATTGTCGGCGGTCTTTGAGGTGGTCCCGGCGCTGTCGGTCAGCCCCACTGAAGTGGGCGAAGGGAATTCCGGAGCGACCGCCGACCTTGAGTTTGAGGTCACCCTCGATCCGGCCGCGAGCGGGCCGGTAACGGTTGAATACGCTGACGCCGCTTCCGGCACGGCGACGTCGGGAGTCGATTACGAGGCCGTGACCGCAGGGACGCTGACGTTTCCGGCAGGGACTACGTCCAAGACCATCACTGTCAAAGTCACGGGTGACAACGTGGATGAACCGGACGAGACTGTGTTGTTGCGGCTCAGCAACCCAATCGGAGCAGCGCCGTCGAGCGGCGGCGCGACGCTCGAGATTGAAGGCACGATTTTCGATGACGACCATCCGGTGGGCGAGCAGGTGCCTCCGGCGTGGGGCCAGGTTCCAGCGGGCCTCCAGCCCGGGAACAAGTTCCGGTTGCTGTTCGTCACGTCTGGCTCTAGAGAGGCAGGTCGCCGCACAACGATCAGTGAATTCGATAGCTTCGTCCGGGCTGCCGCGGGAAACGGCCCCGCAAGTCTGCGACTATTCAGCGGGCACTTCCGGGCCTTGGCCAGCACGCGGGATGTGGACGCTCGCAAGCACACCGAGACCTCCCATTCGGGCTTCTATCAAGGGCTCCCGGTTTACTGGCTGGGCGGCGGGAAAGTGGCCGATCACTACG
Organism: Bryobacterales bacterium; assembly: GCA_022826925.1. GTDB lineage: Bacteria > Acidobacteriota > Terriglobia > Bryobacterales > UBA6623 > VXMF01. The sequence continues at coordinate 1,853 of JAJDTX010000037.1, forward strand.
CGGATCTTTACGACGGTGACTGGGACTTGAACGAGCCGAGGAACGAAAAGGGCAGGGCCATCGGGCTTAACTCGAGCGTGCTTACCGGATCGAAAAGTGACGGCACCAAGGCGGACGGCTCGCAATTCTTGGGCCAAGGGTCATCTGGAGTGGTTCGCGAGGGCCGACCGGGAAAGAGTGGGAAGGAACTGGACAACTCCGCCCGAACCAGAATCTCCGCGGCCCGCATGTACGGTCTCTCGGGGGTCTTTACTGTCGTAGCGGCAGGATCGGCGACGCTGCAACCGGTCTCCGCAGCGGTGGACGGGGTGTCGCTAGTGCTGGTCTACGGCGAGGATCTGGACCCGGACTTCGTGCCTTCTCCGGATGACTTCGCCGTAAGCGTCGCGGGCGAAGACAGATCCATCACCACGCTGACTCTCAGCGCGGGGGAAGTGAGTCTCACGCTGGCAAGGGCTGTGGGCCCCGGCGAGTCGGTGACTGCAAGCTACACGCCGGGGACACGCCAGGCCCGCAATCCTATGGGGGTCCTAGCGGGGGCATTCACGGCCCTCAGCGTGGACAACAATACGCCGCGGATCATGTCGGTGAGCGCGCCCATCGTGCGCGAGGAGGGGGCAGGCGAGACGGCCACCTTGGACTTCGAGGTCAGCCTCTCCGGCTCTGGCACGCAGCCCGTGACCGTGGACTACGCCGATGCAACCACAGGCACGGCGACTTCGGGCGTGGACTACGGCGCGATTTCACCCGGAACCCTGACGTTCACCGGCAGCACCTCGTTGCTGACCGTCAGCGTGACCGTCAATGGCGACAGCGTGTATGAGGGAGACGAGACGGTGGTGCTCGAGTTCAGCGGCCTCAATGGCGCAGAACTAGCCGACCGAGGCACCACGCTGGAGGTGTCCGGCACGATCGGCGACGACGATCATCCGACCGGTGAGCAGGTGCCTTCCACGTGGGGGCAGGTTCCTGCGGGCCTCCAGCCCGGGGACAAGTTCCGGCTGTTGTTCGTCACCTCCAAGTCCAGAAAGGCCGGAGCACAGATTGATATCGACAGCTATGACAGTTTCGTCCAAGATGTCGCGCTGAACGGCCCCGCAAGCTTGCGACCGTTCGGCACACACTTCTGGGCCTTGGCCAGCACGCGGGCTGTGAGTGCTCGCGACCACACCGAAACCGCCTACTCGGACTTCTACCAAGGGCTCCCGGTCTATTGGCTGGGAGGCGGGAAAGTGGCCGATCATTACGCGGATCTCTACGACGGCGACTGGGACTCGAACGAACCGCGGAACGAGAATGGCAAGGCCATTGCGCTTGACGTGAGCGTGCTGACCGGCTCGCTGAGTGACGGCACCGGGGCCGGTTCGCAAATCTTGGGCCGGGGGTCAGCCCTCAACGTTCGCGAGGGCCGTCCGGGAAGCAGCGGGAAGGAACTGAACAACGGGTTTCGCGGCCGCAGCTCAGCCGCTCGCATGTACGGTCTTTCCGGGGTCTTCACTGTGGTTCCGGCCGGATTGGCCACGCTGCAGCCAGTCTCGGCAGCGGTGGACGAGGCGGCTCTGGTCCTGGTCTACGGCGAGGATCTCGACCCGGACTTCGTGCCTTCGCCGGAAGACTTCGCCGTCAGCGTGGCGGGGCAGGACCGATCCGTTACCAGCTTGACTCTCGCCGGGAAGGAAGTGCGGCTAACTCTCGCAAGCGCCGTGGTCGCCGGAGAGCCGGTGACTGCAAGCTACACTCCGGGGGCGCGCCAGGCGCGCAACCCTAGGGGGGACGTGGCGGGGGCGTTCGCGGCGCTCAGCGTGGACAACGACACGCCGCGAGTCATGTCGGTGAGCCCGCCCATCGTGCGCGAAGGGGGGGCGGACGAGACGGCCACGCTGGACTTCGAGGTCAGCCTGTCCGGCTCTGGTACGCAGACCGTGACGGTCGACTACGCCGATGCAACCACAGGCACGGCGACCTCGGGCGTGGACTACGACGCAATTTCGGCGGGAACCCTGACGTTCACCGGCAGCACCTCGTCGCTGACCGTCAGCGTGACTGTCAACGGCGACAGCGTGTATGAGGGAAACGAGACCATCGTGCTCGAGTTCAGCGACCTCAATGGCGCAGAACTCGCTGACCAAGGCACCACGCTGGAGGTGTCCGGCACGATCGGCGACGACGACCATCCGGCGGGCGAGCAGGTGCCTCCCACCTGGGGGCAGGTTCCTGCGGGCCTCCAGCCCGGGGACAAGTTCCGGCTGTTGTTCGTCACCTCCAAGTCCAGAAAGGCCGGAGCACAGATTGATATCGACAGCTATGACAACTTCGTCCAAGATGCCGCGCTGAACGGTCCCGCAAGCCTGCAACCATTCGGCGCACACTTCCGGGCCTTAGCCAGCACGCAGGCTGTGAGTGCTCGCGACCACACCGAGACCGCCAACTCGGAATTCTACCAAGGGCTCCCGATCTACTGGCTGGGCGGCGGGAAAGTGGCCGATGACTACGCGGACCTCTTCGACGGCGACTGGGACTTGAACGAGCCGCGGAGCGAAAACGGCAAGGCCATTCGGCTTGACGCGAGCGTGCTGACCGGGTCCCTGAGTGACGGCACCCGGGCCGGCTCGCAATTCTTGGGCCGGGGGTCAGAGCTCAACGTTCGCGAGGGCCGTCCGGGCAGCAGCGGGAAGGAGCTGAACAACGGGTCTCGCGGCCGTAGCTCAGCCGCCCGCATGTACGGTCTTTCCGGGGTCTTCACTGTGGTTCCGGCAGGATCGGCCACGCTGCAGCCGGTCTCGGCAACGGTGGACGAAGCGGCGCTTGTCCTGGTCTACGGCGAGGACCTTGATCCGGACTTCGTGCCTTCGCCGGAAGACTTCGCCGTGAGCGTGGCGGGGCAGGACCGATCCGTTGCCAGCTTGACTCTCGCGGGACAGGAAGTGCGGCTGGCTCTAGCGAGCGCCGTGGTCGCCGGCGAGTCGGTGATTGCAAGCTACACTCCGGGGGCGCGCCAAGCCCGCAACCCCATGGGCGTGGTGGCGGGGGCATTCACAGCCCTCAGCGCGGTCAACGACACACCGCGGGTCATGTCGGTGAGCGCGCCCATCGTGCGCGAGGGGGAGACAGGCAAGGCGGCCGCGCTCGAATTCGAGGTCAGCCTGTCCGGCTCTGGCACTCAGACCGTGACGGTGGACTACGCCGATGCAACCACAGGCACGGCGACCTCGGGCGTGGACTACGACGCGATTTCACCGGGAAGCTTGACGTTCACCGGCAGCACCTCGTCGTTGACTGTCAGCGTGACCGTCACCGGCGACAGTATGCATGAGGGAGACGAGACCGTCGTGCTCGAACTGAGCGGCGTTAGCGGGGCAGCACTCGACGGCCGCGGCACCACGCTCGAAGCGGTTGGCACGATTGGCGACGACGACCATCCGGTCGGGGTGCCGGTGCCCAGCACTTGGACACTTGTGCCAGCTGGCCTCCTGCCCGGAGCTAAGTTCCGTCTGCTCTTCGTGACCTCCGATAGGGTTGATGCCCAAGCGCAAGGCAGCGCGACGTACGACTCGCATGTCCAGACTGTAGCGGGGCAGGGCCGTCCCGCCTTGCGGCCCTACAGTTCAATTTTCAGGGTGCTAGGCAGCACTGCCACCCTTGATGCCCGAGTGCATACCGAAACTGTCCCTACCACCTTCTATCGTGGCCTGCCGATCTACTGGGTAGGCGGCGCGAAGGTCGCCGACGACTACGGGGACTTCTACGATGGCGACTGGGACTCGAACGATCCCACCAATGAACTCGGACCCGAAGAGGCGGGAACCGTCGGAGTCTTTACTGGGTCGGCCCGCGATGGCACCCAACATCCTAGTGGCTATCACCTTGGCGGAACGAGGGTAGCTCTCGGCAATCCTAATGCACGCGGTAAGGAGTTGGACTCCGACGTCGACGTAACGACCGACTCCAACAGACGGCTCTACGGTTTATCGAATGTTTTCACGGTTGTTGAGCCTGGGGAGTCGACAGTAGAACCAGTTTCGGCATTGGTCAATCGAGACCGGGTCATGATCACGTTCGCCGAGGAAATGGACAGTGCGATGGTTCCGTTGCTCGCGTTTTTCCGCGTCGATTTGCGCGAAGGCACTAGCCTGTCCCGCATCAAGACCTCGGAGATCTCGATCAGCGGAAAGGAAGTCAGCCTCACACTGGAGCGGCCAGTGACTGTCGGCGGCACGTACTACGTTGATTACAGCGGAAGCTACTATCCAGACGTTCCGGTACGGCAGTTACGTACCGCCCGCGGGGCGATCGTGGCGAGATTCTACCGCGAGTTGCAGAACGATACGCTGCCCGTGCTATCGGTGAGTGCGCCCGGTGTGGGCGAGGGGAACTCCGGAACGACCGCTGCGCTTGAGTTCGAAATCACCCTCGATACGTCCGCGAGCGTCCCGGTTACCGTCGACTACTCCGACTCCAGTTCCGGCGGGGCGACTTCAGCCGTCGACTACGAGGCTCTGACCGCTGGGACTCTGACGCTTCCGGTCGGCACCAAGTCCAAGACCGTCAGGGTTACCGTAGCCGGCGACAACACGTATGAGCGCGATGAGAGAGTCGTGTTGCGGCTCAGCAACCCGAGCGGAGCCGCGCTTTCGAGCGGCGGCTCGATACTGGATGCTGAAGGCACGATTTTCAACGACGATCATCCGCCGGGTAAGAAGGTGCCTCCGACGTGGGGCCAAGTCCCTGCGGGCCTCCAGCCCGGGGACAAGTTCCGCCTGCTGTTCGTCACGTCCAAGACCAGAAGAGCCGGCGCCGGAATCGGTATCAGTGCATTCGACAGTTTCGTCCAGAATGCCGCCCAAGAGGGCTCCGCAAGCCTGCAGCCGTTTAGCGGTCACTTCCGGGCCTTGGCCAGCACACGGGACGCGGATGCTCGCGACCACACCGAGACATTCCATTCCGATTTCTACAAAGGAGTCCCGATCTACTGGCTGGGCGGCGGGAAACTGGCCGATCACTACGCGGATCTCTACGACGGCGACTGGGACTTGAACGAGCCAAGGAATGAAAAGGGCAAGGCCTCCAAGCTTGACATCAGCGTGCTGACCGGATCCAAGAGTGACGGCACCAAGGCGGGCGGCTCGCAGTTCTTGGGCCAGGGGTCAGCCCTCAATGTTCGCGAGGGCCGTCCCGGAAGCAGCGGGAAGGAACTGGATTATGGGTTTCGTGGCCGTGGCTCAGCCGCCCGCGTGTACGGTCTTTCCGGGGTTTTCACTGTGGTTCCAGCAGCATCGGTGACGCTGCAGGTGGTCTCGGCAACGGTGAGCCACGCGGAGCTGACACTCGTAGTTGAGGAGGACCTAGACCCGGACAAAGTGCCCTCCCCAGAGGATTTCGCGGTCGTTGTGGATGGTGCGGCAGCGGCAGTTTCAGCGGTTGCCGTGAGCGGGCGGGCGGTGACTCTGACTCTAGCGAGTGCCGCGCCGATCGGGGGGAAGGTCACGGTGAGCTACACAGCGGGGACGACCCCGCTGCGGACGCTGCAGGGGAAGCTGGCGGCGGACTTCCCCCAGACTGTAGTGACGAACGACACGCTGCCGGTGCTGTCGGTGAGTGCGCCGACCGTGATCGAGGGAGCGGCCGGAGGGAATGCGGTGCTGGCCTTCGAGGTCGCGCTGGACGCGGCGAGCGGAGAGGAGGTTCGGGTCGATTACGCCGACTCGGAGACAGGCACAGCGACTAGTGGTAGCGACTACCAGGCCCTAGCCGCGGGCACGCTGACATTCGCGCCGAACGAGACGGCGAAGACCGTCAGCGTGGCGGTGATCGGGGACGCGCTGGAGGAGGGCGACGAGACGGTGGTGCTCGAACTCGGCAACGCGGTCAACGCCGGGTTGCAGGGCGGCGGCGCGACGCTGCGCTCGACCGGGACGATCAAGGACGACGAAGCGCCGGCGGCCGGGAACGTTCCGGTGACCTGGGGGCTGACTCCAGCCGATCTCGTGCCCGGGAACAAGTTCCGGCTGCTGTTCGCGAATTCGGGCAGAGATACCGTCGGCGGGCGGAATATCGCCTTATACGACAACCGCGTGCGGGGCGCCGCGTCTCGCGGCCGGGCCGCCTTGCGGCCCTTCAGCTCCGGCTTCCGGGCTCTGGCCAGCACTGGGGACGACGATGCCCGCGACCACACTGTGACGATTTACGCCGGTACGGAACTGGGCGTGCCGATCTATTGGGTTGGCGGTGCAAGGGTCGCCGACGATTACCGCGACTTCTACGACGGGGAGTGGGCTTCGAACGAGGCGCGCAATCAACGCGGGATCGCTTTCGCTGAAGACATCGAGGTATTCACCGGCTCCAACAGTGACGGCACCAAGGCAGACGGCCAGTATTTGGGACATGTCGGCGGGAAGGTTCGGGGAGGCTCGCCGCAGAAGGCCCAGCGCGAGCTTAGCGACCCAGATCTCCTGTTGGACTCGAAGGTGAAGAATCACATGTACGGCCTCTCGGCCGTTTTCACTGTCACCGGAGCCCCTGCCGGCAAGCTGGCGCTGGTCTCGGCCGAGGTGGACGGGGCCGAGCTGAGACTGATCTACGGGGAGGATCTAGATCCGGACGAGGTGCCCGCCGCGGGGGATTTCGCGGTCGTCGTGGACGGCGCGGCGGCGGCAGTTTCGGCGGTGGCGGTGAGCGGGCGGACGGTGACGCTGACGCTGGCGAGCGCCGCGCCGATCGGAGGGGCGGTCACGGTGAGCTACACGGCGGGGACGACCCCGCTGCGGACGCTGCAGGGGAAGCTGGCGGCGGACTTCCCGGCGACTGCAGTGACGAACGACACGCAGCCGGTGCTGTCGGTGAGTGCGCCGACCGTGATCGAGGGGGCGGCCGGAGGGCTTGCGGCGCTGGCCTTCGAGGTCACGCTGAACATAGCTAGCGGGGAGGAGGTCCGGGTAGACTATGCCGACTCGCGGGCGGGCACAGCGACTAGCGGCAGCGATTATCAGGCGCTGATCGCGGGCACGCTGACGTTCTCTCCGAACGAGACGAGCAAGACGGTCAGCGTGGCGGTGATCGGGGACACGCTGGAGGAGGGCGACGAGACGGTGGTATTGGAGCTTCGCAATGCGGTCAACGCCCGCCTCAAGGGCGGCGGTCCGGCACTGAGCGCGACTGGGACCATCAAGGACGACGAGGCACTGGTCGCCGGAGAGGTGCCGGTGACTTGGGGGCTGACTCCGGCCGATCTCGTGCCCGGGAGCAGATTCCGGCTCTTGTTCGTGACATCCGGCACCACCAGCGCCAAGCGGATGAATATCTCGACTTATGACGACTTCGTGCGGCAGGAAGTCGCAGACGGCTCAGCGGCGCTGCGACACTTCAGCGAGCATTTTCGAGTTCTTGCAAGCACGGAATCCGATGCTGCTCGCGATCACACTCTGACACTCTCTAGCCCCTCGGATCGCGGCGTGCCGATCTACTGGGTGGGGGGCGCGCGGGTCGCAGACGATTACCTGGACTTCTACGACGGCAGTTGGGACTCGAACGAGCCGCGCGATCAGGACGGGGATCCGCTAGCTGTCGATGTTGTGGTCTTTTCCGGTTCCAATAGCGACGGCACTAGAGCCGAGAGCGAGCACTTGGGACAGCGTTCAGCACAGATCCGAGGGGGTTCACCGGGGGGGGCCGGGAGCGAATTGAGCGACGACGACATCCTGCTGAACTCGAAAAATCCAAACCATCTCTACGCCCTCTCCGCAATCTTCATGGTCGTGGCTGCCCCTGCCAGCAAGCTGGTGTTGAGCTCGGCCGAGGTGAACGGGGCCGAGCTAACACTGTCCTACGGAGAGGATCTGGATCCGGGCTCGCGGCCGGATGCGGCAGACTTCAGGGTGACGGTTGCCGGGAGCACCGTGTCCGTGGCGAAGGTTTCGATCAGTGGGCAAGCGGTGACGCTGAAGCTGGCCGACGCGGTGACCGTCGTCGATGCGGTGACCGCGAGCTACACCGCCGGAACGAATCCTCTTCGGACTGTGCTAGGCCAGCTGGCCGCCGGATTCTCGAGTGTTGCCGTCACGAATAATACCCGGCCGACCATTTCGATCAACGCCCCGCGCGCCGTCGAGCCGGATAACGGAGAGACGGCTCTCCTAGAATTCGAGGTCTTGCTCAGCCCGGCTGTTGACTCTGTAGTCGCCCTAGATTACGCGGTATCCGAAGCCGGGACAGCAGCATCCGGGGTCGACCACCAACCAGTGGCCGGAGGCACACTGACTTTCTTGCCGGGCGACACGCGCCAGACTGTACGCGTGGTTGTGATCGGGGACGAGCGCCCAGAGAACGATGAGACGGTGGTGCTGGAGCTGAGCAATGCGGTCAACGCAACCCTGAAGGGCGGCGGCACGAGGCTGGCGGGAACGGGGACGATCATGGACGACGAGGCTCCAGTAGCCGGTGAAGTGCCCGTCACTTGGGGCTTGGCCCCGGGCGACCTCGGCGCAGGGAACAAGTTTCGACTGCTGCTCGTGACATCCTCAAGGAGGAACGCTCGGCCCCCGATAATCCGTGCGTATGACAAGCATGTACGAGCCGCAGCAGCAAGCGGACGAGAGGCCCTTGAGCCCTTCAGTGCCGGTTTCCGGGCGCTTGTCAGCACCGAGAGCGATGATGCCCGCGACCATACTGCTACGAGCTATACGAACTCCGATTTAGGAGTTCCGATCTACTGGGTCGGGGGTGCGAGAGCAGCCGACGACTACCGGGACTTTTACGATGGGGACTGGGATTCCAACGAGCCGAGGGACGCAAACGGGATCGCCGTTCCCGACGATGTTGTCGTCTTCACCGGTTCAGAAAGTGACGGCATCGCCGCTGGCGGCCGACATCTCGGCCAACCAGACGCGGAAGTCCGTACGGGGCGTCCGGCTCTCAGAGGAAGCGAGTTAAGTGCGGGAGTCGACGCGTCGAAAGTGGTCCGTTCCTTTTACGGCTTGTCGGGTGTCTTCACGTTGGTTGGTGCTCCGTCCGCGATGCTGGAACGGGTCTCAGCGGTCGTACGCTGGTCGAGGCTCACCCTCAGTTACGCTTCCGACCTCGATCCCGACTACACGCCAACTCCGGGAGACTTCGAGGTGGTCGTTGACGGGGTAGCGTCGACCATCGTTGACGTGTCGATCAAGGGGTCTCGGCTAACGTTGATCCTAGCAGGGCCGGTGCCTGTCGGCGGGATCGTGACAGCGAGTTACACGGCTGGGATCCGTCGCATGCGGAGCGTGCTCGGGGTGATGGTGGCGGATTTCCCCCTCTCTGCGATTGAGAACGACACGCAGGCGCTGCTGTCGATAAGCGCGCGACGGGTGGCTGAAGGGCTTACGGGAGAGGAGAGGTTCTTGGACTTCGAGGTCTCGCTCCAGCCCGCGGTCGCGCACGAGGTGACCGTGGACTACGCCGATGTCAGCGCGGAGGAAGGGACCGCGGCTTCTGGCACCGACTACCGTGCGCTCACTGCGGGAACGCTATCGTTCGCACCTTACGACACCTCTAGAACGGTTCGCATGACAGTCCTCGGGGATGCGCTTGTGGAACCGGACGAGACTGTCGTGCTGCGGCTGAGCGACGCCATCAACGCTGCGTTCGGAAATGGTCTCGACACCCTTGATGCACAAGGCACGATCGGCAACGACGACCTTCCGATCCAAGAAGTAGCTTCCACGTGGGGTCTCGTCCCCGGAGACGTTGCTATCGGCGAGTCGTTTCGGCTGCTCTTTGTCACGTCCTACTCGCAGCGGGGCAGCTTCTCGCGCGTCGCCCGGTACGACAATCACGTCAGAGATGCATCCTTGAGCGGCATGGCAGCGATCCGGCCTTACGGCGAACACTTCTGGGCGCTGATCAGCACTTCCGACGTCGACGCCCGGGAGCACACGGTGACCGGTTTCACCGCGACCAGCCCGGAAATCCCGATCTATTGGGTAAACGGGGACAGGGTTGCGAACGGCAATCGCGACTTCTATGACGGCAATTGGGCCTCGAACTCTCCGTCCGACGAATTCGGTGGCGATTCTCAGGCAGGGGTGGCGGTGTTTACCGGGTCGGCTAGCGACGGCAGCAGGGATCCGGCCGGGCGTTATCCCGGTAGCCCGGAGGCCAAGCAGGTCCGCCTTGGCAAACCGCATGTCCGCGGAAGCGAGATCGCCAGCCAAGATGCCGCTGCGTCAAAGGGTTCCGCGCCGGTTTATGGCCTTTCCGGCGTCTTCAAGGTCGTACCCCCGAACGCGCTACTTCCTCTGCTCTCGGCAAGAGTTGAGGGCGAGCGTTTGACGCTGGAGTATGGCGAGAAGCTGGACTTTGACTCGGTTCCGGAGCCCGGGGACTTCTCCGTCAAGGTGGAAGGTGCGCAAAGTTCTGTCACTGAGGTCACGATCAGCGGTTCGAGAATCACCCTGCGGCTCGCAAGCGAAGTTGTACTCGGAGAGTTGGTCACGGTCAGCTATGCCGCCGGGAAACATCCGTTGCGCGACCCGACCGGTACGCAAGTTGCAGCGCTGACTGAATTCCCCGTGCAGAACCTAACCGAGCGGAAGCTGCTGGTCAGGGAAGCCGCGGCATTCGAAGGAGATCCGCTCCAGTTCGTGGCAACGCTCTCGCCGGCGAGCGATCAGACCGTTACGGTTCGATACCAGACCAAGAGCGGAACAGCAATCGCGGGATCAGATTTCGCCGCAACCTCGGGAATGCTGACGTTCTTGCCCGGACAGCTATCGCAGGCATTCACGGTCAATACGCTTCAGGATGACCTAGATGAGCCGAATGAGAGTTTCACAGTTATCCTCAGCGATGCGACGAATCTTGTGCTTCCGAATGGTCGAGCCAAGCTCGCTTTGGCCGCAACGATTCTGGATGACGACGAGCCGACACCCCTGCGCGTCCCGCCGAGTTGGGAACTGGTCCCCGCCGACTTGGCGGATGGTGATGCGTTTCGCCTGCTCTTCGTATCGAAGAAGGCGACGAACGTTGCCACCGAGAGTATCGCCCTCTACGACCGCCACGTGATTGAGGCCGCCGGCAATGGCGATGGCGCACTTCAGCCTGTCAGCCAATTCTTCTGGGTGCTCGCCAGCGTCGCGGGCATCGATGCCCGCGACCACACGAACACGACATATACCGAGGCCGACCACGGTATCCCGATCTATTGGCTCGGCGGCGAGAGGGTAGCAGACAACTACAGGGATTTCTACGACGGGGACTGGTCATCGAACTCGCCCACGGACCAATTCGGGGAGCGGAAGCCGGCCGGAGTCGAAGTCTTCACCGGGTCGAACAGTGACGGCACCAAGGATTCCGACGGCAGGTATTTGGGCACCTTGGTCCAGCGTGCCGTGACTGTGGGCAAGCCGGGCGCGAGAGGACTGGAGCTGAACACGGAAGACCGGAGGTTGAAGACGGCCAAGAGACCCCTGTACGGCCTGTCTGGCGTGTTCATCGTGGACGAGGATGCCGGTGTCCCGGCGCAGACATCTGGGGCGCTCGAGATCAATCCTGCCAGTGTCTTGGAAGGCTCTGTGGCCGTCGAGGTGACGGTAAAGCTGAAGCTGGCGAGACCGGCACGAACGGACCAAGAATGGGATCTCCTCGTACAAGAAGACACGGCACTGTCTCCGGAAGACTTCTCGGCCACGCCACGGGTTGTCACGCTCTCATTGGAATCGGGCGACTCAGTCGCACAAGGCACGTTCCAGGTTTCAACCATCGATGAACCGAATGAGGTTCCGGAATGCCCGGAGTCGGTGACAATTCGAGCCCAGCGCACTGTAAGTCTGGGCCGGGCGAGTGGATCAGCTTCAGCAAGGCTGGTGGTAATCGACCCAGAGGCGGACGAGGTCTTCTGCGGGCCGCCGAAAGTGCGCGCCGCGGTAGTCCTCAGGCCAACTGGAGACCGGAACCCAGTCGAGACTCCCCTTGATCCGGTGCCGGGGGTGCCAGAGGCCGGGCCATCCGAGAGGCTTGGAACCCCCGCGCGGTTTGCCATTTGGACAGATCGCACAGGGTACGAGCCGGGGCAACAAGTGCGGCTCTACCGCTCCGTTGAACCGATGCAGGATGGTGGCTCATATACGTTCTTCTATTACCTCGAGAACACGCTATCCGGGGTTCGCAGCTATTTCGCTCCGGGAATCCGCTCGACCATCCTAGAGCAAGAGGTTGTCGATCAGCACGGGATGGGCAAGGGCACGTTTGTCGCTGGAGGTTTCGAGCGTGCCGCGAGAGACCTGATCTGGGCTGGAACCGCTCCCGCTGGCGGCTCGTGGCAGTTCGTTGCCGAGGTTCGCAGTGCCGACGCGACGCAGGTAGTGACGGCGTCCTATGCAAAATTCGCCGTGTCATCTGGAATTCCCGAGCAAATCGGCACGCCGGACGCACCGGTTTCGATCACAGGCCACCGGACCTGGGCCTCGGACGTCATCTACAGGCTCCGGGGTGCCGTGCGGGTTGAGACTGGGGCAACTCTGGCGATCGAAGCGGGGACCGTGATCCTGGCGCGTGGGCCAGAGGCCAAGATTGTCGTTGAACGCGGCGCAAAGATCGAAGCCGAAGGTACCCGTCGCAACCCTGTAGTAATGACGTGCGACGCCCCGGCGGGCTCGCGCGAGCGCGGATGCTGGGGTGGGCTGACGGTGTTGGGCAGCGCACCCGCGAACCGGACTGGTGCGGGCCACGGAGGGCTCCCGGGAGAACCGCACTGGGAATACGGGGGGGATGCCCCGGATGATTCCAGCGGAACGCTGAGGTTCGTGCGCGTGGAATTCGCCGGAGGCACCTCGCGAGGTAGCGCCTGGCCGAGCCCGGCCTTGGGACTCTACGGCGTCGGGTCCGGAACACGGATCGAGTATCTACAGGTCCACAGCGGACTGGGTGACGGAATCGCATTCCGGGGAGGAACGGCGAGCTGCCGCTATTGCGTGTCGAGTGGGTCGAGCGGGGATTTGATGTCTTGGTCCGAGGGATGGCAGGGAACGGCGCAGCACGTGTTTCTGCGACAGGGTATGACGGGGCGGCATGGGATTCACGCTTACGGTTCCGGTGACGGCTTGGTCGGTCGGCCTGCCATATTCAACGCCACCCTTGTGGGTGGGGCGAGTCTGCGAGTGTTCCGGGCTGGCGGTGATGCACTCCGTCTGAGCGGCGGAGCCGCACTCGCGGGCGGGAACTGGGTAGTCAGCGGCTTCCACGGATTGGCGATTAACGCGGCCGAGAGCGAACAAGTCTGGAATGGCAGCAATGGCGTCAGAAACTTGATCCTGCACCGGAATGGCGGCGGCCCGGGGTCAGGGCAGATCGCGCCCCACATCCGCCCTTCCATCGACTATCGAGACATGAATCCGTCGCTGCGCAATGCACGGTACGAGCTGAATCCAGACCCCCGGCCCACGCACGGCTCCATTGCCCTTGACGATCGAGCTGTTGGCGCGTCTCCCCCGATCGGCGGCCACTGGGACAACGCACCCTATGCGGGTGCCTTTGGAAAGTGGAACTGGACTGAGGAATGGACATTGTTCGGCCGTGAGTACGACCTCCGGGCGGTTAGCCTCCCGGTGGTTTCGATAGAATCGGCGTCCGCGGCCGAGGGCACAGCCATTGAATTTCCGGTAACTCTGGATCGGGTGAGCTCGCATAAAGTGACCGTCCGGTACCAAACCAGCAGTGGGTCCGCAATCGAGGGGCTGGATTTCACTAGGTCTGCCGGAACCCTGACCTTCGCGCCAAGGCAGACCGCGCAGAAGATCACAGTCTTGACTGAAGACGATGAGATTCCCGAAGATGCCGAGCAATTCCACATACTCCTCACCGACCCGACTAGGGCGGTATTGGCTGCTCGCGCCAAGACGCTGCAGCGGACGGGCACGATCTATCGCAATGACATCCTGCCTCTCGAGGTTCCTTCCACGTGGAGGCTTGTGCCAGACGAAGTCCGTGCGGGCGAATATTTTCGCCTTTTGTTTGTTTCCTCCGAGCCTGCCGATGCCTCCGAGCTCGGAATCGCCACGTACGACCGTCGCGTGCGGAGGGCCGCTGCGACCGGGCATTCGTCCCTCCGACCATACAAATCCCACTTTCGCGCGCTGGCAAGCACAGCGGAAGTCGACGCTCGGATCCACACCATCTCGACGTATGACCCAGAGACGGGTGATCTCGGAGTGCCCATATATTGGGTCGGCGGGGACAGGGTTGCCGATGACTATCGCGATTTCTATGACGGCTCTTGGGCCTCGAATTCTCCTACAGACGAGTATGGCCTGCCAGTCGATCGCAAAGTCGAGGTATTCACCGGATCAGGACGGGATGGCAGCAGCAACCCTCGCGGCCGGGTTCTCGGCTCGCCGGGATTCCCGGCTGTTCGGATCGGCAGGCCGGGTAAGTCCGGCCAAGAACTGGACGCCGCCAAGAATAGGGCAAAGACCTCCGAGGCGCGGCTCTACGCGCTCTCCGATGTCTTCTCTGTGGCGCAGGTTCGTGGAAGCAGTCTGCTTCCCGTCTCGGCACGCATTCTCAAGAATAACTTGACGCTGGCATACGAAGAGGCGCTCGACCGTTCGCTGAAGCCGGATCTGCGTGACTTCCGGGTGATCGTTGACGGTGCTGAGAGACAGGTCTCAGCGGTCACTGTCCGAGGGGCAGCGGTTGCATTGCGACTCGAAAGTGCGGTGAGGGCCGGAGAGTCTGTCAGAGTTAGCTATGCCGTCCCCCCCCATCGGCCAAGACGGCTGCGTTCCGCGTCCGGAAGACTGGTCGCGTCGCTCTCGGACAGGACCGTCTCGAACGAGACGCCATTGTTCCTGTCGGTTGCCGGGTCGGTCGTGGCGGAAGGAAATCGCCCCGGGGAGTCCACAGTCGAATTCGTGCTTTTGCTGGAGGCCCCGAGCAGCAAGGACGTGACGGTCAAGTACGCCGACACCGGCACGGGCACGGCGACCTCGGGCGTTGACTACGACCCCTTACCCGACAGGACCCTAGTATTCAAGCCCGGCCAAGTCTCCAAGACTGTGAGGGTGAGGGTTGTGGGAGATGAGATCCCTGAACCCAGCGAGACCATTGTCCTGCGGCTGCGGGGTGCGAAGAACGCCACGCTGTCCGGCGGAGGCCCCACCTTGGAGGCTGTGGGGACGATACGGAACGACGATGCCCGTACTGTCGAAGTCTTGTCCACCTGGAGTCTGGTTCCCGAGGATTTGGGTGTCGGAGAATCGTTCCGCTTAATGTTCGTGTCGTCGGTCGGCACGGACGCCGTTTCGGAAGACATCTCGGTGTACGACGAGCATCTCAGGAAAGCTGCTAGGAGGGGGCTGGCCGCCATACGACCGTACAGCGCTCATTTCCAAGTGCTTGGCAGCACCGGGGCGGTGGACGCCCGCGAAAATACGCAAACGATCGACTCGGGAGCGGGGACTGGGATGGTGCCGATCTACTGGCTGGGCGGTAACAGGCTTGCCGACGACCATGCCGACCTATACGACGGGGATTGGGACCCCGGCACACCTAGGAATCAATTCGGGCTTGCCGCGGAGCCCGGATTGGAGGTGTTCACCGGATCGGCGAGTGACGGCACTAGGGACACCGAAGGGCGATATCTCGGTGCGCAGCAGATCTACAAAGTCCGGGTAGGCAAGCCGCATGAGAGCGGCCTAGAGTTGGATTCGGGCCACGCTAGAGACAAGAAGCGAGTCTTCGGGCTCTACGGACTCTCGGGAGTCTTCAAGGTGGTGGCACCGAGCCAGTCGATGCTGATTCCGGATTCTCTGGCAGTCGAGCGGGCGAAGCTAACGCTGACCTACGGCGAGGCCCTCGACACCGGTTCTGTCCCGAGCCCGAACAACTTCAGAGTGACCGTCGATGGCAATGCCGCGAGCGTCTCTGATGTCAGAGTTAGCGCCTTCGAGGTGACGTTGACACTGGAGAACAATGTCAGAGCCGGACAAGCGGTTAGCCTCAGCTACACACCCGCCGATGTCCCCGTTCGGAGCGCTGTCGGCTTGCATGCGACGCTGCTCTCCGACCAGTCGGTGCGAAACATCACGCCCCGCAGTCTCTTCATCAGTTCCCCCAGTGTGGTCGAAGGGAACAGCGGTGCGACATCCATGCTCGAATTCGAGGTGACGCTCGACGTGCCGAGCGGCCAACCAGTGACAGTGAAATATGCCGATTCGGAAGTGGGCACGGCGACTCCCGGTGCCGATTACCAAGCCCTAGCCGAGGAAACGCTGGTCTTCGGACCCAGCCAGAGGTCGAAGACCATCACAGTTCCCGTACACGGGGACGGCCTTGAGGAACGCGATGAGACCGTAGTATTGCGTCTGAGCGACGCCACGAACGCGGTCTTGGCAGGGGGCGGAACAGAGTTGGACGGGACCGGACGGATCCTCAATGACGATTTCCGGTTCGTGGATGTCGCTTCCTCGTGGGAGTTGATCCCCAAAGATCTAGGCGTTGGCGATTGGTTCCGCTTGCTCTTTGTATCGTCGACCGTGAGGAATGCCAAGCCAGAAGGCATTTCCCCTTACGACGAGCATGTTCGAGCAGCTGCCGCGGGGGGGCGAGCCGCTGTCCGACCCTACAGCTCGCAATTTCGCGTACTGGGTAGCACAGCTCAGGTCGCCGCCCTCGACCATACGGCAACCTTCGACACGGAGCGCAACCCCGGGACCCCGATTTACTGGCTCGGCGGAGCCAGAGTGGCCGACAACTACAGCGATTTCTACGATGGCAGCTGGCTTTCCAATGGGCCAAGGAACGAATTCGGGGAAACGCCGGAAACCGACATCGAGGTATTCACGGGATCTTCGAGTGATGGGACAAGGGATGCAGATCGTCGGCACTTGGGTGCGCAGGAATTCGCCGCGGTCCGCACTGGGAGCCCCGGAAAGTCGGGGCACGAGATGAGTTCCGGCAAGATGAGGCGCAAGACCCTAGAACTGCCACTATACGGTCTGTCGGCGGTCTTCAGGGTCGTAGCTGCCAGCAAAACAAGACCTGCGTCTAGTGCGGTCATGGGCGAAAGAGCCCAGCTAAGGCTGGCCCACACCGATGTCCCGGACTCGGTTCCACACCCGGAAGATCTCAAAGTCACTTCGGCGGAACTTGTGAGCGCCGGTGATCTGCCCGGTCACGAATCCGTCCGACAGGCACCCCCGGGACCAGGCCCGACTCTGGGAACTTCGGCGCGGTTCGCCATCTGGACTGACCGGACCGTCTACGCACAGGGGGAGCCTGTTCGGCTCTTCCGGACGATCGACCCGATGGACGACGACGAAGCGTACACGTTCTTCTACTACCTCGAGAATATCGCTACTGGCCGCCGGTACTATTTCCGCCCCGGGGAAAGAGCTTTGTCGCTGAAGGAAAGTGTTGTCGACGAGTTCGGAATGGGTGAAGGTGCCCACGTGGCGAGACGCTTCGACTTCGCCGAGAAGGATCTGACTTGGCACGGCGTGACTCCCGAAGAGGGCTCGTGGCAGTTCGTTGCGGAGGTCCGCAGTGCCGATGCGGTCAGGCTCGTCAAGATCGCCCACGCGAAGTTCAAGGTCTGGTCGGCAGGGCCTCTGATGATCAGCGGGACAGATGGCCCAGAAGTTATTTCTGAAGACCAAGTCTGGAGCAGTGGCAAGGTCTACAAGCTCCGAGGCCCACTGCACGTGCAGTCAGGAGCCACTCTGGCGATCAAGGCCGGCACGCAGGTCCGAGGGCTCGGTCCGGATGCGAGGATCATCGTTGAGCGGGGTGGCCAGATCGAGGTGCGTGGAACTCGTGAGGAACCGGTAGTGTTGACTTGCGATGCGCCCGTCGGCCGTCGCATGCCCGGCTGCTGGGGCGGCCTGACGATTCTAGGCCGCGCCCCGGCGGTTCGGGCAGGGGAAGACTTTGTTCGTTCGCCTTGGGAGGCTCGTCTGGACTATGGAGGTGGCGTACCTGCTGACTCAAGTGGCACGTTGCGCTTCTTGCGGGTGGAGTTCGCGGGCGGTGGTAGCTCGGCCAGCCCGGCACTTGCCCTGTACGGAATCGGCTCCGGAACGGCCATCGAGCACGTGCAAGTACACGAAAGCCTCGGAACTGGAATCGAGTTGCGAGGCGGTGAGGCCCGAATGGAATTCATTGTGTCGAGCGGCGTGCGAGGAAGCGCCTTGACTTGGTCGCACGGGTGGCAGGGCAGAGTGCGGCACCTCTTCCTTCAACTCGGGCCGGAAGGGGGCCATGGCATCGTCGCGACAGGGGTGGGAAACCAAACGATTCTGCAGGGTGCGCCAACTATCTGCCACGCGACGCTCGTAAAGAGCGTTGTCCTTGGATCGGCACGGCGATCTGGCGACGGGATCCGCTTAGGCTCAAAGGCCGACCTAGTGGCCGACGGCTTGATCGTGACCGGTTTCGACGGAAGGGCGATCAGCGCCGGGGGCGACGGGGCTGAGAGCTTCCTGAATGGTCGTAGCAGCATGCGGAGTGCGATCTTCCATGGGAACGGCGGGCTCTATGGCGTGGCACAAGTAGCGGAGAGTGTTGCACCGTACATCGAGTTCGCTGATGTTTCGCCGGCACTGTTAAGTGCGCGTTACGAGCGGAACCTTGACCCACGTCCACGCAGCGGCTCGCTCGCGCTCTCCGGGGGACGTCCAGAGTCTGGTTGCAGCGAGCAAGATTCCCAGGGACGTCGGGCGGCATACAAGGGTGCATTCGGGCCTTGGAACTGGACTGAGGGATGGACGATTTTCGGCGACGAAGCCGATCATGCAGTCGATCCAATCCCGACCTTCATCCGAGAGCGGGTGCGCCAGTCAGCCCAGCCTAGCGAGTCGGCTGCCGACTCCAGTCGGCAGTCTCCGCACTCTTCCGATCACTGTTGTGGAGCAACAGCGCCAAGCGCTGCCGGGATTTCCGCTGCCAGCGCAGCGTATCCGACCTCGTTCCCTACAGGAGCGGAAGAGATTAGCGTTCCCGAAGCTGAAGTGTTCGGTGCTGATCGTATGCCGCGGCACCCGCTCATCCGTCTTGGTTCGACCGGGAACTCGGGGGAAGAGAGAGCGAGGCGCTGAAGGCCCCAAGACTCGGAGTGCCCAGTGACGCGATCGGACGAGGGCGACTTGCAACGCGTGGAGAGCATTCGCGAGCAGCTGTCGTGCGGGGTTAGGCCCGCCAGTTCTGAATAAGGATCAAGCATGAAGCCAGCGCCTGAATTCGTGAACGTCGCCGAGTGGCCATGGCCCCCGAAGGTGGTTCGTCTCACTGGACTTGTTCCGAAGCGGGGGAAAGACGATCCAGACAGTGAGGACGATCGCTCGATTGGACCGAGTCGAGGGCTGCAACACGCGCTTGCCCAGTTGGCGGAGTATAGTGAGCGCTGGACTGGACAGGGTAGCTCAGTAGAGTCGGTACGGTCGCACCGTAAAGCAACAAGGAACGCCATAGAACAGGGTGCTGGCACGTCGCAGAATGGCCAGGGCTCTCCACTTGGAACGGGGCAGGGGCTGGAAGCCCAGCCAAAGCAACTGCTGGCCTTCCTTCGTGCATCCGGAAGCCGCCCTGTAGCGAAGCACGAACCACTGCATAAGCTGCGTCACGCAGGATTAGCTCTTCTCGCAGTAGCGGCCGGGTCTACCGGCACAGTCCATGGCGAGATCAGTGGTGGCTCCGCACTTGACTGCACGATTGGCTCTCAGACCGCGCCCGCGACACTACTGCCTGACGAGCTGGTATTTGACTTGGCCCGAGAGGTGGACGATACGGCAAGGCAAGTAACCGTCTCGGACAACATACTGCTCGCCCCAGCCGACCTCGCATGCGGCCGGACCCGCTCTGGCCTAGTCCCGCAATCGCCAGCGCCAATGTTGCCGACATCGCGGGAGACGAGCGATTTTAGGGTAGAGGCACAGCAGCCAATTGGCGTTCTGGGGACGATCATCGACCCGATTCCCGTCTCTTGGCTTGAGGAGCACACTAGCGCTCGCAAGGCGCATCTTCACCAACCTGGCAAATGGCGCTTCGATGGAGCCGTCAGCGCCTCCTCCGCAGCATTTTCGGATCACCGACACTGGCAGGCCAGTCGGGTCCGGTGGATCCCTCCATCGGAAAGTATTGGCGGCGCGGTGCTCGGTCCGTCTCCGCAGCACTCGCGGCATACAGAGTCTGCGGCACCGGGTGCCGCAGAGCACTTCGTCTGGTCGCGGCAAAGTGGCGGTCGTCGCGCCAAGGAGAACGTCGGCTCAGAGGCCACGGCAGCGAAAAACGCCAGCCTCAGCGGAAGCCCGTCGACGAGGCCGCAGAGAACGGAGGTTCCAGTTGAGGAAAGGCTAGTGCAGGAAGTTGTTCTCGGAACTTCGGGGTCCATCATCCTTGAGCGGGAGGGCGGCAATTGGACCAGTGACGAGCGACCGGTCTCGGATGGGGACTCGATCACTGCGGCGAATGGAAGTTCCTATACGTTACGGTACCGCAACGGGCACTGGTCGGCAGAGTTCGTCCCGGAAGTGCGTCCAATCGCTGGAACACCCCTCTCAGCTACTTGGCGGGAGGATCGAAGCGGCTACCGGGTCGGCACCTCCGCCCTGCTACCGAAGAGTGGCCACGGCGATGTCGTGTCCGATGACAAGAGGTATCACGTCTGGGAGGAAAGTGGCTCCTTGCGAGGCCAGCGCTTCGATCTACCACCACACGGCACGGAAGCGAGTGAAGGTTACTACAGCCCATACCTTCAAAAACGCGGCCCGACGCTTTCGGTGGACGACGAGGAGACGGTTGCGAATGAGCAAGGATCGCGGATCGAAGTGGGAGGCGGCAGCTTCCCGATTGGCGGTCTCTTTGGCCAGAAATGGGCCTCATCGGGAAGCGAGCGGATCGTGGACGGCGTCCGTGCCGAGATCGTGGAGATGAGAAACACGGCCGAAGCACTGTTCCGTGCCCTCGGGGACGACCAAGCCTTGCAAGGACTCCTCACGACAGAAGTAAGGCTGCTCTGGAGGGAAGTAGTAACTGAAATCGGAAAAATATTCGATGCTAATGTAAATAAATGGCAAACGTTGAGTCTGTCTAGTGATTTGATCGGTCAGAGGGAGCACGTGATCGAGCGGTTCGACACCGTGCTAGAAGCGCTATCGAGCCTCAAGGCATTCCAAGCCGCTACCGAGACGCGGGGTGGCGGCGTGTTCGCACGGGCCAAGAAGAGCGAAGTCGCGGCTCGTAACCTCTTCAGCGCTCAACTGTCGCGGTCCAGTGCCGTCTTTGGTCTCACGGAAAGCACGCGATACGGGGCGGTCGACACACAGGTTCGCGGAGGTGGCAATGCCGAAAGAGCTTTCGGGCGGTCTGGGCCAGGAACGGTTTCCGGAGCATTTGCGTATTCGATTATCGCGACCACGGAGAGGACGTCTGACATCAACATTTCCGGGGACGCGGTTTACCTAGGGGGGACGACTGTCACGACGGGCAAGGGAAGGCTCTACAGGGGCAGCATTGCGCTTCAGATTCGTTTCGACAACAACTCCGTTCAGGGACTTGTTACCAGCTTGCAGACGGAGAGAGACCGACCATGGTTCCATCGAGGGACTCGGGTAGATGAAATCTATCTCCCGAATGCGACTCTGGAGTCCGATGCCAACTGGCGGGTCGAGCAAGAAGCGGAGAGTTCGGCGCAGATCGTTTACGAGGATGCTTTTGAGCGGTGGTTTTCCGTCTCGAAGTCATCGTTTGAAGGCAGCCTGCTCGGGACGGGAGAGCAGGCGGGCCACGAGGCCGTAGGATATTGGTCGATCGGGACCCGTAGGGATGGGGCCGAATTCCTAGTCGGAACCTTCGGTGCGGTGATGGTGGAAGATCCGCCCGATACAGATCAGACGGACACTGAGATCTTAGACGACATAAACTTTGCACCGACGGCAGTCCTTCCAGAGGGTTCGGAAATCGAGGACGGGATCCTCACTTTGCGGGGGACGCTGTTCGGCCCGAATCCCGAAACGACTCGGACCGAGGCGGACTGGGATGACGAAATACTGCTTCTAGAAGAAGGCCGGAAGATCCAGGATACGTACAAACTACCGCTGGAGGAGGCGTTCGCGAGACAGGGGGCGGTGCGAGATTACTTGGGCAGGGACCTGACTCTTTTAGCCCGCCATGAGGTTCACGAGCTCAGGGACCAATTGAGTGCAGTAATTCTGCTGGGACAAGACGCCGTGGCGTTGAGGGAGCGTTCGAGGGTCTGGAGCAAGATTAACGAGCGTGTTCGTTCGCGACTCTTCGGAACAGCAGACAACGCACTGCCCGGACGGGACTTCGCCAGTGACACTGCGGTTCCGCGAAGCGATCCGCGAAAGTGGTCTAGCGGCTACCCAACGGCGCAGGACGGAAGTCCCGAGGACGCAGCAGCGCTGGAGGCAATCGACCTTGTCTTGGCGGCGCTTGCTTCTCCCACCGATCTCGCGGACGCAGCGGCAGAAGGCCGGGGAGGCGTCTTTACCCGCGCCGACGGCATGCCATTCCGCCCCCTTAGCGCGGGAGGGATCGACGAAATCTGGGAGCGGGCGCAAGGCCGGATCAAGATGTGGGTGGAATCGACGGACTACACCCGTTTCGGTGCTTGGAGGAAGCAAACAGCTCCGAACGCGTGGTCAGAATATCGCGACCGGATCGAAGAAGACGAGAACGGACCGAACGCGTTTGCCTACAGTCCCTTGTCTCCGTCCAATTACAACGATTACAGGTTCCCAGTTGGAGGCACTTCGAGGTACAGCGGCAGGACGGTCGCAGTGCAGGGCACGAAATTCTATACCGGTGCGGTCGAATTGATGGCACGTTGGCACGAGCCCCAGAGGGGGCAGTACGATGCTGGAACTCTAAGCGTGGCAATCAGCGGGCTAGAAACCACGGAAGGAGTTCCCCTAAGGTATGCAGGTGCAGGTGGAACGGCTGACGGCAGCACAGGCGAACCCATCAGCACCATCTACCTTGATCGAGTTCGGGTCCAGATCGACAGCGAACGGCTACTCTACTTCTCCGACACCTCTCCGTCGGCCCTGAGTATCGAATTGGATCGCACCAGCGATCGATACGTCGATCTTTCCGACGCGCTTTCCGCAACTGCTTCGCTAGTGGGATTTTTTGTGGGAAGGACACAGGATGGCCCGCAGGGTGCGGTCGGGACTTGGACTCTACGATCACGTCACTCGCACACGATTGGAACGGGAGCGACAGTCCGTGGTGGTTTCGGCGTCGAGCTTGTCCCGTAGGCAGGGGGATTGACTACTGCCATCCGGCCGAGGCTTCAAATTCTTTACGATCGATGACGTTTTGTGGTATTTTGATCTGCGACGGAACCTGACTTGGTTGCCTCGACGAAACTTGAATCCGAGGGATTCTTGACTGCTGTCCAGCATAGTTCCCGCCATCCGTCAAAGCCGGTGTTCTTGGGGTCCGAAATCTTGCACACCTGATAAATGCTGATAACCGCTGTGCAGCGAAAGTTCAGTCGAGGGCCGGGTAGGGCCGGTGCTTCCAAGAATCCCCCCCCGTGGTCCGAAAAACTGCTCCGGCGTCGACGGATGCGCCTGTTGGCACCTTTGCCAAGAGCGGGCTCATAGGGCTTGCCATAGGGTTTGCAAGGCCAGTGGATCGTATGTTGAGGGCCGTGTCAACTCGCTTTCCTGATCCAGAGGTGCATACTTCCGAGAGCCAATCTGTCACGCCTGACCGCATTCATTTGAGCGTTCCCGGACCGGTTGCGGACAGGAGACCCTTCCTTCAAGCGGATGCCGGTTTCCCTCGGCTCACATCGTTGGCGGGGGCCGGAATCGCGATACTTTCTGTCTTGCTCGCATGTCTGCCGAACGCCGCGGCTCAGACAACTACAATTCAGGTCCCCCCCACTTCGGACCTAGTCCCTAGCGGTCTCGGCGTCGGCGATGAATTCCGGCTGCTGTTCGTCACTTCGACTAATCATCAGGCCACCGCGACGAGCATAACGGCCTACGATAACTTCGTCCTGGCCGCTGCCAGCAGCGACCGTTCAGCTGTGCGGTCGGTCGCCAGCCACTTCAAGGCCCTTGGAAGCACTGCGGCGGTCAGCGCTCGGGACCACACGGGAACCACCTATACCGCCACGGAAAAGGGCGTCCCGATCTATTGGGTAAACGGAGCGCGAGTCGCGAGTGACTACGAGGACTTCTATGACGGGGATTGGGAGTCGGAAGCTGTCCGAAACGAGCGGGGCCAACTCATTAGCACACAGGTGGTCTGGACCGGCTCGAACAGTGATGGCAGCAGGGGAGGCCGGTACTTGGGAGAGAGCCGCGGGCGTTCTTTCATCGGCTTCCCAGCTACCAACGGACAAGAGCTCCGAGCGGGTGGCCAGCCCCAGACGAACCGGCGGCGGCTCTACGGCCTCTCGGCGGTCTTCGAGGTCACCCCCACGCTGTCGGTCAGCCCCGCGGAAGTGGGCGAAGGAGGCTCCGGAACGACTGTCGCTCTTGAGTTCGAGGTCACCCTCGCTCCGGCCGCGAGCGGGCCCGTAACGGTGGACTACGCTGATGCCGGCACCGGGACGGCCACAGCCGGCGATGACTACGACGTGATCTCGGCGGGGACTCTGACATTCCCGGCGGGCACGACGTCCCGCACCGTCAGCGTGACGGTCAGGGGGGACGACGCGGACGAGCCCGACGAGACCGTAGTGCTGCGGCTGAGCGACCCCAGCGGGGCAACCTTCGAGGGTGTTGCTAGCACTCTGGACGTAGACGGCACGATCGGTGACGACGATCCGACAGTCGGCCAGACGGTCCTTCCGACTTGGGGGCTGGTTCCGTCAGGCCTTCAAGCGGGGGACCGCTTCAGGCTGCTGTTCGTAACTTCGACGACGGGCACCGCCGAGACGGCGAGCATCGCCGACTATGACAGCCGTGTTCAGACGGCTGCACGTGCAGGCCGAGCTGCTCTGGTGCCATATGCTGCGCACTTCCAAGTTCTCGGAAGCACGGCGGCGATCGATGCCCGTGACCACACGGCAAGTCGCCCCACTGACTACGAGTCCGGAGTGCCGGTGTACTGGCTGGCCGGAGACCTCGTGGCCAGCAACTACGTCGGCCTCTACAGCGGGAGCTGGCTCTCCAACGAACCGCGTGACGAGTCTGGGGGGCTGACAGGCGCGGTAACCGTCTTCACCGGGTCAGACAGCGACGGAACCGGGCAGATGAACGGACGAGTCCTTGGAAGAACACCCGGCACTCCCGTGGCGATCGGCAATCCGGACACGGACGGTAGCGAGCTCAGTGGGCAGGCGGGGCCGAAATCAAGCAAGAGAAGGCTATACGGTTTTTCGGGGGTGTTTACGGTGATGGCGTCTGGGGCTCAGGCGCTGGAGCCGGTCTCGATTTCGGTGGACGGATCGGAGCTGACGCTGACCTACGGAGAGCGTCTAGACCCAGAGTTCGGGCCGGAGGCGGGCGACTTCGCCGTGAGCGTCGGGAACGAACCTAGGGCGGTATCAGCTGCGACTCTCGACGGGCAGGAAGTGCGCCTGACCTTGGCGAGCTCGGTGATTGCGGGGGAAGCGGTCACCGTGGGCCACACGCCGGGGGTGCGGCCGATGCGCAGCCTTAACGGGACACTGGTGGCAGGATTGACATCGCGTCAGGTCCATAACGACACGCCGCGTTTCGTGTCAGTGAGCGCGCCTGCGGTGCGCGAGGGAGGGGCAGGTGAGGCGGCCACGCTGGACTTCGAGGTCAGCCTGTCCGGTTCTGGCACGCAGACCGTGACGGTCGACTACGCCGATGCAACCACAGGCACGGCGACCTCGGGCGCGGACTACGATGCGATTTCGACTGGGACCCTGACGTTCACCGGTAGCACCTCGTCGCTGACCGTTAGCGTGACCGTCAACGGCGACAGCATGTATGAGCGAGACGAGACCGTCGTGCTCGAACTGAGCGGCGTCAGCGGCGCAGTACTGGACGGCCGCGGCACCACGCTCGAAGCCGTTGGCACGATCGGCGACGACGACCATCCGGTCGGCGAGCAGGTGCCCAGTACTTGGACACTTGTTCCAGATGGCCTCCTGCCCGGAGCTAAGTTCCGGCTGCTCTTCGTGACCTCCGATGGGTCGGATGCCCAAGCGCAAGGCAGCGCGACGTACGACTCGCATATCCAGACTATAGCGGGCCAGGGCCGGCCCGCCTTGCGGCCCTACAGTTCAATTTTCAGGGTGCTAGGCAGCACTGCCACCCTTGATGCCCGAGTGCATACCGAAACTGTCCCTACCACGTTCTATCGCGGCCTGCCGATCTACTGGGTAGGCGGTGCGAAGGTCGCCGACGACTACCGGGACTTCTACGACGGCAACTGGGACTCGAACGATCCCAGGGATGAGTCCGGAATCAGGACGAGCAAGAGTGTCGTGGTCTACACGGGGTCGGAACAAGACGGCACCAAGGACTCCGACAACAGGTATCTCGGCACCTCACTCCAAGGTGCTGTCGCTTTAGGCAGGCCAGGCACAAAGGGACTGGAACTGGACGCAAGCGAGCGGAAGGTGAAGGGATCCAAGCAGAGGCTCTACGGGCTATCAGGCGTTTTCACGGTTGTCGAGCCTAGCGCGTCGACCGTTGAAATAGATTCGTTATCGGTTGATCGAGACCGGGTCACGATCACGTTCGCCGAGGAAATGGACCCAGCGGTGGTTCCGTTTCTCTCGTTCTTCCGTGTCGACTTGCACGAAGGCCTTAGGCGGTCCTACATCCAGACCTCGAACATCTCCATCGGCGGAAAGGAAGTCATCTTGACGCTGGAGCGGCCGGTGACTGTAGGAGGCACGTACTTCATCGATTACAGCGGCGCCTACTACCCAGACGTCCCGCTACTGCAATTACGTACCGCCCGCGGGGCGGTGGTGGCGAGATTCTACCGTGAATTGCGGAACGAGACGAAGCCGGTGCTGTCGGTGAGTGCGCCGAGCGTGATCGAAGGGGGGGCCGGAGCGAGTCCAGTGCTGGCCTTCGAGGTCACGCTGGCACCGGCGAGCGCGCAGCAAGTGACGGTGGATTACGCCGACTCTGCGGCGGGGACGGCGGCGTCCGGGACCGACTACCAAGCGCTGACCGGCGGCACGCTGACGTTCGCGCCGACCGAGACGACCAAGACGGTCAGCGTGACGGTGATCGGTGACGTGCTGGAAGAGGGCGACGAGACCGTGGTGCTGGAGCTGAGCAACGCGGTCAACGCCGATCTGCATGGCTTGGGCGCGACCCTGCGCTCAGCGGGGACGATTAGGGACGACGAGGCGCCGGTCGCCGGGGAGGTGCCCATGACCTGGGGGCTGACACCGGCCGGCCTCGATCCCGGCGACAGCTTCCGGCTGCTGTTCGTGACAAGCAACAAGAGGAACGCCCGCTCTTCGGGCAGGGTCGCGTACGACAGGCATGTCCGGGCGGCTGCAGCCGGCGGACGGGCCGCCCTGCGCTCTTTCAGCTCCAGCTTCCGGGCGCTCGCCAGCACCGCCGACGTCGATGCCCGGGACTACACGGCGACCATTTTCTCCACTTCTGAGCAAGGCTTGCCGATCTACTGGGTCGGCGGCGCGAAGGTTGCCGATCACTACGAGGACTTCTACGACGGCAGCTGGGATAGCAACGAGCCGAGGGACGAGACCGGAAGCCCGCTTGCCCTCACGGTCGAGGTCTTCACGGGCTCGGAGAGCG
>JAJDTX010000083.1 GCA_022826925.1 Bryobacterales bacterium
GGACCCGGACCTCGCCTAACGGGATGTGCTGCGGTCCCACTCTGCGAGTTATCGCACAACCACCGCGCGTTTGTCCAGCCCCTCTCCTAACTCCTTATGCAATCCGCCCCTCGCTATCTGACATTGAAAAGCCCTGCCCACCGAGGGACGCGCCTCGATATCGAAGGCGCCAACCGCGTGGCCGTGTCCGGTCGCGTCGCCTATCTCGGCGCCTTCGTACCCGACCGCGTTTCGGTCGTCGACCTGAGCAACCCGGCCGAGATCTTCCAAACCGCCAACTTGCCGGTGTGCGACATCGACGCCACCGGCATGACGATCGTGGGCAAGGCGCTGTTCGTCTCCGGCGGAGAATGCGTAGAAGCGATCGACGTTTCCGACCTGGCGCACCCGGTTTCGATCTCTCAATACCGCAACGGCGATCTCTTCCCCAGCCGCGAAGTCCTACTCGAAGGCGAGCCTCGATACGACAACGGTCACGACTTGGTCTACCGCGGCGGGTATCTCTACGTCAGCGCCCAGAACGACGCGCGCTTCGGCGTGCTCAGAGTGAACGACCCGCGCGCGCTGGAGTTGACCCAATGAGAGCCTCCTGCTTGGCGATCGCTTGGCTCCTCGCAGAAGCTTCACTGGCGCAATCCCTCGACCGCACTCCCAATTTCATCGTCATACTGGCAGACGATCTTGGGATTGGCGATATCGGGGTCTACGGTGCGACCTCCCAAAAGACGCCGCGGCTCGATCGCATGGCCGCCGAGGGCTTGCGGTTCACGGACTTCTACGTGTCTTCGCCGGTGTGCTCGCCGTCGCGGGCGGCCTTGCTGACCGGCTGCTATCCCGTGCGGGTCGGCATTACGGGCGTAGTGCCGTACCGCTCAAAGATCGGCATACACTCCGATGAAACGCTGCTGCCGGAAATGCTCAAGAAGAGGGGTTACCGCACAGCCTTGTTCGGCAAGTGGCATCTCGGCGATCACGAGAGCTTTTCTCCCCTGCGCCACGGATTCGACGAGTTCTTCGGCACGCCCGCATCCAACGACATGGGGCCTGACATGGATCTCGAGGTTCGCCGCCAGGGCAAGGCGGGCATCGGCCTGAGGGAGGGGGACGAGACGATCGAGCTACACCCCGACCAATCGCTGCTGACCCGTCGCTACACCGAGCGGGCGGTGCGGTTCATTGAGAGCAACCGCAACCGGCCGTTCTTTCTATACCTCGCCTACAACATGCCCCACACCCCGATCTTTGCGAGCGATCGGTTTCGCGGTAGGAGCGGCGGAGGGCTGTACGGCGACGTCCTCGAGGAGATCGATGACTCGGTCGGGCAAGTGCTCGACGCCGTCAAGCGAGTTGGAATCGACGAGCGCACGCTGGCGGTCTTTACGTCCGACAACGGTCCCTGGCTGATCTTCGGCGACCACGGCGGTTCCCCGGGCCGGCTCAGGGGCGGGAAGAAGCAGACCTTTGACGGCGGGGTGCGCGTACCGGCGATCATCCGCTGGCCCGGGGTGATTGGAGCGGGCCGGGTGAGCTCCAACATTGTGACGGTGTTCGACTTGCTTCCCACGTTTGCCAGGCTCGCCGACGCCCCCCTGCCGCAGAAGGCTATCGACGGAATCGATCTCACCAGGCTTCTGCGAGACGAGGCCGACCCATCGCTCGCGCGGCGGCCTTTCTTCTACTACTGGAACAATGAGCTCAGAGCCGTAAGGAGCGGTCGCTGGAAATTGCAGTTCCCTCATGTCGACCATCAAACCCCCGACCCAGCTGCGACCGGATTCGGCGGCAAACGCGGGAACGTCACGGATGTCGAGCACAGCTTGGCGCTCTACGACCTCGAGCAGGACCCGGAAGAGAGCAAGAACGTCGCCGCCGAGCATCCCAGCGTCGTCGGGCGGCTTGAGCGTCTTGCCGATCAGGCCCGCACTGAGCTCGGCGATTCGTTGACGGGAGCCGCTGGCGCGGGTCTTCGGCCGGTGGGAAGGATCTGACTTTCCCGCATTCAACCGAGCGCAAAGATGCTCCGCTCAACCGCCCTGGAAGCAATAGAGCGCCGCCGCGGTGCGGACGTACATGCGCCGCCCGCCTAGGGCCGGTGTAGCATAGACGGGCTCTTCGAAGTCGTGCTGCGAAAGCGGTTTCCAATCACGGCCGGCTTCGATTACTGTTGCTGTGCCCGGCTCGCTGAACAAGTAGACGCGACCGGCGGCCCCAATCGGTGATGCGTAGTACTTGTCGTACGCTTGCGGAAGCCGCCCTTGCGTCGCAATTCGCCCGGTCTCGGGCTCGAGAACCGAGAGAATCCCGCCGTCCTTCACGAGGTACAGCAAGCCGTTGTAGAGCAACGGCGAAGGGACGTTCGGCAGAAACTTCTCGAGACGCCAGAGCACGGCCGGCGTGTCGGTCAGATCGCCGCGGCCCTCGCCCGGCTCGATGGCGACCAGCGCGTTGGAGGCGGTGCGCTTGGCGACCTCGAAATCCCAATCGCGACGGTCTAGAAAGCCGTCGGAGTTCAGATCAATGATCTCGAAGCGGCTCTTGGGCTCGACTGCGAGAAGCTCGGGCTCGGAGATCCTGCGGTCTGAGTCCTTGTCGGCTGCGGCGAGCATGGCGGGGAAGTCGGGAACATCCTCGTGACGCCCGCCGCCGGCCCACTCCCAGGAGTTGACGAAGATGCGGCCGGCGGCGACGATCGGCGTCGACTTGGGCTGCCATGACAGGCCGCGAACCCACCAGAGCTTATTGCCGGTCTTCTGATCGTAGGAAGCAACGCTGTATGCCCCCGGGACAATGATCTGGGCTGGGCCGGAAGAGGTCTTGAAAACCGCCGGCGTGGAATACGAGCGGGTCGATTCGGGACGTGCAGTCCTCCAAAGCCGCTCGCCTGTGTCCTTGAAGACCGAAAGCAGATAAGAATCCGTGTCCTGGTCAGCGAGCAAGATCAGGCTGTCGCCGACGATCACAGGAGACGTGCCGTGGCCGTTTGCATTGTTGAAGGGCCCAAGCGGAAGGCGCCAGCGCTCTCGCCCGGATGGGTCGTAGGAAAGCAGCCCGAAGTCCCCGAAGAAGACGTAAACGTTTCCTTCAGCGTCGACCGCCGGGCTCGGGGAGACCGGCGAGTTCGTTGGCTGGTAGCGTTCCATCCTCGGCCGCGGAGCTTTCTGGCGCCACAGCGTAGCTCCCGACTTCTTGTCGATCGCATAGGTCCACACCACGCCGCCGGCATCCACGACTTTCTGGCGGCCCGCGTCCGTGCGGGCGCCCCCCTCGGCGGCCGTGAGGTAGATCCGGTCGCTGTGGAGGATGGGGGAGGAGTGGCCGGGCGGGAGCGGAGAGCGCCAAACCAGAGCGCCCGGCGCGGAGAAATCGGCTGGCGGGCGGGCTCTTGCCGAAACGCCGTCTCCGTTGGCCCCGCGAAATCGGTTCCACTCTTCCGCCGAAGCCGCAGTAGCCGTCACGCAGAAAACGAGCCAAAGCAGAGCGCGCACTGCAAACACTATAGGCTCAAGCATCTGGGCGCTGTTCAAGCGCGGCCATTACGGGACGCACCATCACATGAGCGCGTCGCATTTATGGCGGTACCTCACCGAGTTCGGCGGGCGGCACCATGTCCGGAACGCGGACACGGAAACGCAGATGCGGGGGCTGGCGCGAGGCATGGTCGGCCAGGTACTGATGTGGAAGATACTGGCCGTGGGCCAGGCGGCGGCCTGAGTGGGCCGCTGGGTCTGGTTGGCGAGTCCCAGCAAAGACCTGGAGCGGTCGGACAGGCTTCCGCCAGAGCTGCAAATGGTGCATTTGCGGGAAGGGATGCGCAGGGGAAAGCCCACCGGCGACGATCCATTCCGGTCCTCGCAAACCTCGCGAGCACCGGGAAATACCTCAAAAAATCGTGGTATCCCTAAACCCTACATCCTGGACCTTTGAAGTCGCCAACGCCCAAATCCATGATTCCGGCACTCACGTCTGCAATTCCCTAAATTATTGTTTGACAAGCACCTAGAGACCCTGCGCTGCCGATATAATCGTCGCGTGAAACGCACTGCGGCGGCATTCCTCATCTTGCTGGTAATCGTCCTTGCCAGTTGCGGCGAACCGCCTGTGGAGACGCCGGAAGTGCGGGCAGCCGATCTGCCACCCGCCGAGGTCGCCGGCGAAATAGAATCCGAGCGTGTCTCGCCTGCCGACCAGACCGCCGACTGGCCGGCCTTGGCCGCAGCCGCCGATGGCAGCCTGTGGATGGCGTATGTGGAATGGAACGGCAGCGACGCCGACACAGTCGTCGTGCGCCGCAGAAGCCCGGAAGGCACCTGGGGCGGGCCGATCGTGCTGAGCGACGGCAACTGGGACCACTACCTGCCCGCCATTGTGGCCGTGCCGGGCGGGGCGATGGCCTTTTGGTCGGGCCGCGACGAAGGCACCTTCCAACTCTACGGAGCCAGCATCAGCGACTACTCGGAAGTCGGCAAGATAGAGACCGTCGCCGAGTCCCCTCACTCGGACTTCCACGTCCGTGCCGCGGCCAGCCCCGACGGCGACGTCACTGTCACTTGGCAGTCGCTCCGCGATCTGCAGTCCGATGTTTACGCCCGACGCCGAACCGCCGCCGGCTGGGGGCCCGAGGTTCGCGTGTCGCCGTCCGATGCCAGCGACTGGGAACCATCGGTCGCGCTGGATTCGATGGGCCGGGCCTGGATCTCCTGGGACAGCTATCACGCCGGCAACTATGACGTGTTCCTCGCGTCTTTCGACGGCCAGAGCGTAGGCGAGCCGATCGCTATCGCTTCCGATCCGAGGGCCGAGTTCCATTCCAGCGTCACGGTGGACGCGGCAGATCGGGCTTGGATCGCTTTCGACACCGCCGGCAAGAATTGGGGCAAGGACTACTCCACTTCCAGCGCAGCCGAGGGCAGCGAAGGACTGCACGCGCGCAGGGGCCTGGGCGTTCGGGTGTTTTCCAATGGCCGCGTCTTCGAGCCGGTTTCGCAAATCGCTGACGTCCTGACCGGCAGGATGTCCCGCTATGCGGAACTGCCTACGGTTCGATTCGATGGAGGCGGCTCAGCTTGGGTCGTGTTCCGACACTGGACGATTCTGAAACCTCACGAGATGTTCCACGTGTACGCCACGCGCTTGAGCGCGGACGGCTGGACGATGCCGGTGATGCTCTCCAACAGCGCGGGGCGCAACACGCAGCGGACGGCAGTCGCGGCAGGCCAGGACGGAGCGCTGCAGCTCGCCTTCGCGAGCGACCTGCGCTCCCCAGAGAACCTGCCGAAGGACCAATTTCACGCCCTGCACTACAACGTCTTCGCGGCTGCCTTGGAGTCTGTTGAGTCTGTCGAGCCGGAACTCTCTGAAGTTGCCGTGACGCAACCCCGAGCCGGCTTCGAACCGCGCCAGCGGGCGACCATGTCTGCCGGCGGCAAGACCTACTCGCTGCTGCTCGGAGATTGCCACAGGCACACCGACGTGCGCGGCCACAGCGCGCTCGACGGCTCGATCGAGGACACCTACCGCTACGCGATAGACGCGGCGAAGATGGACTTCGTCGGTCCGAGCGATCACAACGAAATCTTGGGCGGGCGTTGGCCGGATTCCCTGCGGGACTACCAATGGTGGTACGCGCAGAAGATGGTCGACCTCTACACCCATGCCCCGAAGTTCTGGGGGATCTACACCTATGAGCACTCGATGGCCCGACCCGGAGGCCACCGCAACGTCCTCTACCTCAAGCGCGGCGGTCCGCTACGGCCGATCGATCGCGAAAAGGGCCTTGAAGCGCCCGACAACACGCCCCCCGTGATGTGGAAGTGGATGGAGGACAACGCCCTGAGCCAAGACGGCCAAAAGGTCGTGGTGGTGCCACACACGTTCGCCGCCGGCCCGCTGGCCGATTGGAACTGGGAACCGGCCCCGTTTGACTGCCTGCTCGAGATCTATCAGGGCGCGCGCGGAAGTTACGAGAAGTTCCAGACTCCCGAGGGAGAGAAGCGCGGCGGCACCCAGGTGGACGAGCCGGGGCATTTTGCCCAAGACGCGCTCAACAAGGGACACCGCTACGGATTTGTCTCCTACAGCGACCACGGCTCGACGCATAACTCGTGGGCCGCGATTTGGGCGGAAACGCCGACGCGGGACGCGCTGTTCGACGCCATGCTGGCACGGCGGACGTTTGCCGCGAGCGACGAGATCTACGTCAAGGCATCAGCAGACGGGCACATGGTCGGGGAAGAATTCCAAGCCTCGGCATCGGATCCGCCGGAAATCCGGATCGAGATTGAGGCTCAAGACGAGATCCTGCGCGTGGATGTTGTCAAGAACGGCGAATACGTCTTCACTCAACGCCCCGGCGGCCTAAAGGCTTCGCTGACGTACAAGGATTCCGAGGCCGGGCCGGGCGCGGCGTATTACTATGTGCGCGTCTTCCAGCGAGACCCTGACAAGCCCGATGGCGACCCGGAGATCGCTTGGACTTCGCCCTTCTTCATCGACTACGAGTAGGTTCTGCCGGCACAGCGAAGAGGTAGGCTGGCGGGCAAGGCCGGAAACCTTGCCTGCGCGGACCGCTGCGGCGAAACCTCGCAGTTCGTCGCATCTCGCCGCTGCGGCCGAACCCGCCGATACGTAGCTGCCTCAGTTGGAAGTGAGCGTCACCGACATATCCACGATGCCGGGCGGGCGCTGGTTCTTGCCAGCTCGCTTGCCATCGCCCAAGTCCCGGCGCGCGACTTCCGCCAGGGCCTGCAAGCGTTCGACCACCTGTGGGAACTCGTCGGCGACGTTGCGCTCCTCTCCTATATCTGTCTCCAGATCGTAGAGCTCGAGCACGGGGTTGGAATCATAGTCGGGATAGCGTCCGCCCTTCCTTGCGACGTGCAATTTCCACCGCCCGCTGCGGACACCGTTGAGATGAGACATGAAGTAGTAGTAATACGCGACATGCGGCGTCGGTTCGGGCTTGTCGCTCAATAGCAGGCTCTGGATGTCTTTGCCGTCGATCACTCGATCTGACGGCACGGACGCGCCGGCCAGCGCAGCAAAGGTCGGCAGGATGTCTACCGATATCGCCAACTCGTCAGTCGCCGTTCCCGCAGGAACGCGGCCGGGCCAACGGACCACGAAGCAGACGCGGTGGCCGCCTTCCCAAGTCGTTCCCTTGCCGCCGCGCAGCGGGGCGTTGCTGGCCCCGTGCTGCACGGCGCCGCCGTTGTCCGACGTGAACACGACCATCGTGTTGTCGTCGATTCCGAGTTCGTCGAGCTTTGCGAGGATCTGCCCGGTCGACCAGTCGATCTCTTCCACGGAATCGCCCCAAGCACCGTTCTTCGACTTGCCCGCGAACCGCTCGGAGGAGTACTGCGGCCAGTGCGGCATGGTGTGCGGCAGATACAAGAAGAACGGGCCTTCCTTGTTTTCCTCGATAAACGCCAAGGCCTCCTCGGTGTAGCGCTGGGTAATCAGCCGTTGGTCGGGCTCGTCTTCGATCACCTCTTCTCCGCGCAGCAGGGGCAGCGGGGGGTAGCGGTAAGGCTGCCTCCGCGAATCGTGGCCCATGTCATTGGAAAACGGTATTCCAAAGTACGAGTCGAACCCATGTCGGGTCGGCAGGAACGGAAGCTGGTCGCCCAAGTGCCACTTGCCCACGCAGGCCGTCTTGTAGCCCACCGCCTTCAACGCCTCGGCCAATGTGATTTCGTCAGGATTGAGACCCTCTCGGTTGCCCGGAAACAGAACCCACTGCCCTTTTTCGCTCTCATCCAGGCCAACCCGCCGGGGGTAGCTGCCGGTCATCAACGAACTGCGCGAAGGCGTGCAGACCGGCGCGGTCACATAGAAGCTGGTCAGCTTGCGCCCTTCGGCCGCCATCTTGTCCAGATTGGGGGTCCGGTGCAGCTCGGAGCCGAACGGCCCGATGTCGGCGTAGCCAAGGTCATCGACGAAGATCAGGACGAAATTCGGCTTGTCCGCGGCAGTGGCGACCGCCGAACAGCAGAGCGCGAGGGCGAGAAAGAACTTGGACATCGGAACTCTCAACACAGGTGCGCGTCGGCCCGGAAGACCAACGGGTCGCTCGCTCGTCTGCACAGCGGAGCGGACGCGGCAGCAACGCAGGCCAACATACCACAGGGAGCCGGTCACTGCGGCGCAGCCACGAGGATGCGAAGGTCGCGGACGTTGTTTCCCGTGGGCCCGGTCATGATCAGGTCGTCGAGCTCCCGGAAGAAGCCGAAGGAATCGGACCGCCGCTCGAAGTCGGCCGGATCCAATCCTAGCGACCTCGCGCGCGGCACCGTGGACTCATCTGCAATGGCACCGGCCGCCGGAGAATTGCCGTCGATGCCATCCGTTCCGGCGCTCAGGACAGTCGCCCGCAGCCCCCGTTCGGCGAGCTTGCGGGCAGCCCACAGCACGAACGCTTGATTACGCCCGCCGCTGCCGTCCCCCTTGACCGGGCTGCTGAGCTCCCCTCCGGTCGTCACCGCGACGGTCTTCCCGGGGTGGGCACGGGATAGGCGTTGCAAGCGGTCCAAGAGCGTATCAGCCGCGAGTTCGACGGGCTGGTCGTCGACGCTCAGATCACGCTCGAACGCCCAGCCCAAGCGCCGCACTTCGCTTTCGAGAGTCTCCAGCGCGGCGGCGTTGTCTAGCAAGCAGACCCACTGGCTTCGCGCAAACTCGGCCATGCCAGGCTTGGGTGTCTCAGCGAGAGTCCGTGTGTCAAAGAAGCGTCGAATCGAAACGGGCAGCCTGGCAACGATGCCAAGCTCCTCGGCCGTCCGGTAAGCGTCCTCGCAGGTGGAGGCATCCGGCATGGTCGGGCCGGAAGCGACGGACGAGGGCTCATCGGGCGGCACGTCAGAAACGTACAGCGTCATCTGCCTGGCCGGGTGCGCAGCCTGGGCCAAGCGTCCGCCTTTGATGCGCGAGAGGTGCTTGCGCAGGATATTGATCTGGACAATGTTGGCCCCGCAGGTGACGAGGACCTCGTAGAACGCCTGCATGTCGGCCAGCGACACCGATGGATCGAGCGGGGCCTCGCAAATCGCGGATCCTCCGCCCGACAAGAGGCAAACGAAGAGATCGTCGGCACCCAGGCCGGCAACTTGATCCAGCAAGAATCGGGCGGACTCGTCGCTTGCTCGGTTGGGATAAGGGTGCCCTCCCACAAACTCCTTGGCGCCCCGCAGCGGTGGGGCTGACGCCGCCGGCGCCACCACCGCTGCAGCCGTTCTGTCGTCCGGCAGCAGCGGGAGCAACGCCCCGCACATCGGGTGCGCGGCCTTGCCGACACCCGCCACGAAGATTCGCCTCGCTTGTCCAAGATCGACCTCGCTGCCAAGGGCGGTCAGCGCTTGCCCGCGTCGCGCGACGCCGGCAGACATGACATTGGCCAGGGAAGCCCGATCCAATGTCTTGAGGAACAGGCGCAGCAGGCTCTGCTTCATGGCAGGTCGAATCAGTCCAGCACTTCAGGATTGACGATATTGGGCGGGCGTTCACCGGCCAGGCCCGCCAGCACGTTCTCGGCGGCCATCACGCACATTCGCCTGCGGGTGGCCACCGTGGCACTGGCAATGTGGGGCACGAGGAGCGCGTTCTCGCACGCCAGCAGTTTCGGGTGGATTTTGGGTTCTCTCTCGAACACATCCAAACCGGCCGCCGCGATCGTTCCCGCTTGCAAGGCATCGGCCAGCGCCGCTTCGTCTACCACCGGCCCACGCGAGGTGTTGACCAGCACGGATGTCGGCTTCATGGCCCGCAGCTCGGCGGCGCCGACCAAGTGCCGGGTCTCGGCCGTTAACGCACAATGCAGGGTTACGAAGTCTGCCTGCGCCAAGACCTCTTCTTTTTTGGCGAATTCGATGCCCAGTTCTCGCTCGGCATCATCGCTGAGGCGAAACGGGTCGTGGTACAGCACCCGCATGTTAAACCCGCGCCCGCGGCGCGCCACGGCCTGGCCGATGCGCCCCATGCCGAAGATTCCCAAAGTTGCACCCCACACGTCCCAACCCGTGAGCAGGTCGATGCGCCACCCTGTATAGCGGCCCGCCCGCAAGTAGCGCTCCGACTCCCCGATCCGCCTGCCCGCCCCCAAGATCAGCGCGAAGGCCAGGTCGGCGGTCGTGTCGGTGAGCACGCCGGGCGTGTTGGTCACGATCACCCCGCGCTCGGTTGCAGCGGGAACGTCGATGTTGTCAAAGCCCACGGCGATGTTGGACACGACCCTCACGTCGGGAACCGCATCGAGCAAGGGTGCGTCGATACGGTCGGTAAGTTGGCAGATCGCCCCTTGCTTGCCGCCCAGCCGAGCCCGCAATTGCGCGCCGGAAAGGCTCTCGTCCGAGTCGTTGTAGTCGACTGCGACGCGCCCCGCCAAGTGGTCAATGGCCTCCCGGTAGACGTGCTTGCTGACGAGCACTGAACGCAGCACGGTTGGGTATTCTCGCACAGGCTCGCGGCGCACTGGACCGGATCCGGGGAGCCCTGCCCCGTCCGATACAATCTCAATATGGCGAAACTCGGTTTTCTCGGACTCGGACTCATGGGCAAGCCCATGGCAGAGCATCTCCTGGCTGGTGGCCACGAAGTTGCGCTGTGGAGCCACACGAGCTCGAAGGCGAAGGATCTGGCGAACTCGCACGATGGCGGACACTTTTGCGAGACACCGGCACAAGTCGGCGCGTTCGCCGACTGCATCTTT
Organism: Bryobacterales bacterium; assembly: GCA_022826925.1. GTDB lineage: Bacteria > Acidobacteriota > Terriglobia > Bryobacterales > UBA6623 > VXMF01. The sequence goes on from JAJDTX010000083.1 coordinate 10,703, forward strand.
CTGTGCGTCGGGGACTCGGCGATGTCCGAGGAAGTGCTCACCAGCGAGGATGGCGTGCTGTCGGGAGTGAGCTCGAAAACCGTGGTCGCGGACTGCTCGACGATCGGACCGAGCACGGCGCGGCGTATCGCCGCCAAGTTCGAGGCGGAGGGCTGCCACTACCTCGACAGCCCCTGCACGGGCTCCACGCCGGGCGCGACCAGCGGCACGCTGACCTTCATGATCGGCGGCGACGAGGAAGTCTTCGAGAGCGTGCGGCCCTACTTCGAATGCATGGGCAAGAACCTCTACTACTGCGGCGGGCAGGGCATGGGACTGCACGCCAAGCTGTCCCAGAATCTGGTGCTCGCCAACACCCTGCAGGGCTTCGTCGAAGGCATGGTGCTCTCCACCAAGGCGGGGGTGCCGCCCGATCTGATGTTCGAGATCCTCGACAACTCGGCCGCCAAGTCCGGGCTCATCGCCTTCAAGGCGCCGGCCGTGTTCGGCCGGAACTTCGACGCCGCCTTCCCGCTGAAGTGGATGCGGAAGGACATCAGCCTGATGCTCGAATCCGGCCGCGAACTCGGCGTGCCGCTGCCATCGACCAGCCTGGTTCACGAACTCTTCAGCGCCGGCGTGGCCCAAGGCCACGGCGACGAGGACATCATCGCCGCCTTCAAGATGTTCGAAGAGCTGGCCGGGGTGGTGGTCGAACCCTGACCGCGCGGGCGGGCTGCGGCTATTCGGAACCGAACACCCGCTCGAAGATCGCGTCAACGTTGCGCAGCTGCCGCTGCAGCGAGAACGCCCGCTCGTACTCCTCCGGCCCTAACACGGCGCTGATGTCGGGGTCGGCTTCGACCATCTCCCGAAAACTGCCATCCTCCTCCCAAGCGCGCAGAGCGTTGCGCTGCACCCAGCGGTAGGCCTTCTCGCGCAGCACGCCCTGGGCGGAAAGTTCCAGCAGCAACTGGCCCGAATACACCAGCCCGCCGTTGGACTCCAAGTTCTTGGCCATCCGCTCCGGATACACCAGCAGCCTGCGCACGAGGTCGCAAGCCTTGGCCAGCATGTAATCCACCAGCGTGGTGGAATCCGCGAGGATCACGCGCTCCACCGAGCTGTGGGAGATATCGCGCTCGTGCCACAGCGCCACGTTTTCAAAGGCGGCCACGGCATTGCCGCGCACGACGCGCGCCAGCCCGCTGAGCTGCTCCGAGGTGATCGGGTTCTTCTTGTGCGGCATGGCCGAGCTGCCCTTCTGCGTCTTGGAAAAGTACTCTTGCGCTTCTCTCACCTCGGTGCGCTGCAAGTGCCGCACCTCGACCGCGATCTTTTCGATGGTCGCGGCGATGTTCGCCAGTGCGGATACGAAATGCGCGTGCCGGTCACGCTGTATGACCTGCGTCGAGACTGCGGTTGCCTTCAGGCCGAGCTTGGCGCAAATGCGATCCTCGGCCTCGGGGCTGATGTGTGCCAGCGTGCCGACGGCGCCCGAGAGCTTGCCCACCCGCATCTGCTCCCGGGCCGCGTCGAAACGCTCGATGTGGCGCCCGATCTCGCTGTACCAGTTGGCCAGCTTGAGACCGAACGTGGTCGGCTCGGCATGCACGCCGTGCGTGCGGCCGACCATCACCGTGTCTTTGAACTCGAACGCGCGGGCGCGCAAGATTCCGTGCAATTCGAGCAGCTGCTCGGCAATCAGTTCAGACGCCTGCTTGAGCAGCAACGCCTGGGCGGTGTCCACGACATCGTTTGAAGTCAGGCCGTAGTGCAGCCAGCGCGAGTGCTCCGCCACGCCGGCCGCCGCCATGGACTCGGACACCGAAGTCAGGAACGCGATCACGTCATGACGCACGTCGGCCTCGATGGCGTCAATCCTCTCCACGTCGAACTCCGCGTGTTGCCGCAGGGCTTGGGACGCCTCGCGCGGCACTTCGCCGAGTTCCGCCAGCGACTCCGATGCCATCAACTCGACCTCGAGCCACTGCCGGTACTTGTTCTGATCCGACCAGATGCGGCCTAGTTCGGGCCGCGTATAGCGAGCAATCACCCTTCTAGTTTCGCGCAGGGGCGGCCGTCTGCCGAAGCCGCCAAGGGTGCGCCACAATTCCGTGCGGCTTGTGCTGCAGCCCGCTTCTCCCAGTCGCGTTCAAGGTCGGATTGACTTCCTCTTCTTCGGTATGGTACGGTTCCGGCACCCTGTGGGTTTGCCAAGTAACCTCTGTGGTATCGCATTGCCGCGCGGCCACGACGCCGAAGCGGAGCAGAGGTGAAGATGTTGCGGTCGCAATTCGCCAGGGTGGCAGGAGGCCCCGTTCCATGAAGCTCAGGAATTCCATCCCTTTGTTGGTGCTGTCACTGACTCTAGTAGCCGGTGCCGCCGCGCAGTTCCTTCTCCGCGGGACGATCGGCGGGCTGGTGACCGACATCACCGGTGCCGTGATCGTCAACGCGACCGTTACGCTGACCGACTTGGAGCGCAACCAGTCCACGGTCGCGCAGACCAACGATGGCGGCCTGTTCTCGTTTCCCAACTTGGTGGCGGGCAATTACCAAGTCTCCGTCGAGCAGGAAGGCTTTAAGACAGGCGTGTCGGATATCGTCGTCATCACGACCAATGACAATGTCCGAGTCGACATCGCCATGGAGATCGGCGACGTTACCGAAACCGTCGAGGTGACGACTGCAGCTCCGCTGATCCAAACCGAGCAGACCGTCGTGGGGCAGGTAGTGGACGAGACCATGGTGGAGGCGCTTCCGGCGCTGGGCCGCAATTTCCTGGCCTTCTCGACGCTTGCGCCGAACGTGAGCTCGTTCCCCAGAACAGGCGCGGCGAACGCCACTTGGTCTGTTGGTTCGCATCACACGGTCGGGGGAATCGCGGTCCAGGTAGGCGGGGGCGGCGACAACGGCCTCTATATGAACGGCGTCAACATCAACGACTCGTGGCTGGGCGGGACGCAATACTCCCCCTCCATGGAGAACGTGCAAGAAGTCAAGGTTGACACCGCGAATTTCTCCGCTGCCAGCGGTCGGGACATTTCAATGACGAGTGTCATGACGAAAGCCGGCACCAACGAATTCCACGGCGGCCTCTTCAACTACCTCCAGAACGAGGCCTTGAATGCTTGGAATCCGTTTATCAAGGCCGAGTCGGAAGCGGGCCAGAGGCAGGACAAGCTCCAGCGCAACCAGTTCGGCGGCAACCTTGGGGGCCCAGTAGTGCGCAACAGGGCGTTCTTCTTCTTCGGCTACGAAGGCATGGACAACAACAGTGGCAGCGTGGATTCAGGCTCGTTCGGCGGCAGCAATCTATTCCGCGTCCCCACCGCCGAAGAGCGGCAGGGAGACTACAGCGGATTGGTGAACCGCTTCCCGGGCGATCCGAACGTGCTTCTGTACAACCCATTCACCACGCGGTTCGACGCGGATGGCAACAGCATCAGGGATCGCGTCGTGAACAACGACCTCCGCACGACGGGCATGATCAACACCACCGCCCTCGCGCAGATCAACGACATCTACCCGACGTCGAACGGATTCGTCAATCCCAACAACCCCGACGATTTGCGCAACCACAGGGTCATCTCGAAGCGGACCAACTTCAACTGGCGCATCGACAGCCGCTTCGACTATCGGATCACGGACAACGACAACGTGTATGTCTCCTACTCCAGATCTCTCGGTCTGGACGACAACCGCGGCGGCCTGTTCCCGGACCTTGACCGGAATGTGGAAGACTCCTCGTACGTCATCTCGGTCAGCTACGCCCGCGTGTTCACGCCGACGCTGACCAACGACTTCACCTTCGGGTTTACCCGGCCCAATCTCAACAGCGTTGACCAGGGCACGATGGACAAGCTGGCGCAGACCGACACGCCGCGGAATCGCCACTTCCAGAATCTGGGCGACCCCAACGAAGTCGGGTTCGGCATGCACAGCATCAGCGTTGGAGGGTATTCGGGCCATGGTATTGGCGGGGCGACGATCTTCGACAATCCTGGGCTCCAATTCGGCAACAACGCCAGCTGGGTGCGCGGAAGCCACTCGACCAAGTTCGGGTTTAACTACGTCAACAAGGGCGAGAGGGTTCTCAGCGCCGGCGGTCGCAATGTCAGGTTCGACCAGACATTCACGCGGTCCGGCAGCGTGGACAGCTCGCTGGGAGGCGATGGGATGGCCTCTTGGATGCTGGGCCTGCCGACGAGCATGACCAGAACGAACACCTTCGGCGGCGAGCAGCCTTGGAGAACGGCTTGGAACGATGTCTGGGGATTCTATTTCGAAGACAAGTGGCAGGTCAATCCCAAGCTCACGATCAACCTCGGGCTGCGCTACGACATGATCATCCCTACCTACTCGCCGAGCGATTACTGTTGCGCCCTGCTCGACAGGAACTACCCGGACTGGCAGTTGGTCGTGCCCGGCCGAGCCGACGGCTACCCGAGAAAGGCGTTGTCGTCGGACAAGAACAACTTCGGTCCGCGGCTGGGCCTGGCCTATCGGTTCCAGCCCGATCTGGTGGTGCGGGCAAGCTATGGCATCTTCTACCAAGGGGGCATTAGCGAGATCCGGGCACGAACCACTTCGAACGTGCCTTCCGCGGGAGGCGAGAGAGTGAGCAACGCTGCGCTCGGGATTCACGACGACCAGCCCAACTTGACTTTCAGCGAAATCTTCCCTCAGGGGCGCGACTTGGTCTTGGGCGATTTCCCGGTGAGCACCGGCCCAGGCACCGGATACTACCAGTTCCCGTGGAGCTGCACGGGCGAGTGCCACATGGTTGACCAGGAGTCCCAGGTTGACCCGTATTACCAGCGGTGGATGATCGACATTCAAAAGAGCATCGGCCAAGATCTCGTGTTGTCGCTGGCATACCAAGGGGCTCGCGGCACCAAGCTGCCCTACCGGGAGGCGATCAACGCCCCGCCCTACCGCCTCGGATGGCCAGACGATGCGGAGTACATCGACCAGTTCCGCCCGAATTCGAGCGGACGGTTTCGCGACATCCGGATGATTCGGCACGGCAACAACTCCTTTTACAACGCGGGCACCATCAAGCTCGAAAGACGCTTCAACCGAGGCCTGCAGTTCACCACCCACTACACGTGGTCCAAGACGATTACGGACCCGATCCTGTTTGGGGCCGAGTACTTGGAGACGTGGCGCACTGCGGCGCACAACCTGCAATGGGACTATCACCGCTACTTGGGGCGCGGCGAGGCTGAGTACTCGCACCCGCATCGCTGGATCGCGGCGGTTGTTTGGCAGCCTGAGTGGGGCAAGAGCCTGCCCGCCATACCCAAGGCGCTGTTGCACGGATGGAACACGAGCGTGATTACCACCTTCGAGTCTGGCAATGCTTGGACCGTCTTCAATCGTCAGAGTTCGGCTCGTGACCGTGAGGCGGACATGCCGAATCGAACGGGCGACCCGAACTTGTCTCGCGGGTCCCGCACGCCGAGTGCCTTCTTCGACACCAGCGTGTTTTCCGACCCAGGCATCGATAACAAGGGCAATTCCGGCCCGGGCACCGTCCGTGGGCCCGGTCAGAACAACTGGAACGTCAACACTGCGAAGGTCTTCAGCCTGACGGAGAGGATCAATCTCGAGTTCCGGGCTGAGATGTATAACTTCTTCAACCACACCCAGTACAAGGACATCAACACGTCCTTCTCGACGTTCACTGGCACCAACTTCGGCTGGATCACTTCGGCGCGCGACGGCAGGTTCATACAGTTCGGCCTCAGGCTGACCTTCTGACCGAAGATCTCGCGGCCGCATCCTGACGCCTGTCGTCGGGACGCGGCCGCGCCCGAGGCGCGCGAGCAGCTTGGATAGCTTGGGACGCGGCCGGAAATCCGCCGCGTCGCGCTTGCAAATGCAACGGTCGAAACATAGACTGGGAGCGGGCAGGAAATCCGCGCATCCGATGGCTACACCACAGCGATTCTCACTCCCGTTGGTGGCCATCCTCGCGGTCGCTCCCGCGATTTCCGCCGCAACCCCCGAGCAGGAAGAGTTCTTCGAGAAACAGGTTCGTCCCATTCTCGTGAACAAGTGCTCCGCCTGCCACGGCGAGCAGCTGCAGACCGCTGGGCTGGACCTGACAACGGCCGAAGGCTTCTACAAGGGAGGCGACTCGGGCCCGGCATTCGCCAGGGACGCGCCGCACACCAGCCGCCTGCTGGCAGCTGTTCGCTACGAGGGCCTGGTCAAGATGCCCCCGACGGCGAAACTGCCGGAAAGTGAGATCGAAGCCCTCACAAGCTGGATCAGCCAAGGAGCGCCGTGGCCGGGCGCAAAGGCGGAGACGGTCGTGCAAGACCGTGATTCGGGGCCGCAATGGACGGCCAAGCAAACAGGCCACTGGGCGTTCCAGCCCATCCGGCCGGAACGGCCTCCGCGCGTGAAGGACGAAGGCTGGACGCAAACTCCGGTCGACTACTTCATCTTGGCGAGGCTTGAGGAGCAGGAGCTTGCCCCGGCGCCCCGCGCTGACCGACTCACTCTCCTGCGGCGCGCCAAGTACGACCTTCACGGCCTCGCCCCCACAGAAGCGGAAATCGAGGAATTCTTGGCAGACCAAGCCCCCGGCGCATTCAGAAGGCTCGTCGACCGTCTGTTGGAGTCCCCGCGATATGGCGAGAAGTGGGGACGCCACTGGCTCGACGTGGCGCGCTACGCGGACTCGACGGGTCTGGACGACGACATCAAGGTGCCGTACACATGGCGCTATCGCGACTACGTCATCAACGCCTTCAACCGCGACACCCCGTTCGATCAGTTCATCGTCGAGCAACTTGCAGGTGACCTGCTGCCGCCGGAAGGGGGCGATGGGGTCAACAAGAAAGGCGTCATCGCGACTGGATTCCTGGCAGTTGGGACGAAGCCCTTGGTCCAGCAGGACAAGATCAAGATGAAGTACGACGTGATCGATGAGCAGATCGACACGACGGCGAAGGTCTTCATGGGACTCACGCTGGGCTGCGCTCGCTGCCACGACCACAAGTTCGATCCCATTTCGGCCGAAGACTACTATTCCATGGCATCGATCTTCGCCAGCGTCAAGAACTTCGCGAGCCTCGATCCGGCGATGACGGTCTCGAAGGTGCACCTCGAACCTCTGGTGCCCGAAGAAACGTACCGACGGTACAAGGATCACCAGGACGCGGTGAAAAACACCAAGCAGAGGATCGCGTCCATCTTGGACCTTGAAATGTACCGGCATGTCATCGAGCATCGCGCCCCGAAGCTCGCCCGGCACATGGTCGCGGCCCGTCAGGTCTACGATGACGGAGCGGACTTGGAGGCTGTCGCGGCCCGCGAGGGGCTCGATGGCGAGGTGCTCAAATTGTGGGTGGACTACTTGAAGCCCGGCGAGGATCTGCGCCTGTACCTGCAGCAGTGGGATGAGGCGGCCAAGGATGACCGCGCCGCGGTGGCAGAACAATACCAGCAGCGCTTCCGCGCCAGGGGTCTGGAATGGATCGAGAGATTGGTTGAGTGGCGAACGCAGGTCGAGGGATGGGACGGCGCCGGCGAGTTTCCGGAAAAGCCCGACCTCGCGCCGGGCTCGGACCGTTTCTTCTCGGAGGTGACATTGACGTCTGCCGCCATGGATGAAGGGGCGGCTGGAGGAGACGGCCCGTTCTCGATACCCAAGGAGTCGCTGGACGAGATCCTGCCCGCCGCGTTGCGCGAACGTGTCGAAGGCCTGCGCGGGGAATTGGAGCGCTTGGAAAAGGCCGAGCCGCCCGAGCCCGCCATGGCCTACGCGGTAAAGGAAGTCGAGAGTGTCGAGCAGCACCTGTTCGTCCGTGGCAGCCACAACAATCCAGGCAAGCTGGTCAGCCAGCGCTTCCCCGTCATCCTCGCCGGGGAGGAGCAGCAGCCGATCGCGGCCGGCAGCGGCCGGCTGGCGCTTTCCAGATGGCTATCGAGTCCAGACCACCCGCTGACGAGCCGGGTTGTCGTGAACCGGCTCTGGCAGTGGCACTTCGGCCAGGGACTGGTGCGGACGCCGAACAATTTCGGAATCATGGGCGAGCCTCCGACCCATCCTGAATTGCTGGACTACTTGGCGAATCGATTCGCCGAGGACGGCTGGTCAATGAAAGCCATGCATCGCTTGATCATGCTCTCGGCAACTTACCAGATGCAGAGTCACATCTCGGAAGAAGCGTGGACAGAGGATTCCGCGAACCGAATGTGGTCGCGCTTCAATCGCCGGCGCCTGACCGTCGAGGAGATGCGCGACTCGTTGCTCGCGATCGATGGATCGCTGGACCTGAGCATGGGAGGGGCTCTCACGGAGAGTCTTGACTCGTACGGTTTCGAAGAAGCCTACGTGCATCCCGACGAGACCCGGAGGCGCACCGTCTACTTGCCGATCTACCGCAACAAGATGCCGCCTCTGCTCACGCTGTTTGACTTTGCCGATCCGTCGGCGAGCATAGCCGTCCGCCCGAACACCAGCGTCGCGCCCCAAGGCCTGTATTTCATGAACAGCGATTTCGTCCAAGGGCGAGCTCGGGCGCTTGCGAGCCGCCTGCTGCAATTGGACGGAATCGACGATTCCACCCGCATCGAGAAGGCCTATTGGACCGCGCTCACGCGCAAGCCGGAATCGGGGGAAGTGGAAGAAATGCTCGACTACATCGCCGCGTACCCGGTTCGCGAAAACAGCGCCGATGGTCGACTTGAACGCTGGCAGAGCTTCTGCCGCCTGCTTTTGGGATCGAACGAATACAACTACGTCAACTGAGGAAGAACGGTGACCAGAAACGGCAAGATCCAGTCGACTTCGAGGCGACAGCTCCTACGCCAAACGGGCTTGGGCTTCGCTGCACTCGGCTTGGATGTCTTGCTGGCCGAGCAAGCCGCGCCTCGCGGAGCGACCGCAGTCGAAAACCCCATTGCGCCCAAGCAGCCGCACTTCGCTCCCAAGGCGAAGAACGTGATTTTCCTGTTCATGCACGGCGGGCCCTCGCACCTCGACACGTTCGACCCCAAGCCGCGCTTGAAGGCGGATGCGGGCAAGCCGATGCCGATCAAGAAGGAGGTGTCGTTCACCCCGCTGGACAAGCTCGGCGGGCTGATGCCCTCTCCCTTCGAGTTCAAGCAATACGGACAGTGCGGCACTCCGGTCAGCAGTCTTTTCCCCAACCTGGGGGCGTGTGTCGACGACCTCTGCGTGGTCCGCTCGATGGTCGGAGACGCCGTGGACCACGGCGGCGCAATGCTGCAGCTGCACACTGGCGCGTTCAACTTCACGCGGCCGAGCCTGGGGTCTTGGGTCCTGTATGGCCTTGGTTCCGAGAATCAGAACCTGCCGGGCTTTATCACCATCAAGCCGACTCTCTGGCACGGCGGAGGGAAGAACTGGAGTTCGGCTTTCTTGCCGTCCGCCTACCAAGGCACGCCGATCGGCTATGCCCCGATGAAGGTGGATGACGTCAGGGAAAAGCCGATCGAGCACTTGACCAATGAGAACCTGACTTCGGACCAGCAGCGTTACGAGTTGGACATGCTGCAGAAGATCAACCGGCGGCACGCGGTCGACAAGGCACACGATCCCGAACTCGAAGCTCGCATGCAGTCGCTGGAATTGGCGTTTCGCATGCAGATGGAAGCTCCCGAGGCCCTCTCCACGAATGATGAGTCCAAGGCCACCGAGAAGCTCTACGGCATCGACGACCCCGCCACGAGCGACTTCGGCTGGCAATGCCTGATGGCTCGGAGGCTTGTGGAGCGAGGCGTGCGGTTCGTCCAATGCACGCACAGCGGCCACGAGGAGAAGTGGGACCACCATCGCCAAGTCGCCCGGCGCCACCACGCATCCGCGAAAGAGATCGACAAGCCGATCGCCGGCTTGATCCAAGATCTCAAGGCTCGCGGGCTGCTTGACGACACGCTCGTGATGTGGGGCGGAGAGTTCGGCCGCACTCCCTATGCGGAGAGTGACGGCCGCGACCACAATCCGTACGGCTACACGATGTGGCTGTCAGGCGGCGGCGTCAAAGGCGGGATGATTCACGGCGCCACAGATGAGTTCGGCTATCACGCTGTCGAGAACCGCATGCATCTCCATGATTTGCATGCGACGATTCTTCATCTGCTGGGCTTCGATCACGAACGGCTGACCTATCGCTTCGACGGTCGTGACTTCCGGTTAACGGACGTGCACGGGACCGTCGTGAGCGACATCTTGGCTTAGGGGCGCTCGCCAGTGCAGAGATCCCAGCTCTTCTGGCCTGCTGTGTGTCGCTGCGTTTCTCTCTCGGCAGTGCTCGTGGCTTGCGTCCTTGGTGGCGGCCGCGCTGCCGCCGCCACCACGCCGCCCACCTTCGACGAAGACGTTCGCCCCGTTCTGGAGGCCAACTGCTTTTCCTGCCATGGCGGTGACGCGCCGCAGCAGGGTCTCGATCTGCGCACGGCCCAAGCCATTCTGAGGGGAGGAAGTTCTGGCCCCGCCATCGAAATCGGTTCCTCCGCAAGGAGCGTCTTGGTCGAACGGATCGTCGCTGGCACGATGCCTCCGGGCGACTCGAATCTGGCCAAGAGCGAAATCGCTCTCATCCGGCACTGGATTGACGACGGTGTCGCGCACGAAGCTGCCGAGTTGGGAGTGGAGCTTGTCACGGACCGCGACGTACTTCCGATCTTTCAGGCGCGCTGCGTTGTCTGCCATGGCAAGCGCGAGCAGCGCGGAGGCTTGGATCTGCGAACGCGGGAAACGCGATTGGCAGGCGGCGATTCGGGCCCGGCCTTGGTGCCCGGCAGTCCTGACACGAGCCTGATCATCCGAAGGATCGAGGCTGGCGAGATGCCGCCTCCCGACATGCAGTACGACTACGCGGTGCGCAACACGACGGACGCGGAAGTCGCGAAGCTCAGACAATGGGTGGCCGCCGGAGCTCCGCCCGCCCCGAACGACAAGGGTGCTGCCGAGCCCACGCGGCAGATCGCCGAGGAGGATCGCAACCACTGGGCCTTCCTGCCGCCCGAACGGCCGGCAGTCCCGGAAGTCAGCAGCCAGGGGTTGGTGTCAAACCCCGTCGATGCTTTCCTGCTGGCAAGGCTTGAGGAGAACGGACTCTCGTATACCGAGGAGGCAGCGCCGCTGGCCCTATTGCGCCGAGCGTACCTCGACCTGACGGGAATGCCGCCATCGCCGAAAGAGGTGCAGCGTTATTTGGAAGACGATGGCGAGGACCGCTACCGGCTATTGATCGGGCGATTGCTGGAGGCACCGGAGTACGGCGAGCGCTGGGCCCGCCACTGGCTGGACGTCGCCGGCCATATCGACACCGAGGGATTCGGCGAGTACGCGCCTCGCCGACAGAACGCCTGGCGCTACCGGGACTACGTGATTCGGGCATTCAACCGGGACAAGCCTTTCGACGAGTTTCTGACCGAGCAGATCGCCGGTGACGAGCTTGCACCGTGGAAGGATCAAGAGGTGACGCCCGAACTCATCGAGCGGCTAGCCGCGACAGGGTTCCTGCGCACGGCCCCCGATCCCACTTGGGAAATCGAATTCGCCTTTCTCGACGAGCGCATGAATGTCATCGCCGACGAGGTGCACATTCTCGGGTCAGGAATTCTCGGGCTGACCGTGGGCTGTGCCCGTTGCCACGATCACAAGTTCGACCCGATTACCCACCGCGACTACTATTCATTGGGCGCGATCCTGCAGGCAGCCTACGACCCGTACGACTGGGTCCAGCCCAAGAAGCGTGTGCTCAACATCGGATTGGCGAGCGAGAAAACGGATGTCGATGAGTTCAACGCGCCTCTGAAGGCCAAGATCAAGCAACTCAAGGAATCGCTCGAAACGGAAGCGGCCCCCTACAAGGCACGCTTGCTGGAGGAACGGCTCGGCCGCTTGCCGGAAGGCGTCCGGGAGGACCTCCGCAGACTCTCCGAGACGGCCGAAGACGAGCGGACCGAAGTCCAGCAGTACCTGGCCAAGAAGTTCAAGAAAACGCTGGAGACTTCCATCAACGACGTCAAGGAGAGCTCCGAGTCATTCAAGTCGAAGGCCGAACCCATTCAAAAGCAGATCAAGGAAGCCGAGGCGCAACTAAGACCAGACCCGGGCCTTCACGCGCTGGTGGATATGGGCGGCGAACCGTCGACCAGCTATCTGCTGCTGCGGGGCGATGCGTTCACCCCGGGACAGCCGGTCGAGCCGGGAGTTCCCGCTTTCCTCGCGCCCCACATTGACCCCTACGAGGTTGTCGCTCCTTGGCCGGGGGCGGACACAAGCGGACGGCGCCTGGCGCTGGCGCGCTGGCTCACGCAACCCGATCACCCGCTCACGGCGAGGGTGATGGTCAACCGGATGTGGATGCGCCATTTCGGTCGCGGGATCGTCGCTTCGCCGGACAATTTCGGGCGCACCGGCGAGCCCCCGTCGCATCCCGAACTGCTTGACTGGCTCGCTACCGAGTTTGTGCGGAGCGGCTGGAGCGTGAAGCACATGCACCGCCTGATGATGACTTCCACCGCGTATCGACAGGCTTCGCGCAAGGACGGCGAAGCACTGGCAGCCGATCCCGACAACGCCTTGCTGTCGCGGATGACGATGCGACGGATGGATGCGGAGCAGCTGTACGACTCCATCCTCGTGGCCACGAGCCGCCTTGACCCCGCCCGCTTCGGCCCCCCGGCGGACCTAGAGCTGAGCGACGATGGCGAGTATCGCGCCGCTGGCTCGACGCAGGGTTTTCGCCGCAGCATCTACACCCTGCAGCAGCCGCGAACTCCAATCTCGCTGCTTGAAGCATTCGACCTTCCCCAGTTGTCACCGAATTGCATCGTCCGGAACCAGTCCAATGTCCCGACCCAGGCATTGCACCTGATGAACAGCGAATGGATGTGGGACTTGTCACGCTACATGGCTGGAAGAATCATTGATGCGGCCGGAAGCGACGCGGAGAAGCAGGTGAGAGAGGTCTTTCTGCGAGCCTTGTCGCGTCCGCCGTCGCACTTCGAGACCAGCGAGTCCTTGGCAGCCCTGGAAGATCTTCGCAGCCACTGGCCCGGGAGGCTGGCGAGCGACCGGCGCGAAGCGCCGATCCAGGCAACCTCCCGCTGGCTGGCATTGGCGAACCTCTGCCACGCCGTCCTGAATTCGGCAGGGTTCGCTTTCATTGATTGAGATGGCCCGATGTCAATAGCAAGAACTCCACCCGAATCCAATCGCGAGAGCGCGCGCGCGGCGATGGGGCGCCGCGATTTCTTCTCGCGCGTCAGTGATGGCTTGCACGGCGCGGGGCTCGCCTACTTGCTCGGGGCCGACTTGTTCTCGCCAAGCCCGGCGCTGGCTGCCGCCGGAGCCTCGCCAGCGTTTGACCTCACCCCGAAGCCTCCGCACTTCGAGCCCAAGGCGAAGGCGGTGATCCAGCTCTTCATGCACGGGGGCCCAAGCCAGGTCGATCTATTCGACCCGAAGCCGGATCTGGCCAAGTACGCGGGGAAGACGCCAAGTCGGGACCTGACGGCCGTCGCAGTGAGCCCGCAGCAGAACGCGGGCATTCTGCCGTCGCCTTACCAGTTCGGAAGACATGGCGAGTCGGGCCTCGAGTTCTCGGAATTGCTGCCCCACATCAGTTCGTGCGCGGACGACATCGCGTTGATCCGGTCGATGTTCACCGAGACCCAGAATCACGAAACGGCTCTCAACATGATTCATTCCGGCCGGCTGCTGGGAGACCGACCGACGGCCGGGGCGTGGGTCTCCTACGGGCTGGGCACGGAGAACCAGAACCTGCCGGCCTATGTCGTCTTGGACGACCCCAAGGGGTTGCCGATCGGGGGAATCGACAATTGGCAGGCTGCCTGGCTGCCGCCGAACTGCCAAGGAACGCGATTTCGCGCCCAAGGCTCTCCCGTCCTGAACCTAGAGCCGCGCCCTGAGTGGCCTGACGCCGTCCTTGAGATCGAGAGGCGCCTGTTGCGCCGGCTCGACCAGGCTCACGTCGAAAAACGCCCGCACGAGGCGGACCTGGCGGCTCGCATCTCCAGCTACGAGCTGGCGGCCCGCATGCAGCTGGCGGCGACAGATGCCCTGAACTTGGAGCAGGAAGACGAAAAGACCAAGGAGATGTACGGGCTCAACGATGCTCTCACCGAATCGTACGGCAAGCGCTGCCTGATGGCGCGCCGTCTGGTCGAGCGTGGCGTTCGCTTTGTGCAGCTCTACATCGAGCAGCAGATCTGGGACACTCACACAAAGCTTGACGAGGGCCTGCGATACAGTTGCGGCAAGACGGACAGGCCCTCCGCGGCGCTGTTGAAGGATCTCAAGCAACGCGGCCTGCTTGAGGACACTCTGGTTATCTGGGGCGGGGAGTTCGGTCGCCTGCCGCTGGGCCAGGGCGATTCGAACAACAAGAGCAGCCTAGGCCGGGATCACGGCCCCAACGGCTTTACCCTCTGGATGGCGGGTGGCGGAGTGAAGGGCGGCACCGTTTACGGAGCTACCGACGAGCTAGGGAACCACGCCGTGGAAAACCCTGTCAGCGTGCATGACTTCCACGCCACAGTCCTTAGCCTCCTAGGCATGAACTTTCGTGACCTGGTCTACCGTCGCCACGGCTTGGACGAACGCCTGACGGATCAATTCCCCGCACGGGTGATTGACGAGCTAGTCGCCTGATTGCGAGCGCGGCCTCGCGCACCCGCCGCCGTCGACTCCAGTTCGGATTACAGATCGGAATTCACGACATAGACGGTCTCGCCGTCGCGCACTTCCATGCGCCCGCCGTTCTCGAGAATGGCGGTCTTGGCAACCGCGCCGATCCGCTCGACGATTTCGCTGATCGGGGTGCGCAACTTGATTTCATCGCGTGAGATATTGACGTACCGGTCGTTGAACGGCTTGTCCCACTTATCCCGCAGGGGCAGTTCCATGGTTAGCTTGACAGCTGCTTCGCCCATGCCGCTCAGCCCGTTGAGAACGCCGATCAGCCCTGCCGTGGTGGCCGCTTGGTTGTCACAGTCATACCCGGCCGATGTCGCGATACCGACCGTCTTCATGAAGTCTCCCTCGCCATAGAGAACGGCCATCATTCCGGTCAGCCCGTTGGCCAGCGACGAGACCACGCTCACCGGCGCTTCGTACGACCCCTTCTTGTAGGCATAGTACTTTTCGTGGATCTTGGCTCGCGTGTCGCGCCAGTCGTCGAACTCGGAGTGCCACTTGACCACATCGCGAATGCCCTCCGCGAACGGCCCCTCGTTGGGCACGGCCTTGATTCCGATATCGACCAGCTTGCGCACGTCCCTCTCGAAGAACGCCGCGCTGATCATCGCCCCGTAGGCAATCGTCGGGTGCGTGCCCCAATCGTCATTGGTAATGCGAGCGCCCCACAGCGCCCGCTCTGCCGCCTTCTGAGTCATCCCGGGATAGAAGGCGCTCCAGATCTCGTTGACCAGTTGCGGGTCGATTTGGAACCAGTGCTTGTTGTTCTCCTTGCGACCGGTGTCGGGCGCAACCAGCCCTTGGTCCATCAAGTTGCGCGCTTCTCGGTTCGCAACCCAGATGTAGTCGTTGATGTGCGTCATCCACATCTGGGTGATCTCGGGATACGTGATGTCTAGGCCGTACTTTTCGACCGCATGCAAGGTGACGAACTCGATGTCGGTGTCGTCGTCGCTGAACGCCCCGCCAAGCGTCTGGGCCATGAGCGGTATGAATCCCCGCCGGTCTCTCGAATTGATCTTCAGTTCCGGGCTGCCGTCGTAATCGGCGGTATACACCCGGTCGACCAATACGGGGATCGGCTCCTCGACATAGTTGTTCTCGAACGGAAAGCCGATGTAGTTGCCGAGCAGCTGCCCGATCCAGAACCCCGACATCTTGTCCATCAGCTCGTCGTGGCTGATGACCCGCTCCTTCGCCGTCGCGTCATCGACGAATACAGCCGAAGACAGCGCTAGGGCCGCGATCAGCCCCAAGTGACTCGCTCGTTTCATGAAGATTTCCTCTCTTTGCCTCGCGCGTCCGGTCTGCGCCGCAGGTCGGACCCTTTCGATCCAGGACTTGGACTAGCGAAAGACTACCAAGTTCTCCAACACAACGTCGCTCCCCTGCGACCCGCCGTATGGCTCACCTAGCACAACGACCCGAACGGTGTGCGAAGCGTTCTCCAAGCCGAAGGCATGCCACACGGAATCCCCATATTTCCGGTTGTCTTCGTCTGGATACACGTCAACTTGCTTGTGCAGCTCTCCGTCCAAGTAGACTTGCGCCGACCCGCCGGTTGGAAGATAGGGCCCCGTGACGATAGCTCCCGTGCCTTCAAAGGTGATCGTGGCTTCGGCACCGTTCTTCGAAGCGATCATGCCGCGCCAGTCCGTCCCGCGCCGGTCGGTGATGAGGTGCTCTTCCCAGGCACCCTGCCAGTTCCAACGAGCGTCTGAAGCGGGAATTCGCTCGACGGGCGAACCGTAATCATCCCAGATTTGCAGCTCCGGCGGCACGGCCTCCTGTCTGGGCACGATCAAGCGGTCTCCCTCGACACGCCCGCCATGTCGCTCCGCCATTGCGATGGCACGCTTCTTGGTGCTTTCGACGATTCCCGGGAAGGTGAAATCCGTGTAGCTGAACTTCTTGTCCAAAATGGCCGGGATGCCGCTCTTCCATCGATCCGGGATCCCTCGGAATCCGGTCATGACGCCGAGGATTCCGCAAGCGTTGGACGGGTTACAGTCCGAGTCTTGGCCGGCGCGGGTGGAAACCATGAGCGTCTTCTCAAAGTCCCTGTCGCCGTAAAGCAAGCCCAGCGCGATATAGGCACCGTTCAGCTTGGCGTCAATGTTGAAAGGCCGTAGCGCCCCGTTCGGGCACGGTTCCCGCTTGTCCCACTTTTGGCCAATCAACTCCCAGTTCTTGATCCAGTCGTCCGGGTGCTCGTCGTACCACGCGAGCACGTCGTTGATCAGCAGGGCGTAGGGGCTCTCGGGCGGCATGCACGCGACGCCGGCCTCGACAATCTTGCGCGGGTCGTCCTCGAAGAAGGCTGCCGAGTACATGCAGGAAACGAACATGCCGCCGTAAATCCCGTCACCGTAGTTCATGACTCTCCCGGCTCGGAGGCACAGGTCGTTCGCAGCAACGGGCATGCCCGGGGTCATCAGTCCCACGAAATCCGCCTCGATCTGAAAGTCGATGTCGTTGGCATGGGCGTTGTGTTGCGGGGTCCCGGAAAGCTCGGCGGGAACTCCGCGCTTGAGGGCGCGACGGGCGCCCAGGTTTGCATGCCAGAGACGGTACTGGGCGTTCTTAAGCAGGTCCCCGAAGTCTTGCGTCGTGGCGTCGAGCCCCTTCTCGTCCAAGACTGTGGCGAAGGTCATTTCAACGTAGAGGTCGTCCTGGTCCAAGGCATTGGCCACCATGTCGGGGGTCCATTCGGGCATCTTGTCTTCCGGAACAATCTGCTGGTTGTAGACGAACTCCGTGGGATAGCCGTAGGCGACACCGACCATCTGGCCCGCCCAGCCGCCCTCGATCCGGTCTTGGAGATCCTCCAGCGAGATCGCGAGCTCGTCGGAAGGCGCTGGCGTCCCGCACTGGATCAGGACCAACGCCAACAGCACGGCAAAGGCCGCCACCAGACTGTTTCGCATCGTTTCGCTCCTTGCAGGCCCCGTCACGGTCTCAGGTGCTCAGAGGGTTGCGACACCGATCAGTGTGAGGCCGCAAGTGTACCCAAGGAACATCAGCACGATGAAGGGCGTGGCACTCTTCGGCGCCGCTTTGAATTCTCTCCAGATAAAGACGCCCCAAATCGCCGCCACCAATGTAGCACCCTGACCCAACGCGTAGGAGATCGCCGGTCCCGCCACGCCCGCAGCGATGACGTTCAACCCCAGGGCCACCATCCAGATCAGTCCTCCGAGGACTCCTAGGGAATGCAGCTTCGGGCCTCCCCGGAAGTATCTGGAGTAGGTTCTCCCGCCGGCCTTCATGAAAACCGTGTTCACGATGAAGTTGCTCAGCAAGAGGCCGATCCCGAAGTACAGCAAGGCGGTGTAGGGGGTAAGGTAGCCGGGCTGGATCGCATCCGTGCCGAACCCCGGCGAGACAGCCTGGACCAGCATCGGGTAGAACGAACCCATCAAGCAACCGGCGATCACGGCGAACAGCAGGCCGCGCCCGAGTCGCCGACCTGCCATCGGAGGCAACTTGCTGTATGCGAGCGCCGACATGATCATCGCAACGACGATCAGCGCAACGCCGGCGAATATCAGCGTCGGGTCTCCCTTCGGCGCCTGCAGATAGCTGCGCAATGTACCGATGACCAGCGCGAGCCCGACACCGACTGGGAACGCCAGCGACATCCCTGCGGCGTCGATAGCCACGACCAGGAGAATGTTCGAGAGGTTAAAGAGCGCACCGCTCAACAGGGCATCTGCGATCGGCCCTCCGGCCGCTTGTCCGAGATTGGCCATCGCGCCCATCCCGGACTCGCCAAAGCTGCCCAATGTCAGGGCGAATACGATGCCCGTCAAGAACACGCCGATCGCGTAGTCCCAATAGTAGAGTTCGAAGGGCCAATCTTCCTTGCCGGCCAGCTTTTGCGTGTTGGCCCACGACCCCCAGCCCATCATGGTGATGATGCACAGAAAGATAGCCAGTCCTAGGCTTTCGACAACAAACATGCGAACCTCCCTATGTTCCTTCCCGTCACTTCAAGCGGCAACCTCACTCGGGAACTGATTCACTTGCCGTCGTGACGGGATCGCAGCCCGTGCGCCCGCTCGCGTAACCGACAAGGCGGCTGCAGCATCCGCAAACTTGAGAACCACGACACGAGGGCCGCGGGCGAGGCTCTTCGCAGCCGCCGGGTCAACATCGGAATCGACAACCAGCGACTTGCTGGGCTCTCCCAGCAGCGTCAGGGTTTCCGTATCGTTCGGAGTCAGGAAGTCCACGTTGCAAAACAGGGCGGGCGCGGGTTCGAGCATCATAGCGTTTGATCGAAATCCGCCGCTTGCTCGATTGGCGACCAGTCTATCGGAACACAACGAGATGGGAGAGCGCTATGTCGCTGCCTGTCGAACCCGGGTACGTTTCGCCCCGCACGACGACGCGCAGCGTGTGCTTGCCGTCCTCAAGCCCGTAGTCGTGCCAAACGGACTCCCAGCCCTTGGGCGCATTCTCGTCCGGATACACATCCACCGTTCGATTCAGTTCGCCGTCGAGGTAGATGTCCGCTGTGCCGCCGCTGGGAAGATAGTAGCCCGAGACGATCGCGCCCGTTCCCTCGAATTCGATCGTGGCCTCGGTTCCCGTGCTGCTGCCGGTCCTGACCGTGTGCTGGGGGCCCCAGTTCGAGATCGTGTCCTTCCAGTCCCCCTTCCAAGACCAGCGTGGATCGGTGACGGGAACGCGCTCGGCTGGGGATCCGTAGTCGTCCCAGGTCTCAAACTCCGCCGGAACTGCCTCTTGGGTCCTGACTAGCAGCCGATCACCTTCAACACGTCCGCCGTGCCGTTCCGCCATCGCGATGGCGCGCTTTTCGGTACTGTCCACGATGGTCCGGAACGAATAATTCGTATAGCTGAACTTCTCGTCGGCGATCTTTTCTATGCCGCTCTTGTACTCGTCCGGGATGCCCTCCAGTCCCGAGACGACTCCGAGGATGCCCAACGCGCTGGCGGGGTTGCAGTCCGAATCCTGCCCGCATCGAGTCGAGATCGTCATCGTCTTGCCAAAATCTCCGTCTCCGTAGAGCATTCCCAAGGCGATGTAGGCCCCGTTGAGCTTGGCGTCGATATTGAACGAGTTTGCCGCGCCCTCCGGGCAGGGCTCGCGCTTGTTCCACTTCTCCTCGACCAGGTTCCAAGTCGTGATCCAGTCCTCAGGATGCTGCTCGGACCACTCCACGACGTCGCCGATGAGTTGCGCATAGGGGCTCTGAGCGGGCAGGCAGGCCAGCCCGGCCTGCACCAGTTCTCGCGGATCGCTTTCGAAGAAGGCTGCGGCGTACATGCAGCTCACGAACATGCCTCCGTATATGCCGTCTCCGTGGTTCATGACTCGGCCGGCCCGGAAGCAAAGGTCGTTCGATGCCTGGGGCAGGCCGGGCGTCATCAGCCCCACAAAGTCGGCCTCGATCTGGAAATCGATGTCGTTGGCGTGCGCGTTGTATTTCGGCGTGCCGCTGAGTGTGGCAGGAACCCCGCGCTTGAGTGCCCGGCGGGCAGCCAAGTTGGCATGCCAGAGATTGTATTCGGCCTCCTTGAACATCGCCCCGAAGTCTTCGGTCGTCGCATCAAGGCCCTTGTCGTCAAGCACTTGAGCGAAGGTCATGTCCACGTACAGGTCATCTTGGTCGATCGCGCTCGCGACAGTGTCCGGATCCCATTCCGGCAGTTTGTCGTCAGGAATGATCGACTCTCGGTACCGGAACTCCGTCGGTTCGCCATAGCTGACGCCGATCATCTGACCCGCCCAGCCTCCAGCGATCTTGTCTCGCAGCGTTGACAGCAGAATCTGCTCGTACTCAGGCTCGGGCGCTGTAGAGCAAGTGCAGGCAGCGATGCAAATCGCAAGCGCGCAGACGGCAGTTGGAGAGAACGCTCTCACTGGATTTCACCTAGGAGCCGGCCCGATTATATCCGAGCGTCGCTCGGGGCGCGGGAAAGGGATTCAACTGCCGGCCAACCTCATTGCACGGATCCGAGGCGTCCGAAGATAGTGGTGCCAAGAACGCGAGGTGGCACTCTACGGGAGCGGACGGTTTCCAGAGCGCCGCAGCTCTTCTGCGATTCCCAGATGCTCCCGGGCACGGTCCGCCTGGCCCGTCTTGTAGTAGATGCGGCTCTGAAGGAAGTGAGCTTCATAGCTGTGGGGGCGGACGTCGATCGCACGCCGAACGGTGTCTTCGGCGAGTTCCATGAGACCTTGATCGATATAGATCTTGGCGAGGAGAATGTAGGATCCGAATTCGCGGGGGGCGAGCCAGACGGCCCGCTTCAATGCCTCCACCGACTCGGCCTGCTTGCCCAAGCCTAGGAGAGCCTCGCCCATCGAATGCCATCCATCTGCGTGCTGTGCGTTCCGCGCCAGGTCTTCTTGCAGCAGCGCCGAAGCCTTTGCGTAGTCTCCCCGGCGGAGTTCGATCACTCCGAGCGCGTAGTTCACGCCCGGCAGGTCGGCCTGTAGTTCGCGAGCCTTCAGAAGCAGCGCCTCGGCGTCATTCAGGCGGTTCTCCTGCAACAGCAGCTCGGCGGTTAGGGCGAAGGCCTGCGGACTCGCCGGATCGACCTGGAAGACCTTCGAGAATGGAACCCTGGCTTGGTTCTCTCGGCCTGACCTCACGTACGTCATGGCGAGCGTGTACAGGAGCTCCGAGTCGTGAGGCTTCCAACTGGATGCTCGCTCGAGCAACGGTTCCGCCTCCTGCCACCGACCCTCGAAGAAATAAGCCGCGCCGAGGATCTCCACGGTTTGTTTCCACGGGGCCGATTCCGGCTCTTCCCGCTCCAAGGCGGCCGCCAAGTGCTGGGCCGCCTCGCTAAAGTTTCGCAGCCGGTAGTGAGCAAGGCCCAGGAAGTGAAGCGCTTCCGGACGGTCCGGCAATCTCTCGGGCCAGTGCTGGAGCGTTTCGACTACTCCTTCGAAGTCGCCTTCGGAGAGGAGTGCATCGGCCTCGCGTAGATCGCTGGCGTACTGGGAGATTTCCGGAGACTGGCCCGCGGCTGAAACGATGATGCAAGCCGAGAGCGCCGCAAGCCTTGCGGTAGCCGTCATCGCTCTCGACCGCCCTTTCCTTGTTCGATGACGAGGATCTGATCGACCGACGAGGGCGTGTAGCGCTCGTGCAGCCCGCCCGGCCAGATGACTTCAAGGTGTTCGATCTCTTCCGCCTGGCCCAGTCCGAAGTGAACCCGGAGATCGCTCTGGGACAAGTATCCGCGGCCGGAAGCCACCTCGCCCCGCTGTCGAAGCCCTCCCGCTTGACAGAACACCACGGAACCGATCGCGTCACGCGGAACTCCTAGGGCCGGGTTCCCGACGAGCTTGACGGCGATCCAATGCCCCGTCGCTCCTGCGCGGCGGTTGCGCAGCACGGTGGGACGGCCGTCGAGGTTGTTCAAGACGATGTCCAGGCTACCGTCGTTGAAGAGGTCCCCGACCGCGGCGCCGCGAGAGTTCTTGGGGCGTTGGAGCCCGGCGCCCAGGCCGCCGGACACATCGACGAACCTCCCGTTGCGGAGATTGCGGAAGAGAAGAGTCCTCTGCATGTAGGACGTGCCCCAGCTCGCAGGGTCGGCCTGGGGGAAGATGTGGCCGTTTGCAGCTAGGATGTCGAGCCATCCATCGTTGTCGTAGTCGAAGAATTCCGCCCCCCAGCCAAGGAACGGAAGAGTCGCTGCCAGCAGCCCGGACTGCAAGGTGACATCGCTGAAGTCTAGGTTGCCGTTGTTGCGATGCAGCGTGTAGTTGTCCCCCGCGAAAGTAGTGAAGAAGAAGTCGTTCCTGCCGTCATGGGTGTAGTCCCCAACGGCGATTCCCATGTAAGCCTGCTCGAGACCGTCGCCATTCGTGCCGAGGCCGCTAAGCATGCCGATCTCCTCGAAGGTACCGTCACCTAAGTTGTGAAACAGGTAGTTGGGCATCGAGTCGTTGGCCACGACGATATCGAGACTTCCGTCATCGTCGGCATCGACCCAAGCAACCGCGAGCCCGTAGCTGTTCTTCGCCGCTCGCAATCCCGATTCCCGCGTTACGTCTCGGAACCGTCCGTCACCTACGTTGCGGAAAAGGAAGTCGGGCGCTGGATCCAGTCCCTTTGGCCCGCACGCGACCGAAACGCCGTAGTAGACGCAGGCGGCCTGGTCGGAATCGTAGGTCGCGCCGGTGGCAGGCATGCTCCCGGCGGATTCTCTTCTCCGGCCTGCCCGTGGGGCCGGCGGCGCGGGGGATCCCCCGGGCGGCGGAGGGTCGTCCCAATCGAAGTCGACGTAACCGGCCACGTATAGATCGAGCAGGCCGTCACCGTCGTAGTCGCCGAACGCACATCCGGTGGACCAAGCGTCGATTTGGACACCAGCTGTTGCCGCAGCGTCTGAAAAGGTCCCGTCCCCGGCGTTGACGTAGAGACGGCTCTTGCCGAAGTTGGTGACATACAGGTCCTCCCACCCGTCGTTATTGATGTCTCCGGCGCAGACACCGACGCCCCAGCGGTTGTTCGCCACTCCTGCCGGGGCCGTCACGTCCGTGAACGTTCCGTCTAGGTTGTTCCGGAACAACGCGGCGGAATCCGGCGGAACTCGTCCCCTCCGCGCATCGTCGGACAGGGCGTTCACCAAGTAGATGTCTAGCCAGCCGTCGTTGTTGTAGTCGAACAGCGCGACACCCGACCCGATCGTCTCGGGGAGGTATGGTTTCTGAGGGGTTCCTGCGCGGTGTTCGAACGAGCCCACGGCAGAGGCTCGAGTGACATCCTCGAACGAGACTCCTGTCGCGGCCTGCGGAGAAGGCATCGGGGCCGCTAGAGTCGAGACCTGCGGAAAACTCGGTGCAGTCACGGCTAGCCACAGCGCAATGAGAGCGTGGTGGCCCCTTAGCATGCCCTACGAGTATAGCCAGCCGCCTCTCTCGCAAGGTTGGTTGACAGCGGAGTTGCTGACTGATGACTGTTCCAGATCGTGGGTCAGCGGATAGCTCTCGCCGCGAATGGACAGCCAGGCCTTGAGCAGCTCTTCGACGGCCGGCTGCACGTGAAAGCCGAACACCACGTCCGCCCCCGCGTTGTGTTCCAGCATGAGCTGCACGAACTCAAGGTCTCAATCCGCCGCCAGAACCAATGCCTGGGCGCACTTAAGGTCGCTCATAGAGCACCCTGCCTTCGCGAAGGGCGCGCGCAAGAACGTGGTTCAGCGAGTCCTTCCAGTACTCGACGTCGGCGGCGCTGCACACGAGGATGTCCTTGCGAACGCGGACCCTCGCGAGCGCCTTGTACAGACGGGCTTCCTCTCTCAGCCTCGATCTGGTTTCGCCAAACGGCCCGGCCTCGATAACAACCAAGTCAACGTCTGATTCCGGTGTAGCGTCCCCCCGGCTTTGAGAGCCGAAGAGAATCACCTTTTCGGGGTCCACTGCATCGACAATGAGCCGCACCATTCGGTCCAGCACTTCTTCAGTGACGGGCTCCATGCCAGCGCCGGACGACGGCCGACCAGCGGGCTGACGCTGCGATTCGTTCCCTTCAGGCACTGCTCAGGGCCTCTCGTGCATACGTCGCCACATGTATCAGTCCTTGCCCGCGCGATTCAGCGATGCTCGAACCAGCGACCGCCCTTGCCCCCTTGGTCTGGTTCGAATCTCGCGCAGGCCCATTCTCGAAGCCCTGCTTCAGCTATCGTATTCCTCTTGCCAGCCACGGGCTCAATATCGATCCACTGAGAGCGAGCTCCACGGCGGTCCGAATCGGCGGAGATTTCGGTGGTGAGCTAGGCTAGGGAGCGAATCGCTCGAATTCATTGACCCGCTGGCCGTCGATTCGGACCTATTGCACGCTCTCTCGAGAGATTGGACTGCCTCCGAGAAAGTCAATGAATTTAGGCTTTCCACGGAACCGGACGGAGCGTCACTCGCCGGGAGGAAGACTAAGTTGCATCGAAAATCAGTAACTGCTTCGGGGATTGTCGCGTTGTTGCTCGTATCGAGCATCTCCGCCCAGGACCCGGAGTTCAAGAGGATCGCGGTCGAGGATTACCGCGACAAGGTATACGGTTCCTGGCTGGCCCAATGCATCGGCAACATCTATGGACTGCCTCACGAGAACCGATACATCGACGAGCCGGGCCCCGATGAGTTTCCGTACGGCTACCGGCGGAATCTAGACGCGCTCAAGAGAACCAACGGGGTGTTCTCTGATGACGACACGGATATCGAGTACATGTATCTCTTGGCGATGGAGCAGCACGGGCCCGAGCCGAGCCTGGCGCAACTCGCCGCGATGTGGAAATACCACGTGCGAAATCGCGTGTGGCTTGCAAATCGGGCTGCCGTCGCGGCGATGAACCACGGATTCACGCCCCCTTTTACCGGCGACAAGGAACTGAACCCGCACTGGTTTCAGATCGACCCGCAACTCATCAATGAGATCTGGTCGGTCACGGCCCCTGGCATGGTGCGCTATGCCGCCGCGAAGTCTGGGTGGGCCGCGCTGATCATGGACGACGATTGGGGGATCGAACCGACCGTCTACTACGGTGCCATGTATGCGGCTGCGTTTTTCGAGCCGGACGCCCA
This sequence comes from Bryobacterales bacterium, assembly GCA_022826925.1. Classification (GTDB taxonomy): domain Bacteria; phylum Acidobacteriota; class Terriglobia; order Bryobacterales; family UBA6623; genus VXMF01. Next base: position 35,970 of record JAJDTX010000083.1, read on the forward strand.
CAAGCTGATCGACATCGGCGTCGCTGCGCTGCCCGCCGGAAGCCGTTTCGCGCGGACTGTCTCGGACATGAAGGCTCTATATCAAAAGCACCCCGAGGATTGGAAGGCTGCCCGTCGCGAAATGGCCGACAAGTACTATCACCGGGAGCCGCGCGAGTCGAAAACGATCTGGAACGCGAACCTGAATGCAGCGGCAGGAGTCCTTGCGCAGCTCTATGGGGACGGAGACTTTCAGGAGACCCTCGATCTGAGTTGTGCGATGGGTTTCGATGCCGACAATCAAGCGGCGACGCTGGCGGGTCTGCTGGGCGTGATACTCGGCCGACAGGGCCTGCCGAATGACCTGCTCTTTCCGATCCGAGAATTCAACTGGACCAAGCCATTCAACGATTTCTACAAGAACGTCAGTCGCTACGACATGCCGGATGCTGGGCTGGAGGACATGGCAGACCGGATGGCTGCGCAGGGAGAGAAGATTATTCTCCGACACGGCGGACGGAGGTTCAGCGAAGGCGGCAGGGAGTTCTATCTCATCAACACGGAATCGCCATTCGTTCCTCCTCTCGAATTTCCGAGCGGCCCGATACCGTACATGGAGGTTGGCCAGCAAGTCGATTACGCGTTGCCTGCATTTGGCGGGGAGGCCCCGCTGAGTTGGACCGTTTTGCGCGGCGACCTTCCGGGGAATCTTCGGATTCTCGAAGGGACGGTCTCCGGCGTGCCCTCTGCCCCCGGGGTCTTCCCGATCGCATTGCAGTTAACGGCGGGCAACGACCAACGGATATCGAAGGCCCTCAAGCTGGTGGTCCGCGGCCCGAATCTCGCCCGGTCCGCGAGAAGCGTCCTGAGCAGTGTCAGCAAGACGGATACGGCTCGTCGAGATGAGATGTGGCTAACCGTCCCACATTCTCTGTATGCCGATCAGGTCGAAGTCATCCGCGACGGAAATCGCCTTGGCGATGGTTCGACGTTTTACAGCATTGAAGACCATGGGAACCCGAAGCTTGACTTCTTCGGGTTCGAGTGGAGCCAGCCTCAACGCGTGGGCCTGATGGGGTACCACACGGGCGCTGTCGAGGAGAGTGGCGGCTGGTTCACATCCTTGAACGTCGAGTATCGCGACAGCGACGGAAACTGGAAACCAGTTGACGGACTCTTGATCAGCCCTCCGTTGGCCCCGGGCCCCCTGCCGTTCAACAAACCCCATTTTGTCGAGTACCTGTTGGCCTTTCGTCCCGTGACGACGATGGCGATTCGCATCATCGGAGACGCCGGAGGAGCCGACCACTGGCGAAGTGGCAGGACAAACTTCACGTCGATCAGCGAGTTGAGCGTGCATGGCCCGTTGCCGCGATACGAGTTGCTCAACCGCTAGACTCGCGACTTCGAGAACAGCTCGCCCCCCACCCGGTCCTTGATTCCTTGGCTGTTCAAAGCCAGAGGCTTGAGTGATGTCCTCGCAGGAGACTCCTCTCCCAGCCTCAGGGCAAGGCGGCGGGGCAGCCAGAGTCGAGACCTGCGGAAGACTCGGCGCAGGCGCCATCAGCCACATGCGGGGTCCACGAGTTGGCGGCCCCATCGCTAATCCTGCGCGCGGAAAGGCCGAGCAGACGCGAACCCCTCCGAGCACTAGGACTGGACGAGGATGCAGGACTCAGGCGTTGGAGTCACTCGGTCAAGCGCTCTCTCAACGCAAGCGCTGTCGGATCGCCGGGGCGGACCTTGAGCAAGGCATCCAAGCTTGCGAGGGCGTTGTCCTTTTCGCCCAGCGCCAAGTGGGCCCGGACGGCATTCAAGTAGGGCTGGACAAGTTCCGGCTTCAGCCCTTGGGCTCGGGCCAGCAAGGGCAAGGCCTCACGGAATCGGCGGGTCTCGACGAACACGCCACCGAGGTCGGCGAGGGCCTCGGCATAGTCGCCACGAAGCTCCAAGGCAGCTTGCAGCGAAGATTCAGCTTCCGTGAAGTCACCCTGCTGAGCATGCACCAAGCCCAAGCTGTAATGTGCTTCGGGAAAGTCCGGTCGCACCTCTAGGGCCTTGCGAAGTGAGCTGGAGGCCTGATCCCATGCCCCGGCCTGAGCGTGAAGGATCCCGAGGTCGTGAAGCGCCTCGACGTGGTCCGGCGCAAGTTCAATTGCTCGGCGAAGAGAGGCTAGCGCGTCCGTTGTTTGCCGCGTCTGCAAATAGAGCCAGCCGAGGTTGTAGTGGGTCTCGGGGTTGTCGGGATCAATCTCCCGCGCGGAAAGCAAGGCCGGAAGGGCAGCCTCGAACTCTCCTTGCCGCGATGCGACCGCGCCCCATACGCGCAATGCTTCCGTGTCGTCCGGTGCCTGCGAGAGCGCCGCTGTCGCGGCCGCCCTGGCCTCGGGAAGCCTGCCAAGCTCTGCCAATGCCGATGCCAGGTGAACTTGGGCCGCTATTCCGGGCAACCCCAGTTCGACCGCCGCCTGATGTGTCGCCAGAGCTTCCTGCCAGCGGCCCTGCTCGCCATACATGCTCCCCAAGCGGTCAAGAATGGCCGCGTGCTTCGGATGGGCCTCAACGGCGTATTCCAGCGTTGCCAGGGCTTCGCCGGTCAGTCCGGCGGCCGCATACGCGTCGCCAAGTTGGACCCAATTCCTCTCGAAGCGCGTGACGTACGCGCGCCCGGGAAAGGGAAGCGCCCGCTCGAGCAGTTCAGGTTGGTCGTCCGGCCAACGCTCCAGATCGCTGAGAATCTGCTCGGCGGAGGTGAGCCCCATGTAGAGCTTTACGATGTTTCCCTTTTGATCGATCAGGAACGAAGTGGGAATCGCCAGCTCGCCCGATTGGTCAAGGATGTGACGAACCAACAGATCGAACGCAGTCACTGAGCTGGCGTCCGGAAGCACAACAGGGAATGGCAGTTCCCTTTCGCGCACGAAGCGGCGGACGCTCTCGTGTTCGCTTGGCTCGTCCACGGATACCAACAACGGGACCAGCGAGGCCTCCTCCAAGGCTGCGCGATGCTCGTTGAAATCAGCCAATTCGACTTGGCAGGGGGCGCACCAAGTGGCCCAGAAGTTCAGCAAGACTCGTTTCCCGCGGTATCGCTCCTGCAAGAACGCCCCGCCGTCCAAAGTTCGGCCGAGCAGCGCGGGAGCCGGAGTGGCCTCGGTCAACCAGATGCCTGTCCGGCCCGGATTCGCCGCGGGTTCGGCCCAGTCCCGTTCGAACTGGCTCGCAGGGGGAGCATCGAACGGTCTTGCGACGACATCTTCCGCTCCCTCCGTGATGAGGAATAGGTGGTCGGCCGGGATGCCTCGATGGATGTCGACGCTCCCCGAGGGCCAGAACACCTTGACTTCGCGAATCTCGTCTTCTTCTCCTAAGCCAAAATGCACGGTCCGCGATGGCTGCGAGCGGAAGCCCGAGCCGCTGCGCACGGATCTGGTCAGATGCCGCCCGGACGCTGTTTCCAGGACGAGCCGCGCGCCGACTGCATCGCGATTGCTTGCAGTGCCCTCGAGCCGGAATGCCACCGAGTGGTGGCTTGTCGGCAGATTGTTCCGCAGCAGTCGAACCTGGGGGGAATTCCTGTTGTTGAGCAGGATGTCGGTGTCTCCGTCTCGGTCAAAGTCGAAGGTGACGAAGGCGCGGCCGTCTTCGGGGAAATCCAGGCCGGCGACCGCGGACAGGTCCGCGAACGTTCCGTCCCCGCGATTCCAATACAGAACGTTCCGTTCGTGCCCGCTAAGGCTGCCGTTGAGTCGGATCAGCCGGTACAGCAAGGCCCAGCTGCGCTCGTACTGCGAAGAGCGGGCTTCGTTCTCGGGGGAGGACGACACGACCTGCCGCCAAAAGAAACTTCAAAGATCTGGGTCGTCCTTCTCCGTCCCGGTGACGAAGCCGTTGACGATGTAGATGTCGAGATTCCCGTCGTTGTCGAAGTCCACAAAGTCGGAGCACCACGCCCAACGCCCCATTTCCACCCCCGACGGGACGGTGACGTCTTCGAATCGAGACCGCTCGCTGCGAAACAGCGAGTTCCCGCGCGCGTGGCGGCGGTAGATGTCCTTGGGGGCGTCGGGGCTGTCGCGCTTAAAGTCGCGCTGCATGGTGACGCGTCGTCCGGCCGACGACCACATGTTGCCGAAGTAGACGTCTTCCAAGCCGTCCCCGTCGTAGTCGCCCAGCGCCACACTCATGCCGGCGCCGGCATCTTCGATTCCGGCCTGCTCGGTGACGTCACGAAACTGGCCATCGCCCTGGTTTCGATAGAGGTTCTTGCGGCCGAAATCGTTGGCGACAAAGAGATCCGGAAGGCCGTCTTGGTCGTAATCGCCCCACGTACAGGCGTGACTGAACCGATCGTTGTTCTGATTGAGGCCCGTTGTTGACGTCACGTCCTCGAACGTTCCGTTGCCGAGATTCCGGTACAAAACGTTCGGCGGACCGTTCGTCGCATCGTAGTAGGGCCGCGGCAGCTGCGACGCGGCATTCGGCCAGAGGTAAGCGGTCACATATAGGTCGAGATAGCCATCTAGGTCATAGTCACCGAGGCACCCTCCTACGGCTCCTGGCTTCACGCCCATGGGAAATCCCGTTCGCGACAAGCGGAAGCCGCCGTTCCCACCGCTGAGGAAGAGAAGCGGCTGGCCCGTCGAGAGAATCACGATCAGGTCTTGCGTGCCATTGTTGTCGACGTCCGAGAAAAACGCGGCTGAAGAGCCGTCGAGGGCATCCAGGCCGGCCTCGGCGCTCACATCGGCGAAGCGGCCGTCGCCGAGATTGCGAAACAAGCGGTTGGGCAGTCCTCCCGGCTGTGTCAGGTAGAAGTCCTCGAGGCCATCCCCGTCGTAATCCCCGACCGCCAGGCCCTGCTGGCCGTACACGTCCATTCCCGAGGCGGCGTCCATGCGAGTCCGCCAGACCTCTGTGCCGAACTTCAATTGCTGATGGAAGGAGGCGTTCTGCCCGAACGCCGCTTCAGAAACATCCTCGAAAGCCGCGACGCTAGAGTGGTTTCGCTCGCTATCGCCTGCTTGCAGGCCCGCCAGCAGCCAGCGGCCCTCCGGTGTTTGTTCCCACTCCGACGCCCACTCGACGCCGATCTGCTGGCGGAGGCCCTCCTGTGTCACTCCCGCCATCTGAAACCGCAGCGTCGCGCTGGCGGCGCGCTCTCCGTGCGGCTCGATGCCAACTATCTTGAACTTGGCCCAATCTATCGAGCGGTAATCCGCCAAGAGGGTGTCGAACTCGCTGCCGAGGGAATCGGAAGTGACGCTCCTCTCGGTTTTCGGTGCACCGCGGAAGGACCGCAGCACTCCCATTGAGTGAGCGAGCTCTTCGCGGGCCGGACTCAGAGGGGTACCCTCAAACTGCGGAGCGACTCTTTCTGCCACGCGCAGATCACGGGAGACCAGTTCGCTGGCCAGCTCAGCCAGAAAGCGCTCGATCTCGCCAGCCTGTAGCTCCGATAGGGAGCCGGCCGCCTGGTGGTCGACTACCGCCAAGACCTGCTGGACAGGTGTGGCGCCTGCCGCCGATGCCTCGTTGCGCAGAGGGGCGCTTTCGCCAATTTCCACCAACTGCCCCGGACAGAGTCCAGTCGCCGCGCAAAGGCCAATAGCCAAGAGCCTGAAGGCCATGTCAGGTTATGAGCTGAAGTCTGCCAGACACCAGCGAATTCGCACGCTGAGATTATACCGACGGCCGGAGGGTCATTCAAGGCCGGCGTTCTGGACGGGTTGATTCTCGAAGTCGCGCAGGCTCCTATACATTCGTTAACGTTCGCGATACTCTAGTACTTGAGTACTTGGCTGCTGGGGTGGGTAATCCCGAGGCGGACCCCGGCCGAGCGCCCGCAGGCGAACTGTTGGGGCATCCGAGTTTCTATGCGGCCCAAAATCAGGATTGCGCCCTCGTTCCGGCAACTGGCCGGAGTCGCCGCTATGGCCGGACTGGCACTGGCGGGTCAGAACCTCAACGGAGAATCTGGCGGATCCGGCTCGTCCGAGCCGGCCGCCGAACTGCGCGCAGAGGCCGCCCCCGAGACTCAGGATGCGTCCATCGACGAGGAAGCGGAGGGCAACCGCGAGCGCACGGAACTGAACTTGCTCGGCGAGGTCGACAGCGAATCGGGGGAGAGCCGCCGCAACGAGAACGTCCAGCTCACCCTGATCGACAACAACGTCCTGAAGGAAATCAACATCCGGATGGGAACCACCGCGACGATAGTGCGGGAGTTCCAGGCGACAAGGGGCTATTTCGGCACCGAATTCGGCAACCCGGCCACCCGGCCGATGCACCTCAGCCAGCCGGCGGGACGTGACTTCCACGCCTCGCTCTACGAAACTCACGGCAACAGCGTCTTCTCGGCCCGGTCGTTCTTTCAGGTCGGATCGGTCAAGCCCGCAACCTCGAACGACTACGGCGTGCAAATGACACTGCCCTTGCTGGGCGAGTCCGCGCTGTCGGTGGACGCGAACCAGCAGCGCAACCGCGGCAACGTCAACGGCAACGTCTTGGTGCCGCTGCCCGAAGAGCGGGTTCCGCTCGCCACCGATCCCGAACTGCGAGCGCTCGTGTCAAGGGTCCTGGGGTCCTATCCCGACGAGGCTCCCAACCGGCCCGACATCAATCCTCGCGCGCACAACACCAACGCTCCGCAAGTGATCAACAACGATGTTGCCGGGGGCCGCTACGACCTGCCGCTGGGCGAGAACGACAGGCTGGCCCTCGACTACCGGTTCCGCAAGCAGATCGTGGACGCCTTCCAGCTCGTCAAGGGCCAGAACCCCAACACAACCACCGGCTCCCACGACGGACGCTTCACTTGGAACCGGTCTTGGTCCCCGCAGACCTCCACCGACTTTTCAGCCGGTTTCCGCCGCACGACCTCGCTGATCGTGCAGGACGAATCGGCCTTGGGCCCGCTGTTCTTCATGGGCAGGCAATTGCAGTCCCTCGGCGGCACGAGCAGCGTTCCTTATGACCGCGTGCAGAACTTCTTCCGCTATGCCGGGACCGTTAGCACGACCCGTGGCAATCACACAGTCGTGGCGGGCTTCGGCCTGACGCGCGAGCAACTCAACGGGATCGAGAGCTCCGGTCACCTGGGGATGGTGATGTTCACCGCCAACTTCGGGCGAGACATGATGACCAACCTGCGCCTGGGCACGCCGACCCGCGTCACGCAGTCTATCGGCATGACCCATCGAGGCTTTCGGCGCTGGCGAATGCAGTATTTTGTCGGGGACACTTGGAAGGCCGCTCGGAACCTGACGCTGGATTTCGGGCTGCGCTTCGAGCCCACCACCAGGCCGGTCGAGGTCAACGGGTTCTCCGACCTCCCGTTTCGCTGCGACTGCAACAATTTCGCACCGCGCTTCGGCTTCGCCTACCGCACCAAGCTCGGCGTCCTGCGAGGCGCGTACGGCACTCATTTCGGCGAGATCTTCACCGCCACGTACACGCAAGAGCGGTTCAACCCGCCTGGCAACGTCCGCGTCAACGTCTTGGCGCCTAACCTGCTGGACCCGTTGGCCGGCGTCAACTTCGACACCTCCGATCCCACCGTGCGCAGCACCATAGTCCAGATCGATCCCGACTTGGTCGCCCCCTACTCGCACCACTACAACTTCAGTTGGATCGTCTCCAGCTCGCGGGGCATCTTCGCGGAGCTGGGCTACCTCGGGAGCCGCTCGCACAGGCTCATTGCCGGCTGGTTCCTGAACCGAGCCCGCAACGTCGCCGGAGTCCCGACGTCTATCAGGACAATCAACGACCGCCGCCCGGACCAGCGCTACTTCGACATTCGCCGCATTCTCAACGGCTCGCGGGGGTATTTCGACTCGGCCAAGGCCACGGTCGGGCTGCGCGATGTCGGCGGCCTGACGATGGATTTCTCCTACTGGCTGAGCAAGGCGATCGATCTCGGGGCGCACTACGCCAGCAATGCCAGCTCGCGCGATGCATTCTACGGCCGCAGCCAGACCGAAGACGACGTCCATGGCGATGTCAAGTCCCTCAGCGACTTCGACCAGCCGCACGCAGCGCTGGGCAGGATCAGCTACCTCACTCCCCGAATCGGTTCTGCAGGCAGTACGGTGAACAAGGCTCTGGGTGGCTGGTCGGTGTCCTCGGTGCTGCTGCTCAAGACCGGCACGCCCTTTCTGATGTATACCGGCTCGGACGGCCCCGGCTTCGGCAACGTCGACGGCGCGATGGGCGACCGGCCCAATCTGCTCGACCCGTCGCTGATAGGCCGCAGGATCGACCACCCCGACACCTCCCGGCAGATGATGCCGCGGTCCGCCTTCAGCTATGTCCAAGCAGGCCAGAAGAGCGGGAATATCGGCAGGAACGTGTTCCGGAAAGACGCCATCCAGAATCTCAACCTGTCACTGTCGCGCAGTTGGAAGATCGCCGGCGAGAGCACCCTGATGTTCCGCGTGGAGTCGATCAACCTCTTCAACACGCCGCAGTTCGCGTTTCCGGGTAACGAACTCACCGGCGGCAATTTCGGGCAGATCACCAACACCCTCAACGATGGCCGCACGTTCAATCTCGCTATGCGGCTGTCTTTCTGAGCGGGCCAGCCGGGCACGTCGCGGCCGAAGCGCCGCAGCCGCAACCGGCTCGACCCTCCTCAGGCCGAGTCGAGCCGGTTGTGCTCGTCGAATTGGCACCCTTGCGAATCGGCACGCAACGACAGCCCGCCTCAGCATGTATACTCTGGTTGACTCGGGACCGTGGCGGGACGAACTTCCGCCGGTCTTTTGACCCGGATCCCGCAAGACAGAGAACGCCGATGTTGCGCAGATCATTGTCCGGAGCCTCAATAGCTGCCTTGGCATTGCTGTGCGGTGCGCCGGGAACGCCGGCATCCGCCCAGTACGCCGCTGCGCGCACGCCCGATGGCAACCCTGACCTTAACGGCATCTGGCAGGCCATGGGCTCGGCGCACTGGGACCTAGAAGACCACGCGGCCCGCCATGGACCGGTCGAGGCGCTGGGCGCGCTCGGCGCGATTCCGGCCGGGCTCAGCGTGGTCGAAGGCGGCACGATCCCGTACCAGCCTTGGGCCGCCGAGCAGCGCGCGAAGAACTTGGAGAACTGGCTAAAGCTTGATCCAGCGGTGAAGTGCTTCATGCCGGGCATCCCTCGGGCCACCTACATGCCGCTTCCGTTCCAGATCGTCCAGACGCCGACAAAGATCCTGTTCGCCTACGAATTCGGTGGCAACAGCCGAATTGTATGGCTGGACCGACCCGACAGCGAAGCTCTCGCCCCTTCGTGGATGGGCTATTCGTTGGGTCGGTGGGAAGGCGAAACGCTGGTCGTTGACGTGACTGCGCAGGTGGCCGACACTTGGTTTGACAGTTCAGGGAATTTCCACAGCGAAGAGCTCCGCGTGGAGGAGCGATACACCCGGACGGGGCCTAACACGCTCCGCTACGAGGCCACCATCGAGGATCCCAAGGTGTTCACCGGTCCGTGGAAGATCAGCATGCCGCTCTACCGGCGCCTCGAGCGCAACGCGCAGATTCTCGAGTTCAAGTGCGTGCCGTTCGCCGAGGGCGCCACCTACGGACACCTCAGCCGGGACGACGAGGCATCGGAGGCCGAACCCGAGGACTAGAAGAGGAGACGAGCCATGGCCCACGCCAGCGATCACACACTGCGTTTCACTACTTGGAAGCTGCGCACCTGCACGTTGCCGGCCATCGCGCTGCTGCTGGCGGCGCTGCCAGCGACAGTCCTTGCGGCCGACCCGCCGACCACGAGCTGGGGCGCACCCGACCTGCAAGGCACCTGGGACTTCCGTTCCATCACTCCGTTCGAGCGCCCGAAGGAACTCGCCGACAAGGAGTTCCTCACGGCCGAAGAGGCCGAGGCCTGGGAGAAGCGCACGCTTGACGCCAGGGCCGCTGGGCGCAATCGAGACCCGGTCCAGGGACAGGGGGACGTGGATGTCGGCTACAACGCTTTTTGGCTGGACCGAGGCGAGAAGATGACCGGGACGATGCGAACCTCTTTAGTCGTCGATCCGCCGAACGGGCGGATACCCGCCCTGACCGACCTCGCCAAGCGGCGCTCGGATGAGCGCTATGCCCGCTGGGGCGGCGTCCCGTCCGGCCCCGAGGATCGGAATCCCCTGGAGCGTTGCATTGTGGGCTTCAACTCCGGCCCTCCCATGAATCCGGGCGCCTACAACAACTTCGCGGAGATCTTCCAAACGCCGACGTACGTCGCCATTCTCAACGAGATGATCAACGACCACCGCATCATCCCGCTCGACGGAAGGGACCACGTTCCTGAGAACATGCGCTTCTGGAAGGGCGACTCGCGCGGCCGCTGGGAAGGCAACACGCTGGTCGTGACGACCAAGAACTTCACCAAGCACACCAACTTCCGCGGCTCGGGCCCGAACATGGTGCTCACTGAACGCTTCACCAGGACATCGGAGGAAACGCTGCTGTACGAATACACCATCGACGACCCCGAATCGTTCGAAGCTCCTTGGTCGGTGGCGGTGGAGATGAAGAATTCGTCCGACCCGCTGCTGGAATACGCTTGCCACGAAGGCAACCGCGCCATGACCCTGATGCTCTCCGGAGCCCGCGTGCGGGAACAGAAGGGCCAAAGCGCCGACGACTGGCTGGCTTCTTGGTATGGCGGGGCGAAGGCGGCCAAGGCCGCTAAAGAAGCCGTGGAGAGCGATGCGGCAGCCTCTCCGGACGATGGGAATTGATCAGGGGCGCTTCGGCTCGCTGGGGTCCGCACCGTCGCGGGGCGCGCCGGTCCCGGATGAGCCCATGAAGAGCTTGCGCCCGTCCTGAAACGTGATGTCGCGACCGCTGCCCTTGCAGTTCGGATCGCACAGCCTGTCCTTGCTCTGGTAGCCGCGCACCGTCACTGGCGTCCCGGGCACCAAGAGCGTCTTGGTGAGCCCGCGCCGCAGGAGGGTGTTGGGCGTGCCCGCCTCGAGCTCCCACGTCAGTGTCGCGCCATCTTCACGCTCCATCATGACGTGGACCCATGCGTGAGGGTTGATCCACTCGACCATGACCACCTTGCCGATCACCTTGATCGGTGCGTTGGCATCGAACTCGGCGGAAAACGCGTGGTGCGCGTAAGCGCACGGAACGATCGCCAGCACAGCGGTCAAGAGCAGCGCGGAAACAGTGTTGCGAATCATCGACCCTTTCTCGTCCCGTCCAAGGCGGACCACTAAGAGTATATGCGACCCGCCACCGGGCGGGGCTGCGGAATTGCCTATTGGCCGGAAGTTTCGCGGTCGATGTTGGCCCGCGAGATGATGTACTGCCGGATCAGTTCCGTCTCGGTCTCGTTTAGGTCGTTGCCAAAACTGTCCATGCCAAGATCCAGCAGCAAGCCTTCACGCACGACTTTCTGAAAGGCATCGTGGATGGCCGGGCTCATCAAGCGCAGGTCGGCGTTACGGTAGCCGCGCGCTCCGTAGCCGTGGCACGAGGCGCAGAATTGGTGATAGAGCGTCTCGCCTTGGTCCAATTCCTCGGTTGACGCTGTCATCGGCGGTTGCTCCGGAATCGACCTGTCGCGCGATGGCGGTTCCGGCAGAGCATGATCCGCGCCGAGCGAGAAAACGAGCAGCTTTCCGAAATCGAGATAGGTAAAGCTGGCGCCGACCACTACTGCCACGTATTGCGTATTGCCGACTCGGTAGGTGACGGGAGGGGCGATGATCGAACCGTAGGCGTCGAACGCCCAGAGCCGCTCGCCTGTGTCGCTGTTGTAGGCCGATAGCGTCCCGCTTCCGTCACCTTGGAAGACAAGCCCTCCGGCAGTCGAAAGCACGCCTCCGATCCGCGCGGTCTTGTTCTGCACCTTCCAGACGGTCTCCCCGGTGAGCGGGTCGAAAGCCTTGAGAAACCCCTTGGCCTCGGGCCGCTCCCCCGCTTGCTCGATGAGCTCTGTGCGGTAGGCCCCCATCGCAACCCCCAAGTTCATGGTTCGCTCGCGCGGGCGGTAGACACCGGTCTCGCGATAGTCCTTCGGGAGGGCGAAAAAGAACGGCGTGTCGTGCGTCGGGATGTACATCAGGCCCTTGGCGGCGTCAAACGACATCGGCTCCCAGTTGTGCGCGCCCGTGTTTCCCGGCAGGATCCACTGCGGCTTCTCCTCCCACACGACATCCGGATTCTCGACCGGCCTCCCCGTCTCCATGTCGACGTGGGTGGCCCACGTCATCGCGCCGTAGGGATGCGCCCTGAGCAGTTCGCCATCGATGCGGTCCAATACGTAGAAGAACCCGTTCTTGGGCGCCTGCATGAGCACCTTGCGGTCCGCTCCGTCGACCTCCATGTCAGCCAAGACCATGTCCTGCGTCGCCGTGTAGTCCCAGTTGTCGCCGGGCGTGGTCTGGTAGTACCACTTCATCCGGCCGGTCTCGGGGTCCAAGGCAACGACCGACGACAGGAAGAGGTTGTCGCCGCCACCGGGCGAGCGGATCTTGCGCGACCATGGCGTGCCGTTGCCCACGCCGATGTAGACCGTGTGCAAGTCGGCGTCGTAGGTCATGCTGTTCCAAACCGTGCCCCCGCCGCCAAGCTTCCACCATTCGCCGTTCCAAGTCTCGGCCGCCATTTCCATCTCGGGATGCTCGAACGGCATGGAGGGATCGCCCGGCACGGTGAAGAAACGCCACTCCTTCTCGCCTGTCTCGGCGTTGTAGGCAGTCACGTAGCCGCGGTGGTCCCACTCGGAGCCGCTGTTGCCGATGAAGACCTTCCCGGCGGCGGCTAGCGGAGCGCCGGAAATGGTGTAGGGGACCCGGGACGGGTAATCGTCGGTGGCCACATCCCACACTTTCTCTCCCGTCCGGGCATCGATCGCCACCAGGCGGGCGTCAAACGTAGCCGTATAGACCCGGTTCCGGTACACCGCCACGCCCCGATTGATCGGCCCGCCGCAGCACGACCAGCGAGCGCGGGTGCGCCGGGTCTTGGGGTCGAACGTCCAGATCGTCTCGCCCGTGTCGGCGTCGACTGCCGAGACAGCACTCCAGCTGTCGGTGACATACAGGACGCCATCCACCACGATCGGAGACGATTGCAAGCGATGGCGAACCTCGATCTTGCGCGTCCAGTTCAAGCCGAGGTCGCGAACGGTCCGGCGGTTGATCTGCTCGAGCGGGGAAAAGCGGTGCTGGCTGTAGCCGCGTCCGTACGCCAGCCACTGTCCGGGATCGTTGTCGTCAATCCTGTCGATCCGCTCGTCATCGACGCGCCCAGCGGATGGCTGGCTAGCGGAGCTCTGCGCGGAAGCCGTGGCGACGCAGCACGCTAGCACCAACGCAAGACCGGCGAAACGACGCTTGGGGACGAAGAGGCTCGACGATAGGTCCACTGCGCGATTCCGGTGGCCGCTGCCGCGCGGCTGCCGGGCAGAGAGTATAGCGCAGGCTGCCCGGCGCGATCGCGAATCCGGCGACGTGCCGCCGGTTCAGGAGCAGGCCGGCGTCCAGCCTGCTCCGGCGGAAGGACACCGCCGGACCCCTGCCAAGGCCCACATCGGGCGACGAACTGGCTGATTCCTGCGGTGCCCGGTTTCGCTCCGGCCCGAATCGGTAGTAGACTCTTCAAAGTGTTGCACGTGATTCGACCCCACGCCCGATCCTTGTCTGCCAGCGCTCCAGTGGCCGCCGCGACTCTCTGCTTCTGCCTGGCGCTTGTGCCAGCGGGCGGCCTTGCTCAGGACTATCAAGCCCCGCTCACCCCCGACGGGAACCCGAACCTGAACGGCATCTGGCAGGCCCTGGGCTCAGCCAACTGGAATATCGAGGGCCATTCGGCCGAAGCCGGGCCGGTCGTCAACATGGGTGCTCTGGGCGCGATTCCCGGCGGGTTGGGCATCGTCGAGGGCGGCGAAATCCCCTACCAGCCCTGGGCGCTAGAGAAGCGGCTGCAGAACAAGGCGGACTGGATCAAGCTCGATCCGGTCGTCAAGTGCTACATGCCAGGCGTGCCGCGGGCCACCTACATGCCGTTCCCGTTCCAGATTGTCCAAACGCCGGACCACATCTTGGTCGCGTACGAGTTCGCCAGCGCATCTCGCGTGGTCTACATGAACCGGCCGGACTTCGAGCATCCCGGGGACGCGTGGATGGGGCACTCGCGGGGCCGCTGGGAAGGGCAGACGCTGGTGGTGGATGTCACCAACCACGTCGCCGACACGTGGTTCGACAGCGCCGGAAATTTCCACTCCGAGTCGCTGAAGGTAGTCGAGCGGTACACGCCCACCGGCCCGAACCACCTCTTGTACGAGGCCACCATCGAAGACGAGAACGTGTTCACCCGGCCGTGGAAGATCAAGCTTCCCCTCTACCGGCGCATGGACGCGAACATGCAACTGCTCGAATTCAAGTGCGTGGAGTTCGTGGAGGAGATGATGTACGGGCACTTGCGCAAGAAGGAAACGGAATGACCTAGGAGGTTCGCCATGACACATCGGGTCTTAGGGCTGGCAGCAGTCGCAGCCCTTGTGGTTGCGCCGCTGGCGGCGGCCGACGCTGCCGCGGAACGGCAGGAATGGACTCCCCCGCGCACGGCGTGGGGCGCGCCCGATTTGCGCGGCGTGTGGGACTTTCGGACAATCACGCCGCTGGAGCGACCCGCCCGGCTCGGCGAGCAGGACGTCTTCAGCGACGAAGAGGCCGCCGAGTTTCGCGTCGAGGAGTTGGGGCGCCGCAACAAGGATCGCCGCGCGTCCGACGGCATCTCGGCCGAGCAGGACGTGCGCAACGCCTACAACCAGTTCTGGTGGGACTACGGCAACGAACTCACCGAAGACAAGCGCACCTCGCTGATCGTGGATCCGCCAAACGGCAGGATCCCGGCCATGACCGAACCAGCTCGGACGCGCTACGCGGGGATCCGCGCCGCTCGGGCGCGAGAGCCGCACGGCCCCGAGGACCGGGGCGTTGCCGAGCGCTGCATCCTGGGCTTTAACGCCGGGCCGCCTTACACGCCGAGCGCGTACAACAACAATGTCCATATCTTTCAGACGCCCGGCTACGCGGTGTTGCTGATCGAGATGGTCAACGACGCCCGCATCGTGCCGCTGGACGGGCGGGACCACCTGCCAAGTCACATGCGCCAGTGGCGCGGCGATGCGCGCGGACGCTGGGAAGGCGACACGCTAGTGGTCGAGTCGCGCAACTTTACCGACAAGACCTCCTACCGGGGGACAGGGCCGAACATGGTGCTGACCGAGCGGTTCACGCGAGTGGCGCCAGACAGGGTCGTATACGAATACACGATCAGCGATCCCGAATCGTTCGAACAGCCGTGGTCGGCGGTCATACCCATGAAGAAGACGGACCAGCCGATGTTCGAATACGCCTGCCACGAGGGCAACTACAGCATGTTCACGATGCTGGAGGGAGCGCGCGCGACGGAGCAGGCGGGCAAGCCTCACACGGGATCGAATCTGCCCTGATTTGGCTGCAACAGGGAGCGTTTGTTCGATGGCAAGCATTGAGCCGCAGGTCTTGCCGGCGTGGCTCGCCGATAGCACGCGAGGCTCTGGCGAGGTTCCGGCCGGAAGGCGAGTGATCGGGCTCTTGCGGCGTTCCCGCGCTATCGTTCTTCAATCGGGGTCGCCAAGCGTCGGATTGTCGCTCGCTGACCCGATCGCAGGCTCGTTAGGGTAAACTGCAACCGAGGAGAGAAGGCAACATGTCCAAAGGCGCCACAAGCATCTGCGTCACCATCATCCTGATCACCCTGGTGGCTGCAGCGCAGTTGCTGGCCCATCATGCGTTCTCGGCCGAATTCGACGCTAACCGGCCCGTGCAGCTCAAGGGCACCGTGACGAAGATGGAGTGGATCAACCCGCACGCTTGGATTCATATCGACGTGAACATGGAAGACGGCAAGGTCGAGCAATGGATGATCGAGGGGGGCACGCCAAACACCCTCTTCCGTCGCGGTTTTACCAAACAATCCCTGCTGCCGGGCACGGTCATCATGGTCGATGGCTACCAAGCCAAGGACGGCACGCAAAAGGCCAACGGTCGCGACCTGACGTTTGAGAACGGCACGCGGCTGTTCATGGGGTCGTCCGGCACCGGCGCGCCTCGGGATGGAAGGGATCCGACCGAGCGGCGCTAGGCCGAATACCATTCCCGAACAAGCCCTCCAACGGGTAGCTACGCGCTGGGTTTCACCAAGCAGCGGAACGCGAAGAAACCCGGGCGGTAACTAGCGACTGCGATTGCACGCAGTTGTCTCCTCGCGAAACAATCGGTCGTGCGACATTGCGGCAGCTTGCCGACGGACCCGCCGACGAGCCTAACGGGTGGGCGCGGATTCACGCGACACCCCAGCTGGGAACCGCTGATTCCTTCGGCCGTTCGAGAGACACTGAGGAAGTGCCTGCGATGAAACAGTTCGTTCGACAACTGCACGTTGAGACTAGGGGCACCGGCCTGTCCGAAGTCACCCGCCCGATACTGGACTGGGTGGCAGGGCTTGACATCGAGACCGGCATGCTGACCGTCTACATCCGCCATACGTCCGCGTCCTTGACGATTCAAGAAAACGCCGACCCAGACGTCGTGCATGACCTCGAGAGGTTCTTCTCCCGCCTGGTGCCCGAAGATAACCGCCTGTACCAGCACACGATGGAAGGGCCGGATGACATGCCGGCGCACATCCGGACGGCATTGACCCAGACCCACTTGGCGATACCCGTTGTCGACCGCAGGCCGACCCTCGGCACTTGGCAGGGAATCTATCTCTTCGAGCACCGCCGCCGCCCCCATCGGCGGACGCTTGTGCTGCACGTGATCGGCCAATAGACTTGTCCGGCTATTCTTGGCTCGATGGGCTGCTGCGTCTGTCCCCGAATTTCTCAATTGGGCGGGGTATTGGTGATGTGTGGTGAGCCCGGAGGAGCAGGTTCAGAGGAATGCGCTCGCCTCGCCACGCGTCCGGCCCGCCAACTTGTCGACGAGGCGATCGCGATATGGTGCCCGCGCCTTAGCTCAGATCGCCACCCGCAGCGGGGCTATTCCGGACGAATCGAATGAATCGCTTCGGCGAAGCGTTTGCCGAGTTCGATGTACCCGTTCGTGTCGTAGTGATAGGGGTCCGAATAGCCGTATTCGTCAGTCTCGGTAACGATGGCGGCAGCCGTGTCGGAGTCGACGAAATCCTGTTGGGCCTGCCTGACGGCATCGCCGTAATTCCAAACCTTGCCGTCCTTGTCCTCGCCCGAGTCGGAGATGCGCCCGATCACAACCGGTAGATCGTCGACCCGCAGGGCCGCCCGCATGAGGTCCATCAAGCGCTTGAGGTTGCGTTCGTAGCGCCCTGCGACGGCGGCGGTGCCGGCGTCGCTCTCGCCCTGCATCCATAAGATCCCGGCGGGGATCAGTGTGTCGCTTGCCCCATCGCCATCGATATCTCGCTCGGCGAACGCGTTCTTCAACGTGCTCAAGAAGTTGTCGTACTGATTGACACCGGAGTACTGCACGGGACCCCCTATGAAGTCAGCTTCCCAGCTGCCAAACCAACGGGCCGCCGTTTCATCGATCGATGTGCCACCGCGCGAATACTTGATCAGCGCAATCTTCTCGCCGGGGCGAAGCTCACTCAATCGACGCACGAATGTGATCTCGATGCCGAATCGGTTCGAGTACTCGTTCGCAGCGCTATCGGCGCTGAAGCCCGCGCCGTGTCCCGGGCGCAGCTTGGCCCAAACGCCCAGGCCTCCGCCTGCCGCGCCATCGGGTGTGGGATTGCCATGAAAGATGGGCACGGCATTGTTTACCCCTCGGAGGTCAGCGGATAGCTCACCGACCTTGCCGTACCCGTCCATGTTCGATTGACCGCCGAGATAGTAGACGTGATAGGTCTCCGCCGACAACAATGTCGCGGCGACAACGACCCCAAGAAGAACTCGCAACATTCTGTTCTCATCGTAGTCGACGAAGTCAGTGCGAGGCACCAAACACAGCCCAGCTGCAGAATGGCATATCGGCCCTAGAGTGAGCACCGTATCCCCGTTCCGCTTTCCATCATCACTCGCTGCAATCTCACTTCAAACCCGCCAAACAGCCGACTCTGGAGCAGCACAACGGCCAACAGTTGCCGTGAGTCCGCTTGGAAGGCAAGCACTTGCGCCCAAATCCTTCAGAACTTTGGGTTGACGGCAATCTGAGCTGCGATGACGAACCTAATCTCCCATGAGCTGCATCCCGCCAGGGCCCGTCACACAGCGAGTTTCCGGACAGTCGATGTTCGCAGCCGGCTGGCTTCGGCTTGGGACTGATCGGGCGAGGTCGGGGCTCGAAACGGGTAGGGAGCGGAGCTGGACAGCGCCGTGCTGCGATCTTCCAGGGCATGGCGCTTCCTCCTCGCCCTGGGCCATTGCGTTGCCAAGGGCAATGGCATTCCGAGCGGGTTTGCCACGACGGCCGCCTGGGCTGCGAGGCCTTGTGGTTCCGGGCCCGCCCATTGGGATATCACCGGCCTCGCAATCCAGCTCAATACGCCAACGACGACGATCGTTCGGAAGGGTTTTCGAACAAGGCTCCACCCGCACAGCATCACGATTGGCAGGCCAATGGCCAACGGAACGGCGAATTCTTGGCTGTAGAAGATGCGGTGCGGTCACAAGCATCCCGCGGCGAAGTGGGTGTTACTGGCACCGTTTCCATCTGTCGCACGGCCTGTTGTCTCCGCCCGCCACCAGACCGCGCATTCACTCGGGGCCGATTGCCCATAGGTGGTTCGCGGTGCGGATATAGAAGCGTCCGCCTGACACTGCCATCGATGCCTGCGTGTGCTCGTGCAAGCGGTTACGCGTCAATTCCTTGAATTCGCGGCCTGCTCGGATTACGGTGGTCTCGCCCTCCTCGGAGAGGAAATAGACCCGCCCCTCGGCGAGGACGGGGGATGCCCAGTGCTTGCCGCCCACGCGTTCCTGCCAGATGACCTCGCCCGTTTCCGCATCCATGCAGGTAGCGACGCCGTTTTCGTGCACGTTGTAGAGCAGCCCAGAGTCGTAGATCATCGACGGGATGTGCGAGGCGGAGCGCGTCTGCTCCCATACGACCTTTCCGCCCGGAGCAACCGCACGGATCGCGGTCGCCTCGAAACCCGAGATTGAGTAAGCCAGGCCGCCTCCGACGACGATCGAGGGCGCAACGCCTTCGCCCTGGGCGTAGACCGACCAGAGCCGCTCGCCGGTGTTCGGGTCAAACCCTTGGATCACGTCGCCCGCTGCAGTGACAAGTTGCGGCGCTCCTTCGACCTGCATGAGGTTGGGCGTGACGTGGGCCAGTCGCGAAAGCCCTCGCTTCGCTTCCCATTTCAGCTCGCCCGTCTCTTTGTCAAGAGCCCAGATGGCGGCTCCGTCCCAAGGAACCTTCCAGCCGAGCTTTTCCTCTCGCCGCGTCCGGCTGGATGGGTCGAACGCCATGATGAGCAGGTTCTCGTACAGGATGGGTGAAGCGCCGAGGCCATGCTCGGAGAAGAAATCGAAGTCGCGATTCTTCCACAGCACGTTGCCTTCGAAATCGAGAGCGACGATGCTGCCGTCGGCGAACACCGCGAAGACGCTCTCGCCGTCGGTAACCGGTGTCGGCGAAGCGTAAGAATTCTGCCGCCGCTTCATCAATGTCTCCTGGTCGAAGACGTGCTTGTCCCAAAGGAGCGTTCCCTTCCGAGCGTCGAGCGACAGGACATGGCAGGACGCGCCGTCGTTGGTGGCGGTGGAAAGGAAGATACGGTCCTCCCAGACTATCGGTGACGACCACGCGCTTCCGGTCATCGGAGTCTTCCACACCACATTGGTGTCTGGCGACCAGTGCAACGGCAGGCCGTCCTCGAGCGAAACGCCCTGTCGTGTCGGCCCGCGAAAGGCGGGCCAGTTCTCGGCCGAAGCAACCGAGACACAGACTGTCATCAGCGCACCGGCGAGAGCGGTCCAAGTCATCAGCGAGAGGGCGCAAGGGATGGCGTGGAGAAGGGTCATTCTGGCGGATGGCGGCAAACGGTTCGTCGTAGCGGCTCCCGTTGGCGTTTGCTGGGCCCGCGCCTCGCTGACCGGCGTGCCGGGCGCGGAAGATGACGGTTCGAATGGGGATGGAATCTGTGCTCGCTTTCTCATGGCTGGCTTGGCCGTGTCAGCTGAAGTTCTCGCTCTGCATGAGGGTTTCGCCCCCTGCCCGGGTCGCGTGGTCTCCGCGATGGGCGGGTACCGTAGCAGCATGACTCGGCGAGACGGTCTCTGGCGATCTGGCGCGTGGCGCTCGAGCGGTGACCGAAGTTCATCTTAGACTGCTTCAACCATTTCGGCAGGGAGCACTGCCGACTCGCTCAAGCGCGGAGGCTGGGCTGTGGGAGAACGCAGGAAGGCACGCCCCACGCGGTGGGCTATGATCTGGCTGATGCGTTTGCCGGGACTCGTGGCCACTGCTATTGCTCTCGCCCAGTGTGGTGCAGCCGCGGATCATCCCTCCGCGCAGTTCGCGAATGAATTGATCGAAATGTAGATGGACGTGCCGGATCCCGAGAACGGCCATTACGAATGAGCGACTGGAAGGGTCACTCCCAAGAGCGATTGAGACCCAGCAAATCCTAGCGAAGGCGAATGACTCCCTGATTAGTAGAACGCAATCCAGCGACCCGAGAACCCAACGCAGAACCAAAGGCCCAGCGATGCCACCGCGGTGAGCCGCCCCCAAAACGGACCAAGCGCCGCCGCATCCGTGGCAGCAACCCGCTTGCGAACAGTAAAGGTGTATAGCAGCGCCACTGCGAAGAAGCCCATCTTGTACCAAAACGGCGGGCTGTAGTAGCACTTAATCGCCTCGGAAAGAAACATCGGCACGCCGGTGGCGACCATCGTGATCAAGCCGCCAACCAGCCACGGTTGCAGGCTCTTGGCCAATGCAGCCGACGATTGGCTGCGGATGCCGAAACCAAGCAAGCGCAGGTCCACCACCAGGATCATGCCTCCGATCAGAGCCAGCGCGAGCAGATGCACTGCTTCAATCACGGGAAAGAGCCAAAGCGACTCGCGGATCACGACGCCAATGGTTGTGGCCTCGAGCCATTCGAACACCGCTAGAAGATCCACGCCCAATCCTCGTTAGTCGAACCAGTTGTAAGCTTGCATGCGCCCGCAGATGACCACGATGCTCCACAGCCCGAGCGAGCAGATGCCAGCCACGCGGGCTCGTGTCGGGATTGTGTCCGCCTCGTCCCATTCCTCGACCCAGCGAAAGACCGTCTTGTGAAAGACGAACGCGTTGATTCCAGCCAAGGCGATCGTGACCATCTTGACCTGGAAGAAGATGTTCTGCGAAGCCCGCACCGGGCTGGAGAGGAACAGCAGCCCCCCACTGATGACCATCAGGACGAATCCGGCGATGGCCCACGGAAAAAGCCTGTTGACCACTTGGGAGACCGGCACACTGCGAAGTGCGCAGCCGGCCAAGCGCAGGTCCCACGCCGCGGTCATTCCCAAGAACAGGCACAACGTCAGCACGTGACTGGTCTCCACCAACGGGTAGAACAGGATCGATTCCCGGATCGAGACACTGGCCCAAGAGGCCTCCAGAGACTCCAACAGGATCTGCAGCGACATAGCTGGACTCGACTCCCCAGTCCGTGTCCGCTCCTGACCGCACGCGAGTGCGAGCTAAGCGGATTAAACCAGAACAAGACTTTATCAGAAAACCGCCCGAGGCTCGCTCACCCAAACACCCGATCGCAACCTCCGACGCGTCCATCTGCTTCATGCACCCACTGCGAGTCACCCTTAGCAAGCGCTAAAGTGTATGCAGCGCGCAGGCAGTGTTCGGCCTCTGCGGACACTCGGAGTCGGCAGCGCGAACACTAGGAACGGAGTAAGTCAGATGAAACTCGGGAACCGTTGGAAGCACGAGGCCCTCATCGCTGGGATCTTGATGGCCGGGATCTGTGCATCTTGTGGACCGAGCGAGCAAGGGTCCCCGACGGGGCCTCCGTTCAGGCCCGTAGGGACCGTGGAAGATGTGATGCACGACGTGGTCTACCCCCACGCTGAGGTCGTCTGGGACTCCGTCGGGACGATCATCACAGTCGAGGGCACCAACGAGATCCGGCCCGGCAACGAGGACGAATGGATGCGCGTCATGCAGAGCGCCTACACCCTCGCGGAGGCAGGGAACCTGCTGATGATGGACGGGCGCGCGCGTGACACCGAGGACTGGATGGCCTACGCCAACGGATTGATTGACGCCGCGATACAGGTGATGGAAGCTGCCGACAGGCGCGACGACCAAGGGGTCTTCGATACAGGCGGAGAGTTGTACGTCGCCTGCACTGCCTGCCACGAACAGTACTGGGAAAAGCCTCCGTCAGCCATGCGGCCGTGACGGGCGGCAAGTCAGAACTTGCGCGACCATTCCTGCGGCCAGCGTTCGACCACGACCTTCTTGTCGGTGTAGAACTCGACCGCATCCCGGCCTTGCCCGTGGAGCACGCCGAAAAAGCTGTCCTTCCAGCCGCTGAACGGGAAGTAGGCCATCGGAGCCGCAACGCCGATATTCACGCCCACGTTACCGGTCGGGACCTCGCTTCGGAACTTACGTGCCGAGGCCCCGCTGCTGGTAAAGATCGAGGACGCATTGCCGAACGGGCTGCCCGCGATGACTTCAATCGCCTCATCAAGGGTCTTGACAGGCGTTAGGCCGAGCACCGGCCCGAAGACCTCGGTCGTTGCGAGATAGCTGCCCGGCGTTACCCTGTCGAGCACGGTCGGACCGACGAAGTTGCCGTCCGCACATCCGTCGATCTGAATCCCGCGGCCGTCAAGAACCGCGGCAGCTCCGTCGGAGGTTCCCCGGCCAATGGCACCCTCGATGCGCTGGCGGCTCTCGGCGGTGATGACGGGCCCCATCTCGACACCGTCCGACAAGCCTGGGCCGACCTTCAGCGCAGCGGCGGAGGTGGCGATCGCGTCGCGAAACGGCTCGTGCGCGTCGCCAACGGTAACCACGGTGGACACGGCCAGGCAGCGCTGGCCGGCGCAGCCGAAAGCACTGTCACCGACGATCTTCGTGGTCGTCTCCATGTCGGCGTCCGGTAGGACGACCACGTGGTTCTTCGCGCCCCCTTGGCACTGCACGCGCTTGCCGTGGCGGGCGGCTGTGGCGTAGACATGCCGCGCGACCGGACTGGACCCGACAAAGCTGATCGCCCGAACCTGGGGATGCTCCACTAAGGCGTTGGCCGCAGCCACCCCGCCATGGGCGAGATTGACCACGCCCTTGGGCAGGCCGGTTCGCTCCAAGACCTCGATGACCCTGCGGATCGACAGCGGCACCTTTTCGGACGGCTTGATCACCACCGTGTTACCGCACGCGATTGCGTACGGCAGGAACCACAGCGGGATCATCACCGGGAAGTTGAACGGAGTGATCACCCCGACCACGCCCAGCGGCTGGCGGATCATGGTCTCGTCTATGCCGCGCGCGATGTCCTCAAGGTTGTAGCCCTGCATCATCGTCGGAATGCCGCAGGCGACCTCGACGTTCTCGATGCCTCGCCGCAGTTCTCCGGCGGCCTCGGCGTACGTCTTGCCGTTTTCGCGCGAGACGAGGCGAGCAATCTCGTCGAAGTCCTCTTCCAGCAGCTGCTTGAAACGAAACAGGAACTGAATGCGCTCGCCCGGCGGGACGCTGCGCCAATCCGGATAGGCCCGCGCCGCGGCCGAGACCGCCTCGGCAACGGCATCGCTGCCATCCACAGGCACCGTGGCCAGCAATTCGTTCGTGGCGGGATCAATCACCGGCGAAACATCGGCGGCGGAGGCTGCGCTCCACTCGCCGGCGATGAAATTTGTAACGGCTCGCATCAAATCGATTATGCCGAATGCTAGGCGCGAACTGCGAAACGGAGTAGCGCAACGTCGAAGCGCCGTGAGCAAAGCACAGATAGGTTACTGGAAGGACGTTCGGAATGCGGAAGATTCGCTGCAACTGCGCCATGAGCCTGGACGGATACATCGCGAGGCCCGATGGCGAGCGTCGAGCAGTCTGAAGTTTCAGGAGTTCGATTTGTTCCGCATGGCGTTGAGTAGGCGATGGCCTCTGAGATAGAGTCCGGTTCGTGCGAGTGCTTCCTTCCATCCGTCCTGAAATCCAATAAGGCTAGGATCTTGGTAGAGTCCCTTGCTTTCCTCAATTCGAGTGAGCCGAGCGAACTTCTCATAGAAGGGATAGTGTTGCGAAACGAATAGCTCCTTACGATGAAGAATTGGTCTGTTCAGGCTAGACGTGTAGTCCCTCGCCCGAACCCGGAATGTTTGGAGATGCACAGCCACGGCTGACGCGAGAGGGGGGTGCGGATCGATATCAAACTCCGGATAGCTGAGATAGGAAACCATTGGCTCGTCCAAATGCAGCTTGATGATGTTCGCTCGTTCCACACGGCCCAGATAGCCACGAGCACATCCTTCGTACAAGCGCAGGAGGGTAGAAGTCTCAGGAAGTGCACTCTCGTGGAGGTATAGCGCGGTCGGCGTGAGCTTACCGATCGGCGACTGCGAACAGGCCGACCTGACGACACCAGGCTGACCTAGTGAGAATAGTAATTCGTCCGCTTGCGCACAAGCCTTCTTGTATGTTCCAAACAACGCCTTCACATCGCGCTGTAGTCCGAGCGTCAAACGCCCGAAAGACGGACGGCCGTCGAATTGCGAGAGTGCTAAGTAGACCAAGAGATCCTGTTGGTGTTCCAGACCAATCTGGTTCCATCGCTCGGCATCGGTCACCGTAAGGATGACCCTGAATGCCCTCCGGAGGGATCCGAAGACCGCGATGATCTCGCTACCCTCCGCAAGCTCATCGGCGCATGCCAAGCGCCCCCGCTCACTAACGAAGTGCATTAGCGGTTCTAGTAAATCCTGATGGGCGGTAAACAGCTCTTCGGACTTTGTGAAGCGGGGTACGATCCCCCGGCGACGGAATCGAGACGCAATGAAGTCAGTGCGGGCTTGATCGTCACGGAAGGCGTAGAAAATCCCGGGGGCGGCTGGGACAGCCTTTACCTGAATCGTTCGTTCGATCCAATCCCGCAGTTCTTGCTGGGTGTAGAACTTTTGAAACGTCCCGCGACTTGTGACACAGCCATCTGCGAATTCTCGAACGTCTCTGAGCGCACGACCGTCCACCTTCATCCGCGCACTCACGACGAGAATATCCTCCGCTAGCTCCCACGCTTTCCGCAGAGTCTCGCACCGCTCATCAACATCCTCGATTACGTTCACCACGTAGCCCAGATTGACGACCGGCGATGGCCTCCGTTCGCTATCAGGTCGATGGACGGGATCCCACCCACTTGAGACATACCCCAACGTCGCTAGACACCGGAGGTCATCTCCACGACCGCAACCGTAGTCGAAGACGTGAGTCTTAGCATTGATCAAGCCGTCGGCGATGGCACATCTCAGCGGGCGCGAGAGATCAGTCCGAACTATTGCGGTTCGGGCGCGTCTCGCTTCTAGGCGCAATTCACCCTGCAACATCTGGCCAGACTGGTTGCTCACGCGGATTCGAGTGAAGTTCCGGGACTAACTGGCCGTCCTTCACGCGCCGATGGTCAGGAATTGCACATTCCCGTGGGTGCCGTTCAAACAACGAAAATTGCGACGGAACCATCGAATGGCTTCCTGCAATCCCAGCTGCCTTGCCTAAGACAAGCATCAAAGTCATCTTGATACCCGAAGCCTGAGCTAATGGCTTGCCATCGAGACTAGATCTTCGATACTACGAAGCTTCTTGTTGCCCGCGAGGTACGCGATGCCTCGATGCAGATGCAATCGAAACTGCTGGGCCAAGGTGGCGTCGTCGGTACCCAACCCATCGAGCAGGCAGCGTTCCTTCAGCATCGCAAGGTATAGGTCAGCGTATCGCCCACCGAAGACCCGCCAGGTCATCTCTACATTGCTATCGGTATGAGTAGCAACACTTGGGGGTGCGCCGAGTTCTGCTAGCGACACGCAGAGCGCCCACCGACACAGCACGTTCCAGTTCTTGATTCCCGTCTTGCGCTTTAGCTGGATTAGGTGCTCCTTGGCTTGCTGTGAGACTCTAATGTGTTCGATCGACATTAGGGCATCTCCTTCGAGTCAAAGTAGCCGGGCACTACCCGAGTGCGCTCAGCATTGTCGTCATAGGCCAGAGTATAGGTGCGGCCGATCCAAGGTTGCAGTCGATCCAAATATTCCCCCGTGAGCTCTTCATCTGTAGAAAGAAGGAGCATCTGATGACTGGCGAATGGGAAGTACCGTTCAACAAGATTCATCCGGTGGGCAGTGTCTAGGCGACCGAGAGGAGTATCAATCGCAGTCGGGAGGGGGCGTCCTGAGGCTTTCGCCAAGCCCCACAGCAGGGATACCGCGAGAAGCTGCCGTTCCCCGGCAGAAAGCCGATCTGCATCCAAGACCTTGCCATCGCGCCCGGTAATCGTGATCGCAAAGGAAGCCGGATCAATTGACAGGCTTGCGATCAGAGATTCCTTTCGCAGCAACTGTTGGTAGCTCTCTAGGACGAGCCGCTCGATGCGACGGACGTGTCGGGCAATTACGGCTAGGCGAAATTCCCCGAGGGTCGTCCGGACCCGATCAATATGACGCAGAATGCGCTCCTGGTCATCAGCATTACCCTGGTCGGCTACTTCGTCTCGAACGAGTCGCGTTAGCGACTGCTCCTTGCGTTCTATTTCTCGTCCCAGTCGGCATATCTCTTCACCGATTCCTGCATACTGCACTTCAAGAGCTGCTATTTCCGTCTTTGTCGTCTGTCGCTCTGCAACTACCTCCGAGATTACATCCGAGGTGGGAACGCTGTCGTGCTCGATCCGGGCATTCGCCACCCTCTGGCGAGCCTTTCCTTGCGCCGCCAGATGCTGTGTCGATGCAGCCAGCAGCTGTTCGAAGCCGTTCTCTAGCAATCCACAGAGGTCGTTCCGTACGTTGGGGAGCAAGTTCAGGGCAGTCTCCTGTTGACCCAGGCTACGTCTGCGGCCCCGGTCTGCTTCGAAGTATTCCGCAAGTGAGCTGACGGCGTCCTTCTCGACGGATTCGGATCTAAGGTGTTCGAGCACCTCCTGGTCTCTGTGCCTTAGAACCTCGAAGAGTTCCCGAGCGCGGCGAGCGTCCTCCTCCTGTTGATCACGGGATGCGGCTGACTCAAGCAAGTCTCGCACTAGGAGCATCGGTAGTGGACCTGCCGCGAACTCGCGCAGTGCTTCAGCACCCTCTTCGACAACCCTCTCTGCTGCCTGCAGCTCGTGTTCGATCTCCGTCCTTCTTTCGTATAGGAATCCCCCCAGCTTCTTATAACTGACTTCGATCATCGCCAAGGTCTTGCGCTTGCGATCAATCTTGTGGGCCAGTAGTGCCGCACGCTGCTGTGTTAGCTCGTCTACACGGCTCCGCAAGTCGCGAAGGCCACGTTCAACCGTAGCTATCGCCGCCCGGACTGCATCGTCCCTCGTTTCGGTACGCTTTTGACGCTCATAGACTCGGAGATCCTTTTCGAGCTGGTCGACTAGGTCAATACCCAGCAGGCCATGAATACCAGCACCGATCAACGAGCGGGATTCGTCACCCGAGGCGTATCTCTCGATCTGCTCACCATCGAACAGAAACAAATGCGCAATGTTCAAGGGCAGGAACTCATCCACTTGGCTGGCCCAGTTCTGTGCCAAAACGTCCTCACGTCGGCCATTCTTCAGGACCACGAACGATTCCTTGCAGTTACCATTACCGCGACGCCATGATCGCGACAGCCGGTATTTGTCCTCGTTGCCCTCGACCATGTACCGAAATCTGATTTCTATCGATGCTTCTTGGTTCGCGGCACCACGATAGATGCTGCTCGAAAGATAGTCTCGGTACGCTGTCGAGCCTCGACTTGAGGTCTTGGCGTGAGGGCCGAAGAAGCACAACTGTAAGGCATCGAGGAAGGTGGTCTTGCCCCCTCCGTTCATGCCCCCTAGCAGGATGATGGGTTTATCCCGAGACGGGGGTGTCAGATCGATGGTCTGGCGACCCGCATAGAGCCCGAAATTGTTCAGAGTGATCGATTCAAGAATCACTAGTCGCTCTCCACAGTGCCGAAGGGAGTTGAAGAATCGCGTATTTCCGGTGCTGTCCTCTCTAAGACTCTTTGCAGCGCATCCTCAAGTGCATCCCTGCGATGCCTAGCGCGGGCAAGGGCATCGTCCTCGTCTTCGTAGAAGCTCCGAAGGAAGGCCTTCTCGAATGCCTTGAACAGCCCGGCACGGCGTAGCATCGATTTGTGTCGCCTCTCGATGGATATCAGTTCCCGTACAAGTTCGAAGCGAAGGTCGTCGTCTCTGCATAACTCCCGGAGAAGACCGACTTCCTCGCTTCCCATGGCTAAGTCGTCATCGAGGAGAGTGCCAGTGTATTCCTTGCCTGTGGTCTCCTCGTAAAGATCCGGCAGTCTGTCCTCAATCTCATGCTTCTCAACAACCCAGATTTGCCGGATCTTCTCAAGTTCCTCGTGCGTGATGAGGTCGATGTCGCGCACTTCCTCTGGACCGTTCTTGCGGATATGTTGCTGTGCCGTGAGGACCTTGCGCAGCCATGCCTCTCTGGCGCTTTGCTTATAGGGACCCGGTATGGGCCGGTCGCGGAATAGTTGGACGCCGCCGCTCATCCTACGGAAATCGCGTAATGGCCGGTCCCCGCTCTCTGTCTTTGGCGGGTCGAGTTCGTTGCGCAACTCCAGCAGAGGAAGCATCCATTCCTTCTCGGCGTCGTTCTGGATCATGGCGTGCATGGATTTGTCCTTCTCGACGAGCGTGCACACCCAGCATCCGAACCTGCTATCCCCACAGCTTGGCGTGCTGGTGTCGACGACCAATGGGCACTCACCCCCATCGGATGCGCCTTGATACATCGTCAGAAGATCCTTATTCCTGTAACCCCACGGATTTGGTACTTGCATCAGGAAGAGCCAAACGTCGTCATTGCTCCAATTCTCAAGGGGGGAATAGACATACGAATTCGGAAGGTCTCCGTTCGGGCTCAGATGGTCACGTACTCGTTTCCTCTCGAATCGTTCCATAACGCGAGCACGAGCCGCGCTTTCCGCCTTGCGAGTTCCGAGTACCAGAATTGCCTCCCCATGCTCCCGTACGACGGAACTTATGAACTGTGTCGAAGGCATTATCTTCAGTCGCTCGGTGCACCAACGGAACTTCGGCCTCGGGGCTGGGTACCCGCGACCAATGAGATTCACCCAAAACGTGTTTTCGATGCTCGGTACGAGTCTGTGCGCAGTCAGAGGAAGACCCTTCCGCTTTGCCTCAGCGCTCATCTTGTCGAGGGACTTAGACACCCACAGCGAAACGATTGGATTCTCAACGAGCGTATCGGTACTAATGACAAACACCGGCTTTCCACAGCGGTTAGGGCCGATCTTTTCCAGCGCGTGCCAAACAAGCTGCAAAGCAGCCGTCGAATCCTTGCCGCCGCTGTAGCCAATTACCCATGGGATGTCATCCGAGAGGTAAAGCTCGACAATTTCCTCGAGCAGGGCTTCGATACCTCTCTTGAAGCCCGTCTGGCTGAAGGCTGACGAAGTGCCACCGAGGCCACTATCCAAGTTCATGTGTTCCTCGTGCGAATGCATCCTCGACACGTTGTTCTTCTGGAGAGAGCTCGAGTCCAAGATGCTTCTTGATTGCGTTTGCGGTCAAGACGATATTCTGATTGCCTCGCGACATTCTGCCCCCCGACAACGCTCGGCCTTCCCACAATATGCCGTTCTCGCGACGCCAGTCTATTTCTGCGAGTGTTGCAATTTTTTCGCGCCACTTGTCGGGATGGCACTGGATCAGGCAACCTCCAGCGCGACCAAGCGCTTGGAGTGCAACACCGTGGCTGTGGATATAGGTCGAACGCAACTCGCCGGAAGTCAACTCTCCTCGTCTCACGAGGTCCCATTCGTTCAAGCAAGATGCCAAGGATTCCCAGAAACTAAGTGCTATGGGTGCTATGTCGATCGGATCCCCGTATTCCATACCGCCTACCAGTTCAGCCGTTGCCTGATAAATCGCGCTGAGGGTGAAGAGGCACCGCGAGCGGGGTGACAAGGAGGTCTTCTCGAGCTCAACCACGTCCCGAAAGACAGGGGACCTAGCAATGAGGGCTTTGGCTAGTTGAGCTGTCTCATCCCTATGGTCATAGAGTATACCCAGCGATTTCGAGGGTCGGACTGCATACCGGTTCAGGTCGGCGAACATCTGCTGGCATCTCGCCAACCCGATATCGAGAAAGAACACAACTGCAATCGTCTCGTCGCCGAGTTCGGGCTTTTCCCGCAAGGCACGCTCGATGGCAGCTCGGCGGTGCTGGCCATCATTAATGATGAACCGGGCCGTCAGAGGGACATGCAACGATCCCACGCGGTTGCCCAACGCACCGTCCGCGATTCGTTGGAATTCCACTTCTCCGTCGATCGAGACAGTAATTGCGGAGAACACGTAGTTGTCTGAATTCTCCAAAATGTACCTAGATAGCTCCGGAACGCGTGAGCTGTTGAGCTGTCGCTGAGCTCGTAACTCGGGGACAAGCTCCTCGTCGTCGAAGAGAAACAGCTTAGGGAGCAGTCTGACCGGTACCATTGACACGTAGTATTCCCGCTGAGCCTGGATGCCCCGGATCGCGGGGAAGACGTACTCACCGATGTCTCGCAATCTGAGCCCTCGCTGATTCTGGTACCGACCAATCAGCTTGTATCACTATGTTATACTATTCGAGCAGTTGTTTGGCAAACACTTGACAAACAATCATCTATCGGCTGATGATGACGCCAAAGCCAGTCTACTTGGACTGCAACGCAACAGCCCCACTGGAGCCGGCTGTTCAGCAAACGGTTAGCCATTGGTTCTCAGAAGAGATCGGTAATGCCGGGAGTCGAACCCATAGCTACGGTCTGGCGGCCAAGCGCGCAGTTCAGGCAGCCCGGTTGCAAGTCGCGGACGTCGTGTGTGCGAAAGAGGACGAGGTACTGTTCACAAGCGGCGCAACAGAGAGTAACAACATCGCGATTCTTGGAATGGCGAAGTTTGCGAGAGATGAAGGCAGAGGTCACATAGTTTCCACTGCGATCGAGCACAAGGCCGTGCTGGAACCATTACAGGCTCTTGCGTCAAATGGGTTTGAGGTCACGCTAGTGAAACCGGACTCGATGGGGGCGGTGACGGCAGAGTCAGTGATTAGTGCACTCCGTCCCGAGACGCTCCTAGTTTCTGTCATGCACGCAAACAATGAGACTGGCGTGCTCCAGCCAATTACGGAGGTTGCATCAAAGTTGGCTTCGCATCCTGCCTTTCTGCACGTCGATGCAGCGCAAGGATTCGGAAAGGATTTGGAAGCGCTTCGCTCGCGGCGTATCGATCTAATCAGCGTGAGTTCTCACAAGATATACGGTCCTGTCGGAGTCGGTGCACTTATCACTCGCCGACGGGGGTTCAAAAGACCGCCCCTTGAGCCACTAGCCTACGGGGGCGGGCAGGAGGGGGGGCTCCGCCCGGGCACGATTCCAGTGCCCTTGGTCGTCGGGTTCGGGCTAGCTGCCAAACTCGCTCAACGTTCCGCCAAAGAGAGAGCGGAACGCACTAAAGCTATCCGCACGCAAGCTCTAGAAGCGCTTCGTCCACTGGGAATCCGTGTTCACTCAAGGCTCGACCAGACCCTTCCCCATGTGCTGAGCTTTTCTGTGCCGGGAGTAGACTCTGAAGCTCTTATGCTCGCAGTGAAGGACATTGCAGCGGTGTCGAATGGATCCGCCTGTACATCGCAGAGTTACAAACCAAGTCATGTCTTGGAAGCGATGGGCTTGTCTGAAGACGCAATCTCCGGTGCCGTTCGCATTTCGTGGTGTCACATGACCCCAAACGTGGACTGGCGGTCTATATCCCGTATGATCGATTCACTTCGATAATTTCTTGGAACTCGGCTAGGGGGCAACTCTACACACCCCTATATGTCGTGATCCGATACAGCTGCTTCACGCGACATCGATCGCCCAAGCAATTCGTCGGGCTCGCGTTAGGAGGCCGGCTAGAATCGTCTGCGGGACTGCGCCGGTCGCGACCGTTTGCTGCAGCAAGCGATAGAACGGGGGCCGCCGAAACGGGATGTCCTGTGTCAGAAGCGGAAGGTGTCCAAGAACCGGGCTAGCGGTGCAAGGACAGCCCCGGCCCGGCTACCAGATTCACTTCGAGTACGCAAGCCCGTGAACTCAGGCAATATACGGCCTATCCGCGGTATCGAGTTCTCAACTCGCTTAGGTTCAATGAGTCCTGGAACACAGGACGGCAGCTGGCCGACATCCGGGTCCACATCGGCTGGCGCACGCCATCATTGATCTGTCCGCGATCGAGCGCTACTCTTTAGGCCGCTTCGCCTAGCTGGAAGTCCGGTTTCCTGACCCGTGGGTGGAGGCTCTGGGAACCGGCTGGCGAACGGATACCCCGGAATTCCCTGCATTCGCGGTGTCTCGTTCCGGGCAACGAGGTCTTGAGGCGGGCTTATTGACAGCTGCAGATGATGGTCCGCGTGACGCAAGCAGCCAGAGCGCCTTAGCCATACCCGGACGTG
Organism: Bryobacterales bacterium; assembly: GCA_022826925.1. Lineage (GTDB taxonomy): Bacteria > Acidobacteriota > Terriglobia > Bryobacterales > UBA6623 > VXMF01. The sequence goes on from JAJDTX010000083.1 coordinate 68,619, forward strand.
CGCCTGCGTCAAGCGTGACCAAGCGCTAGCTCAGCCGCAGGTAGGGCGAGTAAAGGCTGTTAGACTCATAGCAGACTCGGTGAATTCTGGATGAACGGCTGTGTGAATATCAATAAATTCGGATTTTCCGCAGCCTGACTGGGGAAAGGTGCATCAGGGTATGTATGGTATGGACAGGGTCATGAACGAATACAGCCAGCTCGTCCGGACACTGGCGCTGAAACGCGACGGTCAACCACTCTACAACGCCTCGATCGATCACGCTTCGGTCGTCATCGAGAACTTGTTCAAGAGCGCGAGGCGGAAAATCGACATCTTGTCCGGTGATCTGAACCCTAGGGTGTACGGACGGAACGAAGTAACCCAAGAAGCGATGCTGTTCTTGATCTCGAACCCGAAGCACCGTATCAGGATTCTTCTCGAAAAGGACATCGCGGAAGCGCGGAAGCTACACCCGTTCTTCAAGATGTTCTCCGGGTTTACGAACGTGGAGTTGCGGATCGCTCCCTCCGCACTGCAAAAGATGTACACGTTCCACTTCGTCGTGGTAGACGAGGATTGTTACCGTTTCGAAAGCAACAAGGAACTCCCGGCAGCAACCGCTGCATTCGGGGACCTGGAGGGAGCAGGCAACTTGAGCGGCATTTACGATCGTCTCTGGAACGCGAGCGTACCGGCCCACATGATCCCGGAAGCGTAAGCGGCTTGCGCTTCTGATCAATTCTCCGATGTCGCTATTGCCCGAGGTCTCTTCCTTGACTGCCATCCTGCTAGCGGTCAATCTGGCATATTTGAGGCTTGAGCGGTTCCAGTACCGGACGGCCATCCGCAGGTACGCTGTCCAGACGTTTTCCGACCTGACCCGGGAGGGAAGGGAAATCCCGGAAAGTTACCGTAGTACTACCGATTACAAACTGATCGCATCTTTGGCCGGAAAGGGCCCGCAGGGCCAAGGGCAAGGACGGATGGACAAGTTTTACGGAGCGGGGTGGGATCGGCGCTTCTCGCTCGTCATGGTATGTATCGCGTTTTTCTTGCTGGTCTTGGGGGCGGCCCACTCGATCGGACAAATGGATTGGCTGGAGGCATGCTTCACCAAGGAGCGGATCCTCTGGACGTTCTGGCCTTTGGTGGCCGCCACGGGCGTCTCCATCTTGTTCGTGTTGGTTGGAGACAAGTATGTGGCGAGCGCCGAGAAGAAGATCGATGACGCCGCGAATGCATTCAACGAATATCTGGCCGCCGGCGCATCCCAAGCATCGATCGGGGACGCTGAATTGAGTGATTCCAAGACGGATCCGGCCGCTTGACGGTAACGGTTCGAGGATTGACTCCAATGGCCAGACCTTCTGGCGACTCCCGCCAATCAACCGACGCCCGCAGTTCGCGCCGCGGGCGTCTTGCTTGCCTAGCGAGCATGTTCGGCAGGTTGAGGGTGAAAGTCCCCTGGTTATTCCGATCTCGGCGGTGGCTGCTCGCGTGCCCAGATCGGCGTGAAGAACTCCTTGCGGACCATCTCCATGTCCGCGCCTGACATGTCGAACTCTTCCCGCAGCTCAGCGCGGCTCGGTTGGCAGCCTCGCGGGGAGTTTCCCTCACCACTTGAGCTTGGCTAGAGGGCAGTCGCCTAGCGTTCTCGTTGGTAGTCCAGTCGCTGCTATTCTACGGCACCTTCGTGAGTCCCGAGGAGCCATCCATTCAGCGTGGCGGTGACTCGATGTACCGCAGGATACCCCCAATCTGGCTGGCGACAATGACTTTGGCCGCCGGCCATTCTAGTTGTCGCTGGCCACCCAATCCATGCACCCGGATCCACGCCCGTGAACACCTTGTCGTGTCGGTAGCCCAGTTCGCGCTACCGCGCATAGCTCCGCCAGCAGTCTGTTGGGATCACGCCCCCGGCCAAGACAGCGTCCAGCAGGAACAGTGCCACATTCGCCGAAAAAGCGTCGGGAACCCGCTTCATCGGGACTCGTCCTCTACGCCTCCGATCACGACCAAGGCCTTCTGCTCGAGCGACCGCCCACCCATTCCCTTCGCCTCGCTACCCAACATAGACTTCGTCCGTCTCGCTTGTGCCTGAGATCCGCTCGCGCCGAGATGCACCGCCGTCCTCCGCAGTTTGTGCAGCCAAGTCCGAGCTCTCTCGTATTGCCGCAGCCCCACTGCAGCCCCAGTGTACGGGTCCGTTTTCCTGGGCTGTTGGGTGCCACATCGCGCGGCACCGCATGGCCAAAGACCACCACGTGACCTCGAAGATCGTCCCCGACTAACCGATTCGTAATAGCGGAAGGAACAGCAGATCAAGCGCCTCCGCTTAGCAATCCGAGTCGACCTGGCCAAGCGGCACGGGCAGGCGAATCCGCCGGCCATCGCAACTGGCTACGTACGCGCAAAGGACTCTTTGGCCACGAATCGCTCCTCGACCTGTGCCTTGGCGCAATCTCGCCACACGAACCGAGCCACAATATATGGTATTGTATGGAGTTAATCTGTCGGCCATGTAGGATCTAATCACCGCCCCCACGCGTGCGACGTCTCATTAGTGGAACAACGAGCATCGATGCCAAGCTGCTCAGTGATCACATTCGCCAATATCTCACCACGGCCTCCACTGTTGCATCGAACATTGTCAGTTACCACCAATTGTGCCTGTGATCGTGCAATGTATTCCATTGTCTCTTCGAAATCAGCATGATTCGAAAGGCCAACAACAAAACATTGCTCCCAAGTCTGTTGTACCGGCTCTTCCGATGTTTGGAACTTCGTAAGCTTAATCTGCGAGCCAAGATGCAATCCATCATTGATCTGCTGGCTATGAAGACTCCAGAGCCGAACGAACGATCCATCTCTAGCAGCATCGGATGCTTCGATCGATCCTTCAACCACTACCTGCGGCAAGTCAAGTCCGTGCTGTCTGTGCACTTCACACGACCAAGCGTGCCGTCGTGAGCCTACCACTGGCACACCCGCAATAACATCCTCCATCTTCAGCAAGTGTAAAGCTCGATCTAGTGGTCCAGAATCCCCCATCAAATGTATCGGCCCTTCCCGAAGTTTGGCAATTACTAGCTCACAAAGTGCCTCTTGGGCAAGCTGCTGCGTGAAGGGTCTTCTGCTGCCTGGATCTCCATAGGTGGCATCTACCACCAATGCATCCACCTGGATAATTTCATCCAATGGCCAACCAAAATCGCCGGAATATCCGAGTCGGACACCATCGTCCGTTGTAACCTTTGTCTGCACAGCTCCAAGCATATGGTTGCTCGACACTAGTTCGATAGACACCGCCCCATAGTTCCACGCATCTCCCTTCGCCAAAACGTGTACCTGCTCACAGAATTCTAGCGACGGAAACTGATATTCCAACAGATGTCGCGTCGGTTCGGTCATCACCACATCTCCTATCAGGCTCGTAGTAAAGTCACCCATATGATCCAAATGAATATGGGACTGCACACGAACTTTCCGTTCAGAGTGAAAGCCGTCACAACTGACTGTTGGCCCGAGCAATACAGCCCCAGATCCAACAACGTCTACAAGATCATTCCGAACTGACATGGTTCCTAGCTACCAATACGACCCATCATGAAATCACAAATGGAGGCCTCGAAGTTCCGGTCCCCCCCGATTTCAACAGCGACTGGCCGATTGCCCACGAGCGCGAACTTATTGCTGCCGAGGTTCGCCGAAACCTCGCCAGCGTTCGGATATAGCTCATCGACTGCGTTTCGCAAGAGAACATTGCGTTGACGCTGTGTCATCAGTGATAACTCGTCCCGCAACCGTCTGGATGACACCGCTCCGAGCACGACATGGCGTACGGTAACCGCCGGTCGCCGTCGTATGACACGTTGGACACACTGACCGAGAGATTGTCCCGAACGATCCAACAGCTGATTGATTGAGATCATCTCGGCTTTCGTGAGATCATACTTGATGATCTCAGAACTCATGAACTCTTGGTCGTTGGCATCGAATCGGGCGAGCTGGGCTGCAGTCGAAAATCCAATCGCGCCGCCAGAAGAGCGGCCCCAACCAACGAGATGTTGAATGGCAGGTGGCAATTCCGCAACACGCATGAACTTTGAGATCATCGATGTATCGGTCATCCGCAGTGCTGTCGTGACTTCATTTCGTGTGACGCCCGATTTGACTGCACGCATGCATAGTTGACCAACTTCTACTGGAGAATAAGGTCTTCTAGCGAACGGGGTCCTACCAACTGAGAGCAAGAGCTGATTGAACTCGTCTCGACTTAGTCCATCCAACATTGTATGCTCCTATCCTTCTAGATATCCATGTCGCTCGAGCGAATCTTCGATAAAGTCAAGCACCGCCTCTTTTTCGTCCAGCTCCTGCTCGTTCGAATAGCGTTTCAATGGCTGTGCGAGTTCTTCACCAATTACCAAGCTCAGTCTCATTGACAAGTCAGGCTTTTCCGCCTCTTCTACTAACTTTTCCAAGTCTGCGTCGGGATGGTGTTTTCGAAGCTTGAGAATCTTCTTCTGAATAGGGTTGTCAACTGTCTTAAGCTTGTTCACTAAAGCATTTGACTCGTCTTGATCATAACTGCCGGAGCCGGAAGCCACGTCTTGTATTTTCATAGCCAAATCGACCGAAACCTCGTTTGAATCTACCTTAGCCTTAAGGTCTGGAGGCAGTCCATCATATCGGATATATTTTCGGCATATCGGATATGGTAATTTGGTTTCCGATGCAACGTCCTTGATGGTCCCATATCGTTTGAATAAGACCATGCAGAGGTCAATTAAATCCTTTCGGGTCATATCGAGTCGGACTACGTTTTCGCTAGCCGATAGTGCATAGCCTTCACCAACAGAGACCGGTTCGTCAATAATTCCCGCCATAATTTCCGATCTCTGTAGAATCTTGACACAAGCCAGATAGCGCCGTTGTCCACATACGATTTCCCATTTCGTAGGGTGATTCAGCGACTTGCAGACCACTATGGGTTGTAGGAGACCCCACTTCTCAATACTCGCCGCAAGCTCTTCGAGGTCGGTTCCAGTATTGCTCTTCCGTGCTTGAAAGCGCTCGATCGTGAGATCAGAAACGGGAAGCGGCGCGTATCGTGAGATTCTGGGCATGATGGTTACTCCTTGTCCTCAGTATCGGTGCCTGACGAAGACCGTTGTGGTGGAAGGCGCAGTATAACACGAAGTTGGTCTTTGTTTAGGGGCAAGACTGGTGCGCTCTCTGCCCCTTCCACATATGCATCGAAGAGGTTAGTTTTGCTCGTGAGAATACTTGCTATACGTTCTTCAATCGTATCTAACGCCAAGAATCGGATAACGTGTAGTGGTGTTAGCCGGCCAAATCGATGCGCACGGTTGATAGCCTGCTTTTCAACGGCTGGATTCCACCACTGATCGTACAGGACAACCGTGGAGGCGCATTGTAGGTTGAGTCCGACACCCCCAGCCTTAAGAGACATCAAGAGAATCGACGGGTTGTTCGATGTCTTGAACCAGTCCAAGACCTCCTCGCGCTCCGTGTCGTGGAGTCCCCCATGATAGAGCCGGACACTAAAGTTCCGCAATCGATCGTAAATCCATTTTAAGGTTCTTACATATTGAGAAAAAATAATGACCTTGTCCGACGGAGTCGACAGGTTCTCGAGCAGACACTGTAACGCTTCGAATTTAACAGATTCTCCACTTGATGGTTCGAAGTTACAGAGTTGTTTCAGCTTGGTGATTGCTGCAAACATTTGAGCATAAGAAGCGCCCTCCAGCCCCTGAGTACACCTTTCCCATTCATTCTGATACGCGTATAACTGATAATGTTGCAGCTCCAATTCAATGGTTTGAACGATTATTGGAGGTAACCCAGACAAGACTTCGTCTTTGGTGCGTCGAAGAAAGTAGGGTACTATCTCTTTACTAATCTCAGCTGAGGTGGCACCTTGAGATAACAGACCACGTCGTATAAACGCAAATATCGAAACAATGTCGTCGGGGCTATTTTCGAGTGGTGTTCCAGTGAGAGTCCAAGATCGAAGTCTCGGTATCCCCCTGCATGCGACACTAGTTTTTGATGCGACGTTTTTGATTCGCTGAGCTTCATCAAGTATAACGACATCGAATTTAGGTCCATTATCCAATTCATCAGAATCATTGAGAATTTGATCGTATGTTGCAACGATAACGGGAAGAGGGAGATAATACATCGATATGCGGTTGGAGCGTCTGCCTTCGACACGACGTACCAAAATGTCGGGGGCCCAGACAGAGAATTCGCGAACCCAATTCGACTGTAGAGCCCGTGGTACCACAACTAGGACGCGGGTTGCATTCCCACTCGTTAGCAATAGCTTGACTGCGACGATGATTTGGACTGTCTTGCCCAATCCCATTTCATCCGCCAGCAGAGCAGAATCACGTTCGAGAAGGAACGCAACACCGCTCCGTTGATATTCCCGCAGTTGTTCCGGTATTTCAAGTGTCGAGGGAGGGCACGTCGGAGTAGCGAGATTCATTGAAGTTCGAATTCGTCGGAGAATTGTTGAAGAGCGCAAATAGCTGCGTCTAAGTGCCTTTTCGAATTAATCCTGAAGCTCGAGTGTTTGTGCCATCTAGTGCTATGCTTGTTCCACTTGTATAGTCCCAGAAATCGCTTCTTGGAATCTGGGTCTTCAAAGAGCAGGACAGCAGTCCACCACGGGCCCTTCTTGGAGATTGTTCGAGCGTCCGTTATTTGTCGACGTAGGTACTCATCAACTGGGAAATTCTGTCCTATCACCAGATGTTGACCTCCAAGTGGCTGAGGGAGTGAGCGAGGTTGCATCGACAGATGCGTGGGTCGTCAAATTACCTCGAAGTTGCGGACTTGACGAAACCATCCTAAGCGTTTGACCAAGATGCTTACGGACCTATAGTTTACACGAGCTGTTGGGAGATTGGCCGCAATCAGATCCGGTCTTCGATCAGGCTCTCGATCGCGGCCCGGCAAGGCTGCGGCGCCTTGCGCAGCGCCGACTTCAACGCCTCGTCGGCTCGCGCCGACGGCCGCCTGCCGATCGCGTAGCAGGAAGCGGCCACCAGCTTGGGATCGTCGTCCTCCAGCAGCTTGGCCAGAGCCCCGATCGAAGCATCCGTGCCGATGCGCCACAGTCTTCGGCAAACTTCCTGCTTTGCGGCCAAGCTCGCGTCAGACTCCAAGATCTGCGCCAACTCGGCCTCGATCCATGACCGGGCATCGCTGTCCCCGTGGGATGCATTGATCAGCCGGTCCAGTTCGAAGAGCGCAGCCGCGGTCCTGCCGAAGTCATACTCGGCAACGGCTTGTACGGCAGCCCGTACCTGGTCGCGCTGCATGCTCAGACCCTCCATGGCGCACGCATGGTGCGATACAGCATGTTGTTGGCTTCCGCGTCGCCCTCGAATCGCTCGACAGCAGGATCCCACCGCATCTTGCGTCCCAGCCGGAGGCAGATGTTCGCGCAGTGAGCGATGGTGTGGGCCCTGTGGGCGGCTTCCGGATTGGACGCGGGCTGTCGCCGACTGCGCATGCAGGTCAAGAAATCCCGCACGTGCGGCCCTTGGATGTTGTAGTTTGCGTCCAGCGGTTCGAGGCCCTCGAGCACCGAATCGGGCTTGGCGTCGATCCCGCCCGTGTCCGAGAGAAAGATCCAGCCTTCGTCTCCCACGAACATCAGCCCCTTGCGCCCGGTGTCCATGTTGAGCCGCAGGCCATCCTTGTAGCGGGTGCGAATCTCGTACCAATACGGGATGTTGTTGATGCCCCCCTCGTCCCGAAACTCGGCTTCGCCCTCGTACTCGACCGGCGCATCGAGCGGCTTGCCGCGAAGCCATTGCACGGTCTCGATGAAGTGCGGTCCCATGTCGGCCACACCCCCGGCTCCGGTATCCCAGTTGAGCCGCCAGTAGCGAACGCGGTCAGCCGAGTAGGGCGCCCACGGTGCCTGGCCCAGCCAGCGGTCGTAGTCGAAGACCTCGGGGTCGGGCTCGCTCTCCGGTACCGCGAACGAATTGCGCTTCCAGCCGCCGGTCGCTCCGAACGACAGGCGCACGGTGTGGAGCCGGCCAATGCGGCCGCCGTGAATGGCGTTGACGACGAATTCGTAGCCCGGGTTCGACCGGCGCTGCGTTCCGCACTGCCAGACGGTCCCGTACTGGCGCGTGACTTCCACGAGCTGTCGGCCTTCGGCGATGGTGAGGCAAAACGGCTTTTCGCAGTAGGCGTCCTTGCCAGCCTGCGCCGCCAGCGAGCTCATCACGGCATGCCAGCGATCGCCCGTGCCGATGACAACGGCATCAATGTCATCGCGTTCGAAGACTTCCTCGTGAAACCTATTGGCGGCGCAATCAGCATCCCCGTAGTGGGCATCCACGAGTTGCTTCGCGCTGGCCCTGCGATCCGCGAAGAGATCGCAGACGGCGCGAACGCGCACGTCTTCTTGGCCGAGAAACTCTTGGAGGTTCCTGCGGTTACGGCTGCCCATACCGATGCCCGCGACCGCGATCCGATCCGACGGGGGAGTTGCCCCACCGAGTCCGAGCGTAGAGGCAGACACCACCAGAGGCGCGGCGGCAGCCTTGGCGAACGTTCGCCGGGTCGTATGCCGGGCAAGAGCCATGTCGGGCACTAGTGTACCGCTCATCGCCTGCACGCAGCGGCAGCCTGGGCGAATCGCAGAGCCAATCGATTTGCCTCACTGCCCTGCCCCGTGTCGCGATCGGCCTGTGATGGACTAACCTATTGAGTGCGGGGCCTGCAGCCCCGAGCGAGGAAACTGATGTCAGACAGCAGAAGAGATTTCGTCAAGGCCGCGGCAGGCTTGGGCCTGGCCGCGAGTGCCGTCGCGGCGGATCCAATCCCCAGGCGGAAACTCGGCAAGACCGGGCTGGAGGTCACCATCGTCGGACTGGGCGGCGCCAGGGTGGGAACGCACCGAGACGAGGCCGAAGCCCTCCGAACGATTCGCCACAGCTACGAATCCGGCATCAACTACTTCGACTCGGCAGCAGCCGGCGCTTACGGCCTGAGCCAGCGCCGGTACGGCATCGCTATGGAGGGCGTGCCGCGCGATCAGATCATCTACGGGACAAAGACGCGCAACCGCACCTATAGCCATTGCGAACTCGACCTAATCCAGAGCTTAGCCGGACTACGGACTGACTATCTCGACCTGTACCAGATTCACAACGTCATGCACATGGAAGACATCGACCAGATCTTCGCTCCGCGCGGAGCGATGGAACTCGTCGAGCGGGCCAAGCGTGACGGGAAGGTTCGGCACGTCGGCTTCACCGGCCACATGGATCCGCGGGTGCTTGCGAAGATGCTCGCTGCGTACGATTGGGACACCGTGCTGATGCCTTTGAGCGTGACCGATGGCGCGAACAAGCACCTGAGCTTCGAACGCACCACGCTGCCCAAGGCGGTTGAGAAGGGCCTCGGCGTGATGGCAATGAAGACCACCGGCGTGGGCGTGCTGCACGAACAGGGCATCTCGTCGCTCGAGGAAAACCTCAACTACGTTTGGTCCCTGCCGATCGCGACCGCGATCTTGGGCTGCAGCTCGCCGGATCAGGTCGATCGCGACCTGGTGGCCGCCCGGGCACACCGTCAGCTCAACGAAGCCCAGATGAGCGCGCTGCGCGGCAAGTGGGCCGGGTCCGATTTCGCCGCGCTGGAGTCTTGGAAGGTCGATCAGGGGGCAACCTTGGCATCGTCGGGACCCCGCTACTACGGCGACTGACGGCGCGGTCGCCATGGCACACGAAGGTGGAGGTCCACTCGCACCGTTAGGGGTGGGCAAGTGGGCGATGTTCACGGAAATTGGCGCTGCTCAGTCTACTATCGCTATGACGGGCATCACGCCGCACGCGGTGTTCCGGCGCATGGGGCTGACATAACAGACCGATACAGGCTCATTCGCTTATGTGAGAGCGACGAGTGGAAACTGTTGGACCTAGAGCGCGATTCCAAAGAAACGCAGAGTATCTGCGGCCTAGAGGGCATTGACGGTGTTACCGCTGAGTTAAGGACAGAGCTTATTCAATTGCGAAAGATGTTCGTGGTGGCTGAGCCCTGAGAGAAGGTGCGGCATGGAAGGGTCTGTGATCGCCGCGGCAAAGGCGCTCTTACCGATAACAAAGGCTGTTGTGGGCAGGTTTGCGCGGCTGCAAGCGGAACGGTCGGCGGCGCACGAACCACTCCAGATACAAACAGATCTACTCAATCAACAACTACGAAAGACCCTGGATAGGCTTCGCGGAGGCAGTGTCGATGCCTCATGGTGGCACCGATTGCTGTCTGGGATCGAACAAGCGTACGTCGAACCTGAGTTCTTCAAGGTGTCGTCGGTGCAGAGTTGGTTGGGTGAGGCGGATGTGGAAGAAGGACTCTTCTTGCTTACCAGAGCAAACTTGATGGAGCCGCCAGCTGACAACCCCGAGATTCGAGGGCGCCTGTCAGAGAGCTACTCGCGACATACCCAAGAGCCAATTTCGTGTGCGGATGATGCGATCAACATCGTCGTCGCCGTTCTGACGGTTGGCTATATCGCATCGATTCCAGAATCCCAGCGACCCGTCGTCGGGATCATACAGGCGGTCCAAGGTGGGATGGAAGGCCTCAACAAGAAATTGGATCGGGTGCTCGAGCCGGACCCAGCCGTCCGAAGCATTCTCACAACGGTTGCAGACGGCGAGCTGTCGGAAATCCTCACCCTCAGGACATTCGACTTCGACGATGCAATCGACCGCGTGAAGCGTTTGTGGCACCGAGTGGATGGCGGGGATTTGGCCGCAGTGCACAAGTCTGTGATGAGCAGAGTGCGCTATTGGGCGGCAAGGCTGCTTGCGTCGACATCTGAAGGCACCGAAGAAGCTCGATTGATTCGACGTGGCCTCTCGTGTCAAGACACGGGCGAAAACCTGCATGTGGTGGATGCCCTAATCATGGCAGCAGACGGCAATGCCGATGGTGCGTTTCGGGTGCTAAGGGACGTCGCCGACGCCGACGGGAGGTCTGTCCTGCTGGGATTGCTCGCACGTCTTCGCGGCGAGCAGGCAGCTCTGGAGTGGTGCGCGGACCTGCGACCGAGCGAGAGTCCCGATTACTTCACTGCCATAGGGTGGTGGAAATGGGCTGTGTGTCTAGGCCGGGCCGGGAGGTGGACAGAAGCCGCAGACGGACTTAGGGCGGTGGCCTGCAGTGCTGATTGGGGGCCGGAACTCGCGATGAGTGAAGGTGTGATCAACGCGGCGCTGTTAATTCCGGAGGAGTACCGAACCTCCGTCTTCGATGGGGTTCCGGCCTATGAAGGCATGGCACCGAATCTCGATAGTAAAGCGAACGCAAGGCATGCAAGGGCGAGAGAGTGTCTTGGGCGCGTCGTCCAGAATCTGTCAAGCAAGGCAAGCCCGCGTCTCAGTGAATTGCTCGCGGACTGGCGCACGTGGGTCGAACTCATGGATCCTGTCGCGGAACGGGCGGGCCTCGCTCGGAGTGAAACCCGCAAGCGCTTGGAACGCGGCGATGTGGGTGCCAGATTGGTCTTGTTGGCGTGGGCGTTCGAAATCGAGTTCGACCCTGCGGAACTCCGCGGGCGGCTAAACAGTCACAAACGGCTCGGCGGTCTTCGCGATGAGGAACTATTCGTCGAGTTTCTCCTGAACGAAGGGTCGATGAGCACGCGCGAGTTTGCGAGCTACATCGAAGGTCGGATAGCCCGCCTAGACCAAGTGATGTCGACGCCTTGGGCTACGGTCATGCTCTTCGGCGCCCTGCTCGATGACGGACAGGTCGAGCGGGCACGGGCAATACTCGAGAGGCGTCGGGGCGATGTGGACGAGCGGGTTACCGCAAGGATGGAAACTGCACTCGCTGCCCAAGAGGGCCTGGACCCTAGGGAGCGCTTGGAACGGCTGTATGAGGAATCGGACGACCTAGCTGACCTGAAGAACCTCATCGTGCATTTGGAGATTGTGGAGGACAGAGAGACCGTCCTTCCCCTCTTGCGGAGGTTATTCGATCGGGAGCCGAAGCTGGAGCACGCGCACCGACTGGTTCACTCGCTCAGCCATCCTCTTCCGGACGATGACGCGATTGTAACGTTCCTCGAAGCGTACCCGATGGTCACCGAAAAGAGCGACGAAATGAAGTCAGCGCTGGCGTGGTCCCTGTTCCGTGTGGGGCGGATTGCGGAGTCGCGCACGGTCAACGACACGCTGTTGGCCGGTCGGCACAATCGAGACGATCTTGCGCTGGACGTGAACATCGCGATTGCAACAGGTGACTGGGAGAGGCTGCCGGCCGTCGTCGACAAAGAGTGGCCTCATCGCAACGACCATGAAGCCGAATTGCTGCTGATGCTCGCACGTGTCGCAAGCCACATTGGGGGATCGACCGAACGCGTGATCGAGCTGGCCCGGCTAGCGGCCAATCAGGCACCGGCTAATCCGCATGTGTTGACTGCGGCGTACCAAATCCATTTCGAACTCGGGCGCGACGCAGACGCGGATCCCGGATGGGTTTCTCAAGCTTTAGCAAACGCCACAGCAGAGAAGGGACCGATCTGGGAGACAGACTTCCAAGAGATGGTGAATGTTTGGCTCCCACGTATGCGGGAGCGCAGGGAGAGCATTGACCGCATGCTGATGGGAGGCAAGGTGCCTCTAGCGCTGGCCGGTAGAGTGCTAAATACGCCGCTGGCTCGGATTCTACTGGCGAACCACACCACGAATACGCGCGACGGCCGTCGCCGTCCGCTTATCCCAATAGTCTCGGCAGCCCGAAACGGTATTGCTCTCGAAGAAGGCTGGACGGTAGGGATGGACTTGACATCGATCATGGTTCTCTCGCGAATTGGACTGCTGGAAACCGCAGTGGATACGCTTGATCAGATTAAGCTTTCGGCGGATGCAATGTTCTCTCTCTTCGAGGACAGAGCGGCAGTTCGGTTCCACCAGCCTACGCGCGTGAATTCGGCGCGCGACATCCGCAAGCTGATCGACCAAGGACGGATTACGTTGGTGGACGTACCAATTCCCACCGCTGCCGATCTCGCGGAAGAGGGTGGGGCGGAATTGGCAACTTTGCTGGACTTATGCAGGGCTGACGGCGGCGTGATGGTTTGCAGCAAGCCGATCGATGAGGTGAACTCCTCGAAGGAAGAAGCTGCGGATACGACCACGTATGGGAATTTCATGGTGTCCCCGGCGGACCTTTGCTCATCAGTGCGTCGGGCCGGACTAATCGATGCGGATCAATACGAACGAGCCAGTGTCTTCCTAGCCAGCCAAGGCCACACCGCCAATGAGGGCGGGCCTCATTTGAGTCTGAGCGGTCCGATCTTCGTAGACAGCCTAGCCCTGACGTACCTGCAGTCTGCCCAGATACTGACCACAATTGCGGAGAGCGGACTTGACCTTCGCATACCCCGAAGGGTGCTAGATGAGACGAACGCTGTGATCGAGGACAGCGATGTCGGCGAGGACTTGGCAGAAGTTGTAGAGGGCATCAGGGACACGCTTCGCAAGGGGATGGAGTCTGGCAAGGTGACGCTGCTGCCGTGGCCACCAGAACGAAGCCAAGATCCCGATGCGCTAACCAACGTAGATTCACTGCTCGGGTTACTGTACGGGACCACCGAATGCGATGCACTGTGCGTCGATGATCGATTCGTCAACGTTCGTGTTTGGAGCGAAGGTCCAACTGGGAAGCAAGTTCCCGTGGTGTGCGCATTGGATTTACTGCGCCATCTCCGCGCACTCCGGGTGATCAGTGACGAAGAGTACTGGGGTGCCAGACACAAACTCCGCCAAGCCGGTTTCGCATTCGTACCGGTCGATGAAGACGAGGTTTTAAGGCACTTGTTGGCCTCCGAACTCGAAAGTGGGCAAGTGCTGGAGAGCGTTGAACTTAGAGTGATTCGTCAGACTGTGAGCCGCATCGACACGCTTAAGCTGCTGAGCAAGGACGAAGCACGCGCGTTGGGGGACGGGATGGTGTTGTCCTGCAAGGAGGTTATCCGGAGAATCTGGGCCGATCCAGCAATCGAAGTAGGGGACGCCGCGGCGAGGTGCAACTGGGTCTGGCAGCATCTTGGAATGGCGACGCTTCTGCTGGGGCAAGTCTCGGAAGCAGACCGTGGCATGCCGGACTATCGCGAGGATGTCGTACGACGGTTGAGCCTAATGATGCTGCCTCCCATTGTGGACTCGAGTGACCGGAGATTGGCGTACCGCGAGTGGCTGGAACAGACTGTGCTGATGAGGTATTGGCCTGCTAACGATATCGTTGTTGACCAAGCGGCGACTATTCTTCGCTGGTCGATCAAGCGGTTAGGCGACCGCGGTAGAGTCGAGGCGGCGCTGTTTCTCGAGTGTTTGCCCGACGGGTTGCGAGAGCGGACTGTAAAGACCGACACGGCTTTTGCCGAACAGTGTGGGTTAAGATCCACGGAACTCCTATTGGTTGGAGGGACCCTCAAGGTTGACCAAACTGACCTCCTTAGCGCAGCTAGGGCCGTGTACGCGGGTGCCCAAACTGCTCCGCTAACGGATGTTACTGGCACAAGTGCCGTTCTGGCTGGTGCGAGCGAGGATGAACCGCTAGTCGTAAGCTGGACTGACTCCCAAGGGGAGACGCGTCGGGTTCCGATTCCGGATCTGACGCTTGTTAGCGGTAACGCGGAGGCGCGGATACGTGTGCTGAATGAGATCGTCGGGCAACTCGGACCCACGGCTCGAGAGGTCCGTGCGTTGCTCGAGTACGCACCTTGCAGGCAATTGACTGGAGCAGAAGTTGCTTTGGTGTTTGGTGAGGAGACGACGGGAGTAGCGGCTCTTCAGTCCCGACTTTGGGGCAACATCGCCCGAGGCGAAGCGAGCGTGGGTGACTTCGTTCCACTATCCAGGGTCTACTGGGAGAGGTTCTGCGGTCCAGTTCCAGATGGACCTGATGCAGAATCGTACTTTCGCGAGCAGCTAGTCCTATATCGCAAGGGGTTGATTCGGGCGGACCTGCGAGCAGGCCTAGATGTCTGCTGTCTCGGAGCATTGCGCGACGACCTGAGCCCTGGTGCTTGGCTGGACGGGATCGACGACGACGCCGTTTGGAATGCGATCGACTCTACTCCTGTGCAAGGTAACCCCATCGCGTTGCTTGCCGTGTTAGATGTGGCGTTGTTCCGGCTCGGGGATGACCGATTCCGGCGACTCGCCGGCGACACGATAGAGAAATTGTTGGACGAGCAACTCGGTCTGCCGGTGACCTGCGATGTTTATCGGTTTCTTGAGGTTCTAACAGACTTCGAAATGGATCACTTAAGCCTCGTTGAGGGAGCCGGCCGGTGTCCGGGTTTCTGGCGACGGATGTGCGCATGGATGCAGGCAGGTTTGATCGTTCGAACGGCGGTCACCTGCCGTGCAGTGCCCGAGATCGGGCAGTTTGAGGAATGGTGTAAGCAGAACACTGCACCCGTGGGAATGCTGAGGCGGTTGTTAGATTGTGAAGCGGAGCCGCTGGTGCTAGGTCATTTCCGTGTGACCGGCAGCCTGAGGCGTGAAGTGCTTGCTCGCCTCGGACAGATCAAGCAGCGACACGAGAAAGCAGGTCGAAGCTTGCCGATGGCAGAGAAGATCGAATCTGCACAGTCGAGCATCGGCCTAGATGGGTCAGGACTGCCACCGACCGTGCCGGGCCCGGCGGAACTGCACATTCTCCCGTGCGAGCAGATTCCTAACGGTTTTTCCGATGTAGTTGCTGATGCATGGACTGTTGAAGACCAGGCGATGGCTCTCGCTCTAGCAGCGCATCTGTCGCAGTTCTTTATTCTGCGCGATAGTGAACTGTCGCGGGTGCGGATGGCATTGCGATCGTTTGCGGCAGACACAGGGACCAACGACTTCAGTAGCGTAATCAAGCAATTGCATGCTGCGAGCATCATCGCGGCGGCTGCGAAAGACACCGCGCTGGCCGACTCCATCGGTACTGCCGTTTGCAGCTTGACTGGTAGGATGTCGGAGCCAGGCGATGTAAGTCTGATTATTCGTGTTCTGTTACAGGCGGCTGCGGCTCATGCAGAGAAGGGGGAATGGTGCAATTGGCTTGCTTCCCGCTTAGTCCAAGTTGCGAAGCGCTTACCTGCAGAAGCGAGCGAGTCGGCACGGGTGCTGTGGCACTGGCTGGATTCGATGGAAGCGGTGCTACCGATCCAACACTGGATACACTTACCGGCGAAACAGATAGTGGGGGTAGCGCTGGAAACGGCAGAGCACGGAAGAAATCGCGTCTGCTGAAGAGCAGCTGTCACCATTGGTGGAGCAGCACGCTGGTAGGCACAAAGAGCGTTTGGCACTGTGCCTAGATCCCGGAGATGGTGGGCGAGCGTTTGTACGTCACGGTGGTGCGACCGAAACTTGCGGTGCGATGCGCCATATAGTGCATTCAGTACTGGCCTGGAACACCGGCTTAACCGTTCAGTCGCCCCTCAGTCCCGGTGTGGTCTCCGCAGCGTCTCCGTTAGCAGTCTCAACCCGAACCCCGAGTCTTCCCTTGTGCAGCCTGACCGATAGCGGATCGCCGACCTCGACCTGGCCTGTGCCGCGGACCGCCACGCCATCGGCATCCTGCACGATGGCATAGCCGCGTTCAAGAATCGCGACCGGACTCAAGCCCTGCAAGCGAACTTGCAGCGACTCAAGGCTGTGCGAACGGCGCTCCAGCACTCTTCGCATCGCGGGAAACAGTCTCTGCGTCAGCTCGCCCAGCTTCTGGGACTGACGGGCTAGGCTGACCCTCAAGTCCATGCCAGCCAGCCTTCGCTCCGCCTTCTCCATGCGCGACCGCGCTACGCTCAAGCGCGTCCGTTCGGCCTCGTGCAGACGCTGTAGCGCCTCGTCGAGCCTCTGTCCGGCCTGGCCCACGCGATGCTCGACGTTGCGCGCGGCCCGATGCAAGCCGCTCTCCAGCACCAGCGCCTTCAACCTGGCCAGCTCCGCCTGCATCGCTCGGGCCAGGCGTCCCTCGGAGTCAACCAACTTCTGCAAGATCGCTTTAGCTTCCGGCACCACCAGTTCCGCCGCGGCGGAAGGAGTGGGCGCCCGTACGTCGGCTACGAAATCGGCGATCGTGTAATCGGTCTGGTGCCCGACGGCCGACACGACCGGCACGGCGGAAGCTGCGATCGCCCGGGCTACAACCTCCTCGTTGAAGGCCCACAGATCCTCCAGCGAACCGCCCCCGCGGCCCACGATGACCACGTCGGCCCAAGGCTGCTCGCTAAAGTAGCGCAGCCCTTGAGCGATCTGTTGCGCCGCTCCGTGCCCCTGCACCGCTACCGGGAAAAGCCTGATGTGCAATCCGCGATGGCGCCGCTCCAAGACCTTCAGCATGTCCGCGATGACCGCCCCGGATTGCGACGTGACGATGCCGATCCTTCGCGGCAGCGGAGGCAACGGCCGCTTGCGCTCCTCGTCAAACAGCCCCTCCGCGGACAGGCGCGCCTTCAAGCGTTCGAACTGCTCCTGCAGGGCCCCCGTGCCAAGCGGTTCCAAGGCGTTGACGTAGAGTTGGTAAGCCCCCTTCTTCTCGTAAACGCTGATGCGCCCGCGAGCTACCACGGCCAGCCCGTCCTGCGGCTTGGCCCTCAGGTAAGCGGCGTCTTGGCGAAAGCAGACGCAGGAGATCTCGGCCCTCTCATCCTTGAGCGTGAAATACCAGTGGCCGCTACGAGCGTTCAGGGCGTTGGACACTTCGCCCTGGACCCTGACGTCCGGGAAATTGCCGGCCAGCAGGCTCTTGAGGGATTCGGTCAGCGACGTGACGGAATACACCCGTGGGCGGCTGCTTGGAAACGGCTCATTCACTGGGCTGACTCTCGGCTGCTGGGAATCAAGCGGTTAAGGACAACAACGAGGAAGATCCCGAGGACGATGCCAACGATCGCGACCATGTGCAAATACGCCTGAAACACTGGTCCGAGCGCTACCATCCAGCGGTCCATCGTCAGACCGTGCTCGAAGTGCGTCCACGCCACCAACATAGCTGCCAGCGAACCGATCAGCGTTGCCAGTCGGATCGCCGCCTCGGAGCGGCGCCCGACAAGCCGAAATAGAACCACGGCCGAGATTCCGAAAGCCGTTGCCGCTGCCCCCGCATCCTTGGCCAAGAAAGTGTACAGATACTCCTGGCGCACGATCGAGCTGATCGAATACCCGACACCGAGGGCATAGAACAGTGCGAAATACGCAAGAACGAAGCAGGCGGAGGAGACGAAGAGGGCCCTTGCGTGCTGGCGGTGTCCATAGACAGAGCCGAAGGCTCCCGCCACCAGGCAACAGCCAATCAAGATCGCCAATGGCAGACGCTCTGACCGCTGCTCGCTCAGGGACGCCGCGCGATCCGGCATGTGCGCCTGCAAAGCCGTTCGCTGCTCGTGTTCAAGCCGCTTCAGATCTGCTGCGTGCTCGGCCGGCACGTCCAGCGCTTCCCATAACACCTTCCCCTGGCTGTTTGCTGGAATCGGCAGCCCCAGCAGCGTGCTGATCGTGGGTGCGATGTCCACGATCTCCGCCTCGATCTGATTTGCATGCCGCACTCCCGGCCCGGCCAAGGCAAACGGGGCGTACAGTACCTCGGGTTCCAGCCCGCCGTGCCCGCCGTGCCCGCGGCGGTGGATGTGTCCGTGGTCGGAGAGCCCCACTAGGGTCACGTGCGGACCCACTTGATCTGCGATCCGACCCAAGCAGCCGTCCACCGAGGCAATCACCTCGCGATAGGCGTCAGATGCTCCGCCGTGGGTGTGTCCGGCCTCGTCGCCAGCCTGCAAGTCAACAACGCGGATCGCTGCATCCGAGTCCGCAAGATACTTCACGGCCTCGTCGCAATACCGTGATTGCCAGCGCACCAACTCCGAGACCGCATACGAGGAGTATCGCGCGGCGGGACTGACACGCTCCACAGACTCGCCGAAAGCGCGGGGCCAGAATCGTGACCCGAACACCGACGATCGCAGGCCTCTCGGAGCGGCGAGTCCGAACACCGACTGTACCGGCACCGGCTCGAACGTCGAATTGTTCGTTACGCCGCTGACCTCCGGCCAAGCGCCGGTTACGAACGCGGCGCGCGCGGGGTTCGACAAGGACGGCACAGTGACTCGCATGGCGCCAGAAGCGCCCGCCTGTGCCAACTGCCCGAAGGCGGGCAGACCCGCGACGGCGTCAGTGCGCAAGCCATCGAGCACAACAATGACGACATCGCTGGCAATCGCAGGCCCGGCTTCGAAGTCCCTGTCGAGTGCATAGCTACTGCGGTACTGCGTCACGCTCGTCCACGAGCTGTCAGCCATGTAGAGGCTGCCGGCGGCCAGGCACAGCAGATAGGCCGGCCATCCCAGATTCCGCAGCGCGTGCATAGGAGACCATTATGCCGACTCTGGGCGACCCTCAGGAGCGGCCGCTCGCGGGAGTTCGGAACGGATTCGAACTGCGCCCGCGGGCCGACCGTTGCCCTTCGGCGGCGCAGCTTGGAATAATGGTCAGAGATGGCTGCCGTAAGGGACTTCCAGGAATTGATTGGCCAACCCGTCGACCGGCTTGACCTTGCAACGCGCGATGCGGTGGTGGGCAAGGTGGTGGCGCTGCAAATCTACACGCCGAGCAACTTGGCTCTGCAGCGCATCGCGGCGATCGGGGATTCTGTGCAAGAGTGCGCCCAGCAGCTCGAGGCCGCAGGTAACGATCCCCTCGACTACGAGTTCTCTCGCCTCAACCCGCCATTCCTCGCCCGCTAGGCAGTGGACCTGCTCAGATGCTATTCGGCTTGTCGTTGTTGGCCGGGGCCGCACTGCTGGCGGTCATGCTCTACAAGGGCGGCTTCCAAGCCTCGTGCCACCGGTGCGCAGACGAGACAGCCGCACGCCGGGAGCCGCGGCCCGCTACGGATCGGTAGTTCCGTATACTGAGGCGGCTATGCCTGACAGACGAGCGTTCCTCATCGCATCGGCAGCCCCGATGCTGCTGCCCTCGACCGCGAAAGGCGCCAACGAACGCGTCTCGGTCGCGCTGATCGGCGCGGGCGGCCGCGGACGCCGCGTGCTTGCGGCGTTTCGCGAGCTCGGCTCGCCGGCACCCGCCGTTTGCGATGTCTACCAACCCAACCTGGCAAAGGGCATCGAGGCAGCCGACGAGGGCGCCCAGGGATACGGCGACTACAGGGAGATCCTGGAGCGCAGCGACATCGACGCCGTCCTGATCGCGACACCCGATCACTGGCATGTGCCGATGATGCTCGACGCCGTCTCGGCCGGCAAGGATGTCTACTGCGAGAAGCCGATGTCGCATTCGATCTCCGAAGGCGTGCGGGCAATCCGCGGAGTGCGCGCAACAGACCGCATCGTCCAGATCGGCATGCAGCGGCGCAGCACGCCTTGGATCGTGGAGATGCAGCAGGAGGTTGCCGAGGGCGCGATCGGTGCCATCACCATGGCTCGGGCGGAATGGAACTGGGCGATCTCGCAGCCACTCGACAACTCCGGCCTGGAGGGCGACCTGGACACGGGGAGTTTCCTAGGCGGCGCTACCAAGTCCCTCGAGCCGATGATGTTCCGGAAGTGGCGCTACTTCTGGGCCTTCTCGGGCGGCAACATGACCGATCAAGGCACGCACCTGATGGACGTGATCCAGTGGTTCTCCGGAGTAGGGCCGCCCCGCTCCGCTGTCTGCCACGGCACGGTCATCGGCATGGCGGGCTCGGAGACGCCCGACTGCTTCTCGGCGTCGTTTGACTACGGCAGCTTCCTGGCGAGTTGGAACCTGAACTACAACAACGACTACCAGAACGGCTGGACCATCGAGCTGCTGGGGGACAAGGGCACGCTGGTCATGAACGGCTCCGGCTATAAGCTCTACGGAGCGCCGTGGCGGCGCAACCCCGAACCGATCAAGGCCCACGAAGACCGCCTGCCAACCATCCCCCACGTGCGGAACTTCTTGGAGTGCGTCAAGAGCAGGGAGCAGCCCAACGCGCCCGTTGAGGTCGGCCACAGCGCTGTGTGCGGGCCGCACCTGGCAAACATCGCCTTCCACCGACGCTCGATGGCCTTCCTCAACCCCGAAGCCACCGAGGTCTTCTGAGGCCCGAGGCAAGCGGGCGCCGCGAGTCGGTACGATCAGAGAGATGGGCGCCTATCTGGCAAGCCTGGTCGACCGCGCGCGGGCCAAGCAGTGCCGCATCGTCTTCCCCGAGGGCGACGACCCTCGCGTGCGCGAGGCCTGCGCGCGCCTGGCCCGCGACAAGGTCGTGCGGCCGGTCTTGGTCAGCACCAACACCGAGTGCGCGCCCGGCGTGACCTGCTCCCATCCGGAGACTTCCGGCCGCAGCGAGCGCTACGCGCAAATCTACTACGAGCGCCGGCGCCACCGGGGGCTGACCGAGGCCGAGGCACAGCAGATCGCCACGACCTCCCTGTACTACGCGGCGCTGGCGCTCGAGAACGGCGACGCCGACGGCTTGGTCGGCGGAGCCAAGAACACCACCGGGCAGACGGTGCGCGCCCTCATCGAATGCATCGGCGTCCGACCGGAATACAAGCTGGTGTCCAGCTTCATGGTGCAGCTGCATCCGGACAAGCAATTTGGCTCCGACGGCGTGATGGTGTTCGCCGACCCGGCGGTGGTACCCGCCCCGAATGCAAGCCAGCTCGCCGACATCGCCATCGCCACGGCCTTGAACAGTCGCAACCTGCTCGCCGCCGAGCCGTATGTCGCGCTGCTTTCGTTCTCGACCAAAGGCAGCGCCAGGCATCCTCTGGCCGACCAAGTCATCGAGGCGCTCAGGATCGTCCGCGAGCGCCGTCCGGATCTGAAGATCGACGGCGAGCTACAGGCCGATGCCGCCCTGCTGGAAACCGTCGGCGCTTCCAAGGCCCCCGGATCCCCGGTGGCCGGTCGCGCCAACGTGCTGGTCTTCCCCGATCTCAATGCCGCCAACATCGGCTACAAGCTGGCCGAGCGCCTGGGCGGCGCTCAGTCACTGGGTCCCTTCCTGCAAGGTCTGAACAAGCCGGCGAACGATCTCTCGCGCGGGTGCTCGGTGGACGACATCTACTACGTGGCCGCCGTTACCGCCCTGCAGGCGGTCGGCGAGGCGTAGCACTGCCCCATCCCGACCGCATCTCGCCGACCCAGCGCAGGTAACGCCGGACGCTTCCGCGCTCGCGCCAAACAAACTCCCGGAAGGCCTTGGCATCGACCGCCTCGGCGTCAATCCCGGAGTAGGTCTCGATGCGCCAGCGCAGGTAGGGGCTGCGCCACGGTCGCAACCGATGGCCTCGACTGGCATGCCACAAGAAGCGCAACGTTTCCAGCCACGCCCTCGCCGCGCCAGCTTCCGGCCTAGTCGGCATAGTAGCCGGGACGGTGGCGCACCTTGTTGCTCTTGGCGCGACCCTTGAGGTCAATTCGGATGCGTCGATAGCCCGCCCCTTTGCCCCCGGGGCGGTTGTACTCGATGATGTACTGGTTGCGAATATCGGCCGCGATCCTCTTCACCAGCGGCTCGACCTCACTGAAGCTGGTCGGGAAGTAGGCCGGCCCGCCGGTAGGCCGGGTAATCGTGCGAAGGTGGCGCTCGGCGCGCTTTGCAGCCCTGCGCTCCTCGTCGGAGAGCAGCCCTATGCCATAGATCGTCACGTCCGAACTCTGCAGCTTGCGCACCAGCAGCTCTAAGTCCATCCGGCTGGAGGTGTCCTCGCCATCGGTAATGATCAGCAGCGCCCGCTTGTTGTAGTCCTTGTTGCCAGCCTCGACTAGATGGTCCATTGACAAGCTCGTTGCATCGTAGAGGGCCGTGCCACCACGGGTATCGATGCGCTGCAGGGCATCCTGCAGGCGGTCGATATCACTCGTGAAGTCTTGATCGATGTACGACTCGTCATTGAAGTTGACGACGAAGACCTCGTCCTGCGGATTGGAAGCCTTCACGAACTCCAAGGCGGCCGCGTTCACGTGGCGGCGCTTTTCGCGCATGCTGCCAGAGTTATCAATCACCAGCCCGATAGACACCGGCACGTCTTCTTGGGCGAAATAGGTCAGGCTCTGCTGCCGATCGTCCTCCATGACGGCAAACGCACTCTCGGAGAGGTCCGTGACGAAGCGATCCTGGCGGTCCACGACCGTCACGTGCAGCACGACGCGTTGGGTCTCGACGCAGAACGCGATGCCGGGAGGGCAGCCGTCCGTCTGGCTGCGGGCCGCGGGCACGGACAGTGCCATCGCCGCCAGCCAGGCGCTCGCGGCTAAGGCTGCGGGTAGGACCGGCCACCGTCCGACAGCGCTGTTGAGCCTAGCGAGTCGGCGCATAGTACCCGTTGCGGTAGTACGGCCGTAGCTCCGGCATGCCACGAATCTTCTTGATTTCGACCTTCACCCGACGCCACTTCCCATCTTTCTGCGTATTCTCTGGGATGTATCCCAGCACGTATTGGTTTCGCAGCTCGATCCCAATCTTCTCGGCGATATCGGGTAGTTCGTTCACGTTCTGCACGGCGAACTGCCGGCCGCCAGTGGACTCGGCGATTTCAGTCAGCAGTCCCGGACCTGCGGCCTCCTCCGGCGTGCGCCCCCGCGAAGCGTACGGCTCGTAGATGCCGATGGCGTAAATCTGCACGTCAGACTCGCGCACGGTTCGCTTGATCTCCCGCGGCGTGTAGCGGCTGGAGTTGTCGCCGCCGTCGGAAATGACCAGCAGGGCCTTCTGGGAGTTCTTGGCCTCTTTCATTTGGCTCAATGCGAGGTAGATCGCATCCAAGAGGGCCGTGCGCCCCTTCGAGCGCACGAAGGTGAGCCGGCTCTGGATCTCTTCGAGGCTGCGAGTGAAACCCGTCACCATCTCGGGCCGGTTGTTGAACTGGACCAAGAAGAACTCGTCCTCTGGATTGACGGTCTTGAAGAATTGCGCCACAGCCTCGCGCGATTTGGTCATCTTGTAGCCCATGCTGCCGGAGGCATCGAAGACGACTGCCAGCGACAGAGGCGCCTCCTCGGCACCGAACTGCTCGATGACTTGCGGCTTGCTGTCCTCCTTGAGCACAAAGTGCTCCTTGTCGAGGCCAGTGACCATGCGCCCGATCGGGTCGGTCACCGTCACGTTGATCAATGCCATCTCGACATCGACCTTGATGATCTCGCGGCGGCTGAACTCCAAGTTCAGGTCGTCGCGGGCCGGATTTGTCCGCAGCGCGGGATCGGCGTC
This sequence comes from Bryobacterales bacterium, assembly GCA_022826925.1. Lineage (GTDB taxonomy): Bacteria > Acidobacteriota > Terriglobia > Bryobacterales > UBA6623 > VXMF01. Next base: position 92,871 of record JAJDTX010000083.1, read on the forward strand.
ACCCGTCAGCGCGACAGGGCTCGACAGAACGGCGGCGGCGATCAGCAACAGACCCAGGCCGCCAACAGCCCCTCTCGCTCCCGGTCGTTGCATCAACTGGCTCCCGCCATCTCCGCATACAGCGCCAAGACCGCCGATTGGCGGCCTAGCGCGCGATTATCACAATAGCACCACGGCCCGCATTTGTCTCTGCGCACTTCCGCGCTCCGCCAACTTTCCGCGCCAAGAATGACCCTTGCACGGGAGCAAGAGGGCTGCAGGGCCGTGGTACGCTAGAGCTTGCCGCGAGCTGCGCCGGAGGCGGGACGGTAGTGGCCCGTCCGAAGTACATCTTCATCACGGGCGGCGTCGTATCTTCTCTTGGCAAGGGCATCACCTCCGCCTCGATCGCCAATTTGCTCGAGTGCCGGGGTCTCAAAGTCACTCTCCAGAAGCTCGATCCCTATCTCAACATCGATCCCGGCACGATGAGCCCGTTCCAGCACGGAGAGGTGTTCGTGACCGATGACGGCGCCGAAACCGACCTGGACCTCGGCCATTACGAACGCTTCACTCACGCCGTCTTGACGCGGGCCAACAACGCCACCAGCGGCAGCATCTACGAGCGGATACTGGCCAAGGAGCGCCGTGGCGACTACCTCGGCAAGACCGTGCAGGTCATCCCGCACGTGACCGGAGCGATCCGCGAGCAGATCGAGAGGGTCTCCACCAAGGACATCGACGTGGTCCTGACGGAAATCGGCGGCACCGTGGGCGATATCGAATCTCTGCCGTTCGTGGAGGCCATCCGGCAAGTCCGCCAGCAGGTCGGGCGGCGCGGGTGCGTCTTCGTGCATGTGACGTTGGTGCCGTACATTGCCGCGGCCGGAGAGCTCAAGACCAAGCCCACGCAGCACAGCGTCAAGGAACTGCGGGCGCTGGGCATCCAGCCCGACATCCTCATCTGCCGCACCGAGACTGGCTTCTCAGCCGACATCCGCGAGAAGATCGCGCTGTTCTGCGACGTCGACAAGGAAGCCGTGATCGCCGCTCGGGACGTCGATACCGTTTACCAAGTTCCCGTCGAGTTCGCCGCCCAGAAGGTGGATGAGATCGTGCTGGACCGCCTGCGCATCCAAGCCGAACCGCGCAATCTCGAACCTTGGAAGCAAATGGTCCACAATTTGCGCAACCCGCGGGACACGGTGGAGATCGGGGTAGTCGGCAAGTATGTCGACTACGAGGACTCGTACAAGAGCCTCAAGGAGGCGCTGCTGCACGGCGGGCTCGCGCACGGGCTGGAAACCAAGATTCGCTGGGTAGAGGCGGAGGACATCAAGCGCGAGACTTGTGCCGAGCAGCTGTCCGCCTACGACGGCATCCTGGTGCCGGGGGGATTCGGCCTGCGCGGCATCGACGGCATGCTCGAAGCGATCCGCTACGCCCGCGAGAACGATGTGCCGTACTTCGGGATCTGCCTGGGCATGCAGACGATGGTGATCGAATTCTTGCGCAACGTCTGCGGGATCGCCAAGGCCCATTCGACGGAGTTCGACCCCAAGGCAACCGACCGAGCGTTCCTGAAGTTACGCGAGCTAAAGGGTGTCGAGGATCTTGGCGGCACGATGCGCCTGGGCGCCTGGCCGTGCCGGCTCGAGCCCGGCAGTTTCGCCGAGCGTGCCTACGGCAGACTGGAGATCAGCGAGCGGCACCGCCACCGCTTCGAGTTCAACCGCCCGGAGTACGAGAGCATCGTCACCGAGCACGGAATGCGCATCTCGGGCGAGACCCCCGAGGTCGACTACGTGGAGATCTGCGAGTTGCCGAGCCACCCGTGGTACCTAGGCTGCCAGTTCCACCCCGAGTTCAAGTCCAAGCCCCTGGAACCGCAGCCGCTGTTCAAAGCGTTCGTGGGCGCGAGCTACAAGCGGCGCACCGAGCGAGGCCAGACCGCCGAGCAGGCCGAGGCCGAGAAGTTCTTGCGCCTGCCGCGGTCGCGATCCCTCGGACCGATGATGCAATGGGCGGAGCCCGACACCTAGCCTGAGCACAACCATGATTCGATTCGCACAACTGGGCGCGGGCCGCATCGGCAGGATGCACGCGCGAAATCTCGCGGCCCATAGCCGGGCAGAATTGGTCGGCATCTACGACGTGGACTCGGCGGCCAGCGCGGAAGCGGCCGGTGCCACGGGCAGCCGGGCGTTCGATTCAGTCGATGCGCTGCTGGGCGACGGGTCGATCGAGGCCGTCTTGATCGCGACCTCGACGGACACGCATTGCGAATTGATCGAGCGGTCCGCACGGGCGGGCAAGGCCGTGCTGTGCGAAAAGCCGATCCACCTGGACATCCGCCGGGTGGACGAGTGCGCGGAGGTCGTCAAGTCAACCGGCGCGCGTGTCCAGATCGGCTTCAACCGGCGCTTCGACCCCAGCCATGCGGCGCTGGGACAAGCCGCGGCCAGCGGCGAGATCGGCAGCTTGGAGCTTGCCGTGATCACGAGCCGCGACCCGGCACCGCCGCCGCTGGACTACCTGCGAGTGTCGGGCGGCCTGTTCCGGGACATGATGATTCACGACTTTGACATCGCCCGCTTTCTGTTCGGGCAGGAACCCGTCGAGGTCAGCGCGATGGGCGGCGTGCTGGTCGACCCCGCAATCGGCGAGATCGGCGACGTGGACTCGGCCACGGTGACCATGCGCATGTCCTCTGGCGCTATGTGCCAGATCAACTGCTCGCGACGCTGCGCGTATGGCTACGACCAGCGCATCGAGATGTTCGGCGAAAAGGGCATGCTCATTTCCGCCAACCCGGCCATAACGAACCTCCAGCGGTACAGCGCCACCTCCACCGGGGCTGGCGAGCGGCTGCACCACTTTTTCATCGAGCGCTATGCCGAATCCTACGTCCGCGAGATCGACGCCTTCATCGACGCCGTCGAAGGCGGGCGCGCTCCGTCGCCGAGCTTTGAAGATGGCCGGCGGGCATTGATGCTGGCAGACGCGGCGTTGGAATCGGCCGAGAGCGGCCGCACGATCCGAATTCAGCCCTGAACGCTGGCCGGCGAGAGTATACTCGGGCGAGATGCGCCCCTCGTTAGCCCTAGCACTGGCATTTCCCGCGTTGCTGGCAGCCCAAGCCAGTGAATGGCAGGTGGGCCTGGCTGCGACGGATATCACTCCGGCCGAGCGCTTGCCGATGGCGGGATATGCAGCCCGCGAGGCTCCGTTCGAATCCGTCGCGGACCCGCTGTTCGCCAAGGTGCTCGCGATGCAGGACGGCGATGGGACGCGGGCGCTGCTGATCACTGCGGACTTGCTCGGCTTCACTCGCGAACGTTCCGAGGCCATCTGCGCGAGGCTGCAGGAAGCCACCGGCATCCGGCGAGAGCAAGTCATTCTGAACGCGTCACACACGCACGCGGGACCGCTGGTGGCAGGTTCGCTGCTGACCCGGGCAACACCCGCAACGCGCCGCAAGATCGAAGCCTATATCCAAGCGATGGAGTCAAAGATCGCCGCTGCGGGCGAAAAGGCCTTGAGCGAGCTGCGCCCGGCGCGCCTGTCGTGGGGCCGCGGCGTCGCGGGCTTCGTCATGAACCGGAGGGAGTTCACCGAGCGCGGTGTGATTCTCGGCACCAACGCCACTGGCCCCGCGGACCGGACCGTGCCGGTGCTGCGCGTGGAGGCGCCGGATGGCAAGCTCCGGGCGATAGTCTTCGGCGCAGGTTCTCACTGCACGACCTTGACGGGTGGCAATCTGAAGATCAGCGGCGACTATGCGGGCGTCGCGCAGGGACTGCTGCAAGACAGCCTGCCTGGCGTGCAGGCCATGTTCATGACGGGCTGCGCCGGCGACGCTAACCCCTACCCCCGCGGCACGCTGGACCTGGCTCGGCGACACGGCGCCACACTGGCCGCGGCAGTCAGGCAAGTCCTCGATGGCGAACTCGCTCCGGTCCACGGGCCGCTGCGCACGGAGTTTCGCACGGTGGAACTGCCGCTCGAATCTCACACGCGAAGACAGATCGAGGCAATGCAAGCCGGTGCGCGTTCGTATCGGAGATTCTTCACGGAGGGTGCCCTCGCGAAGCTGGACAGGGGGGAATCGCTGCTCCAAACCTACGCTGCGCCACTCGCTCTGTGGCAGTTCGGTAAGGATCTGACACTGGTCGCCTACAGCGGAGAGACCGTTGTCGATTACGTCCGGCTCGCCCAAGAACGACTCGGCCCGCTCAAGCTCTGGGTCAGCGGCTACAACAACGACGTGTTCGGATACCTCCCGACGGCCAGAATCCTGCGCGAGGGCGGTTACGAGACACGGGGGCTATACGTGGACTTCGGGCTCTTTCGCCCAAACGTTCAGGACGTCGTTATGGAAGCCATCGCCGACATGGCCCGCGCTGCGGGGCGCATCCAGTAGCGCCGCGCATCCGAGACCGGATGATCGGTCCGGATGCCGCTCTCGGCGGGCCGCTGAGGCGGCCCGGGTCGCGTTGGAGCAGTCCAGGCCCGAACTGCCCGGAAGCGGCCGGGTGGAGCTCCAGTCAGTGGTAGTCTGGACTCCGAGAGGCGACGCGACCTGCAGTGCGGCGCTCTCCCCGCTCGAGCGCCGCCGCCGAATTGTCATGACCAGCACCCGCCGAATGTTCCTCTCCACCGCCAGCGTTGCGCTGGGCGCAGCCAAGGCGGTTGCAGCTCCGGTTCGGATCAGTTCGATCACGCTGTCAAGGATCCGAGGCGACTTCCACAAGTTCGTCGCGATGAATGCCTACGACAACCAGCCCAAGGGCACCAGTTACGAGAACGTACTGGTGCGCATCATGACGGATGCGGGCATCGAAGGCGTTGGAGTGATGGGCTACACCAAGCCCGATGCCGAATTCCTCAAGGACATCCGCTCGCTGCTCGGGGCAGACCCTGAAGCCGTCTACGAATTCCGCGACGGCCTGATCTGGGGGCGGGCGGCCGAGTTCGCCAAGCTGCTCACCAAGTACAAGCACCTCGACGGGCCGCTGTGCGACCTCATCGGCAAGTTGCGAGGAGTGCCCTGCTGGAAGCTCTTCGGCGAATCGGTCAAGGATCGCGTCGAAGTCTACGACGGCACGCTCTACTTCAGCGATATCTGGTATAGCGACCGCGGCGTGCAGGCGGTTGTGGACGAGGCCCGCGAGGCCATTCAGAGCGGCTACCGGGGCATCAAGCTCAAGATCGGCAGAGGCAGCAAGTGGATGCGGCGGAGCGAGGGGTTGCGGCGCGACATAGAGGTCATCCGCTCCGTGCGCTCGGCGATCGGCTTCCAGCCGAGGCTACTGGTCGACGCCAACAACGGGTACCGGGACGATTTCGAGGGGGCTTGGCAGTTGCTCCGGGAAACCCAGGAGCAGAGGCTGGATTGGCTGGAAGAGGTATTCCCCGAGGACGCCGAGCTCTACCGCGAATTGCGCCAGCGGATGCAGCAAGCCGGAATCGAGACGCCCATTGCCGATGGCGAGAACATGCGCGCAGCTGAGGACTTCCGGCCCTTTGTCGAGCCGGAGCGTCTCTTCGACGTGATGCAGCTCGACATTCGCACCGGCGGAATCCTGGACTGTCGCGCCATGTCGCGGTTGGGTGAGCCGCACGGTGCCCAGGCAGTGCCGCACAATTGGGGCTCGCACGTCGGCTTGCTGATGAGCCTACACCTTGCGAAGACCCAGAAGAACATCGTGGCGGCCGAGGACGACCGATCCAAGTGTGCGGCCCTCACGGTGAGCGGCTATGAGTTCAAGGACGGCGCATATTCCGTCTCGGACGAGCCCGGCTTGGGGCTTCGCGTAAACGAGGGGCTGTACGAAGCTCCAGAGTTTCCTGCCAAGACAGTGGTCGCTTGAGCCCGGAATCCGCCCGGTCCCGACTCGCTCAGTCGCCGAAGTGGAGCTCTGCGATAGCGATCCCGGTCTCGCCCGCCACGGCGTACAGCAGGAATACACGGCCATCCTCTTCGAAGATGGCGGGATCGCGCAACTGGTTGACAGGACCGTAGGCCACGCTGCGGATCGACGGCTCATTGGGCTGGTGCGCGCCCTCCCATTCCCGTTCCGGGCGCATGACTTCCTCAGCCCCTGTTTCCTTCCAGTCAGTCCACGCGGCAGAGAGGTCGATGGTGCTCAGCAAGATTCGCTCGGGCGCGTGCCCGACCTGGGTCCAGAAAACATATAGCTGGTTGCCCCGCTTCAAGAGCGCACAATGCCGCATGTCAGGATTGAACAGCAACGGGCCCGCCTCGAAATCGGAGAGGCCGTCACGGGAGCGGTACACCTGTCCCGGCATGGCGATCCCATAGGTCAGGCCCTCGTGCTGGAACACGCGCAGGTACGTCCTGCCCAGGATCTCGGGCCGGGCCTGGAAATCGATGCCATCGCGCGACAGGGCGACGCGGGTGACTTGCCTTCCGGCGGACTCCAAACCGTGGAAATACATCACAATGCGCCGGTTGTCGTGATCGATGTGTACGTCCGGCGAGGCGATATGAGTGGCCGTTAACTCCTTGCGGAGCGAATGCGGCAGCTTGTTGCCGCCACCGGTAGCGGCCCTCCGGGCGATTTCTCGATCCAACTGTTCCTGTGTGATCGGGGGCGGCTCGCTGGGAAAGTGAGAGTTCTCAATCTGCAGGCTGCCCGACGGATGCACCCGCCAAGGGCCGAGCAGGCTGTCGGCGTATGCCAGGCGGATGTAGCTCCCCTTGTGATCGGCAAAGTACAGGTAGTACTTGCCCAAAGAATCGGAAACCCAGTCGGGGACACGGATCAAGGACGGGCCCTGAATGTTCTGGCCGATACTTGGGTGCGTGTCCGGCGTGATGATCGGGCGGTCGAGCAAGCGCTCCGCCCAGATCGAGTGCTCAGCCGCAATGCCCATCGCAGTCACCGTCAGTACGAGGACGGCTCGAAGCGCCAGACGGCGCAGACGGACCCCGATCTCTCCGCGCTCCGCTGCGCAAACGTGACTGGAATCTAGCTTGGTCATGACACTGGCGGGCTTCTCTGAAGTCGCCAACTAGCATAATCCAGCCCGGCGCCAACGCCGTGCCCAGCCTGCCATGCGCACCGATGCAGGGCAATCAATGCACGCACGCCCAGCGCCGCCGATTCTCTGGCACACGCCCTCGCGTCAGAAGAAGACCTGGATCATCTGTCCGTGCAGGTCATAAATGGTTGACCGGTTGCTGAGCCACATAGGCTCGGCGAGTTCCGCGTTCCACGCTTCGAGCTCAGCCTCGAGCCGCTCCACGATCTCGGGATGCTCGTCCGCCAAGTTCCGGCTCTCGCCGATGTCTTCCGACAGGTCGTACAACACTGTCAGTTGGCCCAACGGCGAATCGCCAGGATACTCGACCTCGGCCAACCGCCGGCCGCCGATCACGAGAGCCTCCTCGGTCAGGTCCGTCTTGTTGACCTTCCACATCTTCCACTTGCCCCAACGCACCGCGATGTTGGGCTTGAACCTCCAGAACAAGAATTCGTGCGGCGGACCCTCCCGTTCGCCGCGCAGGTACGGCAAGAGATTCACGCTGTCTTGGGCGGCTTCGCCCGCTCCGGCCGCTGCCGCAAGGGTCGAGTAGAGATCAAGCGAGATGATCGGCTGCTCGTAGGTTTGTCCGGCCGGCAACCCAGCAGGCCAGTAGAAGATGAACGGCACCCGAATGCCGCCCTCAAGATGGAACCGCTTCGAACCCCGCAGCGGATCGTTGGAACACACGTCTTGCGAGAGGTATTTCACGCACCCGTTGTCAGAAGTGAACACGATCAACGTGTTCTCCTCCAAGCCGTTGGCTCGCAATTCGGCCACCACATCGCCGACATAGTCGTCGATCGACGACACCATCGCCGCGAAGATGCGCCGGCCCTCCGGCTCCAGATCGGTATAGCGCTCGGTGTACTCGGTGGTGGCTTGCAGCGGCGTATGCGGCGAGTTCGGGGTGAGCATCAAGAAGAACCGTTCGTCCTTGTGCCGCCGGATGAAGTCCACGGCCCTGTCCGCGAAAACATCGGTGAGGTACTCCTCGACCTCTACCTGCTCGAAGCCATCGAAAATCGCATTCGCGTCGCCCCTGGTCGTCGGCGCGTTGCGCGCGGGCCATGACTGGACCCCTTCCTTGCGCGAGTCGATGTACGAGCTGCCACCGGCCAGCATGCCGAAATACTCGTCGAAGCCCCGATTGAGAGGGTGGTGTTGCTCCGACTTGCCCAAATGCCACTTGCCGACTAATCCGGTTGCATATCCGGCGTCCCCGAGCATGTCCGCTAGGGTGCGCTCGTCAGTCGGCAGGCCCACCACGGTGTCGCGCCCGGACGTGTTGTACTCGTACCCGAAGCGCGGCTGGTAGCGGCCGGTGTAGAGCCCCGCTCGCGACGGGCTGCACACCGCCGCGGAAACATAGCCGTCGGTGGCGCGGACCCCGCCACTGGCCAGGGCGTCAAGATGTGGAGTCTGAATGAACGCTGACCCAAACGATCCGAGGTCGTTGTAGCCCAGATCATCGGCAACGATCACGACGATGTTCGGCGGGCTCTCTGCTTGCTCCGGCGCCGGCGCCGAACAAGCGGTCAAGAGCGAGAAAGCCGTGAGAAGAACAGCGCAGCGCATGATCGCCGCTATTGTAGTCCGCTGCGCCGGCCATTGGCCGGAAACCTAGGGCCTGCGACGAGTCTTCAAGCAGCCGGCCCCGCCAGCCTCAGCCCAAGGAGTCCTTGGTCTCTCTAATGATCAGGTCTACGACTTCCGTGAGCGCCTCCTCGTGCGATGCCCCCTCGAGTCGGCGCAGGCGGAACAAATCCACCTGCCGGTCAGCGCCCGAGCCTGTACGGACGATTTCGAGAATGTGCTGCAATTCGGCCTCGCAACCGAGGGCCTTGGCGTCGTCGGCCAAGTCGCGCACCAGCTCCTGCGCATAGTCGTCGATATCCATCCTGCCGCCACCTTCCAAGTTCCCGAAGAACGCCAGCACGCCGTAGCGCTGGGCTAGCCAGCGGTTCTCGTTGATGATCTCGGTCGGAGGGTCGGGAGGCAAAGTGCCGTCGATGTCGCGGCGCCAGAGATTGCGCACCAGACAACCGTACAACGCAGTGATCGCAATGGCATCCTCAATCCGAGGGCATACGTCACAGATTCGCATCTCGACAGTCGGGTAGACGTGGGACGGACGAATGTCCCACCACAACTCGCCGGCATTGTCGATCAAGTTCATGCGGCGATAGTCTTGGGTGAGGGCATCGAACTCTTGCCACGAATTCAGCGGCCGGGGAACGCCCGTCCTTGGCAAGGTGCCGAAGATCGTCATCCGGTACGACTTGAAGCCGGTCTCGCGGCCCGCATGGAACGGGGACGAGCCTGACAGCGCATGCAGCAGCGGCAGGTGGCGCCGTAGCGCCGTCATGACACGAATGCGGGTGTCATTGTCTCCGAATCCGACATGGACATGCATGCCGCCAATAATCAGCCTGCGCACGGCCTCCTGATAGGTCAACGCGAATTCTTCGTACCGCCGGCCGACCGAGACGACCTGAGTGCTCCAAGCCGCGAACGGATGGATTGAAGCCGCGATGGCGCGCGTGCCGTGACTCTCGGCTGAGCTGACCACCGCTGCGCGAGTCCGAGCCAACGCCCGGCTCACCTCGGCCATGCTGTGGCACACCGCCGTGGCGGTCTCGAGTTGCGAGCGCAAGAACTCCGGCGCTACCTTGTGTTCTCCGGCCTGTCGGGCGCACTGCTGGAAGATGGCCTGATCTGGCTCTGCCACCAAGTCGCGCGTCTCGGGGTCTACGAGAAAGAACTCTTCTTCGACGCCGAACGTGATGTCTAGATCGTCGTTGCGCCTGTACGCGACCACTCCGGTCAACTCCTGATCCGACCTGCAGTTCCGGCGAAACCGGTCTGGTCGCTACTAGAATTTTAGGGGATTATATACGAGAGTGCCGAGGCACTCCCATACACGATTCCGGCGCAACGCACGGCCCAATGGCCCACGTTGACGCGCCTGCGGCGAGAACCCCTGCCGCGAGAATGTTGACCGCTGCGTTCACGTCGCGGTCAATCTTCAGGCCGCAAGCCCCGCAGCGATAGGTTTCGGACCAGCCCGGGTTGTTCCGGGCGTGGCACCTGCTGCAATCCCGCGACGTGTGTTTGGGGTCCACTTCCACGTACTCGCGGCCGGCCCATGCTGCCTTCACCGCTAGTTGGGAGCGCAGAAGCGACCAATTCTGTGACAATACCTCCCGGTTCAAACCGGCCTTCTGGCGCACCTTCGCGCCGGGATTCTCGACCGTCCCCTTGGCGCTCTTGGTCATGTTCTTGACGTTGAGCTTCTCCACGGCTACCAAGCCGTGCTCACGAACGATTCTTGTCGAGGCCCGGTGGCAGGCGTTGCGCTGCCGCACAAATTCGCGCCTGCGGCAACGAGCGAGCCGGGCGCAGCGCTTGCGCCTCCGGTGGCTGCCCTTCTGGCAACGTGACACGGCCCGCTGCGCCTTCCGGATGCGCTTCCAAGCGCGCTTGTGCGGCGCGTAGGTAGTGCCATCAGAGAGCGTCATCCGCTTGCGCACGCCCATGTCGATGCCGACGGCCCGGACCGTCGCTGGCAGCGCTTGCCGCTCGACAGCGTAGACCAAGGAGGCTTCCCAATGGCGTCCTCGCTTGGTCAGTCGCAGCGCCTTCAGCGCCTCGCCGGGCGGCAGCGCTTGCGAGTGCCGGATGCGGATTGCGGGCAAGCCGCGGACGTGAATCTTGCCGCCTTTGACCATCGACTTGCCGACCTTGGTCACATCGATAGTGACGCAGCGGCTCAGCGGCCGGAAGCGCGGGAAACCGGGATTCTGGCCGGCCTTGACGCGCCGGAAGAAGCCCTTGAAGGCCTCGTCCAGCCGCTTGAGCATGCCTCGTTGCGGCCCCAGTGCGAAGCCGCCGAGTCCTTCCCGGCCCTGCGCTCGCAAGTGCGTGAGCCACCGGTACTGGTCGTACAGGGAGAGCGCTTGCCGGCGCTCGCTCCAAGCCTTGATGCGGTTCTCCAGCGCTTGGTTGTACAAGCGGTTCAGCGCACCCAGACGCTGGTCCAACTGCCGGTAGCCGGCCGGTGTCAGCTTGCACCGCGCCAAGATGGTCATATGGGCCGTCACTAACATGCACTATAGCATATTTCCTATTCTTTTCGTATAAAATTCCCTATAATAGCTATGATGTTTCGAAATTTTCGTGCATAGTTCCCGAATTTTACCTTTGCCCGCAAGACTGCGATTCCCCGACGTTCCCGCGCATCGAGGGCACACTTGTGCCGCGTTTGCCTCCGCGCACTGCCCGAGATCCTCGCTGTGATCGGAATCCCGGCCCTATCTAGCGGCAAACGACTCGGACTGCACCACCGCGACGATCAGGTCGCGGAAGCCGTCGCCCCGCTCCACTGCCGACGTGGCGATGCGCTCGGCGGCAAGCCGGTCTCCAAAGCTGAGCGGGCGGCCCGTAGCGTACACCATCAGCTTCTCGGTCAAGCAAGTGGCAAAGACTTCCATGCGGGCCAGCAGGTGCCGCTTCAGGTCCGTTATGTCCTCAAGCCTCGTGCCGTCACTCAATACGCCGACGGAATCCACGGCCGGTCCCGGCAGAACACCCTTGCCGACCGTGGAATAGTATTCCTCGGTCAGGGCAGTTTGGCCGTCAGGCGGCTTGGTGTACAGCGGGTAGTAATCTCTCCAGCGGCCGACCGGGTCGAAGCTCTCCAAGACCATGCCGAGAGGGTCAATCTCGTTGTGGCAGCTGGCGCAAGTCGGATCTGCCCGGTGGGCGGCCAATTGATCCCGCATTGAAGTCGCACCACTGGTATCGGCCGCAATGGCGGGCACGTTCGGCGGCGGATCTGGGGGTCGCGCTCCGAAAACATTCTCGAGCAACCACACTCCGCGCAGGACGGGCTGGGTGTCGACGCCGTTGGCGGTCGCCATCATGACCGCGCCGAGCCCGAGGATTCCGCCATGCCTACCGCCGCGTTCGAACGTTACCCGCCGCATCTCGTTGCCCTCTAGCTCTCCGCCGTAAATCTTGTTCAGGCGAGCGTTGCGGTAGCTGAAGTCCGGGTCGATGAACGTTTCCAGCGGCAGATTCTCTCGGAGGACCTCGGCGAAGAACATCTCTGTCTCGTCGATCAGCGCCTCGCGGTCGGGATCGAAGAACCTCAGCAGGCGAGGGTCTGGCATGATGCCTTCGAGCAATCGCGTGGACAGCCACTGACCGGTGAAACTGCGCACGAAATTGTCGTTCAGCTTGGCGGCCAGCAACCGGTCCACCTGTCCTGCCAACACTTGCGAGTCCGACAGCCGACCGTCCGCAGCAATCTGGAACAGCTCGTCATCGGGGGGGTGCGACGTCAAGAAAAAGCTGAGGCGAGTCGCGAGATCGAATCCATCGAATTCGTCGGCACGCACTCCCCGATAAAGAAACAGCGGGGACACCAGCGCGCGCCGTACGGCTAGGTGCAAGCCATCCTCCACGCGACCGCCCGGAATCTTCGCGATGTGCTGCTCCGCTATGTCGGCATACGTGCGGATCTGCTCGTCGCTGGCGGGACGTCGAAACACGCGCGGGAGGAACCGCCTCAGTACGTTCTCAATGCGCTCGCGATCGGTCAGGCCAGGCCGTTCCGGCCCCAAGAACCGCTCGCTGCGAGCCCTGCGAGCCCGTGTGTCGTCGTCTTCGATCAGCCGCAAGGGGCCGACCACCTCGAAGCCTGACAGATCAATGGCTGGGCCATAGCGCTCGAGCTCTTCGTGGACGAACGCCTTGATCCAGTTGTGCGGGCCGTTGCCCAAGCCGCCGCCCCAGTCCTCCGGCAGCTTGTCCAGCCTTGGATCTTGCAAGTCGAGCGTCCCGCTCTCCATCAGGGCCTTGGTCGCTTCGTAGACCTGAACTTGGGTGGTCCCTCGCGATCCTCCGCGGTACTGCAGCATGGCGGCATAGTAGAGCCGATCCCGCACGAGGCGGTCGGCCAAGAACGCGGGCGAATAATCCCGGCGCGGCAGATCTGAGTAGGCAGGGCCGTTTTCCCAGCGCACGCCGAAGAGATCTCCCGCAAAGAGCTCAATCTCGGCAACGAGGCGTTGTGGCTGCTCGCGCCCCGGCAAGACCTCGAATTCGGCGAGCTTGCGGAGATCGCCGTACGGCGCGTAATAGTCGTCGATCTTGGGACGTGCATACAGGCCAACTCGGGCCGGCTCTCTTCTGGGCGCGTAGAACATGCGGTCGCTTTCGAAGACCTTAGCGTGGAGAACGATTCGATACACGCCGCTCTGAGTCGCCTCCCACCGCGAAGGCCAGGCGGCGGCGCTGGCCATGTTCCTGGACGAGACGATCCGGAAGCGAGAGCCTTCGACGGAGCGGCCAGCACTGGAGTCGAACACGGTGGACGAGAGCTTGTAAGTCTTGGGATCGGCCTTGCTTGGGCCGCTGTCAGGTGGCAGCAGCTCGTCGGCGATGAGAGTCGCCAGCTCCAAGTACTGGGCCATGACCGGCGGCGACAGGATCAGGCCCGAGCCGACGTTGTCGAAGCCGTGGGACGAGTCATCCGCCGGGAACGAATGCGGCAACGCGAAGTCGGAGATCCCAAACAGGTCGCGAATCGAGTTCTCATACTCGGCACGATTCAGCCGGCGGGGCACGCCCCCGCCCACTCCCGAGTGAGCAAGCAACCGGCCCTTTAGCCACCCCACCATTCGCCCGCGCTCCTGAGCAGACGGCTGGTTCGCACCGACGGGCGGCATCTTCGCCGAGGAAAGCGCCTCAAACACCCTCTCCCACTGCGCAATTGCTTCGCGGCTGCTCCAGTCGGTATCGGAGGGCGACAGATCGACGGCGGCCTGGGCTTGGTCACCGGTATGGCACGCCAAGCAGTTGCGCGCCAGGAATTCGCTGGCCGGGCCCGGCAGGGATTCGGCCGAGCCGCCCGCTGACAGCAGCAGCGTTCCGGCAGCGAGCAGCAGTCCCGGTCTCGGCACGGCGAGCCTCACGCCAGGTGCTCGCTCAGTCCGCTGCGAGCATTGGCAAAGCTGTCCACTTCCATCCCGAACCCTTGCATCAGCGTAATGAACAGATCTCCCAGCAGACGCGGCGCCGGGACGTCACGCTCGTACCTTCGGTGCCAACCGTGGCGGAAGCCGCCGCCCGCCAGCACGGTCGGCAGGTTGCTGTTGTCGTGCGTGTTGGCATCGCCCATGCCGCTGCCGAATACCACGGCCGACGTGTCGAGCAGCGGCCGGCCGTCGGCATCCGTGGCAGCCCGGAGCTTCTCCAGGAATTCCGTGAAGCGCTTCACATGCTCGATCCCGACCAAGTTGTAGTCAGCGATCCGCACGGGATCGTTGCCGTGGTGGGACAGCCCGTGATAACCGGCGCTCAGATTGCGTCCGTCAATGTTGAAGACCTGGCTCCAGCCCGGGATCAAGAACGTGAGCACCCTCGTCGAGTCGGTAGTGAGCGCCAGCGCCATCAGATCGTACATGATCGATTCGCATTCCAAGGCTAGGTTCGGCGAGACCGGATCGAACTCGGGCAGCGGGTATTCCACCTTCGCCACGGGCCGGCCCAGCCACAGCTGCTGCTTGCGCAAGCGTTTCTCGACATCACGCACGGAAGAGAAGTACTCGCCCAGCTTCTGGCGGTCGGCCGGCGTCACGCTGCGCTCCAGCGCCTTCGCCTCGGAGACAGCGCCGTCCAAGACGCTGCGATTGGACGCCAGCAGGTATTCCATGCGGGCGCTGTCAGCGCCCGACCGGAACAGCGTCTGGTACAGCACGCTGGGCCGGCCGATCATGGGCAGAGCCACGCCCTCCTTGGTGAAGCTCATCCGGGCCTCGCCCGGCGGATTGCCGCATGTGACCTGCAGAGAGTCCAAACGGGTCTGATGGCCGACATGTTCGGCGACCAACTGATCAACCGATATGCTGCCGGCCGCCGACCCGCTAAGCCACGCCTTCCAGCCGTGGTGGCCGTTGCGGCCGCGGTGGTCAAGGCCGGAGAAGACGGTCATCTCGCGGCGGAACGACTCGGCGGGTTCCAAGACCTCGGAAATCTGGTAGTCAGCGCCGACCTGTTCCGGGAAGAAGTGCTTCTGGTAGAAACCTAGGTAGGTGCCGATACAGACCAGCCGTTGAAGCGGTGATTCCTCGGCACCCGCCCCGAAAGCGGGACGCGGGGCAAATGACTCCAGCAT
The DNA here is from genome assembly GCA_022826925.1 of Bryobacterales bacterium. Lineage (GTDB taxonomy): Bacteria > Acidobacteriota > Terriglobia > Bryobacterales > UBA6623 > VXMF01. The sequence continues at coordinate 108,082 of JAJDTX010000083.1, forward strand.
GGGCAGGGCGATGCTGGCCCCCATGCATCGCAGAAACCTGCGCCGATCCGAACTGCGCATACCGCTGTTATCATAGCGCCGAAATTGGACATCTACCGCAACACTCAACACCTGAACAGACTCAACCGGGGCAGCGTGGCGGGCCTTCAATCACCACTTCTCGGGGTGTTGACTGATTCTGCCGACAGGCTCGGGGATGGCGCGGCAGTCCACGCCCAGAACCATCGGCTCACAGACTGCGCTGTCGCGAATCTGCTCCTGCCGGCACCCCGCCGCGACGCCGTGTGCAGCCAGAATCTCGTTCTGCAATGGCAATCGATGGCCAGTCCCTAGGCGTCCATTCCCTAGGCGTCCATGAGCGGCGGCGAGGCTAGACGCCTTAACCTAACCTGATTATGGGGGCCGGATGAGCAAACAGAACGAATCGTACTTCGAGGCGCCAGCTTCGCCGGCGTGGGAAGGCTGGTTCTCAACTGTTTCTTGGGCGGGCGGCGTCACGACTCCCTACGACCGCCGCTGCTACACTGTGGCCCGCATGCGAGCCGTTCTGCTTTGCGTCCAGGCAGCGCTGCTGCTAGGAGCCTGCGCGGCGCCGCCGACTCCTCCCTCTCCGCGACCGAACTTCGTCTACATCATGACGGACGATCACACCGTCCAGATGATGTCCGCATACGGGCCGAGCCGGGCGTCTACGCCCAACCTCGACCGCATCGCCCAAGAAGGGGCGCTGTTTCGGAACGCCTTCGTCACCAACTCGCTCTGCGCCCCGAGCCGGGCCACGTTGTTGACCGGCAAGTACAGCCACATCAACGGCCAACGCAGCAACCGAGATACCTTCGACGGCTCGCAGCAGACCTTTCCTAAGCTGCTGCGACAGGCGGGTTACCAGACAGCCATGGTCGGCAAGTGGCACCTCAAGTCCGAGCCCACCGGCTTCGACTATTGGAAAGTTCTGCCCGGCCAAGGGGCCTATCACGACCCCTCCTTCATCGAAATGGGAGAGCGCGTCGAGCATGAAGGCTACGTCACGGACCTGATCACCGACTTCGCGATCGACTGGGTGCGCGGGCGCGACCCCGAGAAGCCCTTCGCGCTGCTGTATCACCACAAGGCGCCGCACGGCCTATGGCAGCCGGCGAAACGACACGAGGACCTCTTCTCAGACGAGCAGATCCCGCAGCCGGCTACCTTCGACGATGACCTGTCGGGCCGCGCTGAAGCTGTGCAGGCGTCGAACACCCGCCTCGTCCCAGAGTTGCTGCTCCGCTGGAACCGCCGGGGCAACCTCGGCAAGCTCCATCCTCCGGAAGAGCTCCAAGGCGACGAGCTGAACAACTGGATGTATCAGCAGTACGTGAAGGACTACATGCGCGTGATGGCGGCGGTGGACGAGAACGTCGGGCGCTTTCTCGACTTCCTCGACGAGGAGGGGCTCGCGGAGAACACGGTGGTGATCTACACGTCGGACAACGGGATGTTCGTTGGCGATCACTTCATGTTCGACAAGCGCCTGATGTACGAGGAGCCGCTTCGATTGCCTCTGGTCATGCGCTATCCGAAGATGATCCAGCCGGGAACAGTGGTCGATGACTTCGCGCTCAATGTCGACTATGCACCGACGATCCTCGACCTGGCCGGCGTCGAAGTTCCCGCCGACATGCAGGGGGCGAGCCTGCGGCCGCTATTCGGCGGGGCTAAGCCGGCCGACTGGCGGACGTCGATGTATTACCACTACTGGGAGTACCCCAACAGCCATGAGATCGTCCCGCACTATGGAGTCCGAACGGAGCGCTACAAGCTGATCCACCACTACGACACTCGCTACGGCGGGCCGGCGGTTTGGGAGCTGATCGACTTGCAGGAGGATCCCGAGGAGAGACGGAACTTCTACGACGACCCGGAGTATGCGGAGGTGATTCCGCAGTTGCAGGCGGAACTCGAGCAGCTTCGAAACGAATTGCAGGCGCCCCCGCTGGCTAGATGACCGCGTATCCGCCTGGCGTTTCTCCTACTCGAGCACCGCAAAGACCGGATAGTGATTCAAATGTCGGCCGGCCAAAGCGAGGAACTGTCGCCAATCGTAGAGCTCGATCGAGTGCGGCGCTCGGAAATGACTAGAGAATCGTCAACATGAAGAAGCTACTCTTGAGCGCCTTGTGCGTCGGGTTGTCGTGCGCCCCGTCAAGTGACCAGGATACGTCCGCGGATCGTCCTCCCAACTTCGTGGTCGTTCTCGCTGATGATCAGGGCTGGGGCGACCTGAGCGTCCACGGGAATACGAACCTCTCGACTCCGAACATTGACTCGCTCGCCCGCGACGGCGCGTTGTTCGATCGTTTCTTCGTCTGCCCGGTCTGCTCTCCCACGCGTGCGGAGTTCCTGACGGCACGCTACTATCCGCGGGGCGGCGTCTACGGTACCAGCGCCGGCTCCGAGCGCCTTGACCTCGATGAGGCGACGATCGCCGAGACCTTCAAGGCCGCCGGATACGCCACCGGCGCGTTCGGGAAATGGCACAACGGCGGGCAGCACCCTTACCATCCAAACTCCCGTGGATTCGACGAGTATTATGGCTTCACCTCGGGCCATTGGGCGCACTATTTTGACGCCCCGATGGATCACAACGGCGCGCTGGTGCGAGGCAAGGGCTTCATCATCGACGACCTCACCGAGCGCGCGATGGCGTTCATCGAGCGGAACAAGGATCGCCCGTTCTTCGCTTACCTGCCCTACAACACGCCTCACTCCCCGATGCAGGTCCCGGATCGGTTCTACGAGAAGTTTGACGGCGCCGAGCTGGCCATGCACAACCGCGAACCCGAGAAGGAGCGCATCGGTCACACCCGGGCCGCGCTCGCCATGGTCGAGAACATCGATTGGAACGTCGGCCGGATCTTCGAGAAGCTCGACTCGCTCGATATTTCAGAAACTGGGCTATGCGCTTAGCTCCAGTAACACAACATGTTGTGGTGTCGATATATGCGCTTCACTCCAGTGATTCCGCGCGTGCGCTAGGGTCGCTGCTGTGGGCACGCTCGAACATGGCTCCGCGCGGGGCCGGGGCAGTT
>JAJDTX010000130.1 GCA_022826925.1 Bryobacterales bacterium
GAAGAAGCACATTGATTGAAAGGATGAAATGCGCAATACACGAAACAAACGTGGCACTACACAATCTGCAATTTGGAGAGTTTGCGGCCGTAAACCGTTTAAACTACGTACCGACCCGAAAATTACTGTCGAAGATGAGTCAGGCACTGCAGAAGGCGTCCGGGCGTAAGTGCGTCCGGTATTCCGCCCGTCGATTGGAGGCAGCTACATCACCTCGAAACGCCGCGTGATTCACCGACAATTGAATGGGTGGACTCAGTGCGACCGGCAGGGTGCCCGGTCGGAAAGGCGTTCAGCGGATCATATTGGCGCCTCGCGATGTCTGGCCCCATTCCGAATCCTCCTATCACGTCAGAACTATGGGTCGTCACGCCGCAGTGCTTGGTTGAGCGTCGTCGGAGCACCCACCGGCCTTGATGATCCGCAAGCCAAGATGAATGACCTTACCGACAGCAGCGTGGTCCGACACTGCCAAGTTGCCCGCGTGCTCGGATCGCCCGACCCACTGTGGATCTTCAGCGCAGTGCCATCACGGCGAATTCTGACGATCAAGGCACCTGCTCTGGCTCGCGCACTTCCAATGCTTGGTTTGCCGAAACGCGCCCGAGATCTTGAACGGTGCCGCCGGGCCAGGTGACCTGCACCGCAATATCTTCGGATTCTCCCAGGCCGAAATGCACCCCGTCATGGCTGGACGAGGCGTAGCCGACCGCACTGCTCATCACGTTGGCCTGCCGATCCGCGCGGATGATCGCGCCTATGCAGTCGCGGTTTGATTTACGACTCTTCACCCGCGCTCGTGGTCATATGATGATGAGTCGGTGACGCGATCCGGGCAGCCTCGTCGGTCGCTCTCGATGCGCCTGCGCCTAGCCTTTCTGGGGCTGGGCCTGGCCGCCATTGGGCTAACAGGATTTCAGTCCTATCAGATTGCCCACCGTGCCCTTCAGCAGGCCAGCTACGAACGTCTGACGGGCATTCGGGAAACTAAGAAGCGCCAAGTCGAGACATACTTTCGAGACACGGCTCGTATCCTCGCAACCCTCGCGCGAGACGAATCCGTAGCCGACGCCTACTTGGGCTTTCAAGCCGCATGGTTGCAGCTCGAGACCCAGGCTTCGCACGGCGAGAACCGAGAAGTGCTCGCCGCCGCTTACGTTAATCGCGTAGTGTCCCGCTTTCCCGGCCAGCCCGAACCGCCCGCGTCCAATGACCTCCTCCCGGCTTCCGTGGCAGGGACAGTGCTGCAGGCTCGCTATTGGCTGAACTCGACGTCGGAGCCGACCACCCTCGGTGACGACTATGCCGCCGTGCATCGTTTGCATCACCCCAGCTTGGCCGATTTTGCGGATGCCTTCGGCTTTGAAGACCTGCTGCTTATCGATCCGACATCGGAGACCGTGCTCTATTCCGTACGGAAGGGGCATGACCTCGGCATCGCGCTCGAGCAGGTCGGCTATGCAAGCAGCAGTCTTCGCGAGGCTGCAAGGCGCAGCCTGGCGGTGGGAGCCGGCACGGTAATCGTCGACTTCGCCCCCTACTCTGGATCATTCGGCTCGCCGGCGCTCTTTGCCACGCATGCCGTAGTCGCTCCCGGCGGCGAGCAAGGCGTGTTGGCAGCACGTTTGTCGGCTCGCAAGCTCGACGACGTGATGACAGGCGGCGGCAGCTGGCTACGCGAAGGCCTCGGCGAATCGGGCGAAACCTACTTGGTGGGCTCTGATCTCCTGATGCGCAGCGATTCCCGCTTCCAGCTCGAGACCCCGGATGCCTATTACAGGCAATTGCGCGAAATCGGCTACTCGCCGAGTTCGCTCGAGCGGCTGAGGAGCAGCGGCACCTCGGTCCTCCTCCAAGCCGTGGACACCGCTGCCGCGCGCCAGGCACTTGCGGGCAGGGCAGCCACCCAGCAAGTCGCTGACTATCGCGGCATCCAAGTGCTCAGCTCGTATACGCCGCTCGCCCTTCCCGACCTCGATTGGGCCCTGCTTTCGGAAATCGACGTGGAGGAGGTGTTTCGTCCGGTGCGGGCGCTGCGCCTCCAACTGGCGGCCTTGGCCCTGTTGATCTCCGGCGCCTTTGCCGTCGTCGGCTACCTCATCGCCCGCAGAACCACCCGACCATTGCTCGCCCTGACGGCGGAGGTCGAGCGCCTCGGTCGGGGTGGCCGCATCCAGGCCAAGTCGGCCAGAACTTTCCGCGCGGCAGACGACGAAATCGCCCGACTGTGGCAGACCTTCGAAGATCTCACTGAGCGACTTAGTGCCACGCTCGTGTCCCGCGACCACCTCGACAGCCTGCTGGCGTCCATGATCAACGCCGTCTTTGTCTTGGGCAACGTGGGCGGCGGAAGCCGCAGCAGTCCTCTCGTCACCTCGGCGAACCCGGCGGCCTGCCGCTTGCTGGGCTACAGCGCGGAGGAGTTGCGCGACATCCCGCTCCGAGCGATCGTCGGAAGCGCGACTGACGAGCCTCCCTGGATAGCGCGGCTGCGCCGTGACAGCTCGTTGCCCGCGATAGAGAAGGAGCTCGTCGCCGCCGACGGCCGACGCATCCCGGTGCTCTTCACCGCTGCGCTTGTCGACGACTCTGGAAGCGCGGGCCGCGAAGCAGTCTGCGTGGCGCAGGACATCACGGAGCGCAAGGCCGCCGAAGAGCGCTTGCGGGCTAGTCGCCAAGAACTCCGCGTATTGGCTGGGAGGCTGCTCAACGCCCAGGAAGATGAGCGCAGCAGGCTCGCCCGCGAGCTTCACGACGACGTGACCCAGCGCCTGGCGATGCTGGCCATCGATGCCGGCAAGCTGGCTCGCGGCGCCAAGCTGGACGAGAATGATCGGAATGCGCTGGCGAGGCTCAAAGAGCTAATCGTCGTCCTGTCGCATGATGTCCAAGACCTGTCCCGGCGACTGCACCCGGCGATGCTCGACGACCTCGGTCTGCCTGCCGCTATGCGCGCCGAGTGCCGGAGCCTCTCCAAGCGGTTGGGCATCCCGGTGTCCTGCGCCTCCGAGAACCTGCCTGTGGAGTTCCCGCGTGAATCCTCCCTGGCGCTCTACCGCATCGCCCAGGAGTCGTTTCGCAACATCGCCGCTCATTCCGGCGCTACCGAGGTCAGCGTCGAGCTAGGCTTCGTGAACGGCAACGTGCGACTCAGCATCGAGGACGACGGCCAAGGCTTTGATCGGGAGGAGGCGCGCCGCAGCGGAGGCTTGGGGCTAGCCAGCCTCGGCGAACGGGCACGGCTCGTCGGCGGGCGCATCGACATCCGCACCTCCCCCGGGGAAGGGGTGAGAATATCGGTCGAGATCCCGCAGACAAACTCGCTATGACTAGATTCCCCTCTTCTCGTAAGCCTCGCGTGCTGGTTGCCGACGACCATCGAATCGTCGCCGAAGGCCTTCGCGGGTTGCTCGAGCCGGAATTCGAGTTGCTGGAGGTAGTAGAAGACGGCCGAGCGCTCCTGGAGGCGCATGATCGTTTGCACCCCGATATCGTAGTCGCCGACGTGACGATGCCCCTCCTCAATGGCATCCAGGCCGTACGCCGCTTGCGCGAGTCCGGATCGTCAGCGAAGTTCATCTTCCTTACGATGCACCCCGAGGTGAGCTACGCGACCGAGGCGCTCGATGCCGGTGCCGCGGGCTATGTCCTGAAGCACTCGGCCCCCGAAGAGCTGGTCACCGCGATCCGCGAAGCCCTGGCTGGACGCACCTATGTCACGCCCCGCATCGCCGGCGGAGTATTGGAAGCTTTGCGCCGCGGCGGCGAGGTTAAGCCCCGCCTAACCTCCCGCCAAGCGGAGGTGTTGCAACTGGTCGCCGAGGGTCGCTCCGCGAAAGAGATTGCGACGCTGCTCGACCTATCGCCTCGCACGGTCGAATCCCACAAATACGCCATCATGGAGCAGGTAGGCGTCAAGACCACCGCAGAGTTGGTCCAATACGCAGTCAAGCAGGGTCTGGTCGGCCGCTGAGCGCTTCGCCGGCATCTCCCGCGAGACCCGAAAATTCCTTTTCCTTCTACCGTAGTTTTTCGGATTGCCCCAACGGCTCGCTCGCCGTAGCCTGAAACGCGTGAGGTCGTGGAAAACACGCCTAAGGAGGACAACGACGATGCTGAGCACTCGCAAAGCCCTGTTAAATCTGGTCGCCGCCGCTGCCCTTGGAAGCCTTGCTTCAAGCGCCTTCGCGGTGGACATCGGAGACAAGCAGGAGGCAATGAAGCTGAAGAGGCTGGCCAATCTCGAGGAGACCGCCTCGACGAGCGCCGAATTCGAGCGGATCGCCCGCCTATACAAGCTCCGCGCCGAAATGCTCGACGAGAAGGTTGACCGCCACCAGCGTCTCGAGAAGCGTTACGCCGCCGCGCCGGCCTCGCTGCTCGCCAAACGCGGAACGGCTTGGAATACGCCGAAACGCCAGCGCCAGCTGGCGCGGACGGCGCACAAGCAAGCCGCCGAAGCGCGCGAGATGGCTACCGCCTACCTTGCCAAGGCCGACGCAGCGTTGACTGCTGCCGACTAGTTCCTGCCCCGGGCCAGAGGCTCATGCGGGCGTCTCTTCGAGGCGTCCGCTCTGCTTTGTGTGCCGAGCATGTTCGGCAGATTGACAGCGGAGAGTCCCGCGGAGAGCCTAATGAAGGTGAAGTTCTGGCATGAATCTCTTTTTTGTTTAGATATTGTATAGTTATACTATGGCGCAGGGCGTGGCGCAGTCGTCCCCGAACAAGCCACATGACCTAGGCCACTCGGAAGACGCGGTTGCGGGGCCGTCGGCAGCGACTCGTGAGCGGCGGCTGCCGCCTTGGCTGCGCCGCTGGTTCGATAATCACCAAGCCCTCGGGGACGAGGCACGACAGGCTGGTGTCGAATGGCTGCGGTGCCTTCCGTTCCTGGCTATGCATGCAGCGACACTGGGCGTCATCTGGGTCGGCTGGAGTCCGGTGGCGATTTGGATTGCGGCTGCCGCGTTCCTAGTCCGTATGTTCGCAATCACTGGCTTCTATCACCGCTACTTCTCGCACCGCGCATTCCGCACGTCGCGGGCATTCCAAGGGCTAATGGCCTTCGTCGGAGGATGCGCCGCGCAGAGGGACCCGATGTGGTGGGCGTCGCACCACGTTCAGCATCACTTGCACTCTGACTCTCCCGGCGACCCGCATTCCCCGAGCCTGTCAGGGTTCCTGGGCAGCCACGCAGGGTGGTTCATGACAGGGGAGGGATTCCAGACGCGATCCAAATTCGTGCGCGACTGGGAGAGATTCGCCGAGCTGCGCTTTCTCAATCGATTCGACTGGGTGCCCCCCCTGCTCTTCGCAGCGCTGATCTACGTGCTTGGATGGTCGCTGGAGCGGTTCAGGCCAACCCTCGGCACGAACGGGCCGCAGCTGCTCGTCTGGGGGTTCTTTATCTCAACCATCTGCCTCTACCACGCAACCTTCACGGTGAACTCCTTGGCCCACGGCTGGGGTCAGCGGCGGTTCGCGACCGGAGATGACAGCCGGAACAATTGGTTCCTCGCTCTGCTAACCCTCGGCGAGGGCTGGCACAACAACCACCACCACTGTCCGGGCGTGGCCCGGCAAGGGTTCTATTGGTGGGAAATCGACATCACCTACTACGGCCTGGTCGTCCTGTCCAAGCTCGGCTTGGTCTGGGATCTGCGCCCCGTTCCAGCAGGCGTGGTGGAACGACGACGCATCGACAGCCCCTCCGGAGGGAGTGCAGCATGAGGATCGCGGTGGTCGGCGCGGGAATCTCTGGCCTGACGTGCGCCTACTATCTTTCTGGCCGCCATGACGTCACGGTCTTTGAAGCATCTGACCGAATCGGCGGCCATGCGCACGCAGTCAACGTCAGTGTTGATGGCCAAACGGCCCACGTCGACACGGGTTTCGTTGTGTTCAACGAAGTCAACTACCCGCTATTCACTCGATTGCTCCGCGAACTCGAGGTCGACACCCAACCGACGTCGATGAGCTTCAGCGTGCGCTCGGACGTGTCGGGCGTGGAATACAACGGCTCCTCCGTCAACGGGCTCTTCTCCCAACGGCGCAACCTCATTAGGCCGCGGTTTCTCGGCATGCTGCGCGACATCGCGAGATTCCAGCGGGAGGCGCCGACTCTGGCACGTTTGGTAGCAGATGACACGAGTGTGGAATCATTCGTAACTCAGGGGCGGTACTGTCGCAGCTTCGTCGAGGACTACCTGATTCCGCTGGGCTCCGCCCTCTGGTCCGTGCCGCAAGGGACGTTCAGGCGATTCCCGATACGGCTGGTCGTAGAGTTCCTGGGCAACCATGGCATGCTGCGGTGGAGTCGGAGGCCCGTCTGGCGAGTGATCCGCGGCGGGTCGAGCCGCTATGTCGAAAGGATCTCTCAGCCGTTCCTGCGCAACATCGTCCCCAAGACTCCCATAGTAGCCATCGACCGCCGCGCGTATGGAGTCTGCGTGGTGGAACGCTCGGGCAGCTGCGGGGACTTCGACCACGTGATCCTAGCCTGCCATGCCGACCAAGCGCTCCGGCTCTTGCAGCGCCCTTCCCCCCGCGAATCGGAGATCTTGGGATCGTTCCCGTACCAGCAGAACGAAGCCGTGCTCCACACCGACCCGGCACCCCTCCCCAAGCGCCGCCGGGCTTGGGCGAGTTGGAACTACCGTGTTCGGAGGCAGTCCAACGAGCGCGCCACCGTGACCTACAACATGAATCGTCTGCAGGGAATCGAAACCCGAGCGCTGCTCAACGTCACGCTCAACGATTTTTCGGAAATCGCCGATGGGCGAATACTGAAACGGATGCGCTACGAGCATCCAGTATTCACTTCTGCACGCTCTAGATCGCAGGAGCGCCATCGGGAGCTTATCGATACGAATCGAACGTCGTACTGCGGTGCCTACTGGGGATATGGATTCCACGAAGACGGCGTGCGAAGCGCCGTTAAGGTCTGCCGCGCACTCGACCCGGAGTCAGCCAAGTGAACAGCAGCCTGTACAGGGGCTGGGTCCGCCACCGCCGTTTCCTCCCCGTGAAACACGAGTTCCGCTACCGCGTGTTTCAGGTCCTTCTGGACCTGTCAGAGCTCGACAGCGTGTTTGCCGGACGCTGGCTCTGGTCGGCGAAGCGGTTCTCTCTGGCGTGGTTCCGCAGAGAGGATCACCTGGGCGATCAATCGCTGCCTCTCGAGGAGGCAGTCCGGCGGGAGGTCGAGCGCGAAACGGGAGTGCGCCCGCAAGGACCGATCCGGTTGCTGACGCACTTGCGCTATTTCGGATATGTCATGAATCCGGTGAGTTTCTACTACTGTTTCGACAAGACCGGCCAGCGCGTGGAGTCCATCGTGGCGGAGGTGCATAACACCCCGTGGGGCGAAAGACACTGCTATACGTTCGCTTGGAATGACGGCCAAGCGTCCGCTGCGGCAAACACGTTCGAGTTCCGCAAAGAATTCCATGTTTCGCCTTTCATGGCGATGGATCAGTCCTACCGCTGGAGTTTCTCCGACCCGGCGGGTGTTCTTGCCGTCCACATGGAATCCAGCGAAGGCGGCAAGGACATCTTCGACGCAACCCTCCGACTGGAGAGGGTGCCTATGGACGGTCCGGCGCTGGCAGGGGTGCTAGTGCGGTACCCGCTAATGACGCTCCATGTCGTGGCAGCCATCTACTGGCAGGCGCTCCGGCTGTTCCTGAAGCGATGTCCGTTTCACCCGCACCCCAAGCTCGCCGTCCCGCCTCGTTCGACAGTCCAATGACCGAAGCATCTGCTCCCAAGCTCGCGCTGCCCAGCAGGACGGTTGCATTCCGCTGGATGCAGCCGCTGGCCAAGCGAAGCCTGAAGAATCGCCTGAAGGGACTGAGAAGGGGTGGCCTGATGATCGAAGAGGACGGCACGGCCCGCTTCTTCGGCGAGCCGGGCGGTCTCCGAGCTACAGTCGCCATCCGGAACTCGCAATTCTGGACGGATGTCGTGCTAGGAGGGACTCTCGGGGCCGCCGAGTCGTACATCCTCGGACGCTGGCAAGCAGACGACCTGACCGCGGTGTGCCGCATACTTGCGCGCAATCTGGACCTGAGCGACGGCATGGAAGGGGGTTGGGCCAAGGGTGCTTCGATGGCTGCCAGGTGCTTGCATGCCCTAAACCGCAACACCCGCCGGGGGGTGGCCAGCAACGTCAAGGCGCACTACGATCTCGGGAACGATTTCTTCAGGCTATTGTTGGACGAGACGATGAGCTACTCGTGCGCCATATTCCGGTCCCCTGACGAGCCGCTCGAGACCGCTTCGACGCGCAAGCTAGACCTGGCCTGTCGCAAGCTGGACCTTACGCCCGCGGACCACTTGCTTGAGATCGGCACAGGATGGGGCAGCTTGGCCATCCACGCGGCACGGGAGTATGGTTGCCGGGTCACGACGACGACAATCTCGAGCGAACAGCACCTGTTGGCCCGGCAGAGGGTGAGCGATGCCAACCTCGGGGATCGCATTGAGGTGAGGCATCAAGACTACCGCGACCTCACTGGGCGCTTCGACAAGATCGTCTCGATCGAAATGATCGAGGCGGTCGGGCACGAGTTCGTCCCGGAATACTTCGCCCGCTGCAGCAACTTGCTGAAGAACGACGGCTTGATGCTACTACAAGGGATCTTGATGGCCGAGCATCGCTACGAATCATACAGGCGCTCAGCCGATTTCATCCAGCGCTACGTCTTCCCGGGAAGCTGCCTCGTATCGATGGCGACGATCGCCGGTGCGGTTGCCCGAAGATCCGACATGCGCATGGTCCATCTCGAGGACCTCGCCCCGCACTACGGCGAGACCCTGCGCCGCTGGAAGGCGAATTTCCACGAGCATCTCCCCGAGATTCGTGCACTCGGTTACCCAGAGGGCTTCATACGCCTATGGGACTTCTACCTGTGCTACTGCGAAGCGGGCTTCGAGGAACGCTTGATCGGAAATGTTCAGCTGCTGCTGGCCAAACCCGGCAATCGACGCTCGCCGGTCCGGGCGGCATTGGAGCAGGCGTGACGTATCTGGTCAATCTGGGTGCCTTTCAGGCGACGTGGCTGGTGACCGTCTTTGCGGCCGCCGAAGGAAGGCTGTGGCCCGGCGCATCGGTGCTCGCGTGCTCCGTCGCGGCGCAGTCGGCCCGACGACTGAACGTCAGGCTGCCGGGCCTTGGCTTGCTCGCCGGCACCGCAGCGATCGGATTGTGCAGTGATTCCGCGCTCTGGAGGCTAGGCTGGATCAGCTTCCCAGAGCACGCACAAATCGGCTGGCCAGTCCCGGTGTGGATGAGTGTCCTGTGGGTCAACTTTGCGACGACTCTGGACGAGTCGTTGGCATGGGCAGGCAAACGTCCCTTGCTTGCAGCGGCTCTAGGAGCTGTGGGCGGCCCGCTCTCCTACCTGTCCGGCGAGTATGTCGGCGCGCTGACTGTCGGCCCGCGGGCGGGAGCGGTGTTGGCGCTGGCCGGCTTGTGGGCCATGGCGATTCCGCTTCTCGCCTGGATCGCGAAATCTTTGCGGGGCTCTGGCCATGCCGGAGCCCCTTCCGCTGTCAAGGGAGGCCCCTCGTGACTCCCTTGACACTCTGGTCGCTGGGCTGGGCTGGTATCGCGGCGGCGATGGCAGCGCTTTGGGCAGTCCAGCGCAGATCGGGCAGAGCCGACGTTGTGGACCTTGCGTGGACGATGGGAACGGGCGGGCTCTCCGTCTTCTACGCCATAACCGGCGATGGAGACCCTTCTCGCCGCGCCCTAGTCGCCTTGCTCGGCGCAGCCTGGTCCGGGCGTCTCGGATGGCACTTGGCCGCTAGGATCCGCAGGTCTCCCGAGGACGGCAGATACGCCCGCTTGCGCACCGGCCGCGACGAGTCCGTCCAAGGTTGGCTGTTCGGGTTCTTCCAAGCTCAGGGGTTCCTCTGCGCCTTGTTTGCCATTCCGGCACTCGTAGCAGCCGGAAACCCAACCTCCGTTGGTTGGCTCGATGCGCTGGGATGCGCCATCTGGATTACAGCAGTCACGGGCGAGGGTATCGCCGACCTCCAACTGGACCGCTTTCGCAGGGACCCGGCCAACCGGGCCGAGGTTTGTCGCAACGGCCTATGGAGGTACTCCCGGCACCCGAACTATTTCTTCGAATGGATTCATTGGTGGAGTTACGTCTGCATGGGGTGGGGGGCGCGTTTCGGCTGGGCGACGCTAGTCGGGCCAGCTGCGATGCTGTTCCTCATCTTCAAGGTCACCGGCCTGCCACCCACCGAAGCCCAAGCGCTGTCGAAGCGGGGGCAGGCGTACCGGCAGTACCAGAGCGAGGTCAGCCCCTTCTTCCCGTGGTATCCAAGAGGCGGCACGGGATGAACGAGGCGCTGTTGTCCATGGCGCTGGAAGCAGCCGAACGAGGCAACTTGCCGGATTCTCTGATCCGGTCGGGCATCCGCCTGCTTTGTGCGCAGCGCTTGCGCGAGGAGGCTCGGCTGCTGGCTAGCCAGCAGCCTGATCGGCCCGATCGAGACGCGGTGGTGGCTCCTGTTCCCGAACTCGCCAACCAGCAGCACTACGAAGTTCCGCCCGCCTTCTTCCAGATAGTGCTCGGCCCTGCGCTCAAGTACAGTTGCTGCCACTGGGGCAACGCGGTCAACGATCTTGATGAGGCTGAGCGTGCGGCGCTCAGCGCAACCTGCCAACACGCCGAACTCGAGAACGGTCAGGAAGTGCTGGAACTAGGCTGTGGCTGGGGGTCGCTAGCGCTATGGATCGCCGAGCACTATCCCCGGAGCAGCGTGTGGGCCGTTTCCAACTCGCACTCCCAGCGCGAATTCATATTGGAGCGTGCGAGGCAACGCGGCCTCGCGAACCTGAAAGCCATGACCACGGACATGAACGTCTTCGAGCCCGGGCGGTCATTCGACCGGGTCGTTTCGGTCGAGATGTTCGAGCACATGCGAAATCACGGCGAACTCATGAAGAGGATCGCCAGCTGGCTCAGGCCCGGCGGCAAGCTCTTCGTCCACCTCTTCTGCCACCGGGAATATAGCTACAGCTTCGAGACAGAGGGAGCGTCAAACTGGCTCGGGCGCTACTTCTTCACCGGCGGTCTGATGCCGAGCGAAGCACTATTACCTAGCTGCCAAGATCAGCTGGACCTACAGTGCCAATGGAGGTGGAACGGGACGCATTACCAGCGCACCGCATCAGCATGGCTGGAGAACCTAGATCGGGGGCACGACCGAGCGCTGCCAATCCTCCGTCAAGTGTACGGGGAACGCGCCGCCGAGCGCTGGTTCGGCAGATGGCGGCTGTTCTTTCTGGCGTGCGCTGGACTCTGGGGATACCGCAACGGGTCGGAATGGGGCGTGGCGCACTACTTGTTCGAAAAGCCCTTGGCGGGAGAACTCGCAGCATGAGCCTCCTCCGGCGAGACTAGCATGGAGGGGAAGAGCTCAGCCTCCATTCGGCGAGATGACTGACAACGCCATGAGTCCCACCCCGCCCTACAAGATGGGGACAATCGTGCGACTCACCTCATTCGCCCCTCAGCGCCTAAGGGCTTGGGAGCATCGCTACGACTTGCTCCGTCCTTGCCGAGGTGAAGGAGGGCACCGGCTGTATAGCGAAGAGGACCTGCGCGTGCTGTGCGCGGTGCGCGAGTTTCTCGGCACGGGCCGCACGATCGGCGAGATCAATAGGATCGGCCGGGATGCAATTCTCGACGGGACTGCTCGACCACGCGGAGGACGCACGAGGACAACTGCCGCATTTCAGCGGGTCGCCGCAGAAGACATTCCACTAAAGGCAGATACGTTGGTGAGCCGCCTCGTCAAGGCGACCCTCGCCATGGACGAGTCGGAGCTGCAGCGAGTCCTAGATCAGGCCTTTTCCACATTGTCGGCAGAAGTCGCAATCGATCGAGTCATTGCTGCGTCGTTGCGACGCATCGGAAACCTGTGGGCCGGTGGCCTATGCACGATTTCGAGTGAGCACCTCGCCACGAGGATCTTCACTCATCGAGTTCGAACGCTGTTCGAGCAGGAAGCCTCGGCGAATCTCTCCCGCAAGCCGAGGTTTCTGTGCGGCTGTTTTCCTCAAGAACGGCACGAACTAGGAATTCTGGCGCTCAGCTATTCCCTGGCCCTAAGGAAAGCGCGCGTGACGGTGCTGGGTTCCGAGGTGCCCCTGCCCGACCTTGAGCGAGCTTGTCGGGCCACCGCACCCGAAGCGGTGCTACTTTCCGTCTCGGACGATGCGCTCTATTTCGAGCACAAGGCCGAGCTACTCGAACTTAGCAGCCGAATTGGCCTGCATACAAGAATCGTGCTTGGCGGCGCTGGTATCCCGGCTGGGGACACAGATCTTTCCGGCGCCGGAGTGACGGTCATTGCGTGCTCGGATTCTCTCGGGCAAACTGCGGAATCGCTGCTGGCTGACATCCGAGGCCACGCTGCCAGCGCACGAAAGCCTAAGTCGAAGAGGCGTCAGCTTGGCCCTTGAGAGCCGCACGCTCAGCGGCATTGTGTGCCAGTTGCGCATCTGGCAGTGCTGATCCGGGACTCAAGATGAAGGGGTTGTCGCCCATGCCTGCGACCGTCGGCTGCGCGGGGCAGCGCGGCGTCTGGGCCGGCGGAAGCCGAGCAAGCTCCGGGGGCAGTCATGGATCGGGAACGAGCGGAAGCTGCCCGCCCGGCCTTGCACGTGCACCAAACGGGGTATCCGGGCGAAGAAATGAAGGCGCACGAGAGCGAACCGCAGACGGTGGCGGCTGGAATTTGCCGCGCAACAATTCGGCACGAACGCTTGAGTGCGTGACTGCGGGCTTCACGATCCCGGTCGGGTGGCCTCCATGCATGACTTGGAGCCAGCCGCCGAATCGGTTTGCCATGCCAGCGGCAATAGGGAACAGCTGCGAGTTGCCGTTCCAGGCTCTCCTGCTCACGCCATTTGGAGCGTTCGCCTGCCAGTCTGACCGTCAATGGCACGCCACTCGTCAATGCCGAGTCGAGCTTGCTCCGGCTGCGTTATCCGAACGCCGTCGTGCTGCGAGCGATTTTCGAGGGGGTGCTGCGAGCTGGAGCGTGCCAACCGTCGATTGCATAAGGCCCGACTCGTACACGGAGAACCCTTGGCATGATGGATTTTGAGTGGATCGCTATCGCGTTGGGAGACGTGGTCTGGATCGCAGTAGCGTTCGCGCTGGGGCTGCTGTCCAAGACTGTCGGCCTGCCCCCTCTAGTCGGCTTCCTGGCCGCGGGCTTCGTTCTCAACCTGTGTGGAATCGCCAGCGGGGAAATGCTACAGAAGCTGTCCGACCTAGGCATCACCCTCTTGCTGTTCATCGTTGGCCTCAAGCTCAATCTCCGAACGTTGGCGCGACCGCAGGTCTGGGCTGTCGCCGGGCTGCATATGTCGATTTTCGTTGTAGCGTTCGGACTGGCCATCTGGTTGTTGGCGCTTCAGGGAACATCTTTCCTGGTCGGCGTTGATCTTTCCCGATCTCTGCTGATCGCGCTTGCATTCAGCTTTTCCAGCACCGTGTTCGTCTTGAAGGTGCTGGAAGAGAAAGGGGAAACGGCCTCGCTGCATGGCCGAATCGCGGTCGGGATTCTGATCGTCCAAGACTTGGCCGCCGTCGTTTTCCTGGCAATATCGGCGCGAAGCTGGCCGACGAGCTGGGCGCTACTGGTGCCGCTCCTTGTTCCGCTTCGGCCGGTGCTAACGCTAGTGCTTCATCGCGTCGGCCACGGTGAGCTGATGGTCCTCTACGGCTTCGTGCTAGCTTTGGGCGGCGCGGAGATATTCGAGCTTGTCGGCTTGAAGGGTGACTTGGGCGCTCTCGTTCTGGGCGTTCTGATCGGCGGGCACGGCAGAGCCGACGAAATGGCGAAGACCATGCTCGGCTTCAAGGACCTGTTCCTGCTCGGCTTCTTCCTGTCCATCGGACTGTCCGGTCCGCTAACCACAGAGGCGGCTTTGATAGGGGCCGCCATCACGCCGTTCGTATTTCTCAAGTCGGCGCTCTTCTTCGGCCTGCTGACGGGATTCAAGCTAAGGGCCCGAACCTCGTTGCTGGCATCATTGAACCTGACCAACTTCAGCGAATTCGGACTCATCGTAGCGGCTATCGGCGTCGCAAATGACTGGGTCGATGGTCGTTGGTTGATCATCCTCGCAGTCGCGCTGTCCCTGTCGTGCGGCATATCAGCGGGCCTGAATGTCGCCGCCCAACGGCTCTACACCCGCTATCGGACAGCGTGGAAACGCTTGGAACGAACGGAACGGGTGGCCGACGACCGGCCGCTCGACATCGGACGTGCGACAGCGGCCATCATCGGCATGGGTCCCGTCGGCACTGCGGCCTACGACGACATGCGTCAGATGCAAAGCGGAGCAGTCGTCGGCATCGACATTGATCCGATAACCGTGCAACGCCAGCAGGCGGCTGGCCGCAACGTGCTGCTCGGAGATCCCAGCGACGCAGACTTCTGGGGTCGCGTGCAAGCCCGCCACAGGCTAGAACTGGTGATGCTGGCTCTGCCGAACGTATCCGCCGGCCTAGCCGTTCTCGACGAGCTCAAAGCGGCCTCATTCGATGGCTTGGTTGCAGCCACTGCTAGGTTCCCGGATGAGATCGAGCTACTGAAAAAGGCCGGCGCGTCGACCGTGTTCAACGTTTACGCGGAGGCAGGCTCAGGGTTTGCCGCACATGTCAAGGATCGGCGAAAGCCCCCTCGCCGGAAATGATCAGGCGTTCGCTCCATGCGCGTTACCGACAGCAGCGTGGTCCGACACTGCCAATTGCCCGCGCGCGCGGATCGCCCGACTCCACTGTGGATCTTCAGCGCAGTGCCGTCACCCCAAGTTCTGACGATCAAGGCACCTGCTCGGGCTCGCGCACTTCTAATACCTGGTTTACCGAAACGCGTCCGAGATCTTGAACAGTGCCGCCGGGCCACGTGACCTGCACGGCAATATCTTCGGATGCCCCGAGGCCGAAATGCACCCCGTCATGGCTAGACGAAGCGTAGCCGACCGCACTGGTCATCACGTTGGCCTGCCGACCTGCGCGGACCGTCGCGCCGATCCCGTCGCGGTTGGACTTCCTCCCCACGAGCCGGACATTCAGCCACGCTTGCTCTCGCGGGCTGGTGTTGTGCCATAACTCGGCCGCCCCACCCAGCGAAGACACCACCACGTCGACGCGGCCATCGCGGTCGAAATCCGCGAACGCACAGCCGCGGTGGGCCCTTGTCGTGCTCGCGAAGGCCTCGCCGGCGGCAGCCGTGACCTCCTCGAACGACCCGTCCGCACGATTGGCGTACACGCTGTTGGTCTCGCGATACGGCGTCGTGGGCTCGAACTCGCGGATGATGTCGTTGACGTGGGAGTTGGCCGTGAACAGATCCTTCCAGCCATCGTTGTCGAAGTCGTACAGGCCGTTGCCCCAGCCGCTGTGGCGGTTGGAATACAGCGCCAAGCCGGACGGGCCGGTCACGTCCTCAAAGAAGCCGTCACCGAAGTTACGGAAGAGCGGGAACGTCTCGGCGATCAAGGCGGTGACCGCCACGTCCGGCAAGCCATCGTTGTCGTAATCGCGGAAATCGACGCCCATGCTCGCCACGGGGTCGCCATGTTGCAGCAGAGCCGTGCCCGAGAACAGCCCCGCTTCTTCGAAGCTCTCTCCGGCCTGATTGAGGAACAGAAAGTTCGGCAGGTTGTCATTCGTGACCAACGCGTCAGTCCAGCCGTCGCCGTTGGCGTCAGCGAATGCCACGCTCATGCCGCGCCCGGAATGGTCGCTGACCCCAGTCGCCGCACTCACGTCCCGGAACGTGCCGTCACCGAGGTTGCGATACAGCCGATTCGGTGTCGGAGTCAGCTGCATCGGGTCGCAGTAGGCGCGGAGCCCGCGCCTCTCGTCGCCGCAGTATGTGTCGAAATCCAAGCTCCAGTTCGCATAGTTGACCACGAACAGATCAAGGTGCCCGTCGGCGTCGTAGTCGAACCACCCAGCAGCCACGGACCACTGGCCGCCTTGCAGGCCGGAGTCCGCGGTGACATCCTCGAAGACGCCATCGCCTCCATTGCGCAGCAGGGTTAGGCGAAAGACTCCGGCCACCAGCAAGTCGACATCGCCATCGTTGTCGTAGTCGGCCGCAGCCACGCCCGTGTCATATCCGGTACCCGCAACGCCAGCCTCGGCGGTGACATCGCTGAAGCGCAGTTCGCCATCGTTGCGATACAGGCGGTTCCAATACTCCGGCGCTACCTTGCTCAATGATGGGATCGCCGCGCCGTTGGTGAAGTAGATGTCCGGCAGGCCATCGCCGTCGTAGTCGAAGATGGCCACACCGCCCGCCATCGTCTCGATCATGTGCTTTTCGGGCGTGGGGTGGTTGTGCAGCACGAAGTCGACCCCCGCCGATCCCGCGACATCGCGGAATTGGATTTCGCCGGGCGCACCGTGCAGCATCACCGCCGCAACCAGCAGGCTTGCGAGCGTCAGAGAGGTCCGGGCTACTCGCTCTTGATCCATCGCTCAAACTTGCTGCGGTCGCGAGCGAATGATCGCTTGCGCATTTCGGTGGACCGGTCCAGCGCTAGCTTGGCCCGTTCCATGTTGCCCAAACGGCGGTAGGCTTGGAAGAGCGAGTAGTGGATATCGCCGTAGTAGTCGAGGATCAGCGCTTGCTCAAGTTGCGCGGCAGCCTCTTCGACGCGCCCCACTCTCAGGTATGCCCGACCGAGACTTGGACGCGCCTCAACCAAGTTAGGGTCAAGCTGCAGAGCGGTCTCCAGGTAGGGGATGGACTCGGCATGCTGTTGCCTGGCCACGAACAACCGGCCCGTCACGTATAGCGAGCGCGGGTTTGCACCGTCTAGATCGAGGGCCTTGTCGAGCGCTCCCTGAGCCTCGTCGTAGGCGTTGTTGAGCAAGTAGAGCAGCCCCAGGCTGCGGTGCAATTCGGCCGCATCTGGCTTGAGCTCGATCGCGCGCCGGTACTCGACGATCGCCTCATCGTCGGCCTGCCGCTGGCGATGGGCCTCCGCCCGCAATTGATGCACGCGCCAAGACTGCGGGGCTAGCCGCTCGACCTGCTCGAAGCACAAGTCCGCCAGCGACCGGAGCGTACGGACCGTCCAATAGACAGCTTCAGGCGGTGCATCGTCGGTGCCCCGCATGGCGTGCGTGAACGCGATCAATGCCCGCTCGTGCTGAGCGAGCGCAAGGTAGGCCCTGCCCAGCAACAACAGCTCTGCCCGCGTCATCGAGCGACGCGACACCAGAGCCTGAGCGCACGCCGAATAGAGATGATCGGCGCACAGCGAGACAGCCTCGGAGGAACCGGCGGCGCGCGCCGGAGCGGCTTGGACAGCGCGCTCGAATCGCGCGCGGGCGGCATCAGCAACTGCCTCTTCGCCAAAATTGGCGGACAGGGTCCAGGCTAGGAACGCCGCCGGTCCCGCCTCAGACTGGCTAAGAGACTGCAAGAGTTTGGCCGCAGATTCGGGCGCAATGACCCCGGGTTCGAACGCCGGCTGGGATCCCAGCCATTGCGGGAACGAATCCCAGACCGCGGCCACGCGCTCAAGAGCGGAAGCAGAATCGCCGCGCGCCAGGCTGATCTCGGCCAGCCCTAGCAATGCCTGCTCGGAGCGCGGATCTGTGCGCAACTCGTCTTCGAAGCTGGCCGCGGCCTCGTCCAGCTGCCCGAGCCGCAAGCGGGCGGATCCCAAGGCCGAGTGCAGGCCGGGCAGCCCGGCTCGCTTGGCGACTGCGGCCTCGTAGTAGTTCGCGGCGGCCTCCCAAGCTTCGCTGAGCGCGAGCATGTCAGCCCCGAGACGAGTGGCCCAGACCGAGTCCGGCTGCTCCACGACCAAGCGTCCGGCCAGATCGCTCATCAGGCCCATGTAGTCGCGCCCGAGCAGGTACCATGCCTCGGTCCTGTCCGGGCTGTGCGAGAACGCCGCTTGGAATTCCTGCACCGCGCTGGCGTAGTCCCCCTTCGCCAAGTGGCATGCCGCCAGCGCCCGGTGCGCCTCGAGGTTGGCGGGGTCCAGTTCCAGGCTGCGCGAGAGCGCAGCGATGGCTTCGTCGGACGCGCCTAGCTTGAGGTGGCCGAGACCAAGGAATAGATGGGCGGCGGGCAGGGCCGGCAGGGCGCGAGCCGCCTGTTCCAGCTCGTCAACCGAGTGCTGGTATTTCCCCTGCAAGAATAGGGCCAAGCCTAGGTTTACGCGCGCTTCCGAGAGCCCTGGCTCGGCATCGAGGGCGGCCCGGAACTCAGTCTCGGCTCGGGCGAATTGACCGGCTTGAAGCGCTGCCTGGCCCTCTTGGAAGCGAGTCCGGAAATCCGGTTGGCCGAGCTCTGGCTGCGCCGACAGAACGGCGGGCAGCAGCAGCAACAGTGCGGCGGCTGCGCGAAGACCGGCCGCCGAGTCGAGCGTTGTCCAAGCCATCGAAGCCGGTTTAGATTATCGCGAGTTCTTGGATCGCAATGGAAACCGGCGGGCGGCTGGGCCACCCGCCGGTCCGATTCGCCGGGCTTGCGCGAACCGCCTAGAACAGTAGTCGCAGCCCGAACTGCACAAGTCGGGGCACGCCCCGAGTGCCGCTGATCACGCCGAACTGGGGAGTGCCCAACGCTGTCCCGGGATGCCGGAAGACCGGCGTGTTGAACAGGTTGAAGAACTCGGTGCGGAACTCCAGACCCACGCTCTCGCCCAACTGAGTGCGCTTGAACAGCGCGAAATCCCACTGCGCGATGCCGGGCCCGCGCACGTCCGGCAGGACCCGTGACGTGTTGCCGAAGGTGAACGCCGCCGGCTGGCTGAACACGTCTCTCCTAAAGTACTCGCCAAGCCGCGTTTGCGGGTCGCCGGACAGTGCCGCGCTAGTGCCGTTGTTGTCCGCGAACTGCGATCCCCCGAAAGAGTTGGAAAGGTTCTGGGAAGGCGACACGCCGATCGGAAATCCGGTCTGGACGGTGGTTACGCCGTTGATTCCCCACCCACCAAGAATGGCGTTGGCAGCCCCCGAAAGATCGCCGAGGAACGGCTTGCCCTTGCCAAAGGGAAGATCAAGGACATAGCTCAGCACGAAACGCTGGGAGACATCGAACGCCGCCAGCGACTTCAGCGAGCGGAGATCGTTGTTGTTGCCGCCAGTGGCCCAGCCCTGCGCGCTGAAGCCCTCGAGGCCATCTAGCCAACCGGTCAGCGTGCCAGCATCCGTGATCAGCTTGCCGGCAGTATAGGAGGCCAGCAAGCTCGCACCTCCCTTGAAACGCCGCTCCACCTTGGCCTGGAAGGAGTGGTACGTCGAGCTTCGGTTGGTCGGCCCGGCCATTTCCACATTCGTGAATTGCGGATAGGGACGAAGCAGCTGCCCGCGTGCGACAGTCGGCTGGGAAAGCGGCCCGGTGGCGATGGACGTGCCGTGGAACGGGTTCGGCACCTGCTCGTTGAGCGCAGGGCCGAGGCTAAGGTGCTGGTCCGGCAGTTGATTGATGGTCTGAGCGTTGACGGGCAAGCTCGTTCCCTTCGATCCGGCGTAAGCCAGGTCAACCAGCGTGCCGTCGCCGAGCTGTCGTTGAATATTGAAGTTCCACTGCTGCATGTAGCCGAGCGGCTGGTCCGGCACCGGCGAGCGGATGCCGAGCCCGCCAATCAGCGTGTTGAGGAAGGTCGTGTCTCGTCCGGGCGGCACCAAGACACCATCCGGGAAGGGGTCCGCCAACCGGCGAAACGCGGTCACGCCGCCATCGAGCGAGGTGATCCAAGGAGTCGCGATGGTGGTCACGACATCTTGGTTGGGCGCGACCGAAAACGCGACATCATTGGGCAGCCAGAAGATGCCGTAGCCCGTGCGGACCACGGTCTTGTCGTCGAGACGGTATGCGATGCCGAGACGGGGCGCAAAGGCGTTGCGGTCATCCAATCGCGTTCTCGGCTGGCGCAAATCCGAATTCACGAGCGCCAACTGTCCTCGCAGATCTAACCCGGTCTCGGAAGCCAACGGATTGACAGAGTCTAGGGCGAGCGAGGTCATGCGATCGTAGCGCTCAGAGAAATTCCCCGAGAGCTCCCAGCGCAACCCGATGTTCAGCGTCAGCCTGTCATTGACCTGCCATTGGTCATTGATATAGGCCGCACGATAGATCATCTGGCCAGCGACGAGTCCGGGCGTCGTGATCCCTCCGCCAGTCCCTGTGCCAAGCAGGAACGAAGCGAAGCCCCAGCCACCCATAGGGGCGAACGGATCGTTGGCGGTGAAGTTGCTGTTGAAGCGGAAGATGCCGCTCGGCGTGTTGCTCTGAGCGTAGTTGTGAGTCAGCCTGCGGACATCGCCCCCGATCTTGTAGGTGTGCCGCCCGCGGATCAAGGTGAGGCTGGGCAGGGCAGCTATGTTGTCCTGGCGACCGATGATGATGCTCCCCGTCCCTTGGGCGCAGAACAACGAGTAGCTTTCTACGCAGGGCGTGGGGATGTGGCGGAAGTTGTCCGGAATCTGGCTTACGAGCGATGAGGGCCACGCAAACTGAGTCAGGTCGATGCCTTGGCTGGCAGGGGAACGGTCGTAGCGGAAACGCGTCCACGAGAGCCGGATGTCGAAAATCGTCGTCGGGGACATCAAGTACGTGTCTCCGACCACGAATTGGTTAGTGGTGAAGGTCTCCGGTCCGGCATCGATGTGGGCGCCAGTGCCGTAGGGATCGACGCCGAAAGTGAGGTTGTCCCACCAAGTCCAGCGCCCCATCACGCGGTGCTTGTCGCTCGCGCTCCAGTCCACGCGATTGTTGAACTGGGTGTTGTTGCCGCCGTCGCTGGCATTAGTGGCGTAGTTGTTGTTCAGCCCGGGCTGGTTGGGCTGATCCCAAAGGTGGCTCAGCGACCTCGACGTGGCGTCCTGCAGCGCAGCCGGGATCGTGTCGTTCTCAAACCGGGTGCGCGGGAGGTCGCCCGCGCTGGACACCGAGAAAGGATCGTGGATGGCCCGCCCCACCTCCGAGAAATCGCCCTGCTGCTGCAGCGGGGTCGGCGAGTCGAGCAGCAGCGAACGGCCCTGCCTCTGGCGATAGCTCTCATAGGAGGAGAAGAAAAAGACGCGGTCTCTGACGATCGGACCGCCCACGTTGGCACCCCACTGGTTCTGGACGAACGGCGGCGTCCCGATGCCGCTGGCGTTGTTGAAGAAGGTGTTGGAATTTAGAACCTTGTTCCGCAGGAACTCGTAGGCGGAACCGTGGAACTGGTTGCTGCCGGACTTCGTGGCCATGTTGATGACACCGCCGGCGAACCGTCCGAACTCCGCTCCAAGGTTGTTGGTCTGGATCTTGAATTCCTGCACAGCGTCCTGGGTCGGGACCAAGGCGGTGAGGTTGGCGTAGCCGATGTTGACGGGCGCGCCGTCCAGCGTCGTGGCGCTCTGATTCGACTGGCCACCGCCAATCTGGTAGTTGCCCCAGGCGAAGATGTTGACCCCGGTGGGACTCTGCATAGACTGCCCCTGCGGCACGACGCCCGGAGCGAGAGCGACCAAGTTCAGAACGTTGCGGCCGTTGAGCGGCGTCTCGGTGACCTTGCGGGACTCGACGACCTGACCTAGCGAGGATGTCTGCGACTGCAGTAGAGGCGTGCTCGACACGACCTCAACGACTTCGGTGACCTCTCCGATTTCGAGCACCGGGTCGATGCGGATGCTCGCCTCGACCTCGATCGTGATCGGCTCCTGCGCGAATTGCTTGAAGCCCTCAGAGCGCGCTTCCAGGCGGTACTGGCCCGGCACCAAGTTCACGAAGCGATACAGGCCGGCCGCTTCCGTCTCCTGCACGCGTTGTTCGCCGGTAGCGAGGCTCGTCACGGTGACGCTCGCTCCCGGAATCACGGCACCCGTCGAATCCTGAACGGACCCGACCAAGCTGCCGTAGAAGGTCTGGCCAAACGCCCCGCCGGCGAAAAGCGCCAGGCACGCTACCAGCCATCCCGATCTCTTCCGATGGATCATGTTCACACCTCCATGAAACACAACGGCCGACCCCACGTCGACCGTTTGGCAGAGAGAGGATAACGCAAAGGCCGGAACCTTCGCAATGGAACTCCAGCCGGTGCGACTACTCTGCCGCGCACGCATCGGCCCGCTCTGGCAGCGCCGACTGACACCACCGAGAAAACGGCGCGAAACCCAGGGGCGCGCACCGTTCGCGGGAGCGCTCAACCGCGCCAGACGGGTCTTGGCAAGACATCGCATCCCGCCGAGACCCTACATGTTGGGACCGGCGATCCTGCCGCAAGGCGTTTGCAACGGATGCTGAGGGCAAGCGCCCGGCACTCGTTGTTACAGAACTCATACAATTCTCTAATTGACATTCGATTGCATTATCAGATAAATTGGGAATTCTTCGGGCTGCGGTGAATCCTCATCGCAGTCGAATCTACGACACCAACAAGGAGACCTTTCGATGATCCAGCCTCTTTGGCGTGTGGGCTGCGCAGCAGCCACGCTACTCTGCTGCGCGAGCCTGCAAGCCCGTGACATTAGCGGACAGGTGACCGACCCCGGCGGCTTCCCTGTGGCCGCAGCCACAGTGGAGGCTGCTGAAGCTAGAGTAGTTACGCGCACAGACAGCTTGGGGAACTTCACCCTTTCCGGGGTCCCGGAAGGATCTCTGATTATCCGCGTGGTTGCGCCGGACTTCGAGCCAGTCGAAGTGAAGGGCGTGGCCGGAACAGCGGAACTCGCGATCGAGCTGACGGAACTGAGGCGCAACGCAGCCACGATCGAAGTCGTGGCGACCGTCGAAGATCTGCGCACGGCGATTCCGGGCTCATTGCATATCGTTAGCAAGGCGGATCTCCACGCGGCCAAGCCGCTCGACGCCAACGAAGTGCTGCGACGCGTGCCCGGCATCAACCTGCGCGAAGACTCGGGGCCGGTCGCCATGCGGCTGAATATCGGCATGCGCGGTCTCAATCCCAACCGGAGCCGCAAAGTGCTGATCCTCGAGGACGGCATTCCAATCGCACTCGCACCGTATGGCGAGCCGGACATGTACTATTCGCCACCCATCGAGCGCATGAGCCGGGTCGAAATCCTCAAGGGCAGCGGCCAGATAGCCCACGGCCCCCAGACCGTCGGCGGAGTAGTGAACTTCGTCACGCCGGATCCGCCATCGAGATTCCACGGCGAAGTCGACGCCGAGGGCGGACAGCGCGGCGTATTTGTGGGGAAGGCCTCGCTGGGAGCGAGCAAACGCGACCAGTCGATCGGTTGGATCACCAACTATCTACACAAGCAGGGAGATGGCTGGCGCGGTTTCTTCTACGACATCGAGGACGTGCAGACTAAGTTCAGCTTCCGTCCTAACCAACGGCACACTCTCGCAGTCAAGGCGGGCGTCTACGACGAGATCTCGAACTCGACCTATGTAGGCCTCACGCAGCCAATGTACGAGCAGGACCCGAACCTGAACCCCGTACCGTCCGACACGCTCGACGTGGCGCGCAAGTCCGCGTCATTCTCTCACGGCTACACGATTAGCCCTGCCGCGACCCTGAGCAGTGCGGTCTTCCTCTACAGCACCAAGCGGTTTTGGGGACGGCAAGACTTCGACCGCGGCGACCGGGGGCGCGATTACTTCGGCGTGTTCGGCGACCCCAATATACCCGGCGGGGCCTTGTTCTTGCGCAATTCAGCCGGCAATCGTAACCGGGAGTTCGACGTCTACGGGGTCCAGTCAAACTTCAGCCGGCAGCACAGCTACGGCCAGCTCGACCTTGGCGTGCGCTACATCAGCGAGAATGCTCGCGACCGGCGCGTCAACGGCGACGTGTTCAACGCGCGCACTGGCGTGACTCGGGACGACGAGTTCCGCTACGGCCGGGCCGCGGCAGGCTACATCCAGAACCGCTTCACTATCGGCTCTCGTGTCTCGCTCACGCCGGGCGCCCGCTTCGTGCGCTACAAGCAGGAGCGTCACATCGTGCGCAAGCGCGTGCAAGGCGTTCCGACCGATGTGGATATCAGCCAAGACAACGGCGTCACGACAGTTATTCCAGGACTGGGCTTCTCAATCCGTACTGTCGACGACCTGACCCTCTTCGCAGGCGTCCACCGAGGCTTCGCCGCTCCAGGGACCAAGATCGCCATCAATAGCAACGGCGAGAACCTTGAACTCGATTCGGAGCTGTCGTGGAATTACGAGGCGGGCGTCCGTCTGGCCGGCCAGCGAGCGGTTTCAGGTGAATTCACTCTCTTCCGGATGGACTTCTCGAACCAGATCATCACTGCGGCCGAATCGGGAGGCGCCACGACCACAGTGACCAACGGCGGCGCGACAATGCACCAAGGCTTCGAGAGCTCAGCCAAGATCCACTGGGACCGCGTCGCGGACTTGCCAGGCTGGAGCGTCTACACGGACTTCCGGCACATGTATCTGCCGGTTGCAGAGTTCAGGAACAACGAATTGTACGGCGGCAACCGCCTGCCGTATGCCCCCAGGCAGACGTTCGGCGTGCTGTTCGGCATCAAGCAGTTCGGCGGGTTGAGCTTCCAGCTTGACCTCAATGCAGTGGCCGGTCAGTTCGGGGACAACCGCGAGACGCTGGAGCCGTCCAATGACGGAACGGTCGGCCTGCTGCCGGCCTACCAAGTTGCCAACCTGGCAGTCGGCTACGAGATTCGGCGGGAGGCTTGGATGTTCGAGCCATACTTCACGATCAAGAACGCGTTCGACGAGCTCTACATCTCTTCACGGGCTCCGCAAGGAATTCAGCCCGGGCTGTTCCGGCAGGTCAACGGAGGTTTGCGGATCAGCTTCTAAGCACAGGATGGCGGTCGGCGATTCCTCCCCGAAAATCCCTGACCCGACCGCACTAGGGCTGGGGCGCCGGCTTTAGCAGGCAGCCTCCGCGATGCCGGAGTCCCAGCCCGTCACTTCCAGTGTCGAAGCCTCGGCCTGCGCGCCGCAGGGCGAGCAGACATGATTGCGATTCGCGGCCCGCGCCCGGGGCCCGTCGCCTGCCAACTGACCCGCGGTGGACCAGGTACTCCAACGCCCCGGAGGCGGCGCTACGTTTAGGGGAGGCCTGGACTAGAATGGGCGCACCCCGCCATGCCGAAACCGAAATCTGCGCACATCCGCCCCACGCGCCGCGAATTCTTCGCGGCCTCGGCGGCCGCCTCGCTATTGGGATGCGGCAACGCAACTACGCCGCCGAGCGGCGCTGCAACGCGACCGCCGAACATCGTGTTCATCATGGCCGACGATCTCGGCTACGGCGAGCTCGGGTGCTACGGACAGTCGAAGATCCGAACTCCCAACATCGATCGCATCGCCGCCGAAGGCATGCGGTTTTCGAACGCGTACTCCGGATGCTCTGTGCGCGCTCCGGCGCGAAGCGTGCTGATGACAGGCATGCATATGGGCCACACGTCGGTCCGCTCCAACCCCGGCGGCGTGCCGATCTTGGCGGAGGACGTGACCGTTGCGGAGCTGCTGAAGGAGCGCGGCTACGCCACGGGCTGCTTCGGCAAGTGGGGCCTAGGCGACATCGGCACCGAGGGGGTGCCTTGGAAACAGGGCTTTGACGAGTTCGTAGGCTACTTGCACCAAGCGCATGCACACTACTTCTATCCCCACTACATCTACGACAACGATCAGAAACTGCCGCTTGACGGCAATGAGGGCAGCGGGCGCGGCACATATTCCCATGACGTCATCGCGGAGCGCGCGCTGGGATTCATCGAGAGAAACAAGGACCGGCCTTTCTTCTGCTACGTGCCGTTCACCATTCCGCACGCGGAATACGTGGTGCCCGAGGACGAGATCTACGCCCAATACGCCGGCACCTTCGAAGAAGTAGAGCTGTCCGAGAACCCGAATCGGCCCGGGCGCTTGATTCGACCTCCAGAGCCGCACGCAACCCTGGCGGCGATGATCACTCGCATGGACCGAGACGTGGGCCGGATCCTGCAGCTCATTGCCGAGCTGGGCTTGGACGAGAACACGATCGTGTTCTTCACCTCCGACAACGGCGCGGCAGCTGCGACTTGGACGGACTACTTCCGAAGTAGCGGGAACCTGCGCGGCGCGAAGCGCGACTTCTACGAAGGTGGCATCCGGGTGCCAATGCTGGCGCGGTGGCCAGAGCAGATCGCGGCGGGTTCGAGCAGCGACCACATTTGGGGCTTCCACGATTTCCTAGTGACCGCATTGGAACTCGCGGGGGCCGAAGCGGCGGCGGGCACGGACGGGATCTCGGTGGTTCCGACGCTGCTGGGCCGCGGCGGGCAAGCCGAACACGAATACCTGTACTGGGAATTGCCGCGCCACGACAGTGGGTCGGGAACCTTTCGCGACGAGATTCCTTCCCAGGCCTTGCGCATGGGCAAGTGGAAAGCCGTGCGACCTGTACCTGACGGCGAACTCGAGCTCTACGATCTCGAGGCCGATCCCGGAGAGACGCTGGATCTTGCAGCGGCCGAGCCCGCCATCATGGCGAAGCTTCAAGCTCTCCTAGAACAGGCCCGGCAACCGCCAAGGCCGCAGACGCAGCCGGATCACATCTGGTGGGTCAGCATGGGCTGAACGACGGTCTACTGGCCCCGGGGCGGAAATCTACAGCGCCCTGCTATGCCCTTGCTCCTTGTAGCGCTCCAGCATGGCCTTGAGCTGCTCCACCACTTCCGGGTGCTCGCCAAAGAGGTTGTTGTCCTCGTGGCGGTCGGCTTCGATGTCGTACAGCTGCGCGGGCGGGTCGCCCGGTTGGGGACCGTCCCATTGCTGCGAACCCGGGCCTTGCCCGTCAATGTACTTCCACTTGCCCTGGCGGATGGCGAACGTGCCGTCAACCGAATGATGCACCGTGGCCTCGCGCAGGGGAGCGCTGTCGGTTCCGAGCAATGCGGGCAGGATGCTGACACTGTCCTGCGCGGCATCGGCGGGCAGCTCGTGCCCCGCGATTTCGGCGGCGGTCGCCATCAGGTCGGTGAGGCAGATCGTTTGATCGCTGGTTGACCCGGCCGCGACCCTAGCCGGCCACGAGGCGATGAAGGGCATGCGGTGCCCGCCCTCCCAGGCGTCCCGCTTCTTGCCGCGCTGGCTGGCGTGATTGGCGTAATGGCCGAACTCCTCGATGTGGCTCGGATCCCATTCTGCGCCGTTGTCGCTGGTGACGATGAAGAGAGTGTGCTCGAACTGGCCGGTCGCCTTGAGGGCATCTACGACCATCCCGATATGGGCGTCAACCTGGGTCACGAAGTCGCCGTACAGGCCAGCGCCGCTGCGCCCGATGAACTCCTCGGTAGGAACCCACGGCCAGTGCGGGGCTGGCAGCGGGAAGTAGAGGAAGAACGGCTGGTCGGGACTGTCGGCCCGGCGCTCGATGTAGTCCACGACGTGCCGGGTCAGGTTGGGCAGCACGTCGAAGAAGTCAAAACCCTCCGCGGCCTCTCCGGGCCGCCAAAAGACCGGGCCGTCGAACCGGCCCGGCTCATGCACGGTGGCGGGCTTCTCGCAGGCATTGTTTTCCACGTAGACATACGGCGCCATGTCGAGCGAAGCCGGAATGATGTAGGAGTAGTCGAAACCGAGCGTGGCGGGGCCGTTGGTGACCGGCGCAATGAAATCGATCTCCAAGCCCTCCGGCTTGGAGAAGTCTGAAGCCGCTTGGAACGCGGCGGACGTGTCGCCCTCGTCCCAGCTCGCGGGCTCCGACAGCGTCGTCCAGTCCAGCCCGAGGTGCCACTTGCCGACAACCGCCGTGTGATAGCCCTGCTCGCGCAACATGCTGCCGACCGTCATGCGCTCCGGCTCGATGAGCGCGCGCGAGTATCCCGAAAGGACTCCCCGCTTAAGCGGCGTGCGCCATGCATAGCGACCTGTCACCACTCCGTAGCGCGTCGGCGTGCAGACGGCTGAACCCGAATGCGCGTCCGTAAACCTCATGCCTCCGGCCGCCAAGGCGTCCATGGCTGGGGTCGGGATCTTCGAATCTTCGTTGAAGCTGCCGGGATCTCCATACCCCATGTCGTCCGCCATCAGGAAAATGATGTTCGGCATGCGCTCTTCCAGAGGCGGCTGGGGCGAGCAGGCGGCGAGCACTGCCAGAGAGACGAGGGCGAGCACCGAAAGCAAGGAACTGAACCGTAAGTTGCGGGAAATCATGGCACTTCGCCAATTGTACGGCACCCGGCCAGACGTAGAGACAAGAACTGCCCGCCCCTCAGTGCCTCCGGGTGTCGCAGGTCGAGGAGCGCCTTCGGTGGTTCCGAGATGCTCCACAGAGAAGCCAGTGTCGGCCGTTTCTGACCTGCCGCAACCCGGGCGGCAAGCCGATGCTCCTGATAGACCACTAACCTCCGAGCGAATCTGCGCTGCGAGCCTAGAAGCCTTGGAAGCAGAGGTCTTCTGCGAAAGCTATGTAGAGCGGGAGTCCCAGAAGGACGGAATCGTTCAAGATGAAGTGCGATGGGCCATCGATGGATTTGGGATTGATGGAGGCCGTGCTTTACCAGTCTTGCGTATCCCTCTTCGCGAGAGTCACTGCCGAAGTGGCAGTCAGCCATGATGTGGTGCGGTGAAAAAGCTGCTTCTGATGCTCTTGAGCCCCGAAGTTGTACCCTGTTCAAGGGTGATCTTGCTGCCGCTCGGGGAAGTACCTGCGGTCGGGTTCCAAGACTTGCTGTCTGTCGCGTTAGGCATCCAGTCAAACGCCTCCATTGGCAAGCCGGCCACGTAGCTACGCGCGGTATCAGGTGCTCACCACCCCGCCAGCCGTCGCGGCACGCCTACCTACAATCGCAAGCGCCCTGTCGGGAGTTGGATTGCCGAGCGCTGCGATTGCGGGCAATCATTGTTGGGATTGAGAGTGCATGGAGTCCGTCATGGCCAGCATCACAATCCGTAACCTATCAGCGGAATCGAAGGAGAGGCTCCGCCGACGCGCCGACCAACGCGGGTGCAGCCTCGAGACTCTAGCCCGATCCATCCTAGACAAAGCTGCCGCCGAGACAGTTCAATCGATCCGGTTTCCGCACGATCTCATGGAAGTGATCGAGCGCGGCGAAGAGATCGAGGCGCTATTGCGGGCCCACGACCGGCCTCAAGAGCGGGTCGACCTCGCATGATCCTCCTTGACACGAACGTCCTGTCCGAGCTGACCAGATCGAGCCCGTCGGCACCTGTCATCGCATGGCTCGAAGCCAACCGCCCGCTGCTTGCGGTGCCAACGATAGCCTTGGCGGAACTACGCTACGGGATTTCGCGGCTGCCCACTGGCCGTCGGCGATCAAGCCTGCTGCGATTCTGGGAAATGACGTGCAAGCAGTTTCGTGGCCGTATTTTCTCGTTCGATGAACGCGCAGCTGCAGTCTACGGGGACAGTGCGGCCGAGGCCGAGCATAGAGGCAGGCGCCTCAACGTCGCGGATGGAAAGATAGCGGCAATCGCCCTTGTTCATGGAATGCAAGTCGCAACCCGCGACGTCAGCAACTTTGAATCCTCGGGTGTCTCTCTGGTGAACCCCCGGGGATTGAGCGCGTGTTTCCGGATCACGCGTGGCAATTGAAGTAGGCTCCGGAGGTCGATGACCTGCTCCGGGGCCTTGATGGCCCGGCGTTCGAAGGCACCCTGTGCTACGACCCGCTGACTGGGTACTTCAATGCTGCCACCCTAGCATCGGTCGCCCGGGGGATCAAGGGACGCGTCCGCGATGACGGGCGCATGCACCTCGAAGTCGGATGCACGCTCGGGGCTTCGGCAATCGGAGCTATAGCCGACGACGAGGGCGTGCGCGATCAGGTCGAGCGGAATCCACTGGACGTGCCCCTAGCACCGCCCGACAATTCCTCCGTTGACGCGCTGGGACGGCTCGATTTCGCCTCCGCCGATCGCTCCGTTACGCTAAGGGCGTGCCGCTGAGCGCCTGCGGGGCAGTCGCGCCAATGATGTCGCTGCCAAAATTCATGAACCGCATCTCCAGCCAAGGCTGGCGCGTTCGGACGTTGACCTCATCTAGCCAACTGACTCCTTCAGGTTCCAACAAAGCAATCCAGGCCAAGGCTTGGGCGCTCTGCCGAGCACTCTGGATCGTAGCCGGACTGAGCGCTGCGCAAGCGCCAACACTCCAAGCAGTCGAGTTCGGTGTAGTTCGGATGCACGACGATGCGGCCGCGGCGTTCTCGGAGTACATAGCTGCCGCTGACACGCAATTCGAGCGTAGCCTCGCCGGGGACGCGCCGTTCCTGTGGGGCAAGCAAGACCAAGCCAGAGCCAAAGCACTAGCTCGCGGGAAGATCGTCGTTGATCCCACTCCGATTCCCAACATGCGGGAAACGCCGGGCGGACTGATCCACGATTGGACCGCCGCCTTGCTGGTACCGCACGCGGATGCGGAGCGACTTGTTGCGGTCGTAGCTGCCTACGACACCCACGCGGACACGTACGGACCGGGAGTGATAGATTCCCGCATTCTCGGGCGAGATGGCACGCAAATGCGAGTGGCGATGCGCTTGTTGAAGAAGAATGTTCTCACGGCAGTGCTTGAGACCGAGCACACAGTGGAGTTTGACCGGCTGGACAGTCAGAGATGGTGGGGGCGTTCCCAAAGCACCAGCATCCGGGAGGTGGTAAGAGTCGGCAAGCCTGACGAGTCGCTCAGGCCGGCGGGTCATGACAGGGGCTTCCTGTGGCGGATGGTAGTGTACTGGAGATTCGCCGACACAGCGGAAGGAGCCATCGTTGAACACCGCTCGATCAGCTTGACCCGCAGTCCGCCCAAGGGGCTTCGGTGGGTGCTGCGACCGGTGCTTGACGGATTGCCCCGGCAATCGCTAGCCAACATCCTCAGCATTACCAGCGACGCTGCACTGGCACCATGATCCACCCATTTCGCGGACCGTTCGCCCAAGGCAGCCGAGGCCCAGCCACGGGCGTGCGTGCCTAGAGGTCTGGACAATCTCGGCGTCACCGCGGTTGCCGCGCGCTGCCGGGGCCAGCGTGAACGATGAAGATCGGCTAGACTCTCCATCGTCATGTTGCAGCTCGCGCGTCGATCCCTGCTGTTGTTACCGCTCCTGACGCTGCCCTTGGCGCTTGCGGCACAACAGCAGCCCAACTTCATCGTCATCTTTGCCGATGACCTAGGGTACGGAGACCTGTCCTCCTACGGCGCGACAGCGCACAAGACCCCACATCTGGACCGCATGGCGCAAGAGGGGATCCGCCTCACCGACTTCTATGTCTCGATGCCGTTCTGCGGCCCCTCCAGAGCGACCCTGCTCACTGGGCGCTACCCGTTCCGGACAGGACTGGTGGTCAACCCATCGCCGGACGTGGGCCGCAATGACATAGGGCTCCCGCCCTCGGAGATCACGATTGCCGAGGCTCTCAAGCCGTTGGGCTACGCGACCGCGGCAATCGGGAAATGGCACCTCGGGCATGTCGAGAGGTACCTGCCCCGCAAACAAGGGTTCGACGAGTACTACGGCATTCTGTACTCGAACGACATGCGCCCGGTCCAACTCGTCCAAAACGAGTCCGTCGTTCAATACCCGGTAGTGCAATCCGAGCTGACCAAGGACTACACGCAACGAGCGGTCGATTTCATCGAGCGTCACCGAAACGAACCGTTCTTCTTGTATCTCCCGCACGCGATGCCGCACAAGCCGCTCGCGGCCTCGGAGGACTTCTACACTCCAGAAACGCCCGATGACCTCTACAGCGATGCCATGCGCGAACTTGACTGGTCTGTCGGACGAATCTTGGACAAGCTGCGCGCGAGTTCGCTGGACGACAAGACCCTGGTGTTCTTCACGTCAGACAACGGCGCGACGTACGGAGGCTACAACGGCGGCCTGCGCGCCTCCAAGGCATCCAACTTCGACGGCGGCTTGCGAGTGCCGGCCATCGCGCGATGGCCGGGCAGGATCCCGCCGGGCCAAGTATCAGGCGCAGTGCTCGCCTCGATCGACATCTTCCCGACGATCGTCGCTGCCGCCGGGGGCGAGCTTCCCAGCGACCGGACAATCGATGGCCGCGACATCCTGCCGGTCTTGGCAGGACGCGCCAGCGAATCGCCGCACGAGGCGATCTTCGCGCTGGGAGCGGAGGAGCTGAAGATGATCCGCTCCGGGCGCTGGAAGCTACACGTCCGGGCGCCGGAGCCGGGCTTCCCCTGTCTCGACGACCCGAACGCCTACGTGGATCCGCGGCGTCCGGACGGCATCACGATCATTGCCCAGTTCGAGCAAGCCAATCGAACGCAGTGCCCGGGCGTAGTCACCGGACCGGCCCCGAAACCGCTCATGCTCTTCGACATGGAGACGGATCCAGCCGAGCAGCGCGATGTCGCTGCCGAGCATCCCGAAATCGTCGCCCGGCTGCGGGCGATCTTTGACCGCTTCGATGCAGAAGTGCCGGACGAGTTCCAAAGCGGCGATCGATCACCGAAGATCCTCTGGATCGAGGGCGGCGAATTGCGCTACGAACGGCAGATCAAACCCCTGCCGCACGACTGAACCGCGACGCCGGCTAGCCTCGAGTAACCGAGGCGAGCACGTCGAAGAACTCCGGAAACGAAACAGCCGCGGCTGCGGCTCCCTCGAGGATCGAGTCGCCGTCCGCAGCCAGCGCCCCCACCGCGAAGGCCATCGCGATGCGGTGGTCACCGCAGGAATCCAGCTGTGCGGCGCGCAGCTTATAGCCGCCCTGTATGTCCATGCCGCTCTCGTGCTCGGTGACCTCCACGCCCATCTGGCGCAAGTTCGCGGCCACGGTTGCGATTCGGTCCGTTTCCTTGACGCGCAGCTCGCCTGCATCCCGGATGCGCAATCCGTCCTCAGATGCGGCCCCGAGCACGGCAAGCATGGGAATCTCGTCGATGACCGCGGCGGTGGTTTCCCCTGAAATCACTCCGCCGGCAAGCCTGCCAGTGCCGCGCACCCGGAGCGTTCCACTGGCCTCGCCGCCAGAGTCGGACTCGGGGTGGACTTCGATGTGCGCGCCCATGCGGCGAAGTACGCGCAACACGGCCGAACGAGTCGGATTCAAGCCTACGCCATCGATGACCAGGTCCGAGCCCGGGAGCAGCAGGGCCGCAGCGAGAAAGAACACCGCCGAAGAGAGATCGCTCGGCACGCGCAGCACACACCCTGCCAGAGCGGGACAGCCTGCCACCGATCGCGACCGTCCGTCCACACGGACGTCGGCCCCGAACCGTCGGAGGGCGATCTCGGTGTGATCGCGTGTCTGCACCGGCTCTACAACTTCTGTCACGCCCCGGGCGTAAAGGCCAGCAAGCAAGACGCAGCTCTTAACCTGCGCGCTAGCGACAGGCAATTCATAGCGAATGGGCTGCAGGGCTCTGCCCCGGATGACCAGCGGGGGGAACTGACCGTCGCTGGCCTTGATTGCAGCCCCCATCCGACTCAGCGGCGTCATGATCCGCAGCATGGGGCGCTTCGACAGAGACTCGTCACCCTGAATTACGGTTTCGAACGGCTGGCCGGCAAGGATTCCGGACAGCATTCGGATTGTCGAACCGGAGTTCCCTGCATCTAGAGGCGCCTTGGGCGCGCTCAAGCCTTGCAACCCGCAGCCCTCGATCTCGACTCGGGTGCCCTCGCGCTCCCAACGCACGCCTAGGGAGTTCAGGCAAGCAAGTGTCGACGCGCAATCTGCACCGGTTGAATAGTTGGCCAGGGCGCTGCGGCCCCGAGCCAGGGCCGCGAGCATCGCATAGCGGTGCGAAATCGACTTGTCGCCCGGCAGCGAGAGCGTGCCGGCGATGCCCGAAGCGGGGCGAATGGTCCGGGGCATTGGCATTTCCATTATCCAAGGGACACATCGCAGGGCCGTCCGGGCCGAGTCCGCTGCGATGGAGAATCCGCGCAACCCTGCTGAATTGCGCCCGCACCGCAACATTATCTGTGCTAATGTTCTAATTGTAAGGAGTGTGCCCCACGCCAGATCGCGATCGGCCGCTTGGCCCCAAGCGCCGAACGACCCGGCGGGTCGGGCCTGGGTGGATTGCCAATGATTCGACAGAATCGTTTCCGGACGGCGCTGGCACTGGGATTGGCTGCCCTGCTCAGCACCGTTGCGGCTGAGTCCGCTTCCAAGCGAGAGACCGCCGCCAAGCACTACCGCAAGGCTGCTCAGCTCTACGAAGATCTGCAGAGCGTCCCCGGGCCCGAACTGGGCCTCCGCCAATACCAGCTGGTGGCCAACTCGCTGCGCAAGGTCCACCTCACCGATCCTTCCAGCGGGTACTGCGACGACTCCCTGCTGCACCTAGCCGAGGTCTATCGCAAGATGGCCGAGCGTTTCGGGGACGAGCAATACCGCGACCGTGCGATCGAGACGTATGCATTCCTGGCCAGGGAATACCCGCACAGCAAGCACAACCAGACGGCCCACGAGATGGCCGCCAAGCTAGGGTCGGGGCCAGGCGCTCCTTCGACCCTTGCCAGCCAGCCGCCTGACGGCGCTGGCCAACCCCCGCAAGCGACCGCCGGGACTGCGGCGCTGTCCGATGAAGAACACGCTGCGGGCAAGGTGATCAACCCTTCCGGGCCTCCCGCCGCGAGAGGCGTCGCTGCGATTTCAGGGATTCGCCATCACAGCTACGCGGACGGCACTCGGGTGGTCTTGGAAACGGACCACAAGGCCGCGCTCAAATACGACTGGCTCAAGCGGCCGGACCGGCTCTACATCGATTTGTTCAGCAGTCGGCTGTCGGATGCGCTGATCAAGGGCCGACAGCTCGAGATAAACGACAGGCTCCTTTCCAACGCGCGGCTCGCCCAGAATCGCAACAACAAATCGCGCATCGTTCTGGACTTGCGCACCGCAGTATCGTTCGATGCCTTCTGGCTCGAGGGGCCCGTTCGGCTTGTGATCGATGTTCGCGCTGCGGGCACTCCGCGAGCTGAGAGGACAGTGCTCGCCCTCAATCCGGCGCGAGTGCAGCCCCCCGAAGCGCCGCGCGCGCAGTCCGCCGAAGCGCCGCGCGCGGCCGACGTAACCGCGGCCGGCAGGTTCAGCCTGACACGGGCGCTCGGGCTGAAGCTGGAAAGAGTCTTGATCGACGCGGGCCATGGTGGCCATGACACTGGATCGATCGGGCGCGGCGGCCTTCTGGAG
The DNA here is from genome assembly GCA_022826925.1 of Bryobacterales bacterium. Taxonomy (GTDB): domain Bacteria; phylum Acidobacteriota; class Terriglobia; order Bryobacterales; family UBA6623; genus VXMF01. Next base: position 35,137 of record JAJDTX010000130.1, read on the forward strand.
AAGGACGTCGTGCTCGACATCGCACTGCGCTTGGGCAGGCTGGTTGAAGAGCGCCTCGCTGCCGAGGTGATCCAGACACGGACGGAGGACACGTTCGTGCCTCTGGAAGAGCGGACCAAGATCGCCAACGAGCGCAAAGCCGATCTCATGATCTCGATCCACTGCAACTCAGCGCCCAGCAGCAGAGTGCGCGGCATCGAGACTTACTACCTCAACTTCACGTCCGATTCGTGGGAACTCGGCGTGGCAGCCTTGGAAAACGCGGCCGCCAGACGGTCCATCCACGAGTTGGAAGACTTGGTCTCGAAGATCGCCCTCGAAGAGAAGATCGAGGAGTCCCGCGACTTGGCCACGAGGGTGCAAGCCCGTCTGCACGCCGGAGTGTCGAAGCACTCTGCCAGCATCCGTAACCGAGGCGTCCGCAAGGCGCCGTTCGTCGTTCTGATCGGAGCCGAGATGCCCGCAGTCCTAGCGGAGATCGCATTCATGAGCAACCGAGCCGACGAGGCGCTGCTCGGCAAGTCTTCGTTTCGCCAAGAGGTCGCCGAGTATCTTTACAGCGCAATCGCCGACTATGCCAGCAGCTTGGGAACGCTGACGGTCACGCGCTCGCTCTCGGCCGGTTCTTCCCAGCGAGATTGATCAGGCTGCCCCGGCCGCACCGCTGCAACCGGGCGACACACCGGAGTCTCGGGCCACTCGCAACGCCTTGCGGCTGATGGTGGACAATGGCAGCCCGGACATTTCGCGCACCGACACCCAACGCTGGTCCTGCCGCATGCTGCCTTCGAACTCGGCCAGATAGACTCGCACGGTGTACTGGGTGTTCGTTATGGAATGCGCAAACGACCCCAGCTCCTCGCCCTCGACGCAACTCGGAAACCCGAGCGCACACAGCGCCGAGGCGTCGCCGCTGGCCATGGGAAGCTCCCAGAATCCAGGCATGACCGAGGCATCCGAAGGGCGCTGGCGCATCAGGACGAGCTGACCGCGGACAGCCAAAGCAACTGACAGGTTGACTCTTCGGGGAACACTGCGCGCGCCCTTGACCGGCAGGTGAGGCGCGCTTCCAGCAGCCAGTCCGGAACAGTCCGCATTCCAGGGACATCGCTCGCACCGTGGTGAGCGGGGAACGCAAACCACGGCGCCGAGCTCGATCAGGGCCTGCGTGAAGTCCCCTCGCGAACCGCGAGGTACGGCATCCATCAGATCCTTGGCCGCGCCCCCGAGGGCGCGCCGAGTGGCACCTGCACCGATGTCGCGACGCTCGTCGGCCATCCGTGACAGGACCCTCAGAGCGTTGCCGTCCAAGGCCGGTCGAGGCTCGTCGAAAGCGATGCTCGCAATGGCAGCTGCAGTGTAGTCGCCAATGCCAGGCAGTGCCCGCATTCGCGAATAGGAGCGCGGCCACTCGCCGTCATCGCCGGAGACCACCCGCTTGCTCGCAGCGTGGAGCATCCGGGCACGGCGGTAGTAGCCGAGCCCTGCCCAGCTCGCGAGCACGGCTTCTTCGCTCGCCTGCGCCAAGGCGGCCAGCGTTGGAAAGCGCCGGAGGAACGTCTCGTAGTGCGGGATGACTGCCTCGACCCGCGTCTGCTGGAGCATGATCTCCGAGACCCAGATGCGGTAGGGATCCCGCGTCAGCCGCCACGGCAGGGCGCGGTGGCCCGCCCGGTACCACGCCAGCAGCCGGGCGGCTAGGACGTCAGGCGCTGCCTTCACGCGCCCTTGAGCGTAGCGCGGAAGTGGTCGGCGTTCACTTCGGAGATCATGTCCACGCTGCTCTCCTTGGGACATGCGGCTTCGCAGTCCGAGGCGTTGGTACAGCCGCCGAACCCCTCGGCTTCGATCTGGTCGAGCATCGCCCGGGCCCGGGAAGGCTGTTCCAGCTGGGCCTGCGGCATGTGCCGCAGGTGCGCGATCTTGGCCGCCGGGGTGAGGCTGGCATCCGGGGCAGATCCCGCGCTAACCGACACAAAACCGCCCGCCCGAACGATCCGGTCAGATGCGGACCGATCCACGACCAAATCGCGGATCACGGGCAGCGCGTCCCGGCACATGAGCTCTCCGGATTCTCGGAAGTGCGCGACCCAGCCGGCGTATTGGAGAGTTTGGTTGAAGTTCGAGCTCTCCAATACGCCGGACGGGTCGATGATGCAGTTCGAGACCTGGGCAAGGCGATAAGTCGAGGCCAGTGCGCGCTTGGATTCAATCGCGGGCACCGCTATGTATTGGCACTGAACGGCTAGCCTAGAGGAAACAGGCCCCGAGGCCAGATCGAGGCTGCCCTAACAGGCCAGCGCTATTCCAGCATCCGCGCAGATTACAGTCCCACAGCCAGGCTTCCAATGCTTCGCCCCGTGTGGACCCGCGCGTTAGTCAGAAAGCGCGATGCGCGGGAGATAAATATAACTCCCGCGCATGCTTCCGGCCACAGAAGCGACCGGAGACCTAGTTGATTGGACGAGCGGCTGCATCGACCGGCAAGACCGGCCGTCGTGCAACGCTCTAGCTCGGCATCGTGACCTTGTCGATCGACGTGACCTTCATGCCCTCGACCTTGCCCTCGACCATGACCTTGTGTCCGGCGTGGTCTTTGAGCTTGGTTGAGTCGGCAACTTGGTAGATCTTGCCGTCCTCGGTGACTAGCACGATGGTCGCTCCGCCGCTGATGCAACCGGCGGCGCATTTGGCATGGGCCTCTCCGTGCTTGCCTGCAGTCGCGCACTTCTCGTCGGTCACGTAGCCGGTGACCGAGCCTGCGAAGCACAGCGACGCGACCAGCATGGTCAGCGCCAACAGAGTGATGAGTCTTTTCATTTCGTTCTTCCCTTCTTGTAGCCGATTTGCGACCACAAGCCGGTAGTATAAGCCGGGCCCGTCATATGTGTCAAGCACGAATTCGGCGCGAATTCGGCGCAGGGTCGAGTCGCCCGAGGGAGTCCCAGCCTCGGCCGCGCTCAGGTAGGGGTCGGGGCGGGAGCAGGCGCGCTGGCGGTAGGGGTCGGCGGTACTTCCATCGCTCTCGCTTTGGGCCTCAATCCGACTCCCATATTCGCGTTTCCTGCTCCCGCCTCGTCAAATCCGGCATGCTGTTTTCCGGCACCGGGCTCGCCCGTGGATCGCCGTCCAATCGCCTCGCGAGATTGCCGAACCGTTCGAGGCCGGCGAAGAAAGCAGGGTCGGGTCCTACTTCTGGAACACCCGGAAGATCTTCCGGAGCGGGTCGTAGAACTCATCGACTACGCGCTCTTTGAGCGGAATGATCGCGTTGTCGGTGATCGTAATGTGTTCCGGACAGACATTCGTGCAGCACTTGGTGATGTTGCAGTACCCTATGCCGTCGGTCTCCCGGAGCTGGCCGACACGGTCCTCGCTGTCCAAGGGGTGCATTTCAAGCGCGGCCGCATGAACCAGGAAGCGCGGGCCGATGAAGCGGTCGTGGAAGTGATGCTCGCGAAGGACGTGACAGACATCCTGGCAGAGAAAGCACTCGATGCACTTTCGGAATTCCTGCACGCGATCGACATCTCTTTGCAGCACGCGCCACGAACCATCCTCGGCATCCGGCGGCCTCGGGGCGAACGGCTTGAGTTGCTTCTTCACCTCGAAGTTCCAGCTGACATCGCACACCAAGTCCTTGACGAGAGGGAAGGTCTGCATGGGCTCGATCGTGACGGGCTTGTCCAGTGGGACATCGCTCAGGCGCGCCATGCACATCAGCCGTGGGGAACCGTTGATTTCGGCCGAGCAAGACCCACACTTGCCGGCCTTGCAGTTCCAGCGGACAGCTAGGTCGTTGGCCTGTTCCGCCTGGATCTTGTGCACAGCATCGAGGACGACCATGCCTTCGGAAATCTCGCAGTCGTAGTCCTGAAAGCTTCCCGAGGCCGCATTACCCCGCCAAATCCGGAATGTCGCCGTCGGCATATCTGCCCTCCTCACTTCTTCGCGTCGATGATCCGCTGCAGTTCCTCGGGGATGTCTGGGATCGGCTCCGATGAGACCTCAAGATCGCCGTCCGAGTTCTTGCGGATCACGACGCTCAGTTTCCCGAGTTTCTCGTCCTTGTCAGGGTAGTCGAGGCGTGTGTGCGCGCCGCGGCTCTCCTTCCGTGCCAGAGCCGCTCGAGCGATCGCTTCTGAATAGGTAAGAAGATTGCGCAGGTCCAGAGCCGTGTGCCAGCCCGGGTTGTACTCGCGGTTGCCGCTGACGGCGACCCGCTCCGCTCGCTCCCGCAAACGGCCGATGCCCTCCACTGCTGCCTGCATATCGTCCTCGTTGCGGACGATTCCCACCTGGTCCTGCATCATCTTCTGCAGGTCCTGCTGAATCTCAAACGGGTTCTCGGCACCGCCCGTGTCGAAGCCGCGGTCGAATGCCTCAAGCGCAGCGCGCGCGACACGGGCAGTGTGATCTCGCGAGATCTCGCCGCTCGAATTCTCCTGGGCGAAGCGAGCAGCGTACTCGCCGGCGCGCTTGCCGAACACGAGCAGGTCGGAGAGGGAGTTGCCACCCAAGCGATTGGCACCGTGCAGGCCCGCGGCGCACTCTCCGGCTGCGAAGAGCCCGGGAACGTCTGTCATTTGCGAGTACGCGTCAACGCGCACACCGCCCATCACGTAGTGAGTGGTCGGGCCGACCTCCATCGGCTCCTCGGTAATGTCGATGTCGGCGAGTTCTTTGAACTGGTGGTACATGCTGGGCAGCTTGCGCTTGATGTGTTCCGCAGCACCGGGAAGTTTCTCCTTGATCCAAGCAATGTCCAGGAAGACACCGCCATGAGGGCTTCCCCTCCCTTCCTTGACTTCCCGCACGATGCAGCGCGCCACGTGGTCACGGGTCAGCAATTCCGGGGGCCGCCGTGCATCCTTGTCACCTTGGGTGTACCGCCAACCTTCCTCCTCGTTGTCGGCCGTCTGGTTGCGGTATGCAGGCGGGATGTCGCCGAACATGAAACGCTCGCCCAGCGAGTTACGCAAGACGCCGCCCTCGCCCCGCACTCCTTCGGTCACCAAGATTCCCGCAACGCTCGGAGGCCAGACCATACCCGTCGGGTGGAACTGGACGAATTCCATGTCGATTAGCGCAGCTCCCGCGCGGTAGGCCAAGGCGTGGCCGTCCCCGGTGTATTCCCAGCTGTTGCTGGTGATGCGATACGCCTTGCCGATGCCGCCGGTCGCCAGCACGACGGCCTTGGTGCGAAACACCTTGAAGGTGCCGCGATCCCGGTCGAATGCGAAAGCGCCGACCACCCGCTCCCCATCTGTCAGGAGCTCGATCACGGCGCATTCCATGTGCACGTCGATGTCCTGGTGGATGGCGTGGTCCTGGAGCGTGCGGATCATCTCCAGGCCCGTCCTGTCGCCTACGTGCGCGAGCCGCGGGTAGGCGTGTCCGCCGAAATTGCGCTGCAGAATGCGCCCGTCGGGCGAGCGGTCAAAGACCGCCCCCCATGCTTCGAGTTCGCGAACCCGCGCGGGAGCCTCCTTGGCGTGCAGCTCTGCCATCCGGCAGTTGTTCAGGTACTGACCCCCGCGCATCGTGTCGGCGAAGTGCACTTCCCAGTTGTCACGGTCATCGACGTTCGACAACGCGGCGGCTACACCCCCCTCAGCCATCACCGTGTGCGCCTTGCCGAGCAGGGACTTGCAGACGAGACCGACTGAGGCGCCCATGGCCTGGGCTTCAATCGCCGCTCGCAGGCCTGCCCCGCCGGCACCGATGACAAGAACGTCGTATTGAATCGGCTGGTGTTCGATCACTACAGGATTCTCCAGTCAGTCCATACGCCCATGGAGCAAAGGCGGATGTAGAGATCGGAGAATCCGACCGAGAACAGGCTGAACCAAGCCCAGCGCATGTGCTGGCGGTTCAGGCAGCTTACGCAATCGTAGGTCTTGCCGAGCGCGGGCGACCCGGAAAGCACGTCCTTGCGTCCTCCCAGCAAGTGGCGCAGGGAATGGCAGCCGAATGCGTAGCAGGAAAGCAACGCCACGTTAACGACCAGCACGATGCTGCCCAAGCCCACCCCAAACTCGACCGAGCCTGTGGTCGGATCGGAAAACCACAGCGCCTTCCAAGCGTCATAGGAAAGCATGACGATGAATCCGAGCGCTATGTAGAGGAAGTAGCGGTGTACGTTCTGAATGATCAGCGGGAATGAACGCTCGCCCCGGTAGCCTGATCGCGGCTCCCCCACGGCGCAGGAAGGCGGGTCGGCCCAGAAGGCCTTGTAATACGCACCGCGGTAGTAATAGCAGGTAAGACGAAATCCCAGCGGGGCCCAGAGAATCAGGAAGGCCGGCGAGAACGGTATCCACATCGGCCACCAGCCGGGCTTGGGACCGAACCAGCTATGCTCGGTCGGCCCGAAGAGCTCCGGCGAGTAGAACGGCGACAGGTACGGCCCGGCCGTGTAGTGCTCCGCCTGGAAGATCGCCCAGGTGGTGTAGACGATGAACGTGGAGAACCCGAGGAATATAGCCAGCGGTTGCACCCACCAAGCGTCCGGCCGCGAGGTTTGGCCGAATCCACGCTTGCCAAGGGGAACATCAATGGTCGACATGGTCTCTCCAGTCTGCCCCAGACAGAATCTAGAATTGTAACGAGGCCATGGCGGCCATTTCAACTTGGGAGAATGCCCCGATGCCCCGGATGCGGGACGGCGTCTTGTGGTGAACGATTTAGGGAGTGCGCGTAGCCATCTCCACCGTTCTGTTCAGATTCGGCCTGCTTCGTGGAATGGGACGGGCACACCGAGCCACTGAGGCTCCGCAGGCGCGCCCGCGCCGGATCAGAGCTGACTTAGCCAGCCTTCTCGACCTTCTCCACCGAAGTGATCTTCATGCCTTCGATGTTGCCGGTCACGGTGACCTTCGTGCCGGCATGCTCCACCAGCTTGGCTTGCTCGGCAACCTCGTAGATCTTGCCGTCGGCCGTTACGACCGCTGCCGTTGCCCCGTTCTTGATGCAGTTCACGGCACAGGCCAAGTCGGTGTGGCCGGCCTTCGCGCAGTTTAGGTCCAGCACATGGCCGGTAACCGACCCTGCCAGGCAAAGCGGCGCAGCCAACATGGCGAGCGCGAGCAGCGTGATCAGTCTCTTCATTTGGATGTTCCTCTCTTGCGGTCGAAAACGCGACCGAAACCGAACTCTAACGCCACCGCGGCCACTTAGTCAAGCCCTAGAGCCCGCGCGCCGCCACCATGCCCCGCAGACTAGTAGCCGTTTTGGCGCAACACTGCGACGAGTTCCTCCACAGCGTCGGAACTGGCTTCCAGCGCTGACCTTTCTTGGGCATCGAGTTCGACCTCATAGACCTGCTCCAAGCCGTTCGCTCCGAGCTTGCACGGAACGCCCACGAAGATGCCGTCACGCCCGTACTCGCCCTCGAGCAACGCTGCGCACGGCAGCACCCTGCGCTGGTCCTTCAGGATCGATTCGACCATTTCCACGACGGACGACGACGGCGCATAGTAGGCACTGCCCGTCTTGAGATGCTTGACAATCTCGGCGCCGCCGTCGCGGGTGCGCTGCACGATCGCCGCGATCTCGTCCTCGGACAGGATCTGGCTGATCGGGATTCCCGACACGCTGGTGTACCGCACCAGCGGGACCATAGTGTCGCCGTGCCCGCCCAGCACCATGGCCACGACGTTGCTCACAGAGACGCCGGCCGCTTCGGCCAGGAAAGTGCGGAAGCGCGCGGTGTCAAGAACGCCGGCCATGCCGATCACGCGATTTCGGGAGAACCCGGACGTGTGGTAGGCGACATGGCACATCGCATCGAGGGGGTTCGAGACCACGACCAAGATCGCGTTCGGCGAGTATTTCGCAGCCGCTGCGATGCAGGACCGGACGATCGAGGCGTTCTTGAGCAGCAGGTCGTCGCGGCTCATTCCCGGCTTGCGGGGGAATCCAGCGGTCATCACAACCACGTCGGAGTTCGCAGTGTCCTCGTAATCGTTGGTGCCGACCACGCGCACATCGGAACCCTCCACCGGACAGGCCTCGAGCATGTCCAGTGCCTTGCCCTGCGGCACGCCCTCGATGATGTCGATCAAGGTGACGTCCGCCAGCTCCTTGTCGGCGATGCGCAACGCGCAGCTCGCCCCGACATTGCCTGCGCCGATGATCGTAACTTTCCTTCGCATCTCGAGACCCTCCCGATTCCTCAGTTCATGTGGCGGATCACAGCCGCGCCGAACTGGCTGCAGCCGAGCTTGGTCGCACCCGCCATCTGCCGGTGCAAGTCGTACGTGACCGTCTTCGCCGCGATCGCGCCGGTCATGCCGGACTCGATCAACCGGGCCGCTTCCTTCCAGCCCAGATGATCCAGCATCATCACGCCGGACAGGATCACGCTGCTGGGGTTGATGACATCCTTGTCCGCATATTTCGGAGCCGTCCCGTGCGTGGCCTCGAACAGGGCTTGCCCGTCGCCGATGTTCGCCCCGGGCGCCAGGCCCAGCCCTCCCACCTGAGCGGCGCAAGCGTCTGACAGGTAGTCCCCGTTTAGGTTTGTCGTGGCGATCACGTCATACTCCGAGGGGCGCAGCAGGACCTGCTGGAACATCGCGTCGGCGATGCGGTCCTTGACTAGGATCTTGCCGTCTGGCACCGTGCCATCGCCGGAATCCCAGATTTCAGCCTCCGTCACGCAGGCATCGCGGAATTCCTCGGTGGCCACCTCGTAGCCCCAGTCCCGGAACGCGCCCTCGGTGAACTTTTGGATGTTGCCCTTGTGCACCAGCGTGACCGAGGAGCGGCCGTTGTCGACGGCGTACTGGATCGCGGCCCGCACCAAGCGCTTCGAGCCGGTGATCGAGACGGGCTTGATGCCGACGCCGGAGTCGCCGAGGATGCCGCGGCCCATCTCGCCGTTGAGAAACTCGATGACCCGGGCCGCCTCCGCGGTGCCCTGCTCCCACTCGATTCCTGCATAAACGTCTTCGGTGTTTTCCCGGAAAATCACCACGTCAAGCTTGCCCGGATCCTTCATAGGCGAGGGCACGCCGGGATACCACTTCACCGGGCGGACGCACGAATACAGGGTCATCAGCTGGCGCAGGGCGACGTTCAGACTGCGGATGCCGCCGCCTACGGGAGTCGTGAGCGGGCCCTTGATAGCAACGCAGAACTCGCGGATCGCGTCGACAGTGTCGGCGGGCAGCCACTCGCCGAAGCGGTCGTACGCCTTCTCGCCGGCGAAGACCTCGTACCAAGCGATCTGTTTCGAGCCTCCGTAAGCCTTCTCGACCGCCGCGTCGATGACCGCCTTGGCCGCCTTCCAAATGTCCCGGCCCGAGCCGTCGCCCTCAATGAACGGGACGATCGGACGGTCAGGCACGACGCAGCGGCCAGCTTCCATCCGGATGCGAGTTCCGTTCGAAGGAACAGGGATACCGTTGTAGTCAGGCATAGCGCTTGCGGTGCTCGGAGGGGCTCGCGGCTCGGAACGTTGCTGTCGAGCCCGGAAACCGGGCAGAGCATCCCGGTCGGCCCCAAATCCAAGCATATCATTGGGCCCTCCCAGGCCACAACGCTGCCCGTGGCAGGGACCGGACGGCCGGGGCCATCGGCTCTGGCGGAGTAAGATTAGAGTTTGGGCTCGAAGCGCGGCTCGAATTCTCCCATGGAAGCGACCCCAGCCAAGACTGAGAAGCTCGACGACGAGGCACCGCAGGAGGCCGTGCAGCCGTCGCGCGGCATCATCGCCGAGTGGACGGTCACGATCCTGCTCCTGCTATTCGGCACGACCACTCTCGTACAAGCGTTCGTGATTCCGACCGGCTCGATGGAGGACTCTCTGCTGATCGGCGACCATTTGCTGGTGGACAAGCTCGCCTACGCGCCAGCCGGCGCCATCAGCCAATACCTGCTGCCGTATCAAGAGGTCGAGCGTGGTGACATCATCGTCTTCCGCTATCCGATGGACCTCGAGCAGACCTTCGTCAAGCGCGTCGTGGGGGTCCCGGGCGACCGCATTCGCATCGTCGACAAGCAACTGTGGATCAATGGCAAGCATGCAGACGAACCCTACGTGGTGTACAAGAGCGATTTCATCGACTCATACCGCGACAACTTCCCCACCCTGCCGACGTCGATGCAGATCTACGAGCCGGCCTTGCGCATGCTCAAGGAATTTGTCGAGGACGGGGAACTGGTCGTTCCAGAAGGGAACTATTTCGCGATGGGCGACAACCGCGACCAGTCGCTCGACAGCCGCTATTGGGGATTCGTGCCGCGGGCGCACATCGTCGGCAAGCCCTTGATCATTTACTGGTCGTACGACGCCCCCACCGCACACCTGCAAGACCCAGGCGTGTCCCTCGAGCACCTGCGCGACCTAGCCCTGAACTTCTTCACGAAAACGCGCTGGTCTCGCACATTGAAGTTGATTCGCGGCTACGAGTGGTCAGGGGACTGAGGTCTCCGCCCATGCGCAGCGGGCGACTTGGGCCGCAGCGCCACGCAGTCATCGTCGCCGGCGGCCGCGGGGTGCGTTTCTGGCCTCGCAGTCGCATCGACAGGCCGAAACAACTGCTTGCACCGCTGGGCGGCCCGACCCTGCTTAGGCAGACGTTCGAACGACTGCGCAGCTCGTTTCCAGCTGAGAACATCTGGGTCGTGACTGCCCAGCGCCTGCTAGATGCTGTTTCATCCGAGCTGCCGGAGATACGGTCCGAGCGCCTGATCGGCGAGCCGGAGGCCAAGGGAACTGCTCCGGCAGCTGGCCTGGCGGCCGCCCTTATCCACCGCAAGGATCCCGACGCCCTCATGGGAGTGTTTCCGGCCGACCACCACATCGGCGATGAGCAGCGATACCTTGGACTGCTCGAGTCGGCCCTGACGGCGGCTGAAGCGGATCGGCTGATCGTGTTGGGAATCCGGCCGCAGCGGCCCGAAACCGGTTTCGGCTATATCGAGTTCGCCGATCCGATCCAGGCGGGCGATAGCCAGGCAGCACCGGTGACGCGCTTCCGCGAGAAGCCCGACCGTCGCACGGCGGAAGAGTTCTTCCGGAGCGGACGGCTCTATTGGAACAGCGGCCAGTTCTTCTGGAGGGCCGCAGTCCTCGCGGAAGAGATGCTGCGACACTTGCCGGACACTTGGGCCACTCTAGCGGCGATCGCGGGAGGCAACGAGAACGGGTTCGGCGAGCGGCTCGCCGAACTTTACGGGGAATGCGCGCACGTCTCGGTTGATACGGGCATCTTGGAGCGCTCGGATCGCGTGTGGGGGTTGGTGGCTCCAGACATCGGCTGGAGCGATCTGGGCAGCTGGGAATCTCTCCGAGCGCTGCTCCCGCAGGACGCCGATGGCAACTGTGCGCCCACGCCAAGCACGCTGGTACGGTCGTCGGGAAACTATCTGGACGTGCCGAGCAAGCACGTGGCTCTGCTCGGAGTGAACGATCTAGTCATTGTCGAGACTGCGGACGCACTCTTGGTCTGCCCTCGGCACGAGGCTCAGAACCTCTTTGAAGTCATTTCAGCTCTCGCGGCTGACGATCACAAGCGCCTGCTATGACCGTGGCTCGCGGTACGGGAGCAGCCAAGATTCCAAGCTGGCCGGCAGGCCGGCATCGTGCGCCAGCCGCCTAAGGCCCGACAACGTATCCACGTCGTAGCCCTTCGTGCGCGTTTCCACGGCCCTGAGGCCAGCGTCTTGCGCGGCAGCCATGCACGCCCTGCGGGTGTCCGGGCGCGACCAAGTCACGCCTCGAAACATTGCCGCGGCGACGCGGGTCGCTCCGATAAGCGTAAAGCCCCCGTCCTCCGAAGGTCCCAAGACCACGTCCGCCGAATCGAGCGCTTCCGAGGCCTCGCCGAGTTGCGCCCATGGCAACGTGGGAGCATCGCTGCCCACAATCAGTGCCTTGCCGTACCCGTCGCCCAGCAATTCCTCCAAGCAGAGCCGCATGCGCTGGCCCAAGTCGCTGCCGCGCTGCAATCGAAAGCGGCCGCCGTCCGCGACAGCCTCGAATTCTGCCCACTGCACGTCGCAGTAAAGGAAGGCGTCATGAGCTAGCGAGCCGACGAGGCGCTCCCACGTCGCCAAGGTGCTGAGACGCTGGAACTCTGCCGCTGCCTTGGCCGAGAGGTCTCGGGCGAGGCGGGTCTTGACCATGCCGGCCCGCGGCGCCTTGGCGAACAGCGCAACTGCGATGGCCGGAGATCGGGACATGCCCATCCAATGCTACACTCGCCCTAGGATCGATCGCCGATGTCGGCAGATTCCCGCGCAGGCGGAAGCATCACGGCCCTGCTCGTTGACGACGAGGCCTTGGCCCGCGAGGAACTGGGATTCCTGCTGCAGTCGTTTCCCGAAGTCGAGGTCGTCGGGGAGGCGGCGGATGGCCACAGGGCGATCGATCAAGTCGCCGACCTAGAGCCCGACATTGTCTTCCTTGACGTTCAGATGCCGGGTCGCAACGGGCTCGAAGTGGCACGGGAGCTGCTCGCGCGCGGGGGCAAGATCCCCTATATCGTGTTCGCCACGGCCTTTGACCAGTACGCCGTCGAGGCGTTCGACGTCAACGCTGCGGACTACCTGCTCAAGCCCGTTGAAAAGGACCGCCTGGGTCGGGCGATTCGCCGGGCGCAGCAACAGATCCTCTCCCCGGAACGCGAATCCGAGCGCTTGGCGCGCCTGCTGGCGACGATTCGCAACCAGCCCGCGCCGCCAACCAAGGTCCTGATCCGGGGTGGCGACCGCATGATGCTGGTCGACGCTGCGGACGTGATCTTCGCCACTGTGGATTCCGGCGCGATCCGCATCGTGGCGACTGAATTGGACGGACACAGCAACTACAAGACGCTCGACGAGCTGCACGCGACCTTGGAGGATCCGCGCTTTTGGAGGCCCCACCGTTCGTACATCGTTAACATCAACCGAATCAAAGAGGTGCTGCCTTGGTTCAAGTCGAACTACCAGCTGCGCATGAGCGATCCGGACGGGACCGAAGTTCCCGTGAGCCGCGGCCAAACCAAGCGGCTGCGCGAATTGTTCAGGCTCTAGGCCGGCTCACGGACGCGCCGCTCCGTAGCGTCGGCCAAGGCCGAGCAGAGGATTTCCTGTCTCTGCATAGGATGTGTCGTCTTGCCTGCACGGCCGCGATAGCGCTCTTCGCGGCGTCGCTGGTCACGCTCCCGGCCCAAGTGGTGGGCGGCAGCATTTCCGGCACGATCATCGGGCCGTCAGGCGGTCGGGTGGCGGCCGAGGTTGTCGCAGCGCACGTCGAAACCGGCCGCCAGCATAGCTCGCCAGCGACGCTGGACGGGACGTTCGTCTTCCCTTCCCTGCCGCCCGGAACGTACGACCTCAGGCCGAGCGCCAACGGGCTGTCCGCCCCGGTGGCGCGGGTCGCCGTGCGGGTCGGCACCAGCGTCCAAGTGCGGCTCGAAATGGTGCTGGAAGCACTCCGGGCAAGCATTGACGTGGTGGACTCCACCCCGCTGGTCGAGGCTGAGACCGCAGCATTGGGCACGGTGATCGGGCGCAACAGGATGCGCAACCTGCCCCTAAACCAACGGGTGTTCTTGCCGCTGACGCTGCTGGCTGGCGGGGCTCACTCGAGTGCGCCGGGCTCCGAGCTCTCTTCCCAGAACGACAGCGGCTTCCATGTGTCGGGCGGACGCGAGACAGCCAACAACTTTCTGCTTGACGGCATCGACAACAACGACATCTATATCAATCGGATCGTCGTCAGCCCGCCTCTGGACAGCGTCCGCGAGTTCCGACTCCACGCATCTGGCTACAAGGCGGAGTTCGGCCGCAGCTCGGGCGGGCAAGTGAACGTCGTAAGCCGCTCGGGCACCCGCGAACTGCACGGATCGGCCTACCACTATATGCGCAACGAGGCGCTGGACGAGCCGAACTATTTTGACCCGGAGGACGAACCGAAGCCGACGTACCGGCGCGGTCAGTTCGGCGGCGCCCTAGGCGGGCCGCTGCCCGGCGAACACACATTCTTCTTCGCCGGCTTCGAGGGCACCCGCATCGACGACGCCGCGACGCGCACCGCGTCAGTGCCGACTCCGGCGCAACGCACGGGCGATTTCTCCGACACTCCGGCTCCGGTGATCGACCCCTTCGCGGCAGCGCCGTTCCCTGACAACCGCGTTCCCCTGAGGAGGCAGGATCCGGCCGGCGCGGGCGCGGCCCGCTACTGGCCAGACCCCAACCGACGGGACCCTGTGCAAAACTTCGTTTCGACGCCGGACGGTGACGCCCTCGTGAATCAGCTCACGGGGCGCCTGGACCACGACCCGGCAGCCGAGAGCCGCATCTTCGCCCGCTTCAACTCCGGCCACCTGCGCTCTTTCAGCCCGTTCGCGGATTCTGACGTGCCTGGCTTCGGGAGCTTCACGCTGGACCGCGGCCAGCACCTTGCGGCAGCCTACTCACAGGCGTTCTCGGCGCTGACCCTGCTAGAGATCCGCGCTGGGTTCAACCGCCTGCGCCGCGCGGTCACGCACCAGAACGCGGGTCGCGACATTTCCAGCGAGCTAGGCATCAAGGGCTTGACTACCGATCCCCGCTTCGTGGGATTTCCCAGTATCAATGTCGGCGGCTACGCCAGCCTGTCGGACGACACCGCGCTCCCGATCGCGCGCACAAGCACCACGCAACACGTCGCCGCCAATCTCACGCACGCGAAGTCAAAGCACCGGCTCAAGTGGGGCGGCGAACTCCGCAGCGTCAGCATTGACGGCACCCAAGGCCTGTTCGGACGCGGCCAGTTCAATTTCCTAGGCGTGATTTCGCAACACCCCGTGTCGGACCTGCTGCTCGGCTTTCCCACGTACAGCATCCAGACCGTGGTGGACAACGACTTCCGCCAGCGCGCGCAATTCTGGAGCGTGTTCGGCCAAGACGACTGGACGCTGGCGCCAGAACTGACGCTAAGCGTCGGGCTGCGCTACGAATACAACGCGCCCGTTCACGACGCCGATGACCGCTTCTCACAGTTCGACCTCGGCACGCTGCAACTCATCGACGCGGCCGCCTCGCCACTCGGCAGGGCAGGATACGCGGCGGATCGCAACAATTTCGCGCCGCGCATCGGACTCGCCTGGAATCCCCGCGACTCGCTTGTGGTGAGGGCCGCCTACGGCCTCTACTATGACGTGACCATGCTGGAGGCCAACTCCGGCCTGTACTTCAACCCTCCGTACTTTGACCTGAAGCTGTTCTTCCCGTCGCAAGTCTCTCTGCCGCGATTGTCAGACCCGTTTTCCGGGCCGGGCTTCGCCCCTCCCGCATCGGTCAACACCCTGCAACCCGACTACCGCACGGGTTACGCCCAGCACTGGCATCTCGGGTTCGAGCATGCGCTGCCCGGCGAGCTGGTGGCGCGCGTGTCCTACGTTGGCTCGAAGGCAGCCAAGCTATTGCGGCGGCGAAACCTGAACCAGCCCCCGCCGGGGGAGGGCGAGGTGGACTTGCGGCGCCCGACGCCCGGCTTCGCCAATATCGTCCTGTTCGAGTCTGGAGCGGCCTCGAGCTACCACTCCGGCGTCGCCACCCTGGAACGGCGTTTCGGCGAGCTCGCCGGCTTTCGCGCGGCCTATACCTGGGCCAAGTCCATCGACGACGTCTCGGCCTTCCTGAGTTCTTCAGGCGACCAATCGTTCCCGCAGAACAGCCACGACTTCCGGGCCGAGAGGGGCCTGTCCAATTTCGACCAGCGCCACCGCTTGGCGCTCTCCCTCCAACTCGCATCCCCGTTCCGGCACAGGCTGCTGGGGGGCTGGCGCGCCTACGCGATCGCCACGGCCGGAAGCGGCCGCCCGCTGACCCCCCAGTTGGCCATCGACAACTCCAACACCGGCAACACCGGCGGTATCTTCGGCACCGATCGACCCAACCTGACCGGCGATCCGGCGACCGGCCTTCACGGTCCGGGCCAGTTCTTCGACGCGGCCGCCTTCGCCATGCCTGCACCGCTCACCTTCGGAAGCGCCGGGCGGAACATCCTGGCCGGTCCGGGCTTCGGCTCGCTGGACGTGGCAGCCGTGCGATCCCTGCGGCTGTCTGAGCAAGCCACGGTCGAACTGCGGCTGGAGGCTTTCAACCTCACGAACCGCGCCAATTTCGACCTGCCCGAACGGACGTTCGGCCAAGCGACTTTCGGGCGATCGCTGTCGGCAGGCCAGGCGCGCCAGCTGCAGTTGGGACTGCGATTCTCGTTCTAATGCGCTGCACGCCAAGGCCCGGCCCAGCGTCCTAGCCTCTAGGGCCGGCGCGATGCCTGAGTTCACGGTTAGCTACACGGACCGACAGGGCGGGGTCCACGAGGAAGTGGCGGCCGCTCCCTCCGCCCACGTGGCGCGGCGGCAATTCACCGCGCGCGGCCTGTTAGTGCATTCGGTGAGCGTGCGGGGCGAGATCCAGACGTCCCGGCCAGGCAGCAAGCGCGGGCGTCTCGACCTGCAGCAATTCGTGGTCTTCAACGCGCAATTCCTCGCCATGATTCGAGCGGGCATGCCCATCCCGCAGTCTCTGGAGCTATTGGCGGGGAATGTGCGCAACAAGGCGCTGGCCGCACACATCGCCGCTGTTCGCAACGATGTCAGAGTCGGCGTGCCGCTCTCGGACGCCTTTGCCAAGCGCAAGGCGTTCCCGCCCATTTATGTCACGTCCCTGCTCGCCGGCGAGCGCTCTGGAGCGCTCGACTCAGTGCTCGAACGCTACGTGGAATACCAGAAACTCGCGCTGGCGGTTCGCAAGAAGATTCTCGTGTCGCTGATCTATCCGACGGTGCTGATCGCGCTGGTGCTCACGCTGGTGGTGTTTCTCGTGACCTACGTGGTGCCGGAGTTCGCGCAACTCTACGACACCATGGACGCGAACCTGCCCGTATCGACACAATTGCTCGTCGCGTTGGGCGGAGCTGCGCGCGACAACTCCCTGTTGCTCGTCGCGGCCGCAGCAGCCGCGGTAGCCGGGGGAATCTGGACTCTGCGCCGGGAAGGCGCACGGGCCGGTCTCGAGGGCCTGCTGCTGCGCACGCCGATGGTCGGCCAGCTCTGGATTCGCTACCAAGTGGCCCAGCTGGCGCGACTGCTGGGCACGCTCCTCACGGGAGGCGTGCCGCTGCTGCACGCCCTAGAGACCGCCAGCGAATCCCTCGGCTCGGGGCTGCTGCGGGGCAAGCTCGGCGTGGTCCGGGAAAGAGTCCGCGAGGGGCAGACCCTGGCGGCTAGCATGCTGCAAGCCGACCTCTTCCCGACCCTGGCGGTCGAAATGGTGCGCGTAGGGGAGTCGACGGGCGCACTGCCGCAGATGCTGACATCGGTCGCAGAGTTCTTCGATGACGAGGTCCAGACCAAGACTGCCGCGCTGCTGAACCTGATCGAGCCGGCCATCATGATCTTCATGGGCATCTTCGTGGCCTTCGTGCTGATCTCTCTGTACCTGCCGATCTTCAGCCTTGCGGAACAGTTCTGAAGGCAGGCTGTCCCAACGGGCGGCTGCACGCTGCCTCCTGCTTGTGCGTCTAGATCTATTGCACGGCGCGAGCACGGCGCCAGTCTATGCCCACGCCCGAGGAAGCGACTGAAACCAGGCCCGGGGCGGCCGAGCATGGCGCTCGCCAACTGGCGCAGCGCTACCGCTACCCGTTTGTCGATCTCACCTCGGTCCATATCGATAGCGACCTGTTCCGGTCGATTCCGGTCGATCTGATGTTCCGGCACAACTTCGTGCCGATCACCGAGCGGAACGGCTCGTTAGAGATCGCCATCGCAGACCCAAGACGATTGCCCGAGCTCGATGAGATCGCCTCCCTGCTGGGCAAGAAACTGCGGATCGCCATCGCCACGCTGCCTCAGATCAACGAGCTGCTGGACAAGACCGAGCAGTCTCAGAGAGTGCTGGAGGAGGTCACCGAAGAATTCACCTTGGACGTAAGCGCGGGCGAGGATCCGGACGAGACGCTGTCGATCGACAAGCTAACCAAGGACAGCGGTATCGCGCCGGTCATCAAGCTGATCGATTCCACCGTTTTCAACGCTCTGGAACGGCGGGCCAGCGACATCCACATCGAGACGCGCAACGCCGACGTGGCGATCAAGTACCGCATCGATGGCGTGCTGCACTACGCCATGTCGCCAATCGCCAAGGACTGGCACGAAACGATCCTGTCGCGCATCAAGGTGATGAGCGAACTCGACATCGCCGAGCGGCGAGTGCCCCAAGACGGGCGCTTCCGGGTGCGCTACAAGGGGCGGCAAATCGACTTCCGGGTGTCCATCATGCCCACCGTCTTCGGCGAGGACGCGGTGCTGCGCATCTTGGACAAGCAGTCCATGAGCGAAAAGTTCAAGAAGCTGTCCTTGGACGTGGTCGGATTCAGCTCTGCGGACCAGCGGCGCTTCGGGCTCTACATCCGAGAACCGTACGGAATGGTCCTAGTGACCGGCCCGACGGGCTCGGGCAAGACGACCACGCTCTATGCGGCGCTGAGCGAGATCCAGAGCGACGAAGACAAGATCGTCACCATTGAAGACCCGGTCGAGTACCAATTGCACGGTATCACGCAGATCCCCATCAACGAAAAGAAGGGGCTGACGTTCGCGCGCGGGCTCCGCTCGATCCTGCGCCACGATCCCGACAAGATCATGGTCGGCGAGATCCGCGACCCCGAGACAGCTCAGATCGCCATCCAATCGGCCCTCACCGGCCACTTGGTGTTCACGACCGTACACGCCAACAACGTGGTCGACGTGTTGGGGCGCTTCCTGAACATGGGCGTGGAAGCCTACAACTTCGTCTCCGCGCTGAATTGCATACTTGCCCAGCGCCTCGTGCGCTTGATCTGTCCCCACTGCTGCGTGAAACGGCGGTATTCGCGCGAGCGGCTGGCGGCCTCGCGCCTGCCCTTGGAAGAATGGGAGGGGTTTGAATTCACCGAGGGCGAGGGCTGCATCGAATGCTCGGGCACGGGGTTCCGAGGCCGCTCCGCGATCCACGAGCTACTCGACATGTCGGACAACATCCGCGAACTGATCCTAGCTAAGCGTCCGAGTTCCGAAATCGCCCGCGCCGCGCGGGCAGAGGGCATGCAGACGCTCCGGGAGTCCGCCGTCGAGCGAGTGCGCGCAGGCCTGACCACCTTGCGCGAGATCGACAAGGTCACTTTCATCGACTGATCGTGGGAACGCTGCTCCAAGCCCTCAACCGGCTGTGGCCGGACCCCCAACCCGCGCTGGTTTTCGAACTCGGCGGCGGCGTGCTCATGGGCGTGCGCCGGTCAGGGACGGCCGTGCTCGCCCGGGCTGAGCGCGAACTACCGGAGGCCGATCTGGCGAGCGACCAGCCCCAGCCGCCGGACGGACTACAAGACGCGATCCAGGCAGTGCTCGGCGAGTTGCAACCCGTGCCCAGCCCGCATGCTGCAGTGTTGCTCCCGGACGAGGCGGTCCGGCTGGCGCTGTTCGAGTTCGACAGCCTGCCGCGCAGGACTCAAGACCTTCGTAACGCGGTTGAAGAGCGCTTTAGCAACAGCCTGCCCTTCGACTCGCGCCTAGCCCGCATCACCTTCCAGACGCAACATGGCGGCGGCAGGCCGTCAGTATTCGCCGCGGCGGTAGCCAGCGACTACGTACTGCGCTGCGAGAGCGCGTTCGAGGCCGCAGGGCTGTGTCCTGGATTCGTAGGCTCATCGTGCGCCGCCGCACTTAATCTGGTCGACGACGATGCCATGACGGTGCTGCTCAAGCACAGTGACCAGGCGATGACGATTACCGCGGTGGAGGGTGGCACTGTGCGACTGCTGCGGCGCATCGCCTTACCAAACCTCCACGGAACGGATGCGGCCGCCGGCGTACAGGAAGTCTTGGCCGATGTCTTCCCCACCCTCGTCTATATCGAGGAGAATCTCGGGCGCGCCGTGGAACATCTGGTGGTTGCCGACTTCGGGGAGATACAGCCGGCACTTGTGGAGGCGCTGCCCGACGAAGCGGGATCTCCGGCCAGGCCCCTGCTCGGGGACCCGCTTGCTGGCTCAAGTTGCGGCACGGGTTTGATGGGGTACGTGCATGGCTGATCGCGTGGGTCGCGCGGTGTGGGCGATGCGCATCACGAGCCCGTCGGCGTCAGGGCTGAACTTGGCCACGAAGCCGGCAGGCGGCTACCGGGCCTTCTCCGCCCTGGCGTGTTGCGCAGCCCTGGCGCTGCTGGTCGTGACGGCATGGCTGGTGGCCGGATTCCTTCGCATCGAGGGGACGCCGGACCAACTGCTCGGTCAGCAACGAGACTTGATCGCAGAGCAGCGCCGCCTGGACACCCTGGCCGCGGCCGCATCGCGGCAGCTCGGAAGCGAGAGCACCAGCGAGACCCTCGAGCGCACAGCATTCCTCAACGGGCTGCTGGTGCGCAAGAGCGTGTCTTGGACCCGGACGTTTCTCGACTTGGAGGTCGTGCTGCCTCCCAACGTCAGGATGCTCACGATCAAGCCGGAGGTAGCCCGAGGAGACACTATCCGCCTGGACATGACGCTCGGTGCCAAGGCACCGGCGGATTTCATCGGCTTTCTGAAGACGCTGGAGGAATCCGACCTCTTCCGGGCTCCCGCGCTGCGCGGGAGCCTGCCGCCCACCGATGGCGATCCTACCTTCCGCTACCAACTCACGGTGGAGTATGACCAGCAACTCTGATCGCACCGACCGGCCGGTCGCGTCGATGGAGTGGTACCGCCGATTCGCGCCCAAGACCGTGCTGGCGGCGCTTGGCGCAGTGGCCGTGTGCAACTTGGGGTTCTATTCGCTGGCAGTCCGCCCAGCCAAACTGGGAGAGTACGAGCTCGAAGCCCGCAACGCTACATTGGCCGCGCAAGTCCAAGAGTCGCGAGCCACCACGGAGGTCGTCCAGGCCCGGGCGAAGCTGATCGAGACCGCTCAGGTCGACGGCAGCGCCTTGGTAGAGGAGATCGCCCTGCCCCGCCAGAGCGCGTTCTCCGCCCTGCTGACCGAACTGGGCGCGGCGGCGACGCAGGCCGGGATCGAGATCCGCGAGACCAGCTATGCTGTCGAGCCGCTCGAAGGGAATGAACAGTACGGCAGCCTCGCTGTGAACGCCAGCTTGCGCGGACGCTACGACAACTTGGTGCAGTTCCTGTACCAACTCGATCGTTCCAAGGTCTTTTTCGTGATTGGCTCGCTCGGCGCGACGCCGCGCAGCGACGGCAACTTGAACGAGCTGCAGATCAACATGCGCTTTGACACGCTGGTGAGGGACCTATAGGAGACCGCGGTGGAACTCGGAGCGAACAAGAGATCGCTGATCCAGCTGGGAGTGGCGCTGGCCGTGCTCGCAATCGTGGTGTACGTGCAGTTCTTCAGCGGGCCCGGCGGGGGACCGGCGCTGTTGCCGACCGCACAACGCCCAGCTGTATCCGCGGGCGGGGCAGCGAACCAGCCTCCGACCGTTGATCCGCAGTCCCCGAACGAGCCCGATTTCACCGCTGACGCGACGCTGCGCAAAGATCTGCTCGAGCGCGTCCGCGCTATCGAAACGCCGGTCGTGGACAGAGATATCTTCAACTTCGGCCGCCCGAAGCCGCGCGAGATCGCGGGGCCGACCAGAGAGGAAGCGCGGCTTGCCCAAGCCAAGCTGGAAGCGGCCGCGCGCAAGCCCGCTCCGAGGCCCGCGCGACCGGCCCCAAGGCCTGCCCCTAAGAAGGCGCGCCCGCCAGACTGGAAGTACTACGGGCTGGCCAGCTCGGCGCACTCGGAGGCCCGGCGAGCATTCTTGCTCGATGGCGACGAGATCCTCCTGGCGTCCGAAGGATCGCTCCTGCAGGGTCGCTACCGGATCACGGACATCGGGCTGCAGGCGGTCAGGCTCGAAGACACCCAAGAGAACCAGGAGTTCTCGATCCCGCTGGAGTTTCCGCAATGAGGTCCGGGCAAGACGCCGCCAGGCGTGGCCAGGAGGGCTATGTCCTGCTGGCGCTGCTCGTGACTTCAGCCGTCTTGCTGATCGGCTTGGCCCTCTCGATCCCGCGGATGGCGCTGCAGTCGCAGCGCTTGAAGGATGCGCAGCTCATCGAGCGCGGCGAGCAGTACCGGCGCGCAATCCAGCTCTACCACCGCGATCACAACAAGTACCCCGAGGACCTCGACGATTTGGAAGACACGGATGGCGTGCGCTACCTGCGCAGGCGAGCTCCGGATCCAATCGGAGAGACGGGGGAGTGGCGCTTGATCCACATGGGGGAGGACGGGCGCTTCGAGGACTCCCTGCTGTTCGACACGGCCGAGGACAGGCGCCAGGGCGGCCTCGGCCAAGCGCCGGGCGCTCCCATGGGACAGGGGCTGACCGGCCTGTTCGGATCGCAGGCGGATCCCGGCGCTGGCAACATGCCGGGCACGCGGCCCGGCATGCCCAATGCGCAAGATCCATTTGCGCCAGAGGTGCCCGAACAGGTGGAACGCTTCCAGGCGGTGCGAGACTCCGCGGCACCAGACCTAGCCGCTGCAACCCGTTACGGCCAAGGGTTCGGGTTCAACACCGCCGAGGGCGAACCCTCGCCAAGCCCCGACGAGCCGTCAGACCCCGGACAGCCTCCAGACTACAGTCGGATGCTGCCCAGCCAAGTGCCGATGGACGAGAACGAGCGCCGTTTCGCTCAGCAAGACCTGGGCGCTGCTGCGGGCGGAATCGCTCAGGGCCGCGGACCGGGCGTGCCGCCACGACCGGGGGCGCCCCGGCAGGGTCTCGGCGGCGCGTCTGGCCGAACGCCGGGCGGGCTTGCAGGGACGGCGTCGGGCTCGGGCGCGCCGGAGCTGATCAACCGCCTGCTGACCTCTCCACGACCCGGCGGAATCGCCGGCACGTCCGCTCCGGCCCAGGCCGCCGCCACTGTGCAAAGGTTCGAACGCGGGATCGCAGGCGTCGCCAGCAAGAGCGAAGCCACCGGCGTCAAGGTCTATAACGGCAAGAAAGCCTACAACGAGTGGGAGTTCGTTTACGACTATCGAGAAGATCCTGGCGCCGCGGACCGCGCCCCGGCGAATGCCGGGTCCGGGCTACCGAACCAGCCCCGCAGCCAGCAGCCGCCACGACAGCCGGGCGCGGGTCGGCGCGGGCTGCCTGTGCGCTAGGGGCTACGCCGCCGAGCGGCGGTCGGCAACGGGCTCTGACAAGCCTAGTCCCGCGCAGATCGCTCCGAATACTTCCTCGATCGAGCGACTGGCGTCCACCTTCAACAGCAAGTCGCGCTCTTCGAAGAGCTTGAGCAGCGGCCGGGTCTTGAGGTGGTATTCGGACAGCCTGTGCTGGAGCGCCTCAGGGTTGTCGTCAGCGCGCTTCGTAAAGCCTCCGCCCTGGCCGGCCTGGGCGCGCTTCAGCACGCGCTGGCTGACCGCAGCATCGGGCAGGTTCAAGTAAATCGCACGGTCGAGATTCCAGTTCTCGAACAGGTAGCTGGCTTGGGATGGAGTCCGCGGGAAGCCATCCAGGACGAACCCATGTCGCCAGTCGTGCAGCTCCAAGCGCTCGCGCACGACCTCTTCGACGATCTCGTCGGACACCAGTCGGCCTTGAGCCGTGATGCGCGTCACTTGCGAGCCGAGCTTGGTGTGGTTGTCCACGTGCCAGCGGAAGATCTCCCCGATCGAAATGTGCACGAACCCGAACGTCCGCGAGAGCAGGACGGACTGAGTACCCTTGCCAGCTCCCTGCGGGCCAATCATGATGTACTTGTTCATTTCTCGCTGAGATCGCCGCTCCGGCCAGCCAGTGCGGGGCGCGCTTGCGCCCTATCGCTATCGTAGTACTCTCTCAAACCAGTCGCCGCTGGCACCCGGCGGACTGCCCGATGCACACACTGGAAGGCAAGGTCGTTGCCGTGACCGGCGCCGCGAAGCGGATCGGGCGCTGCATCGCGCTGCACCTCGCAAGCCGCGGCGCCAGGATCGCGGTCCACTACAACACGTCCAAGACTGATGCCCTCGCCACGGCGGCCGCCTGTGGCGGACGGGCCTTTCGGGCGGATCTGGCGAACGTTGCCGAGATCCGGCGCTTGTTCGGGGAGATCGAAACAGCGTTCGGGCGGCTGGACTGCTTGGTGAACAACGCGGCGGTCTTCCGTGCCATCGACCCGCTCGACGCCTCTGAACGCGACTGGGACGCTATTCATTCCGTCAATCTCAAGGCTACGTTCTTCTGCTGCCAGCAGGCGGCCAAGATCATGCTTCGCGGAGGCGGGGGAAGAATCGTCAACATTGCTTCGCTAGGCGGGTTGCGGCCGTGGGCCAAGCACGTGCCGTATTGCACCTCCAAGGCCGGTGTCGTGATGCTGACACACGGGTTGGCAAAGGCGCTCGCGCCGGATATCGCAGTCAACGGGATCGCTCCGGGCGTCATCCACTTCGGAGATCAGATGCCCGACGAAATCGCCCGCCTCGTGCGCAACACCCCGATGGGGCGGCACGGCTCTGGCGAGGAAATCGCCTCCGCCGTCGGCATGCTGCTCGAAGGGCCGGCGTTCGTGACGGGGCAAATCATCGCCGTCGACGGTGGCCTTTCGCTGAAGTAGCTCAGGTCTCCGCAGAGCCACGGCGCGAGTCGAAGCTGGACACCAGACGCCAGATCTTCGCCACCCGAGCCAACAACTCCGGCAGCAAGTCCAGCTGCAGCGCAGTGGCACCGTCCGAGAGAGCCCGGCCGGGCTCCTCGTGGACTTCAAGGAACAGCCCGTCGAATCCGGCGGCCGCGCCCGCCCTAGCCAACAGTTCGATGAACTGGGGCTGTCCCCCACTCGTGCCGCCCGCCGCGCCCGGCTGCTGCAGGCTATGCGTGACGTCGAGCACGACAGGATAGCCCAGCGCGCTCATCTTGGCCGACGCCCGGAAGTCTACCACCAGGTCGCGGTAGCCGAAGCTGGTGCCGCGCTCAGTCAAGAGGATCCGGCGATTGCCGCAGGAGGCGACCTTGTCGGCGGCGTACTGCATGTCTTCGGGTGCCATGAACTGGCCCTTCTTGATGTTGACGACGCGACCGGTGCGCCCGGCCGCTACCAACAGGTCCGTCTGACGACACAGAAAGGCGGGAATCTGAAGGATGTCGCACACCTCGGCCACCGCTGCAGCCTGGCCGGGCTCGTGGATGTCGGTGAGCACGGGCAGGCCGGTCTCCTTGCGGACATCGCGCAAGACCTCGAGGCCTTGTTGCAGGCCAAGCCCGCGATATGACGACTGGCTGGTCCGGTTGGCTTTGTCGAAGGAAGCCTTGAATACCGCGCCCACTCCCGCCGAGTTGGCCGCTTCCGCCAATGCGCGACCGATCTGGAGGGCATGCTCGGAGGATTCGATGACGCAGGGGCCTCCGATCACGAACAGCCCGCGCTTGGCGAACAGGTGTGTGGTCCGATCATCCATCGCAACGCGCTGCAATCAGGGACCCGCAATCCGGTGCGGGCCCGCAATCTCCAGACTACATTGCATACATCACGCCCGACGCTACCGGACACTATCGGGGTCGCACCTGACCCGCCTCCCTCAGGAGTGCGCTCTCGCGTCTGAGAGAATGAGCCAATGGGGATCTTTGACGAGGAGCCCTTCCATCGCATCGGCAAGCTCCCGAACTACGTCTTCGCGGAGATCAACACGATGCGCGCCAAGGCCCGTCGGGCTGGGCTCGACGTGATCGATCTGGGCATGGGCAATCCCGACGGCGCGACGCCCGACTTGGTCGTCGAAAAGCTCACCGAAGCAGCCCGTGACAAGCGCAACCACCGCTATTCGCTCTCGCGTGGCATCCCCCGCCTACGGGAGGAGATCTGCAAGCGCTACCAAGACAAGTTCGGAGTGGAATTGGATTCCGAGACGGAAGCGATCGCGACCATGGGGTCCAAGGACGCGCTCGCTCACCTCACGTTCGCCACGATCGGGCCGGGGGATGGGGTCGCCATGCCAGATCCGTCCTATCCCATCCACCAGTGGGGCGTGGTGATGGCCGATGGAGTGCAGATCGCGGTTCCGATGCCGTCTCCGGACGAATTCCTCGCGCGCATCGAGGACATCTTCAAGAAGCCGGGAGTCAAGCCGGCGATGATCCTGACATCGTTTCCGCACAACCCCACGACTCAGTGCGTGGAGCTGGATTTCTTTCGCCCGCTCGTAGACTTGGCCCATAGGCACGGCACCATGCTCGTGCATGACTTCGCCTATGCCGACATCGTGTTCGACGGCTACCAAGCTCCGTCCATGATGCAAGTGCCGGGCGCGAAAGAGGTCGGCGTCGAAATCTTCTCGATGTCCAAGAGCTACAGCATGCCAGGCTGGCGCGTGGGCTTCTGCGTGGGCAATCCCAAGATGATCGACGCGCTAGCGCGCATCAAGAGCTATCTGGACTACGGAATGTTCCAGCCCATCCAGATCGCCGCCATCATCGCCCTCCGCCATTGCGAGTCAGCAACAGCGGAGAACGCTGCAATGTACAAGAGCCGCCGCGACGCGCTGATCGACGGCTTGGGCAGCGGCGGTTGGGAGATCGAGCCGCCGAAGGCGACGATGTTCGTTTGGGGCAAGATCCCGGAGCGCTATGCATGGTCGGGATCGCTGGAGTTCTCCAAGCTGCTGCTGCACGAAGCACTGGTCGCCGTGTCGCCCGGAATCGGCTTCGGGCCGCGTGGCGACGACTCGGTCCGCTTCGCATTGGTGGAAAACGAGCAGCGCATCCGCCAAGCGACCCGCGGCATACGCAAGCTGCTGCGGGATTGAGCAGGACCGACCGGTATACTGAAACTAGCGTGGCCCGTACGTCGAAAGGGATCGGCCCGCGCCATACCTATCCGCTACTGCGCGCCCCGTGCCCATGACCTCGAAATCTGCTCTTTCCGGCGTTTTGTTCGCCTTGGCCATCGCAAGCTCTGTCGCGACAGCGCAGCCGCTAAACAAGACCATCGAGGGCATCGAGCGCCGCTACAACAGCCTGAGCGGGCTGCAGATGCAGTTCGAACAGTCGATGGAGTACTCAGGGCAACGGCGCATGGTCGAGACCGGCACGCTCTACCTCCAGCGCCCCGGCAAGATGCGCTGGGACTACACCAAGCCAGAGGGCAAGGTCGCGGTCAGCGATGGCACGATGTTTCGGATGTACAACCCGCACTCCAACCAAGTGCGCCAGGTGGAGTTGGAGGCGATGACCGATCTGCGCGCGCCGCTGTCGTTCCTGCTGGGCCGGATGCGCCTGCGCAGGATGTTCCGCAATCTGCGCATCGAGGAGGCGGGCGGACAATCAGTGCTGATCGGCGAGGGGCGCAACGCGCGGGATTTCTATTCCCGCGTGGAGTTCGACTTCGATCCGGCCGCGTACTCAATCACAGGCATTCGCATCGTGGGACGGGACGAGTCTGTCAACGTCTACCAGTTCTCCGACGAGCAGATGAATCCGGCCCTGAGCGAATCGATGTTCGAGTTCAAGGCCCCTGAAGGCGCCGAAGTGGTGCCGCTCACCCGGAACTTCAACGACGTTCCGCTAGAGCTGGGTCAATAGCGGCGTCGCCACCGGCCGCCGACTCTACTGCTCCACCCGGGCGCTGTCTAGGAAAACCGGCAGGATGGGCACGTCCTGCATGCGACCGCGCCGACTGGTCTGGACCCGCGAGATGCGGTCCACGACATCCATGCCCTCGATCACGCGGCCGAATACCGTGTAACCGAACTGCAGCGCACCCCGGTCCAGCGTGGTATTGGATTTTAGGTTGATGAAGAACTGGGAGGTCGCGGTGTCCTTGCCCATCTGGCGCGCCATGGCCACCGTACCGCGCTCGTTGCTTATGCCGTTCTTCGTCTCGATGCGTACCGGCTTGCGGGTAGGCTTGGGGACGAGTTCCGGAGTGAAGCCGCCGCCCTGGACGACAAAGCCTTCGATCACGCGGTGAAACACCGTGTCGTCATAGAAGCCAGAGTTGACGTAGGCGAGGAAGTTCGCAACGGTCTTGGGCGCTACCTCCGGGTACAGTTCTGCGCGCACGGTCCCCATGGAGGTCTCCAGAGCCACGACCGGACGCGGTTCCTCAGCCTGTGCAGACAGGAAGAGGACAAAGCACGCCGCGAAGGCGAGCGGGCCTTTCACAGGCATGGGTATGAGGATACAGAATCCGCCCATCCAACGCATGTCCGGACGGACCCCCGTAACGCTGGCGCCGAGGGGCGGGAGACGGACGGCGCGGTTCGGCCTCGAGGGGCCCGTAGCGCTCCTGTCGAGGATCGAGCGGTCCTACAGGGAGCGCTGAGGCCCGTGCCGAGACAGAGTCCGGGGCACTTGCGGGCCAGGCCACCAAGTCGCGGCACATGGGGAGCTCCTCGCGATGGCCCACGGCCGGCCCACTGTGCGAGTGCAGTATACGGCTACCTCGTCCCATGGCAGTGATTTGACGGGAGCTACGCCTGGCGCTGCCAGGGTTGCTGCAAGGGTCGATTCGAGTTGGCCACCGTGGGCCGCGCAAGTCCGTCTGCAAGGTCTGCCAGAACAAGTGCTATAGGCTCCGCGGAGGCGATGCCGTAAAGGAACCGCAAGCAGATACAGCTGCGGTGCCGGAACTCCGATCCAGCGCCGTTGGAGCCAGCGCAACCAAGCCCCGGATTTCGCCCGTGAATCCTGTCCGATGAAGGCCGCTGTCGAGTGCTCTCCCATCCCCGAGCGCTGAGAGCCTGCCCGGGGGAGACCGGCCCGGAACTCACGATCTCGGCAACATCGGCTTCCGCCTGCTGAGGGCCGATTAGCCCCAGGCGCTGTTACCTTAGATTCCGCCGTCCAGCCGCCTTCCGCCGTACCAACTGCTTCACCCGTCGCCGCATCGGCAACTTGAGCAGGTAGTCCTAACGCCGCTTCTCCAAGGCTTCCAACGACAAGATGGTCGTGTTCGGCGACAACGAGTGAGTGCCTCCATCTGCCGAGAGGCTAGACTCCGAGGAGACGCAATAGGCGGCGGGTCGGGCAGCTACCAACCCAGTGCCTGGCACACTCGGGCCTACTTGGCACTCTATGACGCCGCGTTGCAGGCATCAACTCAGCAGATCGAGAACTCATTCTAAGGAGTGCTGGCGGACAAGCCGGCGGAACCGGATGAGAAGCGGCATGCGCTGCCGTCTACCATGTGGGAACCGCTTGCCTTGTCGCAGATTGATTCATCGAATCTTGCGTCGGAAGGCAGCCAATGGAGACCGGCCTAGGGTCATTGGAAGGAAAGAGCCATGAACGACAATCCCTCGAGAGTGCCAAGCGCCAGCCATGCACGCCTAGGCCTTGCGCTTTCCGGAGGAGGGTTCCGGGCTGCATTCTTTCACCTTGGTGTGTTGGCTCGCATGGCCGAGTTGGACTTGCTGCGTCAAGTGGAGGTTCTCTCGACCGTTTCCGGTGGAAGCGTGATCGGGTCCATGTACTACCTCAAGGTCCGGAAGCTCTTGCAGGAACATAGAGACGAAGAGATAGGGAGCGAGGATTACGTTCAAATCGTCTCTGACTTGGAGCGGCGGTTGTACGACGGAGTTAGACACAACCTGAGAACGAGAACCTTCGCAAACCCGATTAAGAACTGCCGCATGTACGGCCCTTCCTACTCACGCAGCGATCGAATCGCCGAGCTCTATACCCGGTATCTATTCGAGCCACTAGTCGGGTGCGACGTTCTTCCAGCGATTCCTTTGAGGCAGACCGTCATCCAACCGGTGGGCGAAGACCCCGGATTCAAGCCGTTTGCCAAGATTGAAGACTGCACGGCGAATGATCGGCGGCGCAACAAGGTTCCTATCCTTCTGTTGAATGCAACGACGCTCAATACGGGGCACAACTCTCGGTTCACCTCCACCTGAATGGGAGAGGTTCGCACGCGAGGTGCGAGAAACGAGATTGACCAGAACACGAGGCTCCGCCCCACCTACTTCTCGGAGGACGATCTCTTACGGAAATATAAGGATCTGCCTCTTGGCATCGCCGTGGCGGCGTCCACCGCTGTCCCGGGAGTATTCCACGCCCAATCCCTGACGGATCTGTACGCCGGATGGACACCGCAACTAGTGGACGGCGGTGTCCACGACAATCAGGGGATCGAGGGCCTGCTGGATAACAAGTGCACGCACCGGATCGTCAGCGATGCGTGCGGCCAGATGGAGGACGATCCCGACCCGAGCACCAGGATGATCTCGGTATTGAGCCGCAGCAACTCCGTGATGATGGACCGGATCCGCGAGGAAATGTATGAGACAGCCGCCCTCAGACGGGACACCGAAGTGCAAGTGCAGGAGCTCGACTTCTTGCATTTGAGGCAGGATCTGGAGCAGCCGGAGTTGACCAGAATAGGAAGAGAACCGGAGAACTTGGAGAAGCAGCAAGTCGGAAGGACGATCTCATACGGCGTTGACAAGAACATCCAAATATTCCTCTCAAGCGTCCGCACCGACCTAGACTCCTGCTCGGAGGTCGAGGCGCAAGCCCTGATGGCTGATGGTTACTTGATTGCCAAGAGCCAGATCAAGTCGAGCTTGGCAAGAAAACCTGATCCCTCCTGTCCGCTGGAGCCCGAGGGCGATTCGACCAAGTGGGGCTTCTGTTCCGTAATGTCACATCTAGAGGACCCGAACCAAGATCCATTATTTTGCCGACAGCTCGAGATTTCTAGTGCGATCGCATTCAAGGTCTTCAAACGCTTTCGGTGGTTGCGTTGCATGGCAGTCGGCTTGGGTATGCTTCTGGCCGTAACCCTCTTCTGGCGCATGGTTTTCGTCGACCCGAACAACTCCGTAGGGTTTGCCGACGAGATCTACGAACGCCTCCATACCTACCGGGCGTTGGGACTGACGGCGTTCATTCTCGTCTTGTATGGATTACTGTTCCTCGTGCCACGCAGAGTGCGGTGGGTGGCCATGTTGCGAAACCTTCCCCGGCAGCTAGCTCTGCGGGCGGGCGCGGCAACGATTGCGGCTACCGCAGCTTGGCTTCACATTCTGGTCTTTGATTGGCTCTTCCTTTGGCAAGGGCGCGTTGCTCGACTCAGGGAGATTTCCCCGGATGAATTAGACAGCGGGTAGTATCCGCAGAGGGGCCACCCGCCTTGGCTGACCCATTCGCCCGACTCGATCCGTCTCGGCCCTGCCCCGCGAAGCGGCCCGTTACGGATTCCAGCGCTGACTCACTGGATCGCGTCTCGTTCACAGCATCCATGCAGGCACGGTCCACAAGTTCCCACCCAAGTCCAGATGCGGAACAGCTCAGAGGTGCTTCCGCCTTGCTGGGCAGCTCTCAGGTTGCTCCCGGTAGCGGGCTGTCTGTCCGGCGAAAGTGGGGAGGCGGTCGCGGCAACCAGCCCTCCGACTGCCGCAACCTGGTGCGCCGAATAACCAACGCACGCCGACCGCCACGTTTCCCCGAGCGCCCCATGAGTGACGTCGTCGAATGCGCCGATGACCGACGGTCGAGTCCCCGAAACAGCCTACAGCATCGGTTTCGTCAAGTCGAATGACCAAAGGCGCAAGACATCGTCGCCATGACCGCGCAAAGGCCGGATGGACTTAAGCACGATCCGGCACGATTAAGCTGCATCTCGGAGCGCAACGACGCGGCAAGTCCCACCGGCACGCCTTCTGCCATTGGAACTGGCTCCAGCATGGGTGGTAGATCACCACAGCGGAGGTTCGGCAAAGGTGCTCTCAGTGATGACCCAGTGCTGCTAGATGGATCTAGGTGTTGCTCAAGCGCTTAAGGCTATACACAACAAGACGAGACCCGCCGCTGCAAGTAACGACGAAACCCACCTCGTCACTCGGCCACGCGCGAAGCCCGACACGGCCATTGCTCCAAGAACAGAAAAGATCCCAATCAGAGAAAACCCTCCGCTAAAGCCCAGCAATACATGGAACATAGCGAAATCTCTCGAAAAGAGGCCCTCCGGGTCTCCGGTCGCAACCAAGTCCTTCAAGTTACTTCCATACGTACTTTCCGCCAGCACTGCGATCCTTTCCAGGCTGTAAAGGTACCGTGCAGCACTACACACCGTCACGATCATCGAAACTGCCGTGACCATTAGGAGAAGCACGACTAGGTCGTGAGCGGAATTAGGCTCGCCTCTGCGTTCCAAGACGATGGCTGTGAGCGCGAATCCGCCGAAAATCGAACACACCGGGATGAGTTGTCTCATGTACTCGGCGAGCGCCAAGACCATTATGGGATCGTCCATATCTCCTCCATTTATTGGGTGGACCCCGTTGAGCGACCCGAGAGATAGGTTGAAGAGTGGTGCCGGGGGGCGGACTTGAACCGCCGGCCTACGGGTTATGAGTCCGTCGCTCTAACCAGCTGAGCTACCCCGGCCGCTCTTTTTATCCTAGCGGTTCGCACGAAGGTAGCCGACGAACTCCGCGCCTAACCGGCACCCTGCGCGACGGGTTCCGAATACGGGATTCGGGCGCTTTGCGCAGCTGCAGAGGGTGCCCGTCACAGCGTCGGGCCGATTCGCCACGTCATCATTTCGCGATGGCCCAGCTTCTCGCTACATGTCTGGCGACCGGAGGCTACCTCGAGCAGCGTGTCGTACATCCTGCGCCCGAGCGCGGCAATGTCCTCCTCGCCATCCGCCACCGTGCCGGCGTTGATGTCCATGTCCTCGTCCATGTGCCTGGCCGTGGCGGAATTCGATGCCACCTTGATTACCGGAGCAGTGGCAAATCCGAAACAACTTCCCCTGCCGGTGGTAAAGAGACAGATGTTGCAGCCTCCCGCCACCATCCCCGTAACGGAAGCCGGATCGTAGCCGGGGCTGTTCATGAATACGAAGCCGCTCTCGTTGATCCGCTCGGCATAGTCGTAGACCGCGCTGAGCGTGGCGTGGCCGCCCTTGGCAACAGCCCCGAGGGACTTCTCTGCGATGTTGGTGATCCCGCCCGCCATGTTGCCCGGTGAGGGGTTGCTGTTGAAGGTGACCGGATCCTTGAACCGACCGACATAGTCGAAGTACCAGTCCAACATGTCTAACAGGCGCCTACCCACAGCCGGGCTGGCCGAGCGCCGCGTCAGCAGGTGCTCGGCACCCCAAATCTCAGTGGTCTCGCCCAAGCAGGCCGTGCCCCCCTGCTTTACTACTAGGTCCGCACAGTACCCCACCCCGGGATTTGCGGTGATGCCCGAGAAGGCATCGGAGCCGCCGCACTCTAGGGATATGGCGATCTTGGAGACAGGGCAGGGCTGCCGCTCGAGCCGACCGGCAGACTCGATCATCTCCCGCACAGCTCTTACCCCGTCGTCAACAGCGCGGCGCGTGCCCCCGCTCTCCTGCAGGGTCAGCCCGCGGCGAGGTGCCTTGCCCGGTTGGACGGTCTCCTCGCGGAGGTAGTAGCCGATCTGGTTCACCTCGCAGCCGAGCCCGACCACAACCGCGGCAGCGATGTTGGGATGGTCTGCCAAACCGTCCAACGTCTTTCGCAGCAGGTCAGAGTCAGCGCCCTCGCCTTGACCACAGCCATCCGCGTGGGGCAGCGCGACGACTCCATCGACGCCAGTTCCTGCAAAGCTCTCGTCGCGAAACGCAGCGGCGATGCGCTCGGTCGCATAGGCAGAACAGTTGCTCGCACCTACGATGGCGACGAAGTTGCGAGTGCCCGCGCGGCCATCGGCGCGCGGATACCCCATGAATGTGCCGTTCTCCGGCAGCGGGATGTCCGCGAGGTCGGACCGTGCCGTGCCGAATTCGTACTGGCGCTCGTTGATGTCGAACTCCAAGTTGTGGGTATGCACCCAGGTGCCCGGATGAAGCTGCTCCCCGGCACGACCGATCTCTTCACCGTACTTGTACACGGTCTCGCCCGGCGCCACTTCGCGCAGGGCGATCTTGTGGCCGGGCGTGATCGGCTGGAAAGTCTGGATCAGCCGCCCCTCGAACTCCAGCTTGGCCCCCGCCGGGATGTGGACCCGCGCTACGGCGACATTGTCGCTAGGGTGCAGGTGAATCCAAGGATTGGAGGACAGTTGGGAGGGGTCGAGATTGACCAGTTGCGTCGGCATGCCAGATTACTCGCAGGTCTCGGCCAGGATCGCGCCGGCTTCCAAGAGCCAATCGGTTTCTGAGTCGCTGAAATCGCGCTCGCGCTCGACTGCGACGCCCAAGACTCCGACCATGCGCGCACCCTTCATCATAGGCACGCAGATCGAACCGCGCATACCCGTCGAGCGCGCCCCGGGGCGAGCAGTGCCGCTCGCATCGGTTTGCAGGTTGCAGACCTGTACGGGCTCGGCCCGCTCGGCAGCCAGCCCGGCCATGCCCTTGCCGACCGGGATACGCCGGATCACAGGCAGCAACGCGCCGGGAATCGGGCCGGCATGCTGTTCCAAGTGCAAGAGCCCGTCAGCGCGCAGGCGATGCAAGGTGCCCGTATCGGCTTCGAGAATAGCGAGGATCTTGGAAAGCGCCTGTGGCGACGGCAGCGAAGCCAATTCCCGCAGGGCGGTCTTGTCCGGCATCGCGTTCATTTCCCGCCGAACCCGCTACGGGGTGCTTCGGCCACGAACCACTGGTTCAGCAAGTCTGGCTTGTTGTACGACAAGTCCTCACCTGTGTCGTGTCGGATCAGTCTTCCGCCCGCCGTATTCAGGATCGCATGTGCGGCGGCGGTATCCCATTCCATCGTGGGTCCGAAGCGCGGGTAGATGTCGGCCGCACCTTCGGCCACCATGCAGATCTTGATCGAACTGCCAACCGCCAAGAAGGACATCTCGCTGTAGCGCCGCCTCAAGGCCTGCAGGTATCTGTCCGTTTCGGCTGATCGGTGCGAACTGCTTCCGACCACTCGCAGGCGTCCCCTCGGCGGGATGGCGCTGCACCGAATCGGAACCGCATCGCCCGCTTCCGTGGACTTGAACGAGCCTGTGGACTCGCCCCCCCAATAGGTGGTCCCCGTCGCTGGCACATGGACTACTCCGGCCACCGGTCGGTTGCCATCGATCAGGGCAATGTTGACCGTGAACTGGCCATTGCGCTTGACGAACTCCTTGGTGCCATCCAACGGGTCGACCAGCCAATAGCGCCGCCAGCGCTTGCGGGTCGCATATGGCACCTGCTCGGAGCCCTCCTCGGAGAGCAGCGGGATCTGGGGGAACTCCTCCCGCAAGCGACCCTCGATGATGGCGTGAGCGGCGAGATCTGCCTCGGTCAGCGGGGATGTATCGTCCTTCGCACGAACGCTGAAATCGCCAGAGTAGACCTCCATGATGGCCGCGCCCGCTTCGGCGGCGATTGCGCGAATACGGTCGAATGACATCATGTGAAGCGCAGGAGCGGGAGTCCCAGGCAGCCCACTCGGACGCCCATCTGCCCGGTGGCCCTGTTCCATTGTTGAACATCCCGAAGCTTGTTTCGTCGCTATGAAAGCGCATGGCCGGGATGCGCTTGAAGAGGTTCGCTAGAATCGTGCCAGCCTCGAAAGCCGGCGCTTCTGGCTTCGTCGCGCCGTTACCCGATCTCTTATGACCCCTTCAGGCATTTACCGTTCGATTGTCCGCCTCTTGAGCCTTGGCCTGGCCGCAGCGACACTGCTGCTGGCCCAGCCAAACGACGCCCAGCCGGGACGCTTGCGTCCGGACGCGCCGGCACAGCACGAGGCCGCCCGCAAGAACATCCCTGACCTGGGCTCGTCAGAACAGTTCATGACGCCACGCGACCCGGAGCCGGAGCCACCACTGGACCCACGCATTGTCGACGTGATGCGCATGACCGAAGACACGCGCTCTGACGATTTCCCGGACATCGTCACGAATCCCGCGGATCGCTCTGAAGTCTGGCTTGCATGGGCCAGCTACGACGGGTTCCAAGACGAGGTGCGCCTGGCGCGCTATGACAACGACGAGCAGCGTTGGAGCACGTGGACCCAAGTGCCCGGGGTCAGCGGGGACGTCTGGAAGCCTCGCTTGGCATTCGACGAGCAAGGGCGTGTGTGGACCGTCTGGTCGCAACAAGTCGACGGCAATTTCGATCTGTACGCACGCTGGTACGACGGCACGATCTTCGGCCCGCTGCAGCGGCTGACCAGCGCGCCGCAATCGGACTTCGACCACGACGTGGCATTTCGGGACGGCAAGATCCACCTGGCCTGGCAGGCGTTCCGGGGCAAGCAGTCCGACGTGTACTACATCGCCTACGAGGACGGCGCATGGGGGCAAGAGCTGCTGGTCAGCGACAGCGAGCAGAACGACTGGGAGCCCGCCATCGCGGTGGACTCGCAGGGTCACGTCACGGTCGCTTGGGATACGTACGACCAAGGGCGGTATGACGTGCGCATGCGCCGGATCTCCGGCGGGGAGCCCGGGAACGTGATCGAAGTGGCCGCAACGGAGCGGCTGGAGGCCCGGCCCGACCTAGCAGTGGACAGCCAAGACCGGCTGTGGGTGAGCTACGAAGTGGGAAGGGTCAACTGGGCCAAGGACCAGGGGCGACTGGACAAAGTCGACATCGCCCCCGGCTATCCGATCTATGACCGGCGCGGCGTCGAGGTGGCGGCGTATGTCGGCGAGAGCAAGCTGGGCATGGCCGCTGAGTTTGCGATCGAGCGCGGCGAAAAGGCCTATACGCCCGACAGCGGCCAACTTCACCACTACGGTCGGCTGGCGATCGACGACCAAGATCGCCTGCACCTGCTGATTCGCAACCGCCAGGGAAGGCGGCTTGCCGACTACTGGCGCTTTTTCGTTACCACGCTGACAGACGAAGGCTGGACCGAGCCAGCCATGCTGCCGTACAGCCGGGGAAGATCCAGCATGTTCGCGGCCGCGACGCCGGCGCAAGACGGCTTGTGGATCGCCTGGCCCCGCGATGGCCACCCCACCTTCTCTGTGATGGTCAACCTGCCAGAGGAAACCGTGATCGAGAACGTGTACGCGGGTCGCTACGAGCCCGGTGTCCGGCCATCGCAACCGGCCTTGAGCGACCGGGCGCCGGTCGTACCGGCGCGGCCCACAGCCCATCCAAACGAGGCCCAGGACGTGCGCCGCATCCGCGCCTATCGGACCCGCGTGGCGGGCAAGCAACTGCAGATCCTGCGCGGCGACACTCACCGGCACACGGAGCTCTCGATGGACCTGCGCGGGTCGCCGGACGGATCGATCCTCGACTTCTACCGCTACATGTTGGACGGGGCGGCCATGGACTGGGGCTTCATTTCTGACCACCAGTACGGTGCTGACCGAACGTACTGGTGGTGGCTGACTGAGAAGGCCGCGGATCTGTTCTACACGCAAGGCTATGCGTCGTTGTTCGGCTACGAGCGCTCGGTGCGGTACCCGAACGGGCATCGCAACGTGTTCCACACCAAGCGCGGCATCCAGAACGTGCCGTTCTTCGTCAAGCCGGAAGAGTACATGCAGCGGCACAACGGCATCGGCGCGGTGATCGAGGGTGACACCAAGATGCTCTACGAAGAGATTCGGCGCACCGGTGGCCTCGCGATCTCGCACACGTCCGCGACCAACATGGGAACCGACTGGCGCGACAACGATCCCGATCTGGAGCCAGTGGTCGAGATCTTCCAGGGCGACCGCTACAGCTACGAATGCATGGGCTGCCCGTTCTCAGACAAGGGCGACGACTATCCGTCAGAGGGTTCGGCAATGCTCGAGGAAATCCACCCGGACGGGATGGTTGCCGCCGCTTGGGCGAAAGGCTACCGCCTCGGCGTCATCGCCAGCTCCGACCACCTCTCGACGCATATGTCGTACGCCATGGTGTATGCCGAAGACGCCAGCAGGGAAGGCGTCTACAACGCCATCAAGCAACGCCACACCTATGCCGCGACCGACAACATGATCGTGGACTTCCGGGTCGGCGAAGCCTTCATGGGAGACGAGATCCGCGCGCAGGGCGAAGTCCCGGCAATCCGGGCCATGATTCTCGGAACCGATACGATCCGCGAAATCGCGCTCGTGCGCAACAACGAGGTCGTGTACGCGCTCAACCCCATGTCGAAGGATGTTGAGTTCGAATACACAGACAACGCACCGTCCCCGGGCGAGAACTTCTACTACGTGCGAGCGTTGCAGGAAAACGACGAGATCGCTTGGTCCTCGCCGATCTGGGTGATCCGCGAATGAGCGGCTAGGCCGCAGCGACAGAGTACGTTCAGGCGCTCCGTAAACGCGGCGAGCGCCTCACGAGGGAGCAGGCGAGTACGCCCGCAAGAGCTCCTTGGCGTTTGCCAGCGCCGCCTCGCTCACTTCCGCGCCCGACAGCATGCGCGCAACCTCGTCGACCCGGCCGCTGGCGGAGAGGTGCCGGACGGCGGCGGTCGTGTGGGAGCTGTCATCCGACTTGGAAACATGGAAGTGGGCGTCTGCGAAGCACGCGATCTGTGGCAGATGCGTCACGCACAAGATCTGGCTTTGCCGCGAAAGCCGGCCAAGCCTGCGCCCGATGGCCTCCGCCACGCCGCCACCCACTCCGGCATCAATCTCGTCGAAGACGTAGGTCCGGCGATGCTCGCCGTGGTCGGCCGCGGCCTGCAGAACGGTCTTTAGCGCGAGCGCGACACGGGAGAGTTCCCCACCCGAGGCACCCTGGCCAAGCGGCCGGGCCGGCTGCCCGGGGTTGGCCGAGAAGAGAATCGCAGCCCTATCGGTCCCGGTCTCTGTCCACGTCTCGATGGTATCGATGGCCACTATAAACTCCGCCGTGGGCAGGGCCAGGTCACGCAATTCCGCCTTGGTCTGCGCGGCCAGCGCTTTCGCACCCTTGCGTCTTGCGCCTGACAGCTTCTTAGCGCTTCTGGCATAGTCAGCCGCCGCTTCTTCAGCTGCTCGTTCAAGCGTCTCGACCTGCTGGTCGCTCGAATCCAGCAGAGCCAGTTCGTCATTGACACGCTGTTGGAACGCCAAGACTTCGGCCAAGCTCGGGCCGTACTTGCGTTTCAACCTGTCCAGCACCGCCAACCGCTCCTCGACTTCTTCCAGCCGTGCCGGGTCTGCTTCGATGCGGCCAAGGTACGCCTGCAGCTCGAATGCCACATCGTCTGCCGTGGCCCGCGCCTCTTCCAATCGTTCGGCAAGCTCCGCCATGCTGCGGTCGATGTGCCCGATCTGTTCCAGGTCAGCCGAGGCCGCCTTGATTCGCGCCGAGGCCGATTCAGACGAGTCGTAGAGGCTGTCGAACGCCGCGAACGCACTCTTGCGCAAGTCCTCCGCGTTGGCCAGCAGCTTGCGCTCTCGATCAAGGATCTCGTCTTCGCCCGCCACTGGAGCGGCCCGGAACAGCTCTTCAGATTGGTAGCGCAGCAGGTCCAAGCGGTGCAGTCGCTCTTGCTCGTCACCCTTCACCCGGCTCAAGGCCTGCGTGCACTGAGTCCATTTCTGGTGAACCGCTCGGAGAGCGCTGGCCTGATCGCCCAGCCCGGCATAGACATCGACCATGCGCAGCTGCGCCGCTGGAGACAGGAGGGTCTGCTGCTCGTGCTGGCCATGGATGTCTCCGAGGTGGGCCGCCAGTTGCCGGAGTTTCGCCAGCGTGGCCGGAGAGCCGTTGATATAGGCGCGGCTCTTGCCCGAAGCGAGAACATGCCGCTCGAGGATCAACTCATCGTCCTGGCTATCGCGGCCGCCATCTTCCGACGGCAGTTGCGCGGCCACGCCGGGAGCACATTCGAAACGCCCGCAGATACGCGCCTTGCTGGCTCCCGCGCGTACGACATCCGCGCTGGCGCGCGCACCGAACAGCAGTGCCAAGGAATCAACGACGATGGACTTGCCGCTGCCGGTCTCACCGGTCAGGAGGTTGAGGCCCGAGTGGAATTCGACTCGGAGCCTGTCCACCACGGCATAGCTCTCAATGTCGAGTTCTTGAAGCATGAGCAGATGATCTTTCGCTCGGAGTTGCAGACCTGAAGGGCGCGGGAGTGCAGCAGGGCGGATTCGGGTCGGCTAACTTCAGGGAATTATATCGGGGGAAGCCTGTAGGAGTGTCGGTGTCACTCAGGCAAAGAGTTCTGGAGTGACGGCCAGCGCAGCGGCCCATGTCGATTCTTCGGCGGCAATAGCGCGGTTGCCACCGAATCTGACAGCGGCATTCACGTCGCCGTTCGCGGTCAAGCCGAGGGCCGTTCGGTCTTGGAGTCGGCGACGAGCAAGAGCTATTCCGGAATGGGCAGCCGGCCGGAATCCTATCGAACCAGTACGACCGCCGCCTCCAGTCGCGTGCCCTGTAAGGATCTCCCAAGCCTTCTGTCAAACGTCACAAGGCGTCCGTCCCAACGCGACGCAAGCGCGGCAAGGTGAAGATCTGTCAACTGCTGATGGCCAAGCAGCCGACCCCTCAGTTCATCGTCGAGGGCAGTCCGCAGAGACAAGTCGTCTGGCCAAAAGCAATGTCCGCCTGAGGCGCAAAACCGGTCTAGCCGTCGCAGAACTTCGACGGGAGGCGCAGTCACGGTCGGATACGCAGGGTTTGACAGGACTCGTATGCAACCGGCTTCTGTCATCGAGCAGGTAGCCCAATCGGAAGAAAACCGCGTTCCAAACCAATGATGGGCCGTGTCGTGATTGACGTGCCGAGGATCGAACAACGCCACTAAGAAGTTGATGTCCAACAAATGGCTCACAGTTCCGGGTCACGCAGTCGATTGACCAGCGCTACGTCTGGTGGCGTTCCTTCGTAGTCGGCCCCCATATCCATGGGAAATACCGGGACACCATTTCGGACCTTAGGTGGGCCTTCAGGCTCGAGCGCCCGAAGGATCAGTTCCGAGGCTACTGCGCCGATCGTTTCGCAGCGCTGCTGCGCGAGCTGCCGCACCTTTGTCAAGGCCTCGGCGGACAG
The DNA here is from genome assembly GCA_022826925.1 of Bryobacterales bacterium. Classification (GTDB taxonomy): domain Bacteria; phylum Acidobacteriota; class Terriglobia; order Bryobacterales; family UBA6623; genus VXMF01. The sequence continues at coordinate 75,938 of JAJDTX010000130.1, forward strand.
GTTCAAGGTCGTCCTCATGGCTGTACCACTCCATACTAGCATCGGTGATGCTGCGCATCAAGCATCACAATTGCTCTCCGCCCATCTCGCATCCAATCCGGACGATTATTCGGGAGCTGCCGTGGACGCGACACGAAGACTCAACTGCTGTCTAGACGTTGTGGCAGCAGCAGTCGGACGCGAATGATACTCAGTCACGCCGGGACGGTCCGCGCGGGCTCTGGTTTGGCAGGAGACCCGAAACGGGCTAGGGTAGTAGCTGGCCATGGCCACGCGCCGCCTACCTATCGGTATCCAGACGTTTCGCGAGATCCGCGAGAGCGACTGCTACTACGTTGACAAGACCGGCTACGCGCTACGACTGTTCCAAGGCGGCAAACACTATTTCCTATCGCGTCCCCGGCGCTTCGGCAAGAGCCTGTTCTTGGACACGTTGAAGGAACTCTTCGATGGCAGCCGGAGCCTGTTCGTAGGTCTCGATGTACATGACCGATGGGACTGGTCTGTCTCCTTTCCGGTTGTGCGCCTAGACTTTGGCGGCCTCAATGCCACCAAGCCCGGCGCCCTGGAAGAGGACGTGCTGGCGCAGTTGTTGAATCTAGAGAGCGCTGCGGGCGTGCAGGCGCGCCACAGCTCTGGACCCCGCCGCTTGGAGGATCTCATCCGCTCCCTGCATCGTGACAGCGGCCAGCGGGTCTGCGTGTTGGTCGACGAGTACGACAAACCGATCCTAGACGCGTTGGAGGATCCGGAACTGGCACGCGCCAACCGCGAGTACCTGCGCGGGCTGTACGGAATGATCAAGTCCTGTGATGCCCACATCCGTTTCTGTTTCCTCACCGGAGTGAGCAAGTTCTCCAAAGTTAGCCTCTTCTCCGGCCTGAACAACCTTGTTGACATCACGCTCGACGAGCGCTACGCCGCCATCTGCGGCTACACCGAGTACGACCTTGAGACAGTATTCGCAGCCGAGTTGCCGGGCCTGGACCGCGAGCGGATCCGAGACTGGTACAACGGCTATAGCTGGGGCCTGCCGGCTGACACCGTGTACAACCCCTTCGCTCTCCTGCTCCTATTCGACAAGCGCACCTTCAAGCCGTGGTGGTTCGAGACTGGCACGCCGTCGTTTCTGACCAAGCTGCTGACGAAGCGCTGCGTCGCCGCCGACAGACTCGACGGGTTGCGAGCCAGCGAGGCCTTGCTCAGCACGTTCGACGTGGGCAGCATCGCCCCCGAGGCGTTGCTGTTCCAGACCGGCTACCTCACGGTCGGCGGGCGCGAACGGGGTGCCGATGGTATCGAGTACTTTCGCTTGGTGTATCCGAACCGCGAAGTGCGCCAGAGCCTGAACCTAAGCCTGCTGAACCATATCACCGGGGATCCGAGTCAGCGCGAAAGGCAAAGTCAAGACTTGCAACAGTTGCTGCAAGCGGCCGACTTGGACGGGCTGGAGGCCTGGTTCCGAGCCTTATTCGCCGGCATTCCATACCACTGGCACAGTCGCAACACGATCGCGGATTACGAGGGCTACTATGCCAGCGTGTTCTACAGCTTCTTCGTCGGGTCCGGCGCAATGGTGACGACAGAGGACAGCGGAAGCGCGGGGCGCGCGGACCTAGTGGTGCGAACAGCCAGCAGGACGTACCTATTCGAGTTCAAGGTCTTCACGTCGTCGCAGCAGGGTGCAGCGTTGCGGCAGTTACAGGAGCGGGACTACGCAGCCAAGTACCGCCACCTCGGGCTGCCGATCCATTTGGTCGGGGTGGAGTTCAACGCCCAGTCACGCGCTGTGGAAGTGTTTGAGAGCGCCCGTGCCTGAGCTGTCAACGGGTGCTGGTGTACCGGACTCGAATCTATAGGTACGCGGCTACGGCGATCCGGAAGCCCATCCATGAAACCTATTGCTTCGTCCTGCGTCTGATTGAAAGTGCATTTCTCGAGGTCAGATGACAAGCTTCGCTCTTGTCTCTGGAAGCCCTACGTTGGGACCAGCAGCGCTCCCGGAAGTTTTCCGAGCGCAAAGTCTCGAGACTGTGTCGTCGAAGGGTGCCAGTGGCTAGCGCTGGCGATGGACTATTCTCCGGTTGACGGAGGTGGGGGTTAAGCATGACTAATCGCAACTTGTTGCTTTCGTTCGTCCTGGCAGGTGTCGCCGTTAGTGGCATCGTTCTCGGACAGTCGATGGAAGATGGCGATTCTGCAGCGGCGGATTCCGACGCTGGCGAATGGGAAATGTTCAGCGGAAACGTTGTTGCGCTCGAAGGGACGGGAGAGGGTTCTGCCGGCACCGACCCAACCTCCGCTGAAGGGCCGCTCTTTATCTACAACACGCGGACCGGCAAGGTGTACCGAATCTTCACGGGCTGCGGTGACTTGGGCGTCAACGGGTGCATTGAGGCTCTCCCGGTCGTCATGGAGGGGCAGTTCACTACGGTGGTGCCGCAGCCGCAGTCTGGTGGCGGTCAGATCCGCCGGTAGAATCCCACCGCGGTTTTCGGTGGCAAGAGTTCACGGCCGTCCGGGACGAGGACGCCCCTGCGGGTCCCTTGTACCCGTCAACGCAGATTTCTCTTTGGCTCTTACGACGTTGCCATAGCTGCTTGGAACCAAGTCACTTAGAGACAGCTGTGGGGCCACGCGGCGAGTCAGCCCTCTAACAGCTGCAGACTTGCTAGCTTCGACTGACACGTGTCGAATTCCGATGCGTCTCAACCGAAACGACGAGCAACGAACTGACGGAACGGGTGAGTCATGGGTCAAGCGACCCCGGGACAGCCAAGTGTCGTTCGAAAAAAGATTCGGTGCAGAGCAGGCCTGCCTCGTACTGCGTGTGAGCTATGGCCTGCCAATGCAGAGACGCCACTCCGACAGCATGGCAGCGATACTCGGCCGCGTGACTAGGGGGCTACGTTTTCTGACGCGGAACTCACAACGGTCGCGCGGGCTGACTGCGGCATGCCGGAGAGTTCCAGATCAACCGGGTCAATGATTCGGAGCTCGCTCCAATCGTGCAGGATCCGCTTGACATCCTCGGAATGCTGGCCGTTAGGGAACGTGCTGAGATACGTCTCGTACAGCACGGCTGCCTGCTCGAACTCTCCCCGGCCTGTATGCACTTCGGCCAGAACGAGATAGCTCAAGGGCCAATTGTCCATCTCGCCCGCATTCTCGATCATCTCGACCATCAACTCCGCCTTAGATAAGTTGCCGGCCTCAAGAGCCGCGAAACTGTTGTAGAAGCGAAACTTCATGGACCCTGGTGACATCGCCAAGTATCGGTCCGTCAGTGATTCCAATTCGGTCCAGTCCTTGTCGGCGACTGCCATTTCGATCAACGGCGGGTACGGCTTCAAGAATCGACCGTCAATCTCGATGGAGCGCTCGAACGCCTCGCGTGCGCGTCCCGTGTCGCCTAGCCCTCGGCGAGCTCTACCCAGCGCCTCCCAAGCGGCCGCAAACTCCGGATGCAGTTCGACTGCTCGCTCTAGGAGCGGAATCGCCTTGGCGTAGTTGGGCTCCTCGACGGACCGAAGCGCCCTCGAGGCTTTCTCGTATGGCTTCCTGGCCTTCTTGGGGGCCGTCAGCGTCGTGAAGCTGACCGGGTCTCCGGACGCCCCCTCGATGGGGCTCAGAACGATTGTGCCGACACTAGTCCGGCTCATTGGGCGCGTCATCCCCAGCCAAAGACGGTCCGAGCGATGGCCTGGAAATTCGGCATATAGCCAGCAGTTCGATAGGTTCAATCCTCCCCGCCCTACTCTGATTGGGAACCCTGGCGTTCCGAAGAAGGCCAACCGGGCGCTCGCATCCGACATGGCCAGCACGGGGTTGCAGCTGGGCTGAAATGAAAACCGACCTCTCCTGTCTGTGTAGATCTGCGGGAGCGACTGAGTTCCGCAGCCCAGCCTGATGACTACCGGCTCGGGCAAACCCTCGGCACCTTCGATGATCACTTTCCCAGCAAGGATAATCGGCAGGTACAAACGATTGGCGCTACGCTGCTTGATAATGGGTGACGCTGTCTCGTACGACGATGTCGATCGCCGGGTCTGACTGCCCGAGGATGAACCGTAGGTGTTGCGGGAGCCGCCGTAGGTGTTGCGGGACGTGCCGTAAGAGCTGCTGGAGGTCCCGTAGCTGCTGCTCGATGTGCCGTAAGAACTGCTGGACGTGCTGCGGCTGCTAGTGCTGGAGCTGCCACGGCTGCTGCTGGAGCTACCGTACGAACTGCTGGAAGAGGAAGAACTTCCCCCGCGCTGTTGCGATTGGCCAAATGCTGTATGGCCCGAGATCACCAGAGAAACGCTGACTAGGCATGTGCCCGCGAATGTAAGTCTACGCATGGTCCAATCGTGCTCCACCTCGCCTGCAATGCCCGGGGTGGGCATGGATCCAGCCTAGCAAGTCGGCTATTCGTGCGCTCTGCCCAGAGCCGCTTCGGCCGGGCTGGATTCTTGGTGCTGGAAACCTGACTTGCACCTGCCGCCGCGCCAGGGTGTCACCTGTGCAGGCAGTGTTGTTGACGTTTAAGCGAAGGATACCGTTGCAGTGAATCGAGAGATTTCTTGAGGGGATGTAAGTTGGGGGTGCTCGGCGCTGCGGTCGCGCTTCGGTCCGGCAATGTAAAGGCAGTGCTCCCAAAGCATGCACGCGATCATCGGCCGGGTGACTAGGGGGCTGCCGCTGCTGACGCGGAACTTGCAATGGGAATGCGCACTGCCTGCGGAGAAGTGGGAAGTTTCGCATCAGCCGGATCGATGACTTGGAGTTCGCGCCAGTCGTATAGCGTCCGCTTGACTACCGCGGAATACTGGCCGTTTGGGTTCGTCCTGAGATATGCATCGTAGAGCTTGGCCGCTTGCTCGAACTCTCCCCGCCGTCCATGCACTTCGGCCAGAACGAGATAGCTCATTGGCCAGCGGTCGATTTCGCCGGCCTTCTCGAGCATCTCGATCATCAACTCCGCTTTTGACAACTTGCCATTCTTGAGCGCCGCAAAACCGCTGTAGAAGCGGAATCTCATGGAGCCTGGGGACATTGCGAGATAGCTGTCGGTGAGCAACTCGAGTTCGTTCCAGTCCCGTTCCTCGGCGGCCATTTCGATCAATGCTGCGTACGGCTTCAAAAACCGACCGTCAATTCTAACGGCGTGCTTGAATGCCCTGCGGGCACTTTCCCTCTCGCCGAGTCCCAGGCGAGCTCTGCCCAGTGCCTCCCAAGCAGCGGCAAACTGCGGATGCAACTCCACTGCGCGCTCTAGGAAGGGAATCGCCCCTGCGTGGTCGGGATATTCTACGGATCGCAGTGCTTTCGCTCCTCTCTTGTATGCCTTCCTCGCCTTCTTGGGCGCCGTCAGTGTCGTGAAGCTGACGGGGTCGCCAGACGCCCCGTCAATGCGGCTTAAAACGATTGTGCCAACCTTGGCGCGGCTCCTCGAGCGGGACATGCCCAGCCAAAGCTCGCTCGAACGATAGCCCGGCAAATCGGCGTACAGCCAGCAGTTCGATAGGTTCATGCTGCCTCGCCTTGCTCTAATCGGTGCGCCCGGTGTTCCGAAGAAGGCCATCCGGGCGCTCGCGTCCGACATGGCCAGCACAGGGCTGCAGCTAGGCTGAAACGAGAAGCGGCCCCTTCTGTCTGTGTATACCTGCGGGAGCGACTGGTGGCCACAATCGATCCTAATGACTACTGGTTCGGGCAGGCCCTCCTCGCCCTCGACGATCACCTTTCCCGCCAGGATGATCGGCAGGAACAAGCGATTCGCGCTGCGATCCCTGAACTGAGGCCGCCTCGTCCCCGCCGACGATGTCGATGGCCGGGTCTGACTGCCCGACGACGAACCGTAAGTGTTTCTGGATCTCCCGTACGTGTTGCTGGACGTTCCGTAAGAACTGCTGGAGGTTCCGTAGCTGCTGCTCGACGTGCCGTAGGAATTGCTGGAAGTGCTGCGGGTAGTGCTGGAACTGCCGTACGAATTGCTGGAAGAGGAAGAACTGCCGCCGCGTTGTTGTGACTGGCCAAACACCGCACGACCCGAAATCGCTAGCGCAACGCTGAGCAGGCATGCGGCCGCGAATACAAGTCTATGCATAGTCGAATCGTGCTCCACCTCGACTGCGATGCCCGCGTCGGTGTGGCCCCAGCCTGGCTGTTCGGCAGCCATGCACTCTGACCCGGAGCCGATTCGGCCCGGATTGAATTCTCGGTGCTGGAAGATTGACTTGCACCTGCCACCACGCCCAGGAATCACCCATGCAGGATATGCTGTTGACGTTTAAGGGACGGATTCCGTTGCAGTGAATCGAGAGATTTCTCAAGCAGATGGAAGTCGGGCGTGCTCCGTACTGCGTTCGCGGCACGGTCTGACACTGTAGAGGCAGCGCTCGGAAAGCACGCACGCGATCATCGGCCGGGTGACTAGGGGGCTGCCGTCGCTGACGCGGAACTGGCAATGGGCATGCGCGCTGCCTGCGGAGGGGTGGGAAGTTTCACATCAGCCGGGTCGATGACTTGGAGCTCGCGCCAGTCGTATAGCATCCGCTCGACTACCTCGGCGTACTGGCCGTATGGAAGAGTCCTGAGATACATCTCGTATACCTTGGCCGCCTCCTTGAACTCTTCCCGCCGACAATGCACTTCGGCCAGAATGAGATAGCTCATCGGCCAGTTGTCCATTTCGCCAGCATTGCCGATCATCTCGACCATCGCCTCCGCTTTCGATGACTTGCCGTTCTTGAGGGCCGCGAAACTGTTGAATAGGCGCAATTTCATGGACCCTGGGGACATTGCTAGGTATCGGTCGGTGAGCGGCTCTAGTCCGCTCCAGTCCTTTTCTGCGACGGCCATTTCGATCAGCGGCAGGTACGGCTTTAGGAAGCGATCATCAATATCTACGGAGCGCTCGAACGCCTCGCGTGCGCTTGCCGTCTCGCCAAGCCCCTGGCGGGCTCTGCCCAGTGCCTCCCAAGCGGCCGCAAACTCTGGATGCAGGTCCACTGCTTGCTCAAGGAGGGGAATCGCCGTTGCGTAGTCGGGCTCCTCGACGGAGCGGAGGGCCTTCGCTCCTTTCTCGTATGCCTTCCTAGCCTTCTTGGGCGCCGTCAGCGTCGTGAAGCTGACAGAGGCTCCGGATGCCCCCTTGATGGGGCTTAGAACGATTGTGCCGACATTATTCCGCCTGAGTGGCCGCCACATGCCCAGCCAAAGGCGAGTCGACCGATAGCCTGGCGATTCGGCGTACAGCCAGCAGGCCGACAGGCTCACTCCGCCCCGCCCTGCTCCAAGCGGGTTACCGGCCGGTCCTCCGAAAAATGCGCTCCGGACGCTCGCATCCGACTTGGCCGCCACCGGATTACAGCCAGGCTGAAACGAAAAGCGGCCCCTTCTGTCGGTGTAGGCCTGCGGAAGCGACCGGCTGCCACAATCGATCCAAACGACTACTGGCTCGGGCGGACGGGCGCCACCTTCGATGATCACTCTTCCAGACAAGATGACCGGTAGGTACAGGCGACTCTCACTGCGCTCCTTCAGCCGGCGTGCCCGCCTCTGAGACGTCGATGACGACCGCCGGATCTGACCGCCCGACGAGGAACCGTAGGTGCGGCGAGAGCCTCCGTAGGTATTGCGGGACGTACCGTAAGAACTGCTGGAGGTTCCGTAGCTGCTATTCGACGTGCCGTAGGAATTGCTGGAAGTGCTTCGGCTATGGCTAGAGCTGCCATAGCTGCTGCTGGAACTTCCGTACGAATTGCTGGAAGAGGATGAACTGCCCCCGCGCTGTTGCGATTGGGCGAATACCGAATGACCTGAAATCGCTAGCGCAACGCTGAGCAGGCATGTGCCCGCGAATGCAAGTCTATGCACAGTCGAATCGTGCTCCACTTCGCCTGCGATGCCCGCGTGGGCGTGGTCCCAGCCTGGCAGGTCGGCAGCCATGCACTCTGACCCAGAGCCGATTCGGCCCAGATTGAATTCTCGGTACTGGAAAACTGACTTGCACCTGCCACCATGCCTCGGTGTCACCTATGCAGGAAATGCTGTTGACGTCTAAGGGACGGATTCAGTTGCAGTGAATCGATAGATTTCTTGGGCCGTTCCCGATCGTCCGGCTGCGTTGAGCGTCAAACCCGGCAGACGTCTCGCCGCACCGCCTACCGCGCTAACTCTGAAGGAACTCCTGCCTCGTCCGGTTCACACGAGCCGTCGCGCCACTTGGGGCGCGCGAGCAAGCTGTATGCCGAGGGTCCAGTGCCGCCCAGCTATGGCAAGATTGAGGTTCGTGAGGATCCTAGTCGCTGTGGCCGCGTTGGCCCTTCTCCGCTGTGGCGACAGCCCCCCCTCGGGTGCAAACGAGCAGCCCCGGTTGTTTCGAGAGGCAGCCGCCGAGAACGGCCTTGCTTTCCATCACTTTCCCGGCGCGACCGGGAGATTCTACCTGCCCGAAATCATGGGTCCCGGCGTCGCATTGCTGGACTTCGACAGCGATGGCGATCTGGACGTTTACCTGCTCCAAGGAGGAATGCTGGAAGAGGGCGCGGATCCGGCCCAATCGCTCTTCCCTACACAGGCTAGGCTTGGCAATCGCCTGTTTGAGAATCGTGTGATCCCAGATGGCGAACTCTCGTTCGTAGACTCGACGGAAAAGAGCGGGCTTGGGTTTGAGACGGTCGCCATGGGAGTGGCAGTGGGAGACTTCGACGGCGACTCCGACCCAGACATGTATCTGACGAACCTGGGGCCGAACTTCTTGGTCCGTAATAACGGCGACGGCACGTTTGAAGCCGTGGACGGACCTCAAGACACGCGGTGGAGCACATCCGCCTCGTTCGTCGACTACGACTCGGACGGGGACCTTGACCTATTTTTCGCAAATTTCGTCGACTTTTCGGTTGCTAACAACAAGGAGTGCTTCGCTCCGACCGGAGAGCGCGACTACTGCATCCCGACCGTGTATAACCCCGTACCGGACCGCCTGTTTCGCAATGATGGCGGGAGCTTTGCCGACGTATCGGTGACTGCCGGTCTGGGAAGCGCCTTCGGCAACGGGCTGGGAGTCATCGCAGCCGACCTTGACGACGATGGGCTCACCGACCTTTACGTCGCCAACGACTCCACCGAGAACCAGCTCTGGCAAAATGTCGGCGAAGGCCGCTTTGAGGATCGCGCGATGCAAGTCGGCGCCTCCGTGAACTCGGATGGACGCGCCGAAGCCGGCATGGGCGTTGTGGCGGCCGACTTCGATGGTGACGGCGACGACGATCTCCTAATGACCCACAACGTGCAGGAGACAAACACCCTCTACCTCAACAACGGCACCGGCCAGTTCATCGATGCTACCAACCGTTTCGGGCTTGGAAACTCCAGCATGCCGTATACGGGTTTCGGGATCGCCTGGGAAGATTTCGACCATGACGGCACGCTCGACATCTTCATAGCCAATGGAGCGGTGGCCGTGATGGAAGGCCAGCGCGGAGAGCCGTTCCCATTCGTACAGCCGAATCTGTTTTATCGAGGAGTGGCCGTCCGGTTCGAAGTTCCTGACGGGACCAATGTGTGGGGAACTGTCGAAGCCAGCACGAGCCGAGGGCTAGCGACTGGCGACCTCGACTTAGACGGTGACCTCGATGTGGTCGTCACGAACTGCAACGGCCCGGCCCGCCTATACCTGAACCAGACCGAGGGCGATCAATGGCTACGGATCAAGTTAGAAGGCTCTGGTGCCAACACATCGGGGCTGGGCTCGCGAGTCGGGCTGTGCCTCGACGATGGCGCGTGCATTTGGAGACGAATCCATCGCGATGGGAGTTATTTGAGTTCCAGCGAACCTGTCGCATACTTCGGGCTCAAGGACAGTGCAGCGCCCAGTCATATCGACGTCGAGTGGGCTGGTGGCGGCAGCGAACGCTACGTCCCCGAGGCTGTAGGGACGACCCTCACGTTGGTACAGGGCGGGGGGACCGCCGTTGATTGACGTCTCGACTGAGGCAGGAGGAGATTCTCGACGAAACGCCGCGCGCTCGTCGGGCCGAGGTCATGCATGCATGACGCACTCTCTTCGAGATCCAGAAGTAGCCGTCCCAGGCTGTTTGTACGCAGGCGGGCCGGTAGACACTGCGAACTCAAGCTAACAGCACGTCCTTATCCGAGCGGAGAGCTCGAGTCCGGAAATCTTTTGACCGCCAGCGGTTAGCGCACTCCTGCCGCTTAGTGCGCTTGAGCGCCTCGCAACCAAGGCCCCGATTGACGAACTCGTTGACAGCACGCGGCGATAAGCGAAAAGCCCGCCCTCGATCCATGGATCGAGGGCGGGCGGAAGCCGCTCTGCGGCTGAATTGCTTAGAAGATGAACTTCAAGCCGATCTGCAGATTGCGCGGTCGGCCAGCGCCGGAGATGATACCGAAGTTGCGATTCCCAACCTGCACGTTCGGGAAGGCGAACTGCGGTGTGTTGGTAACGTTAAACGCCTCCAGGCGGAACTGCACCGAGTACTTCTCGCCCATGCGGAACTGCTTGTAGGCCGAGAAGTCCCACTGCGCGCGACCCGGGCCCGTGAGAATGCCCTTGCCTACGTCACCGAACGTGTGTGTCTCGTTCGGCGTGAAGGCTGCTGGGTTCCACCAGCCCGACGGGTCTTGGTTCGGCATGTTGACATCTTGCCCGGGAACCACGTCCGGCCGGTCGCCACCGCCGATATTGGCCGGGTTGCCGCGCACGCTGGGCGTTGCCGGAGTCCCGCTGGACACGGTCATGATCGTGCCTGCCGACCAGCCGCCCAACAATGCGTTCGTGACCCCGCCCCAGCCACTGCCGAAACGCTTGCCGCGGCCCCATGGCAACTCGTACACAAAGCTGCCCACGAAGCGGTGCCGCTGGTCGGTCGGATTCGACCCGCGCTCTCGCGTCAGGTCGAGCACGTCCAGCACTAAGCGAGCACTTTCACCCGGTGAACCGCCAGACCCAGGAATCGCGCGAATGTCGCCGATCGCATGCGACCACTGATACGACACGATGTAGGTCACACCCTCGGAGTAGCGCTTCTCCAACTTGGTGTGGAAGCCGTGATACAGGGTGTTCCAGCGGTTGGAATGGGTATTCTGACGCCCCAACGTGATGAAGCACAGACAGCCATCGAAGAACTCACCAGAATACGGATTGCCCGGGAATTCCACATCTCCGCGCACCGCCCACGGCACGAACGTGCGCTTCCAAGGGCGGCGCTCGTTGGGGGAGGTGTTGGGGCCGAAAGTACGATCCAGCACGGGATCGTAAACCGACTCACCCGGGCGCGGAGCGTTCTCGTCCCAGCGACCCATGACGTGGTTCATCTTGTTCCCGAAGTAACCTACCTCCCACAACACGTCCGAAAAGATAGTGCGCTGGATGTTGACGTTCCAGTTCTGGGCCATCGGCCATGGGGGGTCTTCGTCCCAAGCCGACATTTCCACGCCGCGCGCGTTCGATGCCGAGATCGTGCCCGGCGGCAAGCCCTGTCGCATGGACAGGTAGGGGTCCGCGCGCCCCGTCGTCAGCGTCGCCTTGAAGTGGAACGGCGGCATTGTCTCCATGAACTCGCCGCCACCCGTGTTGGTGATATTGCCGTAGAAGATCCCATAAGCCGCTCGGATCACGGTCTTCTCATTGACTCGATAGGCCATGCCGAAGCGGGGTGCGAAGTTGTTGTTGTCGCGGTCGATCAGCGCGCGGTCGGCCCGCGAATTGCCCTCGTGGCCCGCGACCCGGATTCGGCCCTGCGAGCCCCTGCCGCCCCCGCGGGAGAACAGGCCGATACCGTTCCTTGTCTCGATCCACGGGGCGTTGTTCTCGTAACGAACCCCAAGGTTCAAGGTCAGCTTCTCGCTGACTTTCCAATCGTCCTGCACGTAGAAGTGCAAGAACGGGGCGCGCATATTCATGTAGACCGTGTTCGAGCCGAATATTTCGCGCGGGTAGCCCAGCAGGAAGTCGCCCAGCGCATCGCCGCCGCCGCGGTTCACCGGGGATTGCTCGGTGAAGCGCCCGTCGAAGATGATCGTGCCCATGGTGCGCTGCGGGTTGTCGATGAAGCTCTGCAGGAAGAAGAGCTGCGCCCCGAACTTGACCGCATGGTTGCCCACTGTCAGCGTGTTGTCGGCCGAGAACTGCCGCGTCTGTGACTGGATCAGGTTCGGGCGGAAGGTGTTGGTTCCGATCGGATACCAAGGGGACATGGACATCTCAGAGACGCCACGCAAGTTCTGGTTGAAGCCTTGCAGCCCGATCTTTGCGTTCACATTGTCAGGGATGTCGAGATGCGTTTCGATGTCAGAGTCGATGTAGTTCCAGCCGACTCGGAAGTTGGACACGAGCAGCGGGCTCCAGACACGGTTCCAGCCCACCACGGCATTGTTGCTCGTCACATCGTAGGGCCCGCCTCGGGTGAGCGAGCCGAACTCGGTGGGGGGCAGCCGCGGCGGATTGTTGACAACCTGCTGCTGGTTGCTCCAGCGAGCGAAGATGTTGTCGGCATTGGTCAGGTTGTGGTCCCAGCGGATGTCCCACTTGTAGAAGTCTTGGTTGCGCGGCGGCTGGAACGTGAAGTTCCGCCTGAAGCCCTCGCGCTGGGGGTCAGGCCACCAGTTGCGCATGATGTTGGTGACGGGATCGAACCGCGAAGCCGGGATTTGATTGTTGTCGAAAGGTTGACGCGCGTCGCTTTCAAGGGTGAGGGGATCATGCACTGCACGGTCGTACCCACTGAAGTCCCCGTTCTTCATCGCCGCCGTGGGAACGCCTGCGACGTACGTGGCCGTTTCGCGAATGTCGGTCCATTCAGCATCGCCGAATAGGAACGACTTGTTGCGCTTGATGGGCCCGCCCACTGCGAAACCGTACTGCTTCCTGCCGAACTGCGGCTTCTCTTGCTCGGGATTGGCGAAGTAATGTCTGGCATCGAGCACTTCGTCGCGCATGAAATAGAAGCCCGTTCCGTGCAGGTCGTTAGTGCCCGATTTGATCGCCAGCGAGATGATGCCCGCGGAGGAGCGGCCGTACTCGGCCGAAAAGCCGTTCGTGATCACCTTGAACTCAGAAATGGCGTCAACGTTGGGCTTGACGACTTCCTTCTGGCGGCCCTGGGACGCGATCGACTGGTTGTTATTGTCCATGCCGTCCATCAAGAAGCCGACCTCCGAACCGCGCTGGCCGCCGATCGAGACACCCTGACCGCGCGAGGGCGCGACGCCGGCCGAGATCAGGGCAAGCTGAAGATAGTCCCGCCCGTTCAACGGGAGATCAACGATCTGCCTGTTCTCGATTACCGTGCCAGCCGACGCTTCGGTGGTCTGCAGCAGCGGAGCGGCCGCCTCGACCTCGATGACTTCGGTCACAGCACCGATCTCGAGCGTGATGTCGAGTTGGCGCGTATCTCCGATTGATAGCGAGATACCGCTGCCTGAATACTGCTTGAAGCCTTCGGATTCGGCGATGACGATGTATTCGCCAATCCTGAGAGGCGGCGAGCGAAAATTGCCAGTCTCATTGGACTGGGTGGAGTACTCCGTTCCGGTAGCGAGGTGAGCAAAGGTCACGCTCGTGCCGGGTATGACGGCACCCGTGCTATCGGAAACGGTGCCAACGATCAGGGCGGTGTCAGCTGCTTGACCGTAGAGTGCGCCACTGCACAGCATCACCGCCAAGAGCGCTACCAGCGCTCGACGAATCTGATTCACTGTATTGTCCTCCTGCGACATTCAAGCTACCGAGAGGGTCAGCTTCGTAACCTGCCCAGCCTTCCTGCAACAGTGCAAGAATTGCCTTGAACCCCACCGGCAATTGACTGCTAGATTAGCACATCTTGCCGAACCTCACCGACTACCAGGGCTTTTCAATGTCAGATAGCGAGGGGCGGATTGCATAAGGAGTTAGGAGAGGGGCTGGACAAACGCGCGGTGGTTGTGCGATAACTCGCAGAGTGGGACCGCAGCACATCCCGTTAGGCGAGGTCCGGGTCCG
>JAJDTX010000159.1 GCA_022826925.1 Bryobacterales bacterium
GAAGAAGCACATTGATTGAAAGGATGAAATGCGCAATACACGAAACAAACGTGGCACTACACAATCTGCAATTTGGAGAGTTTGCGGCCGTAAACCGTTTAAACTACGTACCGACCCGAAAATTACTGTCGAAGATGAGCTCGACGTAGAGTTCCGGCTCCTCCATCGCCGCGAAGTGCCCTCCCCGCGGCATTTCGGTCCACTGCGCCACGTTGTAGCGGGCCTCGACCCATTTGCGGGGCGAGAAGAAGATCTCGCCCGGAAAGACCGCGATCGCCGTCGGCACTTCGCTGCGCTCCTGGCGGCGGCCGCTGCGGCGGGATTCGTAGTAGAGCCGGACGGCTGACGGCATGCTCTCGGTCAGCCAGTACAGCATGATGTTGGTCAAGAGCTGGTCCTTGCTGAACCGGCTCTCCACATCGCCGCCGCAGTCGCTCCAAGCGCGGAATTTCTCCACCACCCACGCCGCCAGGCCGGCCGGGGAGTCATTCAGGCCGTACGCCAGCGTCAGAGGCTTGGAGCCCTGTATGTTCCCGTAGGCATTCTCGCCTTGCCACCACTCGGCACGCTCCCGGTAGCGCTTCAGTTCCCATTCGGGGATGCCGCTTTCCGGATCCTGCATGCCCGCGGGCGGGCCGCCGCCGACCATGTTCAGGTGGATTCCGATCAAGCGGTCGGGATAATCGCGGGCCAGCCAAGACGAGACTCCCGAGCCCCAATCCCCGCCTTGCGCCGCGTAACGCTCGTAGCCGAGACGGTCCATCAGCTTGGCAACCACGCCCGCCACGCTGTCTACGCTCATGCCGCGCTGGTGGGCCGGCCCCGAGAAGCCGTATCCGGGCATCGACGGCAGGACAAGGTGGAACGCGTCTTCGGCCTTGCCGCCGTGAGCAACCGGATCGGTCAACGGACCGATCACGTCCATGAACTCGTACACCGACCCCGGCCAGCCGTGCGTGATCACCAAGGGCATCGCGGAGTCTTCCTTCGAGCGGACATGCACGAAATGCATGTCGATGCCGTCGATGGATGTCTTAAAGTGCGGCAACTCGTTCAATTGAGCTTCGTGCTTGCGCCAGTCGTACGCGGTTCGCCAATACTCCAGCAACTCTTCCATGTACGCCCGGTCCGAGCCATAGTCCCAGCCAGAGCCCGGGATCTGGTCTGGCAGCCGCGTCCGCTCCAGGCGCTCCTTGAGGTCGGCGAGGGCGGAATCCTCTACTCGGATGGTGAATTCCGTCACTTGCGCGATCCCTCCTGTCGCCGACAGAGCCAGCAGCGTGGTCAGTAGCAGTCCCTTCACGGCACCATTGTAGGGAAGGAACGCCGGGCTCCGGTCATTGCGGCGAGACCGTGCAGTCGGGACTGTACGTCGGCAGTGCTCTCGCACGGAAGGGGACTTGTTCAAGGTGTGGGTGCTTCGTACCGCCCGGCCTGGACTGACGCCGCTTGACACGGGCGCCGAAATTCCGCCTCGGGTCCAGGCAGCCGACCAGCGATCACTCTCGCCTGGCCGCGCGGTACGTTTGGAGCGATTCCCTCAGATAGTCCTCGGCAGCCATGGGCAGGATGCCCGTCAGCAGGCGGATGTCGTCGCTTACCTGCTCGAACTCTCTGTTGTCTGCGGCCCGGTACAAGGACGTGAGGATCGCAATGTCGGGCTCCGGGATTCTGTCCGCGCGGCAGATCTCCGCGAACTCCTCCTCGGTCACCTCGTCGAACCGAATGGCCCGCCCGGTCGCGTAGGTCAGAGCCGACGCAAGCTCCGGCATGGACAAGGCCCGCGGGCCAGTCAGTTCATAGACTTGGTCGGCATGCCTGTCAAGTGCGCAAGCTGCCGCGCATGCTCGCGCAAGATCGTCCCGCGACACATATGCTAGCCGGCCCCTTCGAACCGGATACGGGAGGCGGCCCATCGCGGCGAGTGCTGGTGCCCAGTCGACAAGCGGGTCCAAATAGATGCCGTTTCGCAGGATGGTCCATCCCAGGCCGCTGGTCCGAAGCCTTGACTCCGCATACACCAGATAGGGAGCGATCAGGAACTTCGAGTCCGTTCGCGCAGCCCTAGAGCTGGTCAGCACCACCCGCTTCACGCCCGCCGAGCGGGCCGCGTCCAGAATGTTGGAGTGCTGGACGATCCGGGGCTCCACGTCGCTGGCGCTGGGGATCAGCATCAGCACGTCGGTTCCCTCCAGAGCGCCCGCAAGCGTCTCAGGCACCTCGTAGTCGGCCCGGCGAATATCGACCCCCAGGTCCTTGAATCGTCGGAGCCTATCCGGACTTCGGGAACACGCAATCAAGTCCCCAGGCGGAATGCCGCGATCGAGCAGCGCATCGACGACGCGAGATCCGAGGCCGCCCGTGGCGCCAAGCACGTTGATTTTCACCGCTCGAGACCCTCCCGGCAATCCTATCACTGCTCCGCCCGGCGGTCGGATGAAACGGCCCATGCGCGCCTGTCATCTCGCTTGGCAGTCTGTCGAGGCGTCCGAGAATACGGAGTCTCGCTAGGAAGCTTTCCGACAAGCCGGGCATGATGGCGGGGCGCTTGCGGTCCGGGAACCCTGGAATGCGGGGGTCCGTCGCGGTCTTCCCGAACTCGCCCTCATACACAGCCTTGTAGCGGCGCTCGCGGGCCGGTAGCGACACCTGCTTTCCAGCCTGGATCCGGCGAACGCCCAACCAAGCAGAGGCCGATCGGACTCTAGGGAGGATCAGATCCGAATCCAACATCACTTGACGGCCTCGGCAGTATCGTGTACTATGTAGTACACACTACTCATGGAATTCGGCTCCTATGTACGTGATGTCCGCGAGCGCAGGCTGAACGACGACCGCTCGTACTCCTTGCGGCAGGTTGCCGGCCGGGTGGGCTTGGAGCCTGCCTATCTGAGCAAGATCGAGCGCGACGTGACGGCACCGCCCTCCGAGGAAACCATCGGCCGGCTTGCCGAAGACCTCGGCGAGGATCGTGACCTGCTGCTCGCCATGGCGGGCAAAGTCTCCAATGACTTGCGGCAGATCATCATCAGGCGCGCGCCCCTATTCGCAGAGCTGCTCCGGCAGCTCAAGGAGGCCCCGGATCATGCAGTCCTGAGAATCGCACGGGAGGTTCGAGATGGCGATTGGTAGTGAGTCGGAGAGAGCAAGAGTCCCAAGGAGGGGCGGAAAACCACATCATGATTGAACTGGAAAATCACACACTTCGCTTCAGTTTCCCCGAGGTTCACCGAGAGGCCCATTGCCATGTCAGCTTCATCCGGACCCTCAGGATTCCAGATGACGACCGCGCGTATCCTCTTCCGCCGGGATTCTCGAGATTCCCTCTCACGCATGTCGATGACTGCGCGGCCGAATTGCCGGACTCGTGGGGCCGCCACGGAGGTGTCTTCCTGCCGATGTACCAATCGGAGGCAATGTGGCTCTCGTTCGATGCGGATTACCCCATGGCGCTGAGGATCGCAGCCGGCAAGGTATCTGCCCTGACTGGGGAAGCATGGCACGATCAGCTCACCGAGGGTCCCGACCAAGACTACCTCGTGATTCCGGAGCAGCCGTGGCTAGACGGGTTCTTTGCCGGCAAGGGCTTGATCCGGCAGTTCGTCGCAATGCCGCTCGGAGAGGGATACACCGCTGAAGAGCAGATCACTGGGAAGGGCGAACACGGCGGGCTCCAGATTGCTGTCTACCCCATGAAGGCTGCAGAGTTCGAGCGGCGAAAGCTGGGCAGATACCCGGCCGCCGGCGACGTCTTGTATTGCGCAGACATGAGCCAGCCAGAGATAGGTCTGGCACCTGGCGGCGTCATGCGACAGGAAATCTACGAGGACCCCTACGGTATCGGCTCGTGGGAGCAGTGCGCCAAGTCGCGGTGCTTCGTGCATATCCTCAATAGCCTCCAGTACTTCGTGGTCACCCATGAAAAGCCCCCCACGCAACCACCGACAGCGAAAGACTACACGGACGCCGGCCTGCCGTGGTTCGAGTACTATGACGCTGAACACAAGGCACTGGCTTCGCCCACGAAGCTGTCGAAGCTCACGAGCATAGCCGCAATGAAGGCAAAGGAACGCGGGAGCGGCTTGCCTAACAACGAGCCGGTATCGCCGCGCAACGTGGTCACGCTCTCCAAGCGCGGCCCCGTTGTCAGAGAGGGCGATTTCTAGATCGTTCGTCCGGGCATGGCAAGCCCCGGGAACGGGGATTGGTAGCGACGCGTGGGAGAGAGCGGCCGCAGAATTCGGCGTCCGGTCTCAGTTACGCGCGGCATCGAGGTGCGTCCGGCACGCGACGGACAAGTCGCACCCGAGAGGCCCGGCTGCTCGCTTCCGGTGAGGACAAGAAGACCGTGCGTCAGCCGTCACGGACCCCGGCCGCAGGGCCCCGACAATGCACTGATGCTTGCAGGCGTGCTAGACCTTATAGTGGTAATAGCCTACGCTGGACAGACCCATGGCCAAGACGAGCAAAGCGGGCGGGGGCGAGGTCCCCATAGTTAGCCCCCAACTGATTGACGGCGCGAAGGACTTCGTGCTCCGCTCCAAGCCAGTCAGGCGAGTGCCCTGCCGAGTCCCCGGCTGCGGCGTGGTCGGCGCAACAGAACGCTCCGACGGGCTTTGCTGGGTTTGCCAGCACCTCAAGATCAGCGCCTGGCGCGATTCCGCAGCGCAGGAATCCGCCAGCGAGTAGGTAGGTCGCGGCATTGGGCCGCAGCTGCGCCGCGCGGAGAGCGGCGCCTTGGGGGATCTCGGTGTGTTGAAGGTAGGATTCGTCGGCTGGCGCGGCATGGTCGGGAGCGTGCTCCTCGACAGAATGCGGTCGGAAGGGGACTTGGACAGCTTGGCGGTCCACTTTTTCTCGACGTCAAATCCCGGCGGTCGCGCGCCGCATGGCGGTGCCAGCGCTGTCCTGCAGGACGCGCGGGAGATTGATGCGCTGGCACGCTGCGAAGCCGTGCTGTCGTGCCAAGGCGGTCGCTATACCTCCGAAGTCTTCGAAGCCCTGAGAGCATCAGGCTGGAACGGCTACTGGATCGATGCGGCGTCCACGCTTAGGCTCCGCGAGGATGCCGCGCTCGTGCTCGACCCGATCAATGCGGACCAGATCCAGAAGCGGCTCGACGATGGCTGCCGCAACTTTATCGGAGCCAACTGCACAGTCAGCCTGTTGCTGATGGCAATTGGCGGGCTTCTCCGCGAGGGGCTGGTCGAATGGGTCAGCACCATGACCTATCAAGCGGTGTCCGGCGCCGGCGCGAGAAAGCTGACCGAGCTCGGTAGCCAAGTGGGCGCGCTCGGCGCCGCCACGAGCGACCTGGAGGGCGGTTCCGCCATCGAGGTCGAGCAGGCCTTCACGCGTGTTCAAACGGGCGCGGCCTTCCCCGTGAACGAAATCGGAGCGCCCTTGGCCTGCAACGTGCTGCCCTGGATCGACCGCGCCATGGACAACGGCCAGACCCGCGAGGAATGGAAGGCCAGCGTCGAGGCCAGCAAGATCCTCGGCGCCGACCCGCCCGTGGTCATCGATGGAATCTGCGCGCGTGTGGACGCCCTGCGCTGTCACAGCCAAGCGCTTTGCATCAAGCTCTCCCGTGCCGTGGCGCTGCCAGAGGTGCGGGACTTGCTCAGTTCCGGAAATTCCTGGGTCAGGCTGGTCGACAACTCCCAAGAGGCCACGCTCCGCCAATTGACCCCTGCCGCCGTAGCCGGCAAGCTGGACATCCACGTAGGCAGGCTCCGGCATCTGAGCATGGGGCCGGAGTACCTCGGCGCATTTACGGTGGGCGACCAGCTGCTCTGGGGTGCCGCCGAGCCCTTGCGCAGGATGCTGGGCTTCCTCCGCGACGCTCGCAACTAGCGGCAAGGCCCCGCTGGGCTGCGCTAGATGGTGGTACGCCCAGGAGGCGTTTCGCGAATGCCGTTCTCGATTGACCGAATCGTGCCGTGGGGGCGCTCGCTAGACGAGTACCGCGCGATGTTCGGACTCGACGGAGCAGACATGCGTCGGCGCATCCTCGGTTGCGGCGACGGGCCAGCGAGCTTCAACGCCGAGATGTCGCGGAACGGGCATGCGGTAGTTTCCGTTGACCCCCTCTATGGCGAATCCGCCGCCGCAATCAAGACACGAATCGACGAAACCTTTGATGAAGTGATGGCGCAAATGCGGGACCACTTTCAGGACTTCGTCTGGACGCAGGTGCGGTCAGTCGAGGAAGTGGGACGGAGCCGGATGGACGCGATGCACAAGTTCCTTGCCGACTTTCCTCGCGGCAAGCTCGAGGGCCGGTATGTGCAGGCCAGCCTGCCGGATCTGCCGTTTGGTGACACTGAGTTCGATCTGGCTCTGTCGTCTCACTTTCTCTTCCTCTACAGCCAAGAACTCGACTTGCAATTCCACGTCGAGGCCCTTGCAGAGATGCTTCGCGTGGCAGCGGAGGTGCGGGTCTTCCCCTTGTTGCAGAACGGCGGGGTCCCGTCCCCGCACGTTCCGGGAGTCATTGAGACGTTCGTCTCACGAGGCGTCGAAGCAAGCGTCGAGCCCGTGGCCTACGAGTTCCAGAGGGGCGGCAACCAACTGCTGAGATTGCGAAGGACTCCACCGGAATCAGCTCGGGGTCCGGGGCGACCCTAGTCAAGAGCAGAACAGCAATGTTGCTGAAACGGCGCGGAACGCTGGCTCCAAGCCATCGCCGCAGGACTGAGGCCGCCTCTGTCCTCGCCTCTTCGGAGCCGTCGCAAGCGCGCTAATGGGATTGCTGGCAGCCGTTCTTGGGCCGCTTTCGTCGATTTGACGACAAGAATCGGACTCAATTCGCGAATTCTTACGGAAATAATAGTGAAATCACTTGACTATATACAAACAAAAAGCGAATATTGAAGCATGGCCCAGCAAATTGTGTCTGGCATCGCCTCCCAGGCCGCCGACGGCAGAGTCCTCGCCACGAAACAGCGGGTCGAGTATCGCAGCCTGCCGTCGAAGAGCATTCTGAACCGCTGCTCGAATCCCGAGATGCCGTTCCAGTGGACGGTGAACCCGTACCGCGGCTGCGAGATCGGCTGCCACTACTGCTATGCGGTCTATACCCACCAGTACTTGGGCATAGACGACCCGTCCCGGTTCGCCTCGCTGGTGTTCTCCAAGGAAAACGCCAAGAACCTGCTCCGCCGCGAACTCGCCAAGGGCGTCAGCGGAGCGATCGCGGTCGGCACCGGCACCGATCCGTACCAGCCCGCCGAGCGCAGGTTCGAGACCACCCGCGGCGTCTTGGAGGCCTTCGCCGAATTCTCCGGGAACGTGATCGGGATCACGACCAAGTCCGACCTGGTCCTGCGCGACCTCGACCTGCTTGGAAAAATCGCCCTGCGGAACGAGCTTCACGTCACCGTCACCATCACGACCATGGACGACGCCCTCGCCAGGGCCCTGGAACCGCGCGCGGTGCGTCCCGACAAGCGCATCGAAGCCGTGCGCGAGTTGCGCTGGCGAGGCATCGAGGCGGGCGTCTTCAGCGCCCCCGTCCTGCCGCTTCTGACGGATTCCACCGAGCTCCTCGAGAGTGTCGCGCAAGCCGCCAAGCGGGCGGACGCGTCCTATTGGCACGCCCATCCTTTGTTTCTGAGGTCGGAGGCCCGGCAGCGAATGGTGTCCTTTCTCGAGGAACGGTTCCCGCACCTGACGGCGCGCTACAGGGCTCACTACCGGCAGGGCGCCTACGTGTCGCCCGGCTACCGCGACTGGCTGTCTGCCAAGATCTGCCGGATCCGGCAGGAGCACGGGCTGTCCGGGCAAGTTCGCGCTCGCGAGCCCAAGCCCGTTGTGAGCGAGCTGGCTCCCCGGCCGTTGCAGGGCAGCCTCTTCGAGGGCATGGCCGCCTAGTGCGCCGCCATGGCGACCGGGCCGAGTTGGGCTTGGGAGCGGCCCCGGCCGGGGCATCCGGCTGGCGTTCCAGATTGAGGCTTCGCGGGCGGAATGGCTATGATCGGAACATCGCGCACGCTCTTTGGATTGAGCGTTGCCCCGAATGCCCATATTTCGCAAGAAGGACAACGAGGACAAGCGAGTCCACACTGAAGGCCTCTGGATCAAGTGCGACGCCTGCTCGGCGCCGATCTGGAAGAAGGACCTGGATGCGGAGGGAATGGTCTGCGCCAAGTGCGGGTTCCATTTCAAGATCTCGGCACGCCAACGCCTCGACATGCTGTTCGACGATGGCGCGTGGGAGGAGTTCGGAGGCAATCTCCGCTCCACGAATGCCCTGCAATTCACAGACCGCAAGCCGTACGAGGAGCGCCTGCAGGACGCCAAGACAAAGACCGGCTTGAGCGATGCGGTGATCTGTGCCACCGGCGAGCTGGAAGGCCACAAAGTGGTGATCTGCGCGATGGAGTACCGTTTCATCGGCGGCAGCATGGGAGCCGTGGTCGGCGAGAAGCTCACGCGGGCGGCGGAACGCGCCGAGAGTGACCGCCGCGCCTTGGTGTTCGTTTCGGCCTCGGGCGGGGCGCGCATGATGGAGGGCATGGTGAGCCTGGTGCAGATGGCCAAGGTCTCGGCGGCGCTCAAGAGACTCGACCGGGCCAAGATTCCCTACATCAGCGTGCTGACGGATCCGACCACCGGCGGCGTGACGGCCAGCTTCGCCATGCTGGGCGACCTCAACATCGCCGAGCCCGGTGCCTTGATCGGCTTTGCCGGCCCGCGCGTGATCGAGCAGACCATCCGCCAAAAGCTTCCCAAAGGCTTCCAGCGCTCGGAGTTCCTGCTTCAGCACGGGATGTTGGACGCGGTGGTGCCGAGACCTCAGCTAAAGCAGTACATCGGGAACGCGCTCAAGTTCCTAGGCGGTCCGGAAGCCTAGCCCGGATGGCCGCGACCGACCCGTCCGTTCGCTACCTGCAGTCCCTGCTGGGCTCCATCCGCAAGGAGAGCTTCGGCTTGGAGCGCATGCGCCGCTTGGTGGCCGAACTCGGCCATCCCGAGAAGTCGCCAGGCATCGTCCACATCGCCGGCACCAACGGCAAGGGCTCCACGGCTGCGATGATCGAGAGCGGCCTGCTGGCGGGCGGTCGGACCGTCGGCCTGTACACCTCGCCGCACCTGTCGCGGATCAACGAGCGCTTTCGAATCGGCGGGCAAGAGGTCAGCGACGAAACGCTTGCCGAAGCGATCGAGCCAGTCCGCCGAGCCAACGAGCGCGTGGTGGCGAAGTACGGTCGTTCGGCCCACCCGACATTTTTCGAGTCTGTGACGGCGGTGGCCTTGGTCCTGTTTCGTCAGGCCGGCCTGGAGCACATGATCATCGAGACCGGTCTTGGCGGCCGGCTCGATGCCAGCAACGTAGTCCGCTCCGAGTTGGCGGTCATCACCCGGGTGAACCGCGACCACGAGCAATTCCTAGGTCTGGACTTGGCCGCCATTGCGGCTGAAAAGGCCGCCATCGCTGAGCCCGGCGGCCGCGTGATCATGGGGCCGCAGACCGCCCCGGCGCGCGAGGCTCTGCTGCGGTGTTTCGAGCGGGCCAAGGCCGACGTGATCGATGTCGAGGCCGAATGGAAGCCGGAGAACGCTACCAGCGAAGCCGGTCGCTGGCGCTTCGAGGCGACTGGCCGTGGCATGGCCGCCAACATCGAACTCGCGATGGCAGGAAGGCACCAAGTCGAAAACGCCCTCACCGCCGTGGCATCCCTCCACGCATTGCGGGTGCCGCTCGCCCGAACCGCGGAAGGCGTGAGCCGGGCGCAATGGCCCGGACGGCTGGAATTCGCTAGCAACGACCCGCCAGTGCTGCTGGACGCGGCCCACAATCCCGACGGCGCGCGGGCATTGGCCGAATTCCTGGGGCGCGAGGCCCGCGGACGGAAGGTGACGCTAATCTACGGCTCGTCGCGGGACAAGGCGGTTGACGAAGTGGCAGCCTGGCTGTTTCCCGCGGCCGATCGCGTGCTGCTGACGCGCTCGAGCGTGGCGCGGGCCGCCAGCCCCGAAGCGCTGATGCAGACAGCGGGGCACCACCATGCCCGCATCGAAACCGCAGACGACATCGGCGAAGCGCTCAGGCTGGCATCCGCCGCCGCGACCAGCGACGACTGGATTGTCGTGGCCGGTTCGATCTTCTTGGTCGGCGAAGCCCGAGAACTGCTCGGATAGAATCGGAGGTTGCACGGGGTGAGGGAAGCGCTGAGCCTGCTCCGCTCAGTGTGCTGGATGATCCCCATGCTGGTGGGGATCACCAGCGTCATGGGATTCCTGTCGCTGCTGTCGTCGCTGTTCGACAGCACGGGCCGGCTCCAGCACCGCGTCGCCAGCAACTGGGGACGCATGCTCATGACCGTCTTCATGGTCAAGGTCCGCCTGACGGGAGCCGAGAACCTTGCCCGCGATCAAGCGTACGTGTTCGCTTCCAACCACTTCAGCCTGATCGACACCCCCTTGATGTTCGGCTTCATGCCGCGGCAGTTCCGGATTCTTGCCAGATCGGGCCTGTGGAAGATTCCGTTCATCGGCTGGCACCTGAACCGCGCCGGGCATCTTCCCGTCCATCGGGAGAACCCGAGATTGGCTGTGCGCAACATCGCATTCGCCGCGGAGAAGGTGCGGGACGGACGTTCGATCCTGGTCTTCCCGGAGGGCGGTCGCCGCCGCGGCACCACCATGCGAAGACTCAAGACGGGTGCGGCACACATCGCCATCCAATCGGGAGCTCCGCTGGTGCCGGTGGCGATATCGGGAACGGCGCACGTGCTGCCCCCCGGCTCGCTGCATCTGCGGCCCGGCCGCGTGGACGTGCGTTTCGGCAGGCCGCTGCGGACCGGGAGTTCCGATTCGTGGACAGCGCGCGAACTGACGGACCGCTTGCGCAGGGAAATCGAACGACTCGCGGCTGCACAGCCGTCGCGGGATGGCGAGAATCGGGGGAGCGAGGCAACGAGATGAAGTATTGGCTAGGCATTGACGTCGGCACAGGCGGCTCCCGAGCGCTGATCGTAGGAGCGGACGGTGCCGTGGTGAGCGGCGTGACAGCCGCGCACGAGGACATCCTCATGCTCAAGCCGCTGTGGGCCGAGCAGCGCCCGCAAGACTGGTGGAACGCTTCCCGGCAAGCCGTGCGGCAGCTCCTCGCCGAGACAGGCGTGCGCGGCGAGCAGATCGCCGGCGTGGGGCTTTCGGGCCAGATGCACGGGTTGACGCTGCTGGATGCCGCCGACGAAGTGATTCGGCCCGCGCTGATCTGGTGCGACCAGCGCAGCCAAGAGCAGGTGGACTGGATCAACGCCAAGGCCGGCAAGGACATGGTGCTGGAGCAGACTGCCAATCCGGTGCTGACGGGCTTCACGGCGCCGAAGCTGCTCTGGGTGCGGGACCACGACCCGGCCAGCTACGAGCGCGTGCGCAGGATGCTGCTGCCAAAGGACTACATCCGATTCTGCCTGACAGGCGAGTACGCCAGCGAGGTGTCCGACGCGTCGGGCACGGCCCTCTTCGACGTGATGCAGCGGCGCTGGGCAAGGCCTCTGATCGACAGGCTAGGGATCGACGCCGCCATCCTGCCCGAGGTCGTGGAATCCCCGCAAACGACAGGCGTGATTACCGAGGCAGCAGCGCAGGAAACCGGTCTGCGGGCCGGCACGCCGGTGGTCGGCGGCGGCGGGGACCAAGCGGCGAGCGCAATCGGAAACGGCATCGTGAAGCCGGGGTTAGTCTCCTGCACGGTCGGCACATCGGGGGTGGTGTTCTCGCACCTGGAAGAGGCTGCCTACGATCCGGCGGGACGGGTGCACACCTTCTGCCATGCCGTGCCCGGCAAGTGGCACATCATGGGCGTCACGCAGGGTGCGGGCCTGAGCTTGCAGTGGTTCCGCAACCAGCTGGCGGCCGGGCTGGCCGATCAAGCGGCGCGGGAGGGCGTCGAAATCTACGACCTGTTGACCGACGAGGCCGCCGCCGTTCCGGCGGGAGCGGAGGGCCTGTACTGGCTGCCGTACTTGATGGGCGAGCGCACGCCCCACCTCGACGCCAACGCCCGCGGCGGCTGGGTCGGTCTCACCGCAAAGCATACCCGCGGACACTTGGTCAGGGCCATCCTAGAGGGGGTCGCATACAGCCTCAACGACTGCCTTGCCATCGTGGAGTCTCTCGGTGCGAGCGTCGAGGCAGTGCGGGCGTCGGGCGGAGGAGCCAAGTCGCCTTTGTGGCGCAGCATCTTGGCCGGGGTGTTCTCCAAGCCGATCGCCACCCTGCAAACACAGGAGGGCTCGGCCTACGGAGCGGCCCTGCTGGCGATGGTTGGCACAGGCGCGTTCGGATCGGTCGAAGAGGCTTGCGAGAGCGCCATCATCGAGCAACGGCGCGACACGCCAGACCCGGCGCTGACAGCCACGTACGGCCGCTGCTACACCACGTTCCGCGATCTTTACCCGGCGCTGCGAGACCTCTTTCCCAACATGTAGTCCCTGGGCTGGCCGACCGATGCTTCGCCTGCGAACCTAGGCGCGCCGGTCGCAACGCGCCCAGTCGGTACCTATCCGCATCGCGGCCGCTCCGCGATTCGGCGGTCACGGGGGATACTAGTACGAAGCCCATGCGCCACCTGCCGAGCCCGCAAGTCCTCGCTGCATTGAGCCTGCTGCTCTTCGGCGGGTCGCTGCGCGCCGAGACGGGGGACGAATACTTCGAGAAGCGTGTCCGGCCGCTACTGTTCGAGAACTGCGGGCAGTGCCACGGCGAAAAGCTTCAGACGGCGGGCATCGATTTCCGCGATCCGGATACCGTGATCGGGGGCGCCGTCGTAAGCGGGGACGAATCCAGCCCGCTCATCCGCGCCGTCCGCTACGAGAGCTCGATCAAGATGCCGCCCGGCTCGAAGCTGCCGCAGGAAGCGATTGACACGCTGGTCGACTGGATCCGCATGGGCGCTCCGTGGCCGGGTTACGAGCCCGCCGAAATCGCCGGGCCAGACATCAACGAAGAAGCGCCCGAAAGCAGCCATTGGGCATTCCAGCCGATCGCCGACCCGCCGGTGCCCGATGTCGGCGAGTCCGCTTGGGTGCGGAACGATATCGACAGATTCGTCCTGGCACGGCTGCGCGAGGCGGGCCTCGAGCCTGCGCCCCCGGCGGCGAAGGCGACGCTGTTGCGGCGGGCCAAGTTCGACCTGCAAGGCCTGCCGCCCGACAGGGGGGATGTCCGGCGCTTCGCCGACAACACTTCCCCGGATGCGTTCGGAAGCATCGTGGACGACTTTCTGGACTCGCCGCACTACGGGGAACGCTGGGGACGGCACTGGCTGGATGTCGCCCGCTACGCGGATTCGACAGGCGTTGACGAGGACCACCCCTTTGGAGACTCTTGGCGCTATCGCGACTACGTGGTCGCCGCCTTCAACGACGATCTGCCCTTCGATCAGTTCGTGCGGGAACAGGTCGCCGGAGACTTGCTGCCGGCCGCGGAGGGCGCCCCGGTCAACGCGCGAGGAGTCGTGGCCACCGGCTTCCTCGCTCTCGGGCCCATGGCGCTGGCGCAGCGTGACCCGATCCAGAAACGGTACGACGTGGTGGACGAGCAGATCGACACGACATCCAAGGCATTCCTGGGCCTGACAGTCGCCTGCGCGCGCTGCCACGACCACAAGTTCGATCCCATCCTCACCAGCGACTACTACGCCCTGGCCGGCATATTCGCCAGCACGCGGACGTTCGACGACTGGCGCAGGAACGGCTCTCGCTACCACAAGGAGCCCTTGGTCGCACCGGATGTGTACCGGCGCTACAAGCAGGCCGCCGATGCTCTGGAGCGCCTGGAGCGCATCCGCCGGATCGCTCTCCGAGCCGCCACGCTGCGCTACGTCGCAACAGGTCCCGCCAACCGAATCGCAGACTACATGCGCGCGTCGGCCGGCGACCCGCCCGCGGACGGACTGGAGGCTGAATCCGTCGAATGGTTCCGCGCCTACCTAGAGCCGCGTCCGAGCCCGCGAAAGCATCTCGCCCGCTGGCGCGAAGACTCAGCAGACAGGTCGGCCGTCGCCGCCGCGTTCCAAGCGGAGCTGATCCAGACCCTGGAGGCCCGTCTCGTGCAATACGAGGCTTGGGTCGAGAACGCGTCGGATGCGGCGCGAGGCGAGGGCGACCAAGAGCTGCCGGGATTTCCCACCGACCTGCCCTCGTCCCCCTTCTTCGGCGACTTGTTCGACGACGGCGGGCCGTTCGATCTCGACCCGGACGACATCAAGGACCGTTTCGCTGGCGAGGACGGCCAGCAGATCGCGACACTCGACGCGGAGATCGCGCGAGGCCGCGAAGCGCTGCCGGAAGAGCCCCCCATGGCGAACAGCGTGGCCGAAGGCGAACCGGTGCGACAGCGCATCTTCCGCCGAGGCCAGCACAAGAACCCCGGGCCGCTCGTCCCCAAGCGCTTTCCGCTCGTGCTGGCAGGCGATGACCAGCCCGAAGTGCCGGCCGGCAGCGGTCGCTTGGAGCTCGCCAGCTGGATCGCCTCTGAACAGAATCCGCTGACGGCGAGAGTCATCGTGAACCGAGTCTGGCTCTGGCACTTCGGCGAAGGCTTGGTGCGCACGCCCAATAACTACGGACTGCGCGGCGAGTCCCCGACACATCCGCAGTTGCTCGACTGGCTCGCTCGGCGCTTTGTCGCCAGCGGCTGGTCGATCAAGGCTCTGCACCGCCTGATCATGGACTCGGCCACCTACCGCATGAGCAGCGCAATCTCCGACGAGGCGTTCCGGCTGGATCCCGAGAACCGGCTGTGGTCCCGCTTCGAGCGCAGACGGCTGACCATCGAAGAGCTGCGCGACAGCTACTTGCAGATCAGCGGCCGCCTCGACCCTGCGGTCGGCGGGAACACAGACCTCGCGGCTGGCAGGCTGGTCGAGTTCGATCGCAACAACCGTCGCATCGACCCGGACGACTACACCCGCCGCAGCCTCTATCTGCCACTGATGCGCAACAAGCTGCCCAACCTGCTGGGACTGTTCGATTTCGGCGACGCCACCACCGCCAGTGGGAAGCGGTCCGAGACTAACGTTGCGCCGCAAGCGCTATACCTGATGAACAGCGATTTCGCACAGAGCGCGGCGCAGGGTGTTGCGAGCCGGTTGGACGGTTCCGGCGCGGACCGCGTTCGCCAGGCGTACCGCTCGGTGCTGGCCCGCCCGCCGTCAGACCTGGAGAGCGACCGGGCGCTGCAATACGTCCAAGCCCGCCCGGACCGGGAGGCTGCCTGGACGAGCCTGTGCAAGGTCTTGCTGGCGTCCAACGAGTTTCACTACGTCGAATAGGCTGAGGCCTGCGATCGGCCACTCGGGCAGCCTGCAGACTGTCCGTCGGTGCTAGCCTGTTGGAAGCATGCAGGTCCGCGCACCGCTTTCCCGCCGCACGATGCTGCGCCGGTCAGCCATGGGCTTCGGCTCTCTGGGACTCTACTCGCTACTGCAGGAGTCCGACCTGCTGGCTGGGCCGGCCAGTGGCGGGCCGCTGGCCAGCAAGCGGCCGCACTTCGCTCCCCGGGCCAAGCGAATCATCTTCCTGTTCATGCACGGCGGTGTCTCGCACGTCGACACCTTCGATCCGAAACCCCGCTTGGACAGCGACAACGGCAAGCCCCTGCCGATCAAGCGCTCGCTGACCTTCAATGCCAAGGAGGCCGGCGGCCTGATGCGCTCCCCCTGGGAATTCAAGCGGCGCGGCGAAAGCGGCATTCCCGTCAGCGAGCTGTTCCCCGAGGTCGCCACTTGCGCGGACGATCTGTGCGTGATCCGCTCGATGGTCGGAGAGGGCGTCGACCACGGAGCGGCCATGCTCCAGCTGTTTACGGGAACGTTCTCCTTCTCGCGGCCAAGCATGGGTGCCTGGACACTCTACGGGCTGGGCACCGAGAACCAAAACCTGCCCGGCTTCATCACCATCAAGCCCACGCAGTGGCAGGGCGGCGACAAGCTGTTCGCGACCAGCTTCCTGCCCGGCGCGTACCAGGGGACCCCGATCGGCTCCTCGCCCATGGCGGTGGACGACATCATCGACAACCCCATCGAGCACGTGCTGCCGCAGGCCGGTTCCAGCGAAGAACAACGGCTCGAGCTGGAATTCCTGCGCCAGATGAATCGCCGACATGCGGACGACCGCCGGCTAGATCCGGACCTTGAGGCCCGGATTCAGGCCTTTGAACTGGCCTTCCGCATGCAGGCAGAGGCTCCCGAGGCATTCGACGTTTCCCGCGAGACCGATGCCACGCGAAAGCTCTACGGACTGGACGAGGAGGCCACGCGCGATTTCGGCTGGCAGTGCCTGCTTGCTCGGCGTCTCAGCGAGCGCGGAGTGCGCGTCGTGCAGGCCACGCACTCCGGCGCGGAGGAGAAGTGGGACCACCACGGCGACATCTTGCGCCTGCACCCGATTCGCTCGCGCGAGGTGGACAAGCCCATTGCCGGCTTGATCAAGGATCTCAAGTCGCGCGGCTTGCTAGACGAGACCCTGGTGGTCTGGGGCAGCGAGTTCGGACGCACGCCATTCTCGGAAGGCGCCGATGGGCGCGACCACAATCCCTACGGGTTCTCGATCTTCATGGCCGGCGGAGGCGTCAAGCAGGGTTCGATTTACGGCGCGACAGACGAGTTTGGATACCACGCAGTCGAGGACAGGATGCATATCCACGACCTGCATGCCACCATCTTGCACCTGATGGGCCTGGATCACGAAAGACTCACGTTCCGCTATAGCGGGCGCGACTTCCGCTTGACAGACGTGGCCGGGGTCGTGGCCAAGAAGCTGTTGGCCTGAGCGCGCCCCGCAGCGCGTTCGTCGCCCTGGCCACGAATTTAGCGGCCGTTGCTGATCTGTGCCAGCACCGCCTCCCGAATGTGGCGCTTGGCGAACTTCCCGGTGGCCATCCGCGGTAGCGGCGTGTCCCGGAACACGATGTTCGCCGGCACCTCGAAGCTGCCCAAGTGCCGCTCCATCTCGGCGCGCAGCCGATCGGCGCTGACCTTTGCCCCCTTGCGAGGCACCACCACGGCCGCCAATTCCTCGCCCAGCCGCTCGTCGGGGATGCCGAAGGCCACGGCTTCGGCAACGCCTTCGCACTGGTACAGCGCATCCTCGACCTTGAGGCAGCTGATGTTCTCGCCGCCCCGGATCACGATGTCCTTGATGCGGTCCACGACGTAGATGAATTCCTCGTCGTCGAAATAGGCCAGATCCCCGGTTCGAAACCAGCCGTCCTGAAACGCCCGCGCCGTCGCATCCGGCTTGTTCCAGTACCCCCTCACCACGGGCGAGCCGCGCACCCAGAGTTCGCCGGTGTCGCCCGGCTCCACCTCCCGGCCGTCCTCGGGATCGACGATCTTCATGTCCATCAGGATCGAGGGGCGGCCGCTGCTCGTAGGCACTCGAACATAGTCGGGCGGGCCGATCTGCGTGCCTATGGCGTTGGTCTCGGTCATGCCCCAGCCCGTGCCCGGATGAGCGTTCTCCAGCACCTCCCGGATCGCCAGCACCTGCTTGGCAGGTCGGTGCGATCCGCCGCCGCCCACGGCAAGCAGGCTCGGCAACGTCCGCCCTCGGGCCTCGGCCGTGCGAACCAAGTCGCCCGTGATCGTCGGGACCGAGATGAAGTGGGTGATTCGATCCCGGTCGATGATCTCGATGGCTTCGTCGGCATCCCACTTGTACATCAGGGTCATGCGGCGCCCGAAGCGCAGCGCCGTCAGCATGCAGACGTGACAGGCGGTGACGTGGAATAACGGAATCGTGACGAGCATGCGGAACTGAACGTCGAACGGTTCCCGCGGTATCGGATCGCCCCGCAGCATTGCCTGGGCGCGGTGCTCGATCTCCCATCCGACCAGCGCGTGAATGACATTGCAGTGCGTGGAAATCGCGGCCTTGGGCCCGCCGGTCGACCCAGATGTGTACAGCATCAAACAGTCGTCATCCGCAGAGATCGGGACCCGGCTCAGCGGCGCTGGCGACGATTGGTCCAAGACGCGGTCCCAATGACGCACATTCTGCGAAAGATCGGTTCGGTCACATCGCACCGCGATCGCCTCGACGCCTAGTTCCTCAAGCTCGCTTTCGATGCGCTCAAGCCGCTCGCCATCGACGATCAGTGTCGTGGCACCCGCATCGCGCAACCCATAGGCAATCTCCTCGCCGCTCCACCAGCCGTTCAGGGAGACGGTGATCGCGCCAAGGGCCATGGGGGCGAAGAAGGCAGCTGGCCACTCCGGGTAATTCCGCATGCAGATCGCCACTCGGTCGCCTTGCCGCACCCCAAGCCTTGATAGCGCCTCGGCAAGGCGGGCGGTCTGGTCGAGCACGTCCGCAAACGTGTAGATCTCGTCTCGGTAGGAGATGTATTCGTAGTCGCCGAACTGTGCCGTGCCCGCCAGCAGATCGAGCAACGTGTCCGGGGCACTGCTGACCACTCGGCAGACGCTGCCGTCCGGCATCTGCCGCTCGACGATCTCGTAGGCGGCCCCGGCAGCGGTCAGCGATGCGAGTACTTCTTTGCGCGCCTTTGCCGACATCGAAGGGCGCAACCTATTTTGGCACGGCCCCAGAGCAGCTCCTGCAGCCGGTTGGGGCAGCTAGGGCGGCTCCGGCCCGGCGGCATGCGCTCAGAGTCGTGGTCGTGCCGGCTCGTCTTCGACCATGTTGGACAACGTGCCGATGCCCGACAGCTCGACTTCGATTCTGTCGCCCGCGCGCATGAACACGGGCGGCTTGCGCGCCTTGCCAACTCCGCCGGTGGTGCCGGTGGAGATCACATCCGCGGGGTGCAGCGGGAAGACCGTGGAGATGTATTCGACCAAGGCAGGCACGTCAAACATCAGGTCGCTGGTCGGAGCGCTCTGCATGATCCGGCCGTTGAGCCTGGTCTCCAAGCGGAGCTGGCCAGGGTCGGGGATCTCGTCGGCAGTGACCATCCATGGACCGAACGCACCCGAACGCCAGAAGTTCTTGCCGGGAGTGAACTGCGACGTGTGCGCCTGGAAGTCGCGAATCGAGCCATCGTTGTAGCAGCTGTAGCCAGCCACGTGCTGCAAGGCCTGCGCAGCGGGGATGTGGCGCCCGCTGCGACCAATGATGACCGCTAGCTCGCCCTCGAAGTCGTGCTGCTCGGACACGGACGGACGGATGATGGCCTCGCCATGGGCGACGTGGGAATCGGCGAAGCGGGTGAACAGGGTCGGATAGGACGGCATCTGCCGCCCGGTCTCCTCGATGTGCGACTTGTAGTTCAGCCCGACGCAGATAATCCGGCCGGGATCCAGAATCGGCGGCAGGAAGCGCACCTCTTCCAGCGGGAAGTCACAGCTTAGCCCGCTTGCAAGGTCGCGCAACTGGTCAACGGCCCCTGCGCGGATCACGGCCGACAGCGTGGGCCAACGGTGGGAGCAGCGTGCCTCGAGATCTACGACTCCCCGGCCTAGGACAGCGCCGTAGCCGGGCCGCTCGCCGCGCCTGAAACTGAGCAGCTTCATACTACCCATTAGAGCCGCTCGAAGGCATGCGGTCGGAAGACCGAGGCGCCTATTCGCGAACCGAATCGGGCAGGAGCGTGGCGCGGAACTTCTGGTGCAGCAGGGCCAGGCCGAGCAGGCTCAGGCCGAGGCCGAGGAAGGAGCCCGCGCGGAGCAGCCCGGAGAGGCCGGACATATCGACCAAGAAGACCTTGGCCACCGCCAGCACGAGCAATGCCATTCCCGCCCGGTATACGCCGGCACCGTATCGCATGCCACCGGCCAGCACGGCGGCGAAGGCCATGCATGTCCACGTGATCGAGTATGTCGCCATCTCCCCGTCGCCGGGCCGCGCTGCTATGTCCAGCGCGCCCTGCCAGAGATGACGAATCTCGAGCGTCACGAATACGAACGCTGCCAAGGCGGCCACCCTTCTCGCCCAGCGGGCGGACCGCTCTTCGGAGAAGCGGCCGGCCAAGGCCGCCAGCAGCACGGGCGCGCCGTAGGCCAGCAACAAGAGATTCCACACGGGCGTGGATGAGACCGTCTCGTCACTCCACAACGGATTGAGCGCCAGCAGGACCGCCGCATAGTTCGCCAGAGCCATTGCCATGAGCGCTCTCGAGGCCCACAGGTAAACGGCCGCGATGTGCTCGCTCGCGCGCGAACGCCAGTAGTACGCCATGCCCAAGGCGGCCCAGATGACCGTGTTGAACGAGGCTTCGGCCAGCGAGTACTCTTCGGCGAGGATCGAGCCGTCGTAGATCCAGCTCCGGGGCACGGCCCAGAGCGTCAACACGAGCAACTGGACTCCGGCGGCTTCGGTCCAGCGCCGTAGGCGCGGGAGGGGAAGCGCGACTCGGCTGGCGAGGAAACAGGCCAGCGTCGAGCCTCCGTAGGCCCAGACCGCCCAATGAGTGCCGGAGGAATAGCTCTCGAGCCACGGATTCAGAGACAGCCGCAGAACGGTCATGGCCAGCACGCCCTTGGTCGCCCACAGCAAATTGCCGGCTCCCGAGCGCGCCGCAAACCACGCCAGCGGCACGGCCTGCACTGCCAGCGCGACAGTCAGGCCTGCCTCGCTGAAGAACATAGCGGCTGCGAGCGAATACGCGCCGGAGCATCCCAGGACGCACCAGGTATAGTGCAGGCCATCTCCCCGCCGCTGGAAGACCATGCCGGTCGCTGCATATATGCAGCCGATGGCAAGGCTAGCCGCACTCCACAGGGCTGACGACGAATGGTCGGTTGCCAGGAAGAAGGCCACAGCGAGCCAAGACAGAGGCCCCAACACCGTTAGCGGCACCCATTTCGCAGCCTGAGCGCCGCGGCGGAGCAGCAGGAACGGGCCGGCCACATGCACCAGTCCGCTGCAAGCGGCATACATGACCATCTCGGGCATCCAGGCAACGAGGCTGGGCTGCCAGCTGATGCCGGAGCGATCCAGCTCGAAACCCGTCGACAACCAAGCGATGCCCTGCACGGCCAAGACCGCCGGCGGCAGCGCAGAGTACTGCGGGAACCTGTGGCACGCGAGGTACAGCGTGACGGGCAGCACGACCCACAGCAGCGCCGCGTTGAGGGCAAAAGGCTCGTTAGCAATGGACAGCCCTTGAACCACGACCACCAAACCCAGCCCCCACCAAGTGGGAGGCTTTCCTGAGGCGACCGGAACCGAGCCATCGTCCCCGGCCGATCTCCATGTCGGCGCAATGGGACCGATCCAGCTCAAACGCGGCCACCAGTTCAGCGCGGGCAGGAAGATCAGGCAGGCGGCCAGAGCCGCCAAGTAAAGCCCGCGGACGCCGTCGGCACTGGCATTGCCGAACGAGACCAGATTCCAGCCGAGCCCGGCAGCGAGCATGCACCACCACAGCCAACTGCGGTACGCATAGCGCACCATGAGCATGCCGGAAACGCTGACGACCGTGGCATACGCAAGCACTCCGCCCATTCGGTCGCTGTCCCCTCCCACAAGCAGCGGCACGGCGTAACCCCCGAGGATGCCCAGAACGGCCAGGACCGGGCCGTGTTGCAACGCGAGCACCATGGTGGCAACGGCCAGCACGGCCAAGACTGCGAACGCCGGGAGAGGCTCGATGAGATCGTAGAGGTGGAGCGCGGCCAGGATGGCGGCGCAGATCGTGATGCTGCCAGCGGCGGCCAGTGCCGACAGGGCCGGATGGTAGCCGCTAGCAGTGCGAACGCGCCACGCCACGACGCCGTGCATGGCCAGACCGCCGACAACTCCGAGCAGGACCCTTGCGACCGGCGTGAGCAGGCCTTGGTCAATCGAGTACTTGACCAAGAAGATCCCGGCGAGAGCGACGGAGACGCCGCCGAGCCAAACCATCCAGTTGATCCTGGCAGGCACCCACGGACGCCTTCGCGACGGCCGCCTGGCTGGCGCGCGAGCCTGCTCGCCGGGCTGCGGCCGAACCGCGGCCTCGACAGCCGGAGCGGCTGCTCGCGGCTCGTCGCCAGACGATCGATGCACGGTGCGCTGAAGATCGTCGATCTGCCGGGAAAGCTGGCGAATGCGGTACCACAGGACTATGGCAAGCCCCAAGGCGATGAGTCCTATCACGATGATCTTGTCCCCATGCGGCAGGCGCGGCGCGCCCGTCACCCAGCCATCGCCGCCTCTATGCCGCAGGCTCCGTCAGCGCTTGGAGTATAGCCGGATCGGATAGCCTCGGCCTGGCGCCGCCGTGTACAGTGACCCCATGGGGAAGACGTTCAAGGCGGTAGCGATCGGAGCGGGCTACTTCTCGGGCTTCCAGTTCGAAGCTTGGAATCGCATCCCCGAGGTGCGCCTCGGGGCGATCTCCAACCGCACCGAGGCCAAGGCGCGGCGCCAGATGGCCACGCACGGGATTCCCCGCTACTACAGCGACTGGCGCGAAATGATCGATCAGGAGCGGCCCGACTTCGTCGATATCATCACGCCGCCCGAAACGCATGCGGAGATCTGCGACCACGCCGCCAGTCGCGGCGTCGCCATCGTTTGCCAAAAGCCGCTGGCACCATTCCTGGAGGAAAGCGCATCCATCGTCCAAGGCGCGAAAGCACAGGGAGTGCGCTTCATGGTGCACGAGAACTTTCGCTGGCAGCCGTGGTATCGCGAGATCAAGCGGGCCTTGTCACAGGGCCTGATCGGAGAGCCGACACACCTGTATTTCCGCATGCGCACCGGCGATGGGTGGAGCGAAGACGCCTACTTGGCGCGCCAGCCGTTCTTCAGACACTATCCGCGGCTGCTGGTGTATGAAACGGCCGTCCACTTCATCGACACCTTCCGCTTCTTGCTCGGAGAGGTCACCCTCGTCTTCGCGCAGCTGCGGCGCCTGAACCCGGCGATCTGCGGCGAGGACGCTGGACAGGTCCTGTTTTCGTTCGAAAGCGGCGCGACGGCGATCCTTGACGCGAACCGCTATAACGAAGCCGAGACGCCCAACCCCAGATATACGTTCGGCGAGCTGCGGTTGGACGGAACCCGCGGGCACTTGGCAATGGAGGCGGACTCTTCCATGCGCATCAAGCCGCTTGGCGAGGATGTCCGCCCCGTCGATTATCCGCGCGAGAACCGCAACTTCGCCGGCGACTGCGTGTATCGCCTGCAGCGGCATTTCATCGACCGCATGCTGGACGGCAAGAGCTTTGAATCCACGGGCGAGGACTACCTCAAGACCTTAGCCATCGTCGAAGCCGTATACGCATCGGCCGAGTCCGGCGAGGCCGTGCGCGTATAAGCGCGGAAGTTCCGCGCAACGCTCTATGATTGAGGGCGCGATGCCGGTTTGCCTGCGTTCCCTGTTCGACTCCGCGCGCCTGCGCTCAGGGGCGGCGTTCGCCTGCGCTCTGGCCGCGGCCGCGATGCTGGCCTCGGCCCAGCAGCCGCGGGGCTACTCGATCCCCACGGTGGATCTCGCCGACGAGACTCACCGCCAAGTCGTGGTCGACCGGGAGCCGGGCCAGTACCTGGGCCACCCGTCCACGCTGCTGCTGCCCGACAACCGGACGATTCTGATCGCCTACCCCAAGGGCCACGGCAGGGGAGCCATCGTCTACAAGAAGAGCTTCGATGGCGGGCTGACCTGGACCGACCGCCTCCAGACGCCGGAAAACTGGGCCACGTCGATGGAAGTGCCCACGCTATTCCGATTGGTCGATCCGGAAGGCGTGCCGCGCATCGTGATGTTCTCGGGCAAGGCAGGCGGCGTGCGCGTCGCGTATTCCGAGGACGAGGGCGAGACCTGGTCGCCGCTGCAGCCCATCAACACCCCCGGCCCCAGCTACGGCGGCGTCGTCACCATGGGTTCGATGGTGGAGCGCAAGGACGGCTCCTACATGGCGTTCTTCCACGACGACGGCCGCTGGCTGCGCGATCCCCCGGAGCATCCGCAAGGCAAAGTCTTCGAGGTTTACCGCGTGGTCTCGTCCGACGGAGGGCTGACGTGGTCGCAGCCAGAGGTCATCGCCACGCACCCTGCCGCGCACTTGTGCGAGCCCGGCGCGGTGCGATCGCCGGACGGCAAGCAGATCGCCGTGCTGCTGAGGGAGAACAGCCGCACCCTGAACTCGTTCGTCATCTTCTCTGACGATGAAGGCGAGACGTGGAGCGAGCCGCGCGAGCTGCCGGGCGCGCTCACCGGCGACCGCCACACGGCCAAGTATGGTCCCGATGGCCGCCTGTTCATCAGCTTTCGCGACCGCACGCACGAGAGCCCGACTCATGGGGACTGGGTCGGCTGGGTTGGCACGTACGAAGACATCGTCGCCGGGCGAGAGGGTCAGTACCGCGTGCGGTTGATGGACAACCTCGAACGTGCGGACACTGCGTACCCGGGAGTCGAACTGCTCCCTGACGGCACTTTCGTCGTGACCACGTACGGGCACTGGGCCGCTGGCGAGGAGCCCTACATCGTCAGCGTGCGCTTCACTCTGGCGGAACTCGACGCCCGGGCGAAATTCGCCTCGAACGAGCCGACCTCCTTAGTGCGGGCGGCGGCTCGTGGAACGCTCCGCGCCGACGCCAGCCCGGACAAGCCCAACATCCTGTTTATCGCCGTGGACGATCTCAACGACTGGGTGCTGGAGCCGGATTCGCCGCTGAAGATGCCCAATCTGCGGCGCTTGGCGCGGCGGGGAGCGCTGTTCGAGCGCGCCTACACAGCCTCGCCGGCTTGCAATCCGTCACGGGTGGCCCTGCTGACCGGGCTGCGCCCTTCCAGCACCGGCGTCTACGACAACCGTTCCGATTGGCGGCGCGCCCTGCCGGGCTCGGTCACCTTGCCGCGGTACTTCATGAACCACGGATACCAAGTCGAGGGAGCGGGGAAGATCTTCCACCACCACGACAACAGCGCCTATCACGACGACGAGTCATTCCACCATTTCGAGAAGATGCAGCTCGATCCCATGCCGCCCCGGAAGTTCAACGGCATTGCCGCGGTGCGCAGCCCGAATTTCGACTGGGGCCTGTGGCCGCCCGACGAGACCCTCACGCCGGACGCCCGCTCGGTGAATTTCGGAATCCGCTTTCTCGAGCGCGAGCATGGCCGGCCCTTCTTCCTCGCGATCGGCCTGTTCCGACCCCACATGCCGTTCCACGCCCCGCCCAAGTACTTCGGCGCCTACCCTAGCGGCGATGTGGCCATGCCTCGCGCGCACCCGAACGACTTGGACGACATTCCGGCGGGCGGACACGCGTTGCTGCGCCAAAAGCAGCACTTCATGCAGGCCATCCTCGAGGCCGACGAAGAGCGGCCCGGCACGTGGGCAGAGGCGGTGCGGGCATATCAAGCCAGCTGCACGTTCGCCGACCACCAGTTAGGCCGTCTGCTGGACGCCCTGGCGCGCTCGGAGCATGCCGGGTCCACGGCCATCGTGCTGTGGTCAGATCACGGCTACCACCTCGGCGAGAAGAACCACTGGGAGAAGTTCGCGCTGTGGGAGAAATCGACCCGCGTGCCGCTGGTGCTGGTGGCACCCGGCACGACCTCGCCG
This sequence comes from Bryobacterales bacterium, assembly GCA_022826925.1. Classification (GTDB taxonomy): domain Bacteria; phylum Acidobacteriota; class Terriglobia; order Bryobacterales; family UBA6623; genus VXMF01. The sequence continues at coordinate 25,484 of JAJDTX010000159.1, forward strand.
GGCACGGTCGTGCAGTCTCCGGCCTCGCTGCTGGACCTGTACCCAACCCTGCTGGACCTTGCGGGCCTTCCTTCGAAGCCGGACCTGGAAGGAGAGAGCCTGCTCCCGCTGCTGAAGAACCCGGGCCGCAAGCGGGCCGTTTCAATGACCTACCTGCGGGGCAATCACGCGGTGCGGTCCAATCGCTGGCGCTACATCCGCTATGCCGATGGCAGCGAGGAGCTGTACGACCACTCCAGCGACCCGCACGAATTCGCCAACCTCGCCCTCACAGGCGAGCACGCCGACACGATCCTCGAGCTGCGACGGGCTCTGCCGCGCAAGAACGCACCGAACGCGGCAAGCCTGCGCTGAGTTCCGAGGCTCGCGCCATGGCTTCGCATTTCGGCCAGCCTGCTCATCACTACGCCACCATCGACACTACGATGCTGGCGGCCGCGGACCTGGCGCGACAAGGCTGCCCCGAGGGCACGGTTGTGACCGCGGACGAGCAGACAGCAGGACGCGGACGCCTCGGCAGGAACTGGGTGTCCCGAGCCGGTCTGGGGCTATACCTCTCGCTGGTGCTGCGTCCGCCGGTCCGCCCGCACGCGGCACCAGTCCTGACACTTGTCGCCGGCTTGGCGGTCAAAGAGGCCCTAGAGGGCCTGGCAGGCCTCCGCTGTGACATCCGCTGGCCCAACGACATTCTCGTGAACGAGCGCAAGTGCTGCGGGATCCTCGTGGAGATGGAGGCCGAGCGCCAGCAGGTCGATCATGTCATTGTCGGCATCGGCATCAACCTCAACCACGCGGAGTTTCCGCCCGATTTGGTCGACACTGCAACGTCCCTGCGTATCGAGACCGGCAAGGATTGGTCGCGGAAACAAGTTCTCGATCCCGTGCTGAGAGCGTTGGAGTCGCTTTACGATCTGTACTTAGACGGCGGCGCCGCGCCTGTCTTGGAGGCATTCCAAGCGGCGTCCAGCTATGCCAGGGGGCGGCGAGTGGTCATCGAAGGCGTCCCCGAAGACGGCTCGGTGCCGGTGCGGGGCGTGACCGCAGGCCTGAACGAGCACGGCTTGCTCATGCTAGAGGACGCCGATGGCGAGGTCGTCCCGATTGTCGCCGGAAGCGTGCGCCCGGACACAGGCACAATATAGATTCATGTTGCTCGCGATAGACGTCGGAAACACGAACCTCACAATCGGGCTCTTCGACGACGAGCGGATGGCGGCCGATTGGCGGCTCAAAACCGACCTCGAGCAGACCGCCGACGGCTGGGGCGCACTGTTCCAAACGCTGGTCTCGCTAGCGAACCTCAAGCTCGACAACATCGACGGATTCGTCTTCTCGTCCGTCGTGCCCCAACTTGACGCGTCCATCGCTGGCGTGGCCAGCCGCTACCTAAAGCTGACACCTCTGCAGGTGACGGCCAGCACCCGCACCGGCTTGGGGATTCGGGTCGACACGCCAGACGAGGTCGGCGCGGACCGGATCGTGAACTCGGTCGCGGCGTCCGAGCGCTACGGCTGTCCCTGCATAGCGGTCGACTTCGGCACCGCGATTACGTTCGACGCGATCTCGGAACAGCGCGAGTACTTGGGCGGAATCATCTGCCCGGGAATCCAAGTGTCCTCCCAAGCCTTGGTCCGGCGCACCGCGCGGCTTCCGCAAATCGACCTGCGGCGGCCCGACAAGGTGATCGGCAGCAGCACGGTTGGCAGCCTGCAGTCGGGGTTCTACTACGGGATGCTCGGAATGGTGGACGGCATCTTGGAAAAGATGCTCCAGACTCTCGGGACGGACGCGACGGTGGTCGCGACCGGTGGGCAGTCCGAGAGCCTTGCGCGCGACTCGCGTTTCATTCAAGAGGTGGATCCAGGACTGACTCTCGAAGGCTTGCGCCTGATCTGGAACCTGAATCGGTCTTGAGGCGATCGCATGCATGCGCCCGTTGGCCGATCCCTGGCCCTGCTGACCGACCTGTACCAGCTCACCATGGCCGCCGGGTATCGGCGCGAGGGTCTCGCAGATCGCGAGGCGGTTTTCTGCCAGTACTTCCGCAAGGCGCCATTCGGGGGCGCGTTCGCGATCGCGGCCGGGCTCGCGACCGCGTTGGAGTGGCTGGCCGAGCTGCGCTTCCGCGAGGATGACCTGGCGTATCTAGCGAGTCTTGAGGGCGCTGGGGGCGCGCCCCTGTTCGATGCGGCGTTCTTGGACTATCTCGGTCGACTGGAGTTCTCCTGCGACGTGGATGCCGTCGCCGAGGGCTCGGTCGTTTTTGGCCACGAGCCGCTGCTGCGGGTTCGGGGCCCGCTGCTGCAGTGCCAGATCGTCGAGACGGCCTTGCTCAACATCGTCAACTTCCAAACGCTGGTGGCGACCAAGGCCGCCCGCGTGTGCCTGGCGACGGGGGACGATCCCGTGCTGGAATTCGGGCTGCGCCGGGCGCAGGGAGTAGACGGGGGACTCAGCGCCAGCCGGGCCGCCTATATCGGAGGCTGCGCGGCCACCTCGAACGTGCTGGCCGGCAAGCTGCATGGCATCCCTGTGCGCGGAACGCACGGCCACAGTTGGGTGCTGGCGTTCGGCGACGAGCGCGAAGCCTTCGAGGCGTTCGCCCGGGCGATGCCCCACAACTGCGTCCTGCTGGTCGATACGTTCGACACCCCAGAAGGCGTGAGGAACGCGGTCGAGGTCGGCGTCAGCATGCGCGAGAACGGGGCGCGGCTCGCGGGAATCCGGCTCGACTCGGGAGATCTGGCGGATCTCTCCGTCAAGGCGCGAGCGGAGCTCGACGAGGCAGGGCTGCAAGACACGGCGATCGTAGCTTCGAACGACCTCGACGAAAACTCTATCGCCGCTCTCAAGCAGCGCGGTGCCAAGGTCGGAATCTGGGGAGTCGGCACCAGCATCGCGAGCTCGGGCGGACAGTCGGCGCTTGGTGGCGTCTACAAGCTCACGCTGCTGCGCGATGCCTCCGGCAGGTGGCAGGCGCGGGCGAAGCGCTCTGAAGACCCGAGCAAGGCTACGCTGCCGGGAATGCTGCAGGTGCGGCGCTACACTTCCGGCGACAGACTCCGAGGCGACCTAATCTACGACGAATCCAATCCGCCGCAGGCTTCGTGGAGCGGCGTGCCGCTAGCGAGCGGCGATGCTGAGAGCAGGCACACATTCGAGGGCACACACCGAGATCTGCTGCGAACCGTCGTTGCCGGCGGACAGATCGTGGCAAGCGCCGAAGCGCTCGACGCGGCGCGGCAGCGCTGCCGCTCTGAGTTGGCCATGCTGCCGGACGAGCTAGCTCGCGGGCGATCAGGCGTTGACGCTCCGGTTTGGCTCGAAGAGGGCGTGAGCCGGCGCCAGCTAGCCCTGCTGGCCTGACCGCGAGGCGAACGCCTGACAGCGCGTCACTCAGCTAGCCCAGCTCGGGCATGTTTTCGCGCAGGATGCCGATGTCCTTGTCGCCCCGGCCGGAAAGATTGACGATGAACGCCCGGCCCTTGGCCGCTGGCGCTCGCTTGATCGCCTCGGCTACCGCGTGGGCTGATTCCAGAGCCGGGATGATGCCTTCCAGATGGGATAGCGTCTTGACGGCTTCAAGCGCATCCGAGTCGGAACAAGAGGTGTAGTGCACCCTTCCCGCATCGTTCAGCCAGGCGTGCTCCGGCCCTACCGAGGCGTAGTCCAGCCCGGCCGAAACGGAATGGGTCAGCGCAATCTGGCCGTCGTCGTCTTGCAGGATGTAGCTCTTGGTTCCCTGCAGCACGCCGGGTACGCCGCCGGCGAAGCGCGCCGCGTGCTCGCCCAAGGCCTCGCCGCGCCCGCCTGCCTCGACTCCGACCATCTCCACCCAGCCATCGCCCAAGAACGGGTGAAACAGTCCGATCGCGTTGCTGCCGCCTCCGACACAAGCGATCAGAAGATCGGGGCCGTCCTTGTCAGAGATCTGTCGAAACTGCTCCCGCGCCTCCCTGCCGATCACCCTCTGGAAGTCGCGCACGATCATCGGGTAGGGGTGGGGCCCGAGCGCCGAACCGAGCATGTAGTGAGTTGTCTCGAAATTCGCCGCCCAGTCGCGCATCGCCTCTGAGATCGCGTCCTTGAGCGTGCAGCTGCCGGTATCCACGCCGATCACTTCCGCCCCCAGCAGGCGCATGCGGAAGACGTTCAGCGCTTGCCGGCGCATGTCCTCCGAGCCCATGTAGACCACGCAATCCAGTCCGAACAGGGCGCATACCGTGGCCGTGGCAACGCCGTGCTGGCCGGCTCCGGTCTCGGCGATAATGCGGCGCTTGCCCATGCGCCGAGCCAGCAGCGCTTGCCCGAGGCAGTTGTTGATCTTGTGCGCGCCCGTGTGCAACAGGTCCTCGCGCTTGAGGTAGATCTCGGCACCGCCGAGCTGGGCGCTGAGCCGCCGGGCATGAAACAGCGGCGTGGGGCGGCCTGCATACTGGGAGTTCAGATCGGCCAGCTCGGCGATGAAACCCTCGTCGTCCCTGACTTCGAGATAAGTGGATTCCAAGCTGTCGAGCGGCGCGACCAGGATCTCGGGAGCGTAGCGGCCCCCGAAATCGCCGAAATGGCCGAGGCGGTCCGGTCCGGGCGCGAGCACGTGGGACATGCCTTCACGATATCGCGTGTTCGGCGTGAGGACGCTGCCGAACCTGGAGCGCGGCTGTTCGACCTAGCCGACGCTTGCCTCTGATCGTGGTCCCGGAGCCCGAGTAGGACCTCCGGGGACTCGCCCGAGCACACTGCTTGCGCCTTGTATAGCGAGACAGCATCTCGTCGGGATGCTTATGAGAGTGCCGCTGGGAGACGACTTAGCGCCCGTCAGTCTAAGCTGCCGATCAGCGGGCGGGATTCTCGTACCAAACCACCCCGAGCAGATCTTTCTCCTCGGTCGTGAGAATGTCCAAGTCACCATCGCCGTCGAGGTCGAGGAGCTCGGCGCGATCAAACTTGGTGCCTTCCGGACCGCCCACGTCCGTCACTGCCCAGCGCGAAGCGGTGGGGTCGCCCGAGTGCCGCAACAAGCCGACGCCAGACAACTCATCGTCGGCACTTGCGCAGGTGAAGACCAGATCCATCGCCCCGTCCATGTCCATATCGCCGACAGCCACCGATTTGCCAGCGCCAAACCCTTCGGGCATCTCGATGTCGTGCGTCCGCCACCTGTTGCCGCGCTTCGACATGCCGCGAAAGAAGCGAATCGGACCGTCCCTGATTGGCATGACGACATCGGTCAGGCCATCGCCGTCTAGGTCCGCCACATCGAGGAACATTGCTTGCTCGCCGCCCTCGGGTCCGATCCGGTTCTCCGGCCACGCGGCGCTGCCGGGCATGTTCTGAAACCACAGCGCCCCGCTGCGCGGGCCCTTGCGGTCGCTGGCTACGATATCGAGAGCCCCATCGCCGTTCATGTCGTGGGCAACGAGCGACATCACCCAGCCAGCGCCGTACCAGCGGCTCCACGAGGCCCTGCCGCCGGGCGTGGACGGAAAGCGCCACGAGCCGATCGCCGCGAAATCGTTCTTCGAGCCGGCGACGAGATCCATTGAACCGTCGCCATCCACGTCGATCACCTCGGCGTACATCCACTGGTTCTTGCCCGCCGATCTGACCACCGGGCGGGTCTCCCAGCTGGCGGAGTCTAGATAGGATTCACCCGTCGATTGGTGGACGTAGATGGTCTTTTCCTCGCCCTCGGTCGAACTGATGACTTCGAACTTGCCATCGCCGTCAATATCGGCGAACACTGCGTCCTCGGGGCTTGCCACCCTGCCAACGACCACTGCTGGCCATTCCGACTTGACCTTCTCCACGCCCGGGTGAAAGTAGGCCTTGACAACACCAGACTTCTCCCACGGAGTGGCGATATCGGGCAAGCCATCACCGTTGACGTCGGCTAAGCGCACGCCATCCGCATTGTTTCCCGAGTCGTCAATGACGTGTCGCGCCCAAGGGCCGCCGGCCACTTGGGAAGCGCACAAGAGCAGAAGAGCTGCTAGGCGGGTCATGCACAGAGATTGTAGTTGACACCGGGGAAGTTGAAGGTCGCTTTGCCAGCCAAGCGATCTTGATGCTGGCCCGATCATCGGTTCCCGGCATGACATCTTGTCCGCGGTAACTGCGTTGATTGCGAGGCGGTGGTCCACGTGCTGCTACCTCAGACCGCCGTCGGTGCCGGCTGTCAGGTCGCTCGGCAGGCGTCCGGTCGGTGAGGCGATCGGCGCGACAGCTGCAGCGCTCATCAGGGGCAAGCCGCGCTGCCAGACAAGCACCACTACCCGTATCCGCCGATCAAGCCGGGTGAATCTGAACCCCCGGATGGCAGGGCACGCTGGCGCGGGCCCCTAGTCTTGAGGCCATACGCTTTCTCGGTCCCATCCTCGGAACTCTGACGCCACAGAGCCCGTATCTCCGTAGCCTCTAGCGTACGAGCGATCAATCCCCGCCCTCTCCTGCCGTCGCAGGTAGTCGGTCACCGCGTCGCTCAGGACTGCGGACCGCCCGCGCTGCTTGACAGATGGATGATCATCCAGCTGCTCAAGCAAGGCCTCGTCAAATGTCACTTGGACCGCCTTCATACGCCGTCTACCTTCGATCTATACGCAACTGTGGACGCCGAAGATCAGGGAACTGCGATGGGCACAGCTCAAAGCCATGCGTGCTCTCAGTCAAGCCGGCGGTACCGCTACAACCGACAGCGTCTTGAAAGAGATCAAAGATGATCCGAGGCTATGTCGCGAAGAACCCTTGATTCCGATACCGAAGCAAGCAACTAGGACACGCTTCTCGTGCGTTCGTGCCAGAAATCGGCTGCAGGTGCCCGTCATCGGGCAGGATTCTCGTACCAAACCACTCCCAGCAGATCGACCTCCTCGCACGTGAGGACGTCCAAGTCACCGTCGCCATCGAGATCCACGAGTTCGATGCGGTCAAACTTGGTGCCGTCCGGTCCGCCCACATCCGTCACCTCCCACTGCGAAGCGGTGGGGTCGCCCGAGTGCCGCAACAGGCCGACCCCAGACAGCTCGTCTGTGGCGTGTTCGCAGCTGAAGACCAAGTCCATGGTTCCGTCCATATCCATGTCGCCGACGGCCACGGCCTTGCCCGTACCAAATCCGTCGGGGATCTGGATGGAGTGTGCCCGCCACCTGTTGCCCCGGTCCGACATGCCGCGGAAGAACTGGATCGGGCCGTCCTTGACAGCCATCACGATGTCAGTCAAGCCGTCTCCGTCTAGGTCGGCCACATCGAGGAACATGGCCTCGTGCTCGGCCTCTGGACCGATCCTGTACTCGGGCCAAGCAGCGCTGCCGGGCATGTTCTGAAACCACAGGGCCCCGCTCCGCGGGCCCTTGCGATCACTCGCCACGATATCGGGCGCTCCATCGCCGTTCATGTCGTGGGCAACGAGCGACATCACCCAGCCAGCACCGTACCAGCGGCTCCACGAGGCCCTGCCGCCTGGGGTAGACGGGAACCGCCACGAGCCGATCATCGCAAAGTCGTTCTTCGAACCGGCGACGATATCCACCGAACCGTTGCCGTCCACGTCGATCGGCTCGGCGTACATCCACTGGTTCTTGCCCGCCGATCTGACCACGGGGCGCGTCTCCCAGCTGGCAGCGTCCAAGAAGGCGCCACTCTTCGACTGGTGGACGTAAATGGTCTTCTCCTCGCCTTCGGTCGAGCTGATGACCTCGAACTTGCCATCGCCGTCGATATCGACGAATACCGCGTCTTCGGGGCTCTCGACCCTGCCAACGATCACTGACGGCCATTCGGAGGCAGCCTTCTCCGCGCCAGGGTTGAGATAGGCCTTGACAGCGCCGGACTGCTCCCAAGCGGTGGCAATGTCGACCAAGCCATCGCCGTTGACATCGGCCAAGCGCACGCCATCGGCGCCCTCTTCCGAGGCGTCAATGACATGTCGCTCCCAAGGACTGGCGACGAGCAGGGGCACAGACAAGAACAGAAGGACTAGCAAGCGGGTCATGAGCATAGATTTTAGTTGAGATTGCATCGGGCGTGACAGCGCACTCGCTCGCGGCACGCCGAAGATCGGCTGGGTCGCCGACAACGGCGCTAGGGGAGAAGTCAGGCGATCCGTGGCGACGGCCAACGCCTCCGGGGGGTCGGAGCGCTCGTTAAAATGAAACCAAGGGTCGCAGTGGCGTCACGACCATGGTGCGCAAGATCGTCAAATACGGCAACCCGGTACTTGAGGAAGTGTGCGAGCCAGTGGCCGAAGAGGAGTTCGGCAGCGAGGATCTCCAGTCCCTTGTGACCGATATGTTCGAGACAATGTACCAGGCGCGCGGCGTGGGCCTGGCGGCGCCCCAGGTGGGCATCCTCAAGCGCCTGACCGTGATCGACTGCTCGGGCGGAGAAGGAGAAGCCCAGCCCCACATCTTGATCAACCCCGAAATCGTCTCCCAAGAAGGCACGCAGGTAGGGTCCGAGGGCTGCCTGTCCATACCAGGCTTTACGGCCAACGTGAGCCGTCCGATGACCGTGCGGACGCGCTACCGCACGGTCGATGGCGAGTGGCGCGAGCTGGAGGGCGAAGAGTTGCTGGCCAGAGTGATCTGCCACGAAAACGATCACCTCAACGGCGTGCTATTCCTGCGCCACCTGAGCAAGCTCAAGCGCGGCATGATCAAGAAGAAGATCCGGACGCTGCGCAAGCAGGGCGAGTGGGACTAGGTTGCGAGCCGTCTTCATTGGCACGCCCGAATTTGCAGTGCCTTCGCTGGAACTGCTGGCAGAGCGCCACGACGTGCTCGAAGTGGTGACCCAGCCGGATCGCCCGGCGGGCCGCGGCCGCCGACTTACGCCTCCGCCTGTCAAGCGAAAGGCCGAGGAGCTGTCCCTGCCCGTCTTTCAGCCCGAGAGGATTCGCGACGACCACGCGTTCGATCGTCTTGTCGACCACGCACCGGACGTGATCGCCGTGGTCGGCTACGGCCAGATGATCCCGAAGCGGATTCGCGAGCTTTCGCCCCACGGATGCGTGAACGTACACTCGTCGCTGCTGCCGAAGTACCGCGGGGCGGCCCCGGTCAATTGGGCGCTTGTAAACGGCGAAACCCACACCGGCGTGACCACCATGCGGATCTCGCGACAAATGGATGCCGGGGACATCCTGCTCACCTGCACGGCCGAGATCATGCCTGGGGAGCGCGCATCGGAACTGAATCGGCGCCTGGCTCCCCAAGGGGCCAACCTGTTGATGCAGACCCTGCGCGGATTGCAAGCCGGCACGCTGCGTCCGATACCGCAAGACCACGACGCTGCGACCTTCGCGCCGCTGATCCGCAGGGAAGACGGCCTTGTAGACTGGTCATTGTCCGCAACGGCAATCCATAACAGGCTGCGCGGCTTCGATCCTTGGCCGGGCATCTATAGCTTCTTCAGAGGCAAGCGCATACGGATCCACGAAGCGCGGGTCGAAGGCGAGGCCGGTCTGGCTCCCGGCAGCATCGTGGTGGGCCAAGGGCAACTTAGCGTCGGCTGCGGTGCGGGCAGGCTTGTGCTGGAGGAAGTCCAATTGGAGGGTCGCAACCGCATGGCAGCACTGGATTTCGCGCACGGCTACCGCGCCGAATCTGGCGAGGTGTTGGCGAATGGCTGAACCGCGCACCTTGGAACTGCCCGCGGGCTTCCGATTCGCTGCGGGCTACGCGGGGATCCGCAAGCAGCAGTCGGACGACCTCGCCTTGATGGTTTCCGACCGTCCCGCCTCGGCAGCAGGCGTGTTCACGCGCAATTGCGTGCGGGCTGCGCCCGTAGACGTCAGCGCGGAATCCCTGCGACGCAGCTCCGGCAAGGCCCAAGTCATCGTCGCGAATGCCGGCAATGCGAACTGCGCCACTCCCAACATGGCCGCCGTCGCCGAAGCTACGGCCGTGGCGGCAGCGAACCTTGCGTCCGCGCCCCAAGAGCAGATCCTGCTGGCTTCGACTGGGGTGATCGGCGAATCCTTCGGCGAAAGCGTGATCCCGGGCAAGCTGCCCAAGCTGTGGCAAGCGCTGGATCGGACTCAGTTCGAAGCTTGCGCGCGGGCGATCATGACCACCGACACGGTGCCCAAGGCGAGATCGTGCCGGATCGATACCGACCAAGGACCCGTACGGCTGGCCGGCATGGCCAAAGGGGCAGGCATGATCATGCCCGACATGGCCACGATGCTCAGCTTTGTGTTCACCGACGCCGATATCGAGCCCGCTCTGCTCCACTCCATGCTCATGTCTGCTGTCGACCAGAGCTTCAACTGCATCACGGTGGACTCGGACACGTCCACGAACGATACCGTGTTCCTGCTGGCCAATGGCGCTGCGGGCGTACGGGTCGATGGCGGAAGGCAAGGGCCGTTTCAAGACGCGCTCGACCAGCTCACTCGCGATCTCGCCATGGACATCGCGCGCGACGGAGAGGGCGCGTCCAAACTGGCCCAGATCACCGTGACCGGAGCGGCGGGGCGCGTTGAGGCGAAGACGATTGCCTTGGCAATTGCCAATTCCCCTTTGGTCAAGACCGCGCTGGCAGGCGCTGACCCGAACTGGGGCCGAATCTTGGGAGCGGCAGGCAAGGCTGGCGTGCCGTTCGATCCACAGCTCGCTGACATCTATGTCAACGGCGTGCAGGTCTGCAAGGCCGGAATGCGAGCCGACTTCGACGAGGCCCCTGTCCAGCGAAGCATGGAGGCGGACGATATACAGATCGAACTGTGCTTGTCAGGGGGCGGGGGAAGCAGCGCAGTCGTATGGACTTGCGATTTCACCGAGAGTTACATTCGCATCAACGCGGATTACCGCACGTGAGCGCCGATGCCGACAGAATCCGGGCAGTGCGGATACGCTGAAGAGCAGGCAGCGGGCCCTTAGCTCAATGGTTAGAGCAGCGGACTCATAATCCGTTGGTTGCAGGTTCGAGTCCTGCAGGGCCCACCCCTGACGCTGAACTAAGGCTAGACCGTTTCTGGCGTCGGATGGACCCACGGCTTGCGGTACGGACGCGCCAGCTTGCTGTTGGCTTCTTCGTCGCCAATCACGGAGTGGGACTTCGAATCCCAGTGCAGCGACCGGCCTATGTCGAGGGAGACGTTGCCGAGCAGGCAGCACGCCGTCGAAATGTGTCCTTGCTCGATGTCGGCGACCGGCTTGGAACGATTGTCAATAGCTTCGAGGAAGTCCTTCATGTGAGCCCGCAGGACGGGGAACTCGTGAGCCCCCAGCCTTGACTCGACCGTGTCGACATTGTCGATCTCGTACTTGTCCATCTCGGTAGGAGCCTTGCTGAGAATGGGCTTTTCAGCCTTGTCCACCGGGATGAACTCCCATTTGGTGGTCGAACCCTTGAAGAGGCCCTTTTCGCCGTAGATGAAATACGCCCATGGATAGCCCGGGTAGACCGGCGGCCCCCAGTTGCGGTGCGTCCACACCACGTTGAGATCGGGAAACGAGAAAGTGGCAGTTTGGGTGTCGGGCGTGTTGGCCTTGCTGTCTTTATCGACGAAGATGCCACCGGTCGAGTGAACCACGGAGGGCCAGCCTAGGTCGAGGGTCCAGCGCACCAGGTCGATCATGTGGATGCACATGTCTCCGATAACGCCGTTGCCGTACTCCATGAAGTACCGCCAGCGACGGGGATGCGTCCACTGGCAGAACGGACGCATCGGTGCCGGGCCGGTCCACATCTCGTAGTCCAAGTGGGCGGGAGGATCGGTGTCGGGCGGATTGCCCCGGGGGCTTCTGTAGACGTAGCAACAGACCTCGGCGTGCGAGATCTTGCCGAGCATGCCGCTTTGAATGCGGTCGCGGGCTTCGATCAGGTGGGGGGCCGAGCGTCGTTGAGTGCCGACCTGAACGACCCGTCCGTACTTGCGGGCCGCCGCGACCATCGACTGTCCTTCGACAACGTCGACCGAGATCGGCTTCTGCACGTATACGTCGGCGCCGGCCTGCATGGCCTCGATCGCCGGCAGGCAATGCCAGTGGTCCGGCGTGGCGACCTCGACGATTTCGGGCTGCTCCTGCTTGAGCAGTTCGCGATAGTCGCCGTAGGTCCTAGGCGCCTTGCCAGACTTGTGCCGTTTGGAAGCGGTCTTGGCGTCGGCGGCCAGGCTCTTGCTGTCGGGATCGCAGAGCGCGACGATCTCGACGTCTTCAACCTGCACCAAGCGGAAGAGGTCGTTCTTGCCGTACCAGCCAGAGCCGACGAGCGCGACCCGCCTAGGCCTGTCGGCCGCTCTGGCCCCCATGAGTGTCAAGCCGGCCGCTGCGGTGCCGACGAACGTGCGTCGATCAAGGAGTTGCTGTGTCATGTTGGAGTTCGCCACACAGAACACTATCACAAATCGCGCCGGCGAAGAGACTCGGGCAGGCGTGGGGCGAATGGGTCGGATACGCTACTAGCTTCGTTCCTGCGGTCACCACCTTCCACCATGATGACGCCGCGTTGTCGAAGTAGCCGTACCTATCAGGTCAAACAGTCCATGCTCGCGTAGCTCACTGTTGTTCGAAGGCTTGCTCGAGAGAGCTTGCGGTGAGTGGCACTCAGCTTCCTGGATGTAGCACTTGGAGTTCACTCATCCTGGAATGCTCCCTGAAGCTAGCAACAGCAACTGGCTGACGCGTGACTACAACAACAATGGCCTATTCTTAACTTTGAGACCACCATTCGGCCCCGTGACCGCCCGAGCCTGCGGCCTTGTTTGCGCTGGCGTTGCCGCGCTGGTTCTTGTTGCGGTGGCTGTCCCGTCATCCCCGGCAGAGCTTGAGATTTACCCGGACCTGACCCGGCTGCCGGTCGGCGAGCAGATCCGCTATTCCGTATTCCGACTCCAAGACGGAGAACGGAAGCCGGTCAAGAACTACAGTCTCCGGTCAAACGACCCGGCGATTGTTCGCGTGGTTGACAAATGGCGGCTCTCTGCCGTGTCACCCGGGACCGCGGAAGTGCTCATCCACAGCGATGTCGGCAGGCGCGTGTTGTCAGTCGATGTCAGTCCGGAGGCACGGCCCGCGATGCCCGCTACGCACCACTCGCAGGTCGATCGTCTCGTCGGAGAGGAGCTGCTCTTTGTCGGGCACGCCAATCAAGACGGGTACGACCACACTGCGGTGGCGAAGCCTGGAATAGACCGGCTGGTGCGAGACTTCAAGGCGCGCGGGCATCCGGTCATCTATTTCGTCAGCGAGGACTATCCGTTCTGGTACACCGATGACCGCCAGCCCGATCTGGCAATCGTAAGCGAGGGTCAGGAACACGAGATCTTGGTCGACGCTGAACGGATCGTATTCACCGGCGGCGACTTCATGTTTTGCACGCCGCGCAACGCCCAGATGACACTCCACGGCATGCTCAAGGCTGCGAATCGGAAACGCATCAATTTTGTGTTTCCCGCCGATGCGATCTGGGCTGTCGACATTTTCGCGCCCGGGCGATTCCGCCCATACCCAGCGCCGATGGCTCTGCTAGCTCACCTCATGTCCGGACATCCGACTCATGAGTATCGATACGAGCAGGTCGTGGTTCCGTTCCTGGAACGGCTCCTTGAGGAGTTTCCGGTCACCGGCTATCCGGCTGTCGCGCCGGGGCCGCCGCTCGCGGAGCTCGTTGACGGCTGGACGGTTGACGTGGCGATTGAAAACGAATTCACCCGACGCTATCGATCAGGCGACCCAAACAAGGTCATCCGCTTCGATTTCCCCTCGATGTAGTTGCATCGGGTCTAGGGCGCATTGGCGGGGACACACTTCGCGGCCTGTTCGCCGACTGCACGGAGTCAATCGGGAGCGAAACCTGCCGATTGAATGGCCCGTGCCAGCTTCACCAACCTTCCATGGCGATGACGGGCTCGCCGCCATGCAAGCGGGCATGTGAGGCCCCCCGGCCTAGGGGCAGCAGGTCCCACGCATGGCAACCCATGCTCGTGGCTGCTCAAGCGCCCGCCGGCATGCCCAAGGACCACTCCCATGCCGTCTGGACAGACACACCCTCCGGAACTTCCTGCGGAAAGCCGCCCGCGGTCAGCGTCAGGACAAGCTTGCCTGCCTCAGGCATTGCAGCGCCTGCCGCTTGCAAGGCGCGAATCTCCCGCTCGGCCGTGGCCGGCTCTGACAGGTCGGTACACGTTTGGATGAGATTCGCCTCGCCGCTTGGGCCGCGGGCGAGGAAGTCGACCTCGAATCCTTCCCCCGTGCGGACATAGGTGATCTCGCACCCCCTGCGCTCGAGTTCGACGAGCACGGCTGTCTCCAAGGCGTGGCGCAGGTTCGCCTTGCCCGTCCTGTCGAAAATCGGGATCAGGCCGGTGTCCACGGGGTACGCTTTGCGCGGGTTCACCATCCGCTGGCGCTCCGACGCCGATTCCATCCAGATCACCCGGATCAAGAAGCAGTCATCAAGATATCCGAGCATCTGATGCACGGAGTCCTTGGAAATCGCGATCCCTTGCGACCGTAGGGAGCGGTAGAATTTCTCGACGCTGAAGAGTGACCCGGCGTTGCCGAGCAATTGCCGGACCAGCCAGCGCAGACCGGTCACGTTCCGTACGTCGTGGCGCTCCACCACGTCCCGGAACATAGCGACATCCACGTAGTCCTGTAACAGTTGCCTCCGCACGGGGTTTTCGAGCCCTTGGGCCTCGGGGAATCCTCCTGAGCGGAGCCAGTCGATGTAGGCGCGCTCCATCCGCGACCTGAGCCTGGCCGTCGGGCTGCTCCCGTCCGTAGGAACCTTTGTGCCGCAATGCCGTTGTGCCTCTTCGAAGCTGAACGGATGCAGGAGGATGCGCCAGCCCCTGCCGCGCAGAGCGGTCGCGATCTCCCGTGAGAGCAGGCCGGCCGACGAGCCCGTGACAACAACATCATTCCTCTCGGTCTCCAAAATCCGGCGCACGAATCGCTCCCAGCCCGTGACCAATTGGATTTCGTCAAAGTGCCAAGTCACGGAAGCAGCCCCTTCCGGTGAGTCCGCATACAGCCGGCGGTACTCGTCGACCAAAGCGCTGAGATCGGAGACGTCTAGGCCGGCGAGCCGCTCGTCCTCGAACGAGACAAAGGGCAGCAGGCGCTGCGGAGTGCCGTCTCGAAGCCTTGCGGAACGCAGCTGGTGCAGGAACGTGGTCTTGCCCGCGCGGCGGACACCGACGACGGCGCTGACCTTGCCGGGAAAGTGGACTCTGCCATGAACCCTGCGCGTCGTCATGGCCGGCAGCGGCTTCCGAGCCGAGTCCGCGAGCAAGTCACGAAATACTTGCTTCAGTCTTGGACGCGAGACGATCATACCTCGTAGATTCTCCTTTTAATAAGGATAATACTACACGAATTTATCATCATAAGAAGGTGATATCGCGACACCCTAAGATCCGCACGACTCATCTCTCGCGACCGCTACGGAGGCTGGACCTTGATGCGGAGCACGGTCTGGCCCCAGCGACATCGCTGCCTTTCGGCAGTCTCACAGACCACCGTTCGGAACGGCAGCGGGCGTGAGGACCAGGAACTCCGGCACGCGGATGGGGGACCTCCAAGCGAGCCGGATCGAAATCTATCCATACAGGCTGGCGATCTCTCGGAAGTACCGCATCACCTGCTGTTGCGCCCAGAACCACGACCCGCTACGACCGAGAAACGCTACGTGCCCGCCATGCGGCGGCGCCAGCAATGCGATCCACGGATTCCGTTCGAACGCATCCACTTCAAATGCCCGGAACGGGATGAAGGGATCGTCCTGGGCATGTAGCACTAACGTGGGGATCCGAATGTCTTCGAGGAAGGCAGCGGACGAGCACTGGCGGTAGTAGTCGGCGGCGTCCGCGAACCCGAACGCCCGCGCCGTGATCTCTTCGTCAAACTGCCAGATCGTCTTGATGGACGACAGGTCCCGTTCGGGAAACTCTTGCGGCATCAGAGCCATCTTGCTCCGCAGCGCAGCGCGCAACCGGCGCATGAAGCGCTGCTCGTAGACCCTGTTCCGCAGCCTGCCGATCTCGCGCGAGCACATTGCCAGCTGGATAGGCGGCGACACCGCGCAGAGGGCCCGGACATGGCTCGGGACGTTCTCGCCCCATTCCCCGGCGAGCTTGAGTGCGACGTTGCCGCCCATCGAGTAGCCCAGTATGCATACAGGGCGCGGAGCAAGCTCGTCGACGACCCGGCGCAAGTCATGCGTGAGGCCGGAGTGATACAGCGTCTTGCAGAGATGTTCCGTGCCGCCGCAGTTGCGCATGTTCAGGCGGATGGAATCGAATCCTGCCGAGAGAGCGGCTTGGGCGGAAGTGACCATGTACGGTGCTTGGTCGCAAGCGGTCAGGCCATGCAGCGCTATAACGGTCGGACGTTGGTCGGCGGCCAGACCGCTGTCCAGCTCGTTCACTTTCGCCAGCACGGTCGTGTCGGCATCCGTCGCGAAGAACCGGGACTGCGTCGGATATCGCTGGGGGTCGAGCGAGCGCGGCCAGTAGCGCGCCACGATGGTTTGCACGTCACCGTGCCGGATCAGCGGGTAGTACGGAATCAACCAGTCCGCCCGCCTCAAGGCGTCGGCGGAGGGGCGCTCGGTCGAGACGGCCTCAGGGAGAGGCACTGGGAGGCTCCGCCAGCAACTCGGCCAGTTCCTCGCGCAGGCGGTTGACTTGATCGCTCCAAAACGCTTGGTCGCGGCCGGCATGCTCGTAGCGGATGACCCCGGCACGGTCCACCAGCATCATGTACGGCACATAGGGCCGTGCCATCACGGAGAGGTCGGCAAAGCGCACCCAATCCGAGCGCAGCGAGACGCCGATCGGGAACTGCACGCCGTGCTTGCTCTTGAATGCGTCGATGTTCCCGGGCGCCCTGGGATTCACTGCCATGCCCATGATTTCGAACCCCTGGCCGGAAAATTCGCTATAGATCGGAGCCAACGACTCGCACGTATCCTGGCAGTGCGGACAATCCGTGGAGATCCACAGCACGGCAACAACCTTGCCCTTCAGATCGGCAAGGGACACTACCTGGCCGTCTGTGGTCTTAAGCTGAAGCGCCGGGGCCTCGCGGGGCACCTCGCCCGCGACTAGCCCGAGCGCTGAAACAAGGACAACAAGGATGCAGGTAGCGATGCGCATGAGCTTTAGCCAACGTACCGGTGCCGGTATCCGCAATTTATCACACGCGGCTCGGAGCTCCGCTTCCGCAGGCCGCTCGACGCGGTCAGCGCGACACGACGGACTCGGCATAGAGCAACTCGCCGGTCAGCCCGTCGTAGTACTGGAACACCGCCTGGGGGTTCTCGTAGGCAACTAGGCGATCGCCGCCCTCCGAGGGGTTGTTGAAGACGTTGTTCACCTGCACCACGCAGTAGATCGGGCGCCGCCGGTATTCGTTGGGCGTGTCGTTGACGATGAAGCTGGACCAGCGGATCTCGCTCTTGCGGCCGAAGGAGTCGTACATGCCGGACTTGGGCCTGTTGCCTTCCGAGCGCAGGGGGTGATTGGTCGAGTTGTGCGGGCCTGAGGCGAACTCCCACACGCGGTCGGTGAGCTTGATCGCAAAGCTGTTGTGCAGATCCCCGGTCAGCACGAACACCGGCTTGCCCAAGTTGTCCCAGAAGTTGATCATGTCCTCGCGCTCCCACAGGAAGGCGGTCCACGCATCGTCCTTGTTGGTTTCGGAGATGTTGGCCGATCCGGTGCCGCCGACGTGCGAGATCGAGAAGTTCACAGAGGAGACGACGAAGAAGAAATCGGCATCGGAGGCTTCCATCGTCTGCTTGACCCAAGCCTTTTGCTTCTCGCCCAGCATGGTGCGGCCGACCCTCTCGCGATCCTTGGTGTCGTGCATCATGCGATACGAGCGAGTGTCCAGGTACAGGAATTCGGCGTTGGAGACACGCTTGCTGAAGTAGGAGCGCCGCCCGATCGAATAGACCGGCTGGCCATCCGCAACGGCGGCCGGCCTGATGCGCAACCGGTTGGCGTCCAAGACCTCGACCACCTCGTACACCTTAGCGTTCGGAACTCCGCCCTCATCGTCCGGGTCGGTGCCGTCGGGATTCTCGCCCAGCAGCATCGCGCCCCAGTCCGGCGTGCCCCAGTGCACGTGTAAGGTTGACTCGGCTTCGAGGCCCGTGAAGTCGGCCTCCGGGTCCGTCAGGACATCGCTGCCAGCCTCGAGCGCGGCGCGGCCGTAGACGATGCCGGGCGTCTCCGGCACAGGATTGCTCCAACCGAGGTAGTCGTACCAAGCCCGCGTCCCCACGTCGCGGAACACCGCCCGCCGGTTGCGCCGCCCCGGCTCGCCCGCGCCATAGATGTCGTTGAGCAGCTCGTGGTCATCGAACGTGTAGTACGAGGGCACGTTGCGGTGCCACGCGCGCAGATTGGCGCCGTTGTCGTAGAAATTCTTGTAGTTCTCCCAAACGCCCACGATGGCTGGCATGAACTGCACCTCGCGGGGCGTGTCGGCCTCGGCGGTGCCGGTCTGCTCGCGCCACTGGCCTGCCGTGTAGAGGCGAGTGTCGTTCTCATACAGCCAATCGCCGTCGAGGATCGCAAAGTCGACCGCGCTCTTGTCGGAGGCGCTCGTCAGTTCCCGCAGCATGGTGCCGTGCGTGAGCAGCGCCCGGCCGATCGGGCTGCCGCTGGAGTTCTGATTGTTGCCGCAAGCGAACTCGAAGCGGAAGTTGAAGCGCCCCTCGGGATTGAGCTCCGTCACTAGTGCGGACGGATCGGGCAGGGTGTGGAACGAGCCGGAGCGCTCCTCGTCGCCGGCGGCTGCGCCGCCTGTGCCGATTTCATAGAAGTACTTGGTGCCAGGCTCAAGCCCTTCAAGCATCGTCCAGCCGGTGTTGTCGTCGGCGAGCAGGGTGGTGCCCGTGGCGGTCATCGCCAGCGCATCGGCGGCCGTGCCATAAAACACCTTGAACTCGCCCGGCAGCGACGTGCGGGCCCAAACCCCCACGTGGTCGTGGCCCAGCCGGCCCAGCACGGGGCCGTGCGTGACTTGAGCACCCCCCTCGCCAGAGGATTGCGTGCCGGGGCCGCATCCCGAGGCAAGAATCGAGCAAAGGATGGCTGCAACTGCGATCTGTTTCATGCAAGGGAGAGGTTAGCAAACTGCCGGCGGCCGGCGGTGCGATGCAGGCGAATCTGTCGTGGCCAAGTGCAGTCCTTCGGAGAGTTCGCGAACGATGCGCGCGTCGCCCTCCAAGAAGTCGTAGGCCGGCAGCGCCTCGCGGGACTCCCACTTCAGGTCGGCGAACTGCGCCCCCTGCGGCGAACCGGCGTAACGGTCGACCCTGAAGAACGCCAGGCAGATTGCGGGCTTGCCCGGATACGCGTACTCGTAGCGGCAGACTTCTTCGAATGCCTCGGCGAAAACGCTGAGCTCTTCGCCGAGCTCGCGCACCAAGGCTTGCCCGGGAGTCTCCCCGGGCTCGACCTTCCCGCCCGGGAACTCCCACTTGCCGCCGTGCGCCTGATCGCTCCTGCGGCGGCAGATGAGGACCTTGCCCTCCCGCTCTAGCAGCGCGACGGCGACTGTCGTCATGCCGCCTCTTGAGCCACCTTCACGTCGATGCTGCGCCAGCAATACCAACTCGCAACGCTCGCGTAGGGTCGCCACGGCGCAGCCAGCTCGATGGCCTCGCTCTTGCGCGGCAGTTCCGCCAGCCCGTGAAAGCTCCTCAGGGCTTGCCGCACGCCGAGATCGTCGTACGGGAGGACATCAGGACGTCCCAAACAGAAGATGAGATACATCTGCGCCGTCCAGATTCCGATCCCTCGCAGCTTGGTCAGCCGCTGCACGATCTCATCGTCCGGCCAGGTCGCCATGGCGCCGAAATCCAGGCTTCCGTCCAATGCCTCCCGGGCCAATCCAAGCAGGTACGACGCCTTGCGCGCCGAATACCCGGCACTCCTCAAGCTCTCCTCGCTGCAGCCGGCGATCGCGGCCGGGGTGATGCCGGCAGGTTCGATCGAGGCTTCAAGCCGCCGCATGATCGAGCGGGCCGCAGCTCCCGAGATCTGTTGGGCAGTGATCGAGCGCACCAACATCTGAAACGGCTCCGGTCGCAACTGCAGGGTGCATGGGCCGTGCTCGCGGACAAGTCGCTCCATGTGCGGGCAGGCTCGGGCGAGGTGCTCGTCAGCCTTGGCGAGCATTTCTTCCAACTGTGTCATGTGAGATCTTGCGCCGGTACGGTCACTCCCGCCATGCGGTAGGCGAGCAGCAACGCTCCGATGGCGCCATCATGCGCGGGCTTCTCGACGCGGCAGTGCTGCTCGCCGCAGCGGGACATGAAGGATTCCAGCACCCCGCGGCTGCGGAACACGCCGCCCGAGTAATGCACCGCAACCTGTCCTCGTGGCAGCTCGAGCATTCCGGTCACGGTGACAGCCAGGTCGCCCAGAGCAAGGCCGGCCGCTTGCAAGACCTCGGTCGCGCAGCGATCCCCGGCTTCAGCGGCCGTGTCGATGTCAGGGGCTAGACGCGCGATTCTGTCTCGCGGCCAGTCGGGCCCGTAAAAGCAATGCATGGCCTTGTTGACGGAGTCCGCGCCAGTGACGCCGAGGAAAAGGTCTACGAGGTTGGTCTGATCCCCCCAGCCTTCTTCCGCCGCCAAGGCGAGCCGGACGGCCTTGCGGACGATGCTGAACGCGCCGCCCTCGTCTCCGAAAATGTAACCCCATCCGCCGCAGCGAACTTTCTTGCCAGCAGTGTCCTTGGCGAGGGCGATCGATCCCGTGCCCGCGATTACGATCGCTCCGGCGCCGCCTTGCACAGCGCCCTCGAGCGCGACCTCGGCATCGTCGAATACGCGAATTGCGTCGGCGCGGACGATTCCAGCAATCAGATCCCGCTTGTCGGCGGGACCGCCGCTCATGCCGAAGCAAGCCGCCTCGAATTCGGTGGCGACAGGCAAGCCTGCCACGCCCAGCGCATCATCTACCACGGCAGAAACGGCAGTCCTCAGCTTGGACCGTCCCTCGCTCTTCGACGCGTGGTTGCACGGACCGGCCCTGCCCCGCCCCAACACCTTGCCGCCGGCGTCTCCGATCACGGCCTCGGTCGAAGACTGGCCGCCGTCGACGCCGAGAAACAAGCGTCCCGCCGCCATCGGCTAGATTCCGATCGCGTTGCGGTAGCAATAGCGCATCAACAGTTGCCACTCTTGCATCTGCAGGTCGATCAAGTCGGTGGGTTCCGAGTTCCCGGCCGCCGCCGCGCAGCAGCGGTCGACAAACGCGTAGGGATCCCAACGGGAGCCGGCTCGAGCCTCTAGCTCGCCGAAGACGGGATGCGTGCCGACACGCCGGAACCAGTACTTCGCATTGCTCCAATCGCCTTCCTGGCGATGCATGATGCCGTGCCAATAGCTTCCGGACGCGGACGGGATGCCCTGCGAAATCCTGTGGGACTCGTCCAGCGCCGAAAAATACAGGTAGAGGCCGGACTGGACGCACTTGGCGAATTCGCGGTCCTTGGTCGCGCCGCCCTCGAAGAGGTCCTCAGGTTTCAGCCGCCTGAGCTCGCCCAGTTGCGGGCTGTCCGCCGGAGCCTCGGGCACCAGCGGCATCGAAAGCAGCGTCGCGTCTCCCGGGGATAGCAGCGAGCGGATTCGCGGCCCGAATTCTGACGGGTCCAGTTGCATGTGGTCCTTTACGGTAGCGAGCCCGGCCGAGTCGGGTCAATCGCCGCCGCTAGGGCAAGCTTGGCACGGACGCTCCGGAAGATCCCCCGAAAATCGAGAACCCCGCCAGCGCCACCGACAGCCCGATCAGCAGCAGCACGGCGGCCCAGGCGATGAGATTGTACACGGGCCCGTTGGTCCACTCGTGCATCAAGTCCTTGCGATTGACCAGCTTGAGGACGATGATCATCACCACCGGCAGCAGGACACCGTTCAGAACCTGCGAGAGCAGGATCATCGGCACGATGGGAAAATCCGGGATCAGCACCACGCCCGCGCCTAGCGCGATCAGCAACGTATACATCCAGTAGAAGGACGGTGCCTCGTCGAAGTCGTGGTCAACGCCCGATTCGAGGCCCAGCCCCTCGCACACGGTGTACGCGGTGGACAGCGGCAAGATGCTCGCTGCGAACAGCGATGCACACAGCAGGCCGCCCGCGAACAGGGCGTACGCATAGGCACCGAGCGGCCTGAGGGCCTCGGCGGCCTCCGCGGCGCTGGAAATCGATCGCGGCCCCTCCTCCCAGATCGCACCGGCGCAGGCCACGATGATGAAGAACGCGACCGCCGCCATCATGACGCAGCCGGCGACGACCTCGATGCGCGTGTCGCGATACTGGGTGCTGTCGATGCCCTTCTCGACGATGGCCGCCTGCAGGTAGAACTGCATCCAGGGAGCCACCGAAGTGCCGACAAGGCCGACCAGCACCGCGATATACGAGCGATCCGCCAGCATCACCGGACGGACCGAGCTGCTCAACGCAGCGCCCCAGTCCGGCTCGACCAAGATGGCCGAGATTACGTAGGCGAGATAGAACACGCTGGCGGCAAGGAAGACCTTCTCGACGCTTTGGTAGGTTCCCTTGACGACCAAGAACCAAACCAGCAGCGCTCCGAGCGGCACCGACACGTAGCGGCTGACCGGCAGCAGTTCCATCGCGCCCGCGACGCCCGCGAAATTAGCCGCGATGTTGGTGAAATTCACCACGAGGAGCAGGCCCATGACGATCACCGTCATGCGCAGCCCGAACTCCTCGCGAATCAGGTCGGAGAGGCCCTTGCCCGTAACCGCTCCCATGCGCGAGCACATCTCTTGGTTCACCACCAGCAGCAGCGTGATCGGCAGCAGTGTCCACAGCGGCACGTAGCCCCAGCGCGCGCCGGCCTCCGAGTAGGTGAAGATGCCGCCCGCGTCGTTGTCGACCATGGCGGTGATGAAGCCCGGCCCCAGGACGGCCAGGAACGTCAGCAGCCGCCCGCGCACGCGCTTGAGCACAGCCATCTAGAGTCCCCGGTCGGGCTCCGGGATCAGCATCCCTATGACGTCATCAGCCGTGATCGCGCCCTGCAGGCAGCCCTCTTCGTCCACCACCGGGAGGGCGTACAGGTTGTACTTGTCAAACAGCTCGACCACTTCATCCGCCGCCGCGTCCATGGAGACTCGGACAGTCTCGCGGTAAGCCAGGGAGATGGCCGGGGTGTCCGGCATCGCCACGGCCAGGCGGCCGAACGGGACCGAAGCCACCAAGCGCCCGTCCGGTTGCACCAAGAAGACGTGCGTCAGCCGCTTGAGCTGGGAATCGTCGCCGCGCAAGTTCTCAATGATGTCGCCGACGGTCGCATCCGCAGGCTGGGCCAGATGGCGCGTGCCCATCATCCCGGCGGCGGTGTCGTCCTCGTACTCGAGCAGTTCGGACACCTCGTCGGCGGGCTCGGGCTCCATGTCCCGGACGATCTCCTCGCGCTCGATCTCGTCGAGCTGGGCAAGCGCGTCGGCAGCTTCCGCAGGGTCCATTTCTTCGAGAATGTCAGCCGCGCGGCCCGAGTCCAGCAACCGCAAGATCGAAGTCTTGACGGTGGGCTTGACCTCCTCGAGCGTCTCCGCCGCCACCTCCTCGTCGAGCGTCTCGAACAGGGCCTCGCGCTCTTCGGAGCCGAGTTCCTCGACAATATCGGCCAAGTCGGCAGGATGGATGCCCTCCAGCCGGTCGTGCGAGATCAGCAGCCGCAGGCGCCGCTGCGGATCGGGCTCGACGATGTTGCAAGCCTCCCAGGGGATCGAGTTGGGGGGCAGACGGTCTTGAATCGCGCGGATAGTCCGGTTGGGCAGGATCCCCTCGGTCAGGCGCCGGAACGCGCCCTGCATCCCCACCCCGACCTCGTGGACCCACAGCTGTTCGTTGCCGTTCTCCGTGATGCGCAGCGCTAGGTCGTTGACGCGCACCACCTTGCGCCCGTTGACATCGATGATCTGCTGGTCCAAGAGATCCTTGGTCAGCAGCAGGTGATAGTCGTCCCCGTAGTACGGTGCGAAGTTCTCGTCGGAAAGGTGGATACCGTCCTCTCCGAATGTCCGGATCTGGTCCCAGCGGATCGCAAACTTAGTGCGGCCGCTGCCAAACAAGAAACGCGAAATGCGCTGGGGGTGCTCTCTAGGGAATACGGCGGCCTCGCGCACGCGCCCAATCCTGGCGCCGTGCGGGCCGATCAACCGCAGGCCGGTCAGCTCGGTCAGGTAGACCAGCCGCGGGAATTCTGTCCGTGCACTCTCCATGGCCATGCAGCCGTGCGTGCGACAGCCGCGCCGCAGCGCGGCCGAGCCACACCGGCCTCGCGCTCGCGTCGCGACTTCCAGGGTCGTCAAGCATCGTTGACGCGGACTCCTCCCTAGAACCCATGATGCCCCAGCGGGCGGACCGGTGCAAGCCCCTCGGGCCGGCCGCCGTCGAATCCGGCCTCGATCCGCAAGAGGCGGTTGTACTTGGCGAGGCGCTCGGAGCGGGTCACGGAGCCGACCTTGACGTGGCCCGCCCCGGTCGCAACGGCTAGGTCGGCCAGAAAACTGTCCTCGGTCTCGCCCGAGCGCGCCGACACGACGGCTGCGAAGCCCGCTTCCTCGGCCCTGTCCACAACCTGCAATGTCTCGCGCAGAGTCCCGACTTGGTTCATCTTCACGAGCACCGCGTTGGCCGCGCGCTCGGCGATGGCTCGCTCCAGCCTGGCGGAGTTGGTGGCCAACAGGTCGTCGCCGACCAAGGCGCAGCGCCCTCCCAAGCTTGCGCAGGCCCGCTTCCAACCGTCCCAGTCGTCCTCGGCCAGCCCGTCCTCGATCGACACGATCGGGTACCGGGAGACCCAGTGCCGGAATAGCCCAACCATGCCGTCACTGTCGAGCTGGCGGTCCTCGCTGGACAGGCGATAGGCACCGTCGCGGTAGAAATGCGTGGCTGCGGCGTCGATCGCGATCGAGACCTGGCGCCCAGGCTCGTAGCCGGCCGATTCGATGGCGCGGACCATGTATTCCAAAGCCTGTTCGTTGGCATCGAGGCGCGGCCCCCAGCCGCCCTCGTCGGCCACGCCTGCCGGCGCCCGCCCGTCTGCCGCCAGCAGCTTGCCCATGCTGCGGTGGATCGCGGCTGCCGCTTCCAGAGCTCCGGCGAACGTCTCCGCCCCGTGCGGCACGGCGAGGAAGTCTTGGAACTCGATCTGGCGCCCTGCGTGCAGCCCTCCCGAGAGGATATTCACCATCGGCACGGGAATCTTCGCCGGCCGGCCGCCAGCCAGCAGGCGCCACAGCGGCAGGCCGGCCGATTTCGCGTGCAGGCGGGCCAAGGCGCACGAGACCGCCAGGATCGCGTTGGCCCCCAGGCGCGACTTGTCCGGCGTGCCATCGAGTTCGATCATGGCGCGGTCGGCGCGGTCGCGCTCGTCGATCGGCCAGCCTCGCAACTCGTTGGCGATGGGGCCGTTAACGCTCTCGACCGCCCGCAGAACGGCGCGCCCGGCATAGGCGCCGGACGAGCCGTCGCGCAGTTCCTTGGCCTCGTGCCGTCCGGTCGAAGCCCCTGACGGTACCTGCGCCGACGCTGCCGTGCCGTCCTCCAGGGAAGCCTCGGCTTCGACGGTCGGATTGCCGCGCGAATCGAGCACTTGAAGCGCCCGCAAGGTCTTCAGCCGTGCAGCCATCAATTCAGGCTACCAGCGCCCCTAAGATTGAGTAGTCAAAGGCGCGGTGATGCCGTACTATGAGTTGCAGATATGTCTACCTCGCCAAGCCTTAGCCGCCGCACTTTCGTCGCCGGCGCTACTGCCGCAGCCGCCGCCCGACAGGCCCTGACTGCGAAGAGCGCCGCCCGGATCGTCGGTGCCAACGAGCGGCTGCATGTCGGCATGATCGGTGCCGGCGGCAACGCCAACGGCCACATGCGGGCCTTGAAGAGGCTGGCCGAACCCGACAACGTCGAGATCGCCGCGGTCTGCGATATCTACGGCCCGCGTCGCGAGGCGGCGGCCGAGTCCACCGGCGGCAAGCCGTTCAAGGACTACCGTCGGCTGCTGGAGCATTCCGGCCTCGACTACGTGACCATCTCGGTGCCCGAGCACTGGCATGCGCCGATCACCTTGGACGCGGCCGACGCAGGCCTGCACGTCTACGTGGAGAAGCCGCTGACCTACTCGATCGACGAGGGGCTGGCGGTCGTGAAGAAGGTGCGAAGCACGGGGATCACCCTGCAGTGCGGCATCCAGGGCATGTCCGACGACTCCTACGAGACCGCGGCCGAGTTGATCAAGCAAGGGGCCATTGGCAAGGTCGTGATGGCCCACATCGACTACTCCCGCAACCATCTCGAGGACTTCTGGGTGCGGGATCCCGATCCGGACGTCCAGCCCGGCGTCAATCTGGACTGGAAGACCTACCTCGGCAAGGCCAAGAAGCGGCCGTGGGATCCCGCACGCTTCTTCTCGTGGCGCCGCTACTGGGACTATTCGGGCGGAATCGCCACCGACCTGTTCGTGCACCGACTCGCGCGCATCGTCCGCGCATGCGGCTTGACGGTGCCCTCACGGGTGGTCGCGACCGGCGGCCAGTACTTCTTCAACGGCGGGGCGGAGGTGCCCGACACGTTCAACGCCCTGCTGGAGTATCCCGAGGGCGTCAACGTTCTGCTCGTCTCGTCCTTGGCCAACCAGTCAAAGATCCGCCACGTCATCCGCGGCAACAAGGGCACCATTGAGTTCAGCCGGGACGGCTTCAGCCTAGAACCGGAACCAATCCACGAGAGCGATGTCCAGACCCGCCTGCACAAGAAGAGCGGCGGCGAGGACATGGCGCTGCACCACCACAACCTCCACAACGCGATCCGCGTCGGCGAGGCCCTCAAGTGCGACGCCGAGTTCGCATTTAACGTCTCGATGGCCTGCCAGATGACGGTCGAGTCATTCCGCAAGAAGAAGTCGCTGGCGTGGGACCGGCGCAGGCAGCGACTCGTCAAAACCTAGCTCAAGGCCTTGCGGCTAGCGCTCGGGCCGAGTTAACGCGGGCCGCCTCTCGATCTAGAACGGGAGCGGTGCGGATCGGGCTCCGTATCTTGAAGCCGGAGACGGTGCAGTGGCTGCGACGGGAGCTGCAGCGCGGGGAGCTGTCGTGGGCGGCTCTGGGACGCGGTCTGCGCGAGCAGGAGGGCTGGCGCCCGCCTCCAAGGAACGAGGTGCCTTGGCCGGTTGCGCGCAAACGCAAGGCATGGCGCGCTCCTAGCGGGCCCGCACGCTCCCCGATGATTCCAGCGTCAGGCTTGACGTAGCGCTAGACAGAACGTGACGGTTGTGCGTCGATTGTGAATGAATTGTGAATGCGGGGGAGGGCCGCAACCGTTTGCTAACATTGATTCATGGCAAGTATTTCCCCGTCCGCTTCCACTCAAGACCCCGGCTCGCGCTTGGGCAGCACTACTCGTCTGATAGGAGATATCGTCGCGGACGAGCCACTATTGATCGTCGGCAAGTTCAAGGGAAGCATCAAGTCGAAGTCGAACGAAGTCACCGTGGCCGAGAAAGCCGAGGTGGAGGCAGACATAGTTGCCGCCAAGGTTTCGGTGTCAGGCCAGGTCAAGGGCAGCGTCACTGGGCTCAAGGGCGCCAGATTCACCGGCACCGCGGTAATGACCGGCAAATTGACCACGACTAGCGAATTCGTCGTCGAGAAGGGCGCGGTATTCCGCGGTCAGGTCGACTACATGTCCGAAGGCAATAACAACCACAAGTAACTGCGTTATCGGCGGCTCAGCCGGGCATTAGCCGACAGGCTTGCGAGCTTCGACGCTCTTCACTACATCCAAATAGTGCAGGGTGACGGATTGCACCTCGAACCCGGCCTTGCGAACGTTGGCCACGGTGGGCCGGTTCATCTCGGGCCCGTAGCGGCGCGTGAACGGCGTGCACATGTGCAGCATCGCGTTGAACGGGAACCAGCGGCTGCCAGTGTGCTCGAACATGCGCAGCGTGCCTCCGGGGCGCAACACGCGCATGAGCTGGGACAGGCCCTCGACCGGCTCCGATACCGAGCAGAACGTGCACGAGGTGTAGGCCTGGTCGAAAGACTCGTCCTGGAAGGCCAGTTGCCGGACGTCCATTTGGTGCAACCGGATCTGTCCGTCGTACTCGCGGCGGCGCATGGCGGCGCGCTCCAGCATCCGCTCGCTCACATCCACCGCCTCGATCGAGCGGCCGGGCGGGAAGAACTGAAAATCGATGCCCGTCCCGGCCGCGACGAATAGCACCCGTCCGTGCATGCCGCTGAACAATTCGGTCTTGAAGCGCGCCCAGCGGCGCTCGGCCGCGCGTGCGATGAAGCCATCGTAGGATCCAGCCGCGCCGTTCCACTTCGCGCGGTCAGTCAGGGACATTCGCTACCCCATCTGCGCAACGCCCAGTCGGCGCATGCGGTCGCCAGAGACGTGGCCGCGCCGCAGGCCAGCCCCAGCAGCAACATCCCGAAAACGTCGGATCGGACTTCGCGGACGGCGGCCATTCCACCGGCCATGCCGGCCAGCATCCCGCCCAGCATGATCTGGAGCATCGGCTCGATCATTCCCAGCCAGAGCCCGGCGACCAGCCAGCAAGGAACCGCCAGAACCATGCCTGCCAGCATGCCGGTGGCCATTGCCGCCCAACCCGGCCACGCCGCCGGCACCGCCCATCCCGCGATAGCGGCAATGAGCGCGCATGCCGCGGAAGTCGCCAAGGCGTCCCCGACAATGAAGCGGCCGCGACCGCCGATCGCACACACGGACCTACCCCCCGCGCTGCGCGGCGGCGAGGTAGCGCGCCACCTTCTGCGGATCCTTCACGCCCGGGCGGGACTCCAGTTGGGAGCTGGCGTCAACGCCCCACGGCCGGACGGCGCGCACGGCATCTGCCACGTTTCCCCCGTGCAGCCCGCCCGCCAGCACGACCTTGCCGTAGCGCTTGGCGGGCACAGCCAAATGCCACGGAAACGTGGTCCCGGTGCCACCGTGACTGCCCTCTACGGCGGTGTCCAACAGGAACGCCTCAACCTCGAACCCGCCCAGCTTCGCGTCGTCGAGTCGCGATCCGACCCGAACCACCTTCCAGATCTTGAGCCCATCCCCGGCAGCCCTGCGCAGCGAATCGCAATCGTCCGGGCTCTCGTCCCCGTGCAGCTGCGCTACGTCCAGGCCGACCCGGCGCACGGTATCGGCAACGACCGCCGGGCGCTCAGACACGAAGACACCGACCTTTGACACGCCCTCCGGCAGCGCTTCCACGATCTCGCGCGCTCTTTCCGGCGTCACGGCCCGCAAGCTGCGCGGAACGAAAATCAGGCCGATCGCATTCGCGCCGGACCGCGCCGCGTGGACGGCGTCCGCGGGGCGAGTAACGCCGCAAACCTTGCGCAGCTCCGGTTGAGAACCCTCGAACATTGGCTTCAGCGTAGCAGCGCCGACGACGAGCGCTCTCCTGCACTGCCGCGTATCAGCCGCGGCCGAGCTGCATGCGGAGCTCCGCGGGCAGCGGCGGGATCCGCCCGACAGCCGCAAGCCGCTCTAGGTGCGCGATGACCTGCCGCACCGCCAGCTCCCTTGCGCGGGGATTGATTTCGTCGTATACCGCGTCCAGCATCGCTGCCGGCTCGCGCTGGCCGGCCTGCCAGGCTCCGAAGACGCGATCTTCACGCCACAACCTGTGCTTCCGCGCCGCCGTCAAGGCCTTGCGAGCGTCCCGCATCATCGTCCCGTGACTGGGCAGGATGACTCTCGCCCCCAGACCCGCCAACCGTTCGAGCGACTCCAGGTACTCGACCATGCTCCCGTCCGGAGGGTTGATCACCACCGTCCCGTAGCCGGAAAGCATGTCGCCGCAAAGCAACGTGAGCGTCCGCTCCTCGAAAAAGCACAGGTGGCCGCTGGCGTGCCCGGGCGTGTGCAGGACCCGGAGTCTCAGCGGCGGGCTGCCGGCCAGCGTGACAAGCTCGCCGCCCTCAAAGCGACGGTCGATGCGCAATCCCGACTCGGCGAGCCGCGCCGCCGTAGATGCATGTGCCCAGACTGGCACGTCGAACTGGCGGCGGAGCGCTTCGACCCCTCCCACGTGGTCTTCGTGATGATGCGTCAGCCAGATTCCGCACAGCCGCCCCCCTGTGCGCTGCGCTTCCTCGCGAACGATCTCGGCCAGCCGGCGTTGCGCCTCCGGCAAGGGCGAGCCAGGATCGATCGCTACCAATTCAGAGCTGCCGACCAGCATGGCGTTCGTGTGAGTGGCCGGCGGCAGCGTGCGGGCCTCCAGAGGGATCACGCGGATGCCCGGCCGGAATTCGATCGAATGGGGCGAGTTCGGCTCGTGGGACTGCGAGCGCCATAGTAGGTTGCGTCCGTCCGGGCCATGCTCGCCAAGCACTCGAATCGTTTCCAAAGTGGGCTGCGCCAGCAGCACATCCCCCTCGTCCCAGCGGAGCAGCGCCTCGTCGGCTCGAATCCACTCGCCGCTTTCCAGCTCCCCCGGGATGACCGTGGGCTGGCCGACCTCGTCGCGCTCCCATTCCAACAGGAAGAACGTCGCATCGAATCGGACGGGCGACAAGGGGGGTGTGACCCAGCGCCCCGCGAAGCGCAGTCGCGAGGCATCCAGCGCCAGCTCGTGGCTGCGCAGCCACGCGCCGAAGTCAAGCGCGTCCGCCAGCAGCTGGTCCCGAGCCTCACGGACCTGGCCAACGCTCGGCAATCTCCCCGAGACTGCTAGGATGCCCGTCTCTTCAAACAGCTCGCGCAAGGCGCAAGCCGTGTGGGCTGCGGGCCGGCCCGAGCGGGCGTAGGCATCGCTGCCATCGACCGAACCTGCAGCCGGGACCGCGCCGTCGGTGTCGGACAGGCGACCGCCCGGGAACGCATGCCAGCCGCCCATGAAGCGCAGCGACTCAGACCGGCGCACCCAGAAGATCTCGCAAGCCCCGTCAGGCGCCGAACGGTACGGGATCACGCCTGCCGACAACCGCGGCGTGGAAGGCCCGGGAGTGGAATTGGGCTCGACCACGCCACGTGGCGAGCTGGCGCGAGGCGGCAAACCCTACCGTATCACGCGACGCGGCGCATCAAGCGAGCGCCTGGTGGATGAGCTTGCCGCCATTGACGGTCGCACGTTCGGAGCGTCCGTTGTGCAGGTAGGTCAAGCTCAGATGGTCAAGGCCCAACAGATGCAGGATGGTCGCGTGGATGTCGTGCACGTGGTACGGCGACTCCTCGGCGCGCAATCCAAGTTCGTCGGTGGTGCCGATCGCTTGGCCGCCCTTGATGCCGCCACCCGCCATCCAGATCGTGAATCCCCAAGGGTTGTGGTCGCGGCCGTCGCCTTCCTCGTTGAACGGCGTCCGCCCGAACTCGCCGCCCCAGATCACCAACGTCTCGTCCAGCAACCCGCGCGACTTCAGGTCCGTGAGCAGTCCGGCGATCGGCTTGTCCGAGACGCCGCACCACTTGGTATGGTTCTCCTCGATCTTCCGGTGCGCGTCCCAGCCCCCGCAGTAGGCCTGGACGAACCGGACCCCCCGCTCCACGAGCCTGCGCGCCAGCAACAGGTTCCGGCCGTATATCGCGGTCTGCTCCTGGCCCATGCCGTAGAGTTCCTTGGTCGCCTCGCTCTCTTGGGCCAGGTCGACCGCTTCCGGCGCGTGCGCCTGCATGCGAAACGCCAGTTCGTAGGACTGCAGCCGCGCGTCCAGGTCGCTCTCGTGCGGGTGTTTTTCCTTGTGGTGGCGGTTGAGCGCCGCCAGCAAGTCCAACTTGCCGCGCTGCTGGAGCCCGCCGACGGCATCGGGGGTCTCCAGATTGAGGATCGGAGCGCCCTCTTGCTTGAACAGCGTGCCTTGGTAGGCGGCGGGCAGGAACCCTGCGCTCCAATTCTTGGAGGCGCCGTTGATGCGCACCTCGTCGTTGAGAATGACGTAGGTCGGCAGGTTGCGATTGGCCGACCCCAGCCCGTACGTCACCCACGCCCCCATCGAGGGGCGCCCGGCCAGGATGGAGCCGGTGTTCATCTGGCAGACCGATCCCACATGGTTCAAGCCGTCAGCCGTGCAGGATCGAATGACCGCCAAGTCGTCTACATGCTCGGCAACGTGGGGATACCAATCCGACACCCACAAGCCGCTCTCGCCGTGCTGGGCCCACTTCCGCTGGGAGGGCATCAGCGTGTTGTGCGCGGTGCCCGGCATGGCTGTCAGCGGTCTGCCGTAGGACTCCGGCATGGGCTGGCCCGCGTACTTTTCCAAGGCCGGCTTCGGGTCGAAGGTGTCCATGTGGCTCGGGCCGCCTTCCATGAAGCACCAGATCACCGACTTGGCTCTCGGGGCGTGATGGGGCTCCCGTGGCGCAAGCGGGTCCTGGGCCGCATATCCGTGCTGCGCTTGGACGGCCGCCAGCGCCAATGCGCCCAAGCCGCCGCTGGCTTGGCTCAAGAACGCTCGGCGCGACCTCGCAGCCATCGAATCGCTGGCGCGTTGGGACATGTCAGTATCTCCTCGCCAAGACTCCCTTGGCGTCAGTTCCCGAACACGAACTCGTTCGAGTTCAGCAGCATGTGGGCGAAATCCACCACTGCGGCGGCTTCCTGCTGGCTCATGCCAGCGGGAAAGACATCCGGCAGCAACAGCGGCTCGCCGGCGGCGGCGCGCTCGGCAATGATGCCGCGCTGGGTCTCGAAGAACGTCAGCACCGTGTCTTTCTCCCAGCCATCGGGCTGCCGCGAATACGCCAGGCGGAAGCCCTCGCGGATCTGTCGGTCCCGATCGGCGCCCGCGGCATCGAGAATGCGTCCGGCCATTCCCTGCGCCCAGCCCAGCGTGTGCTCGCTATTGAGCAGGGCCAGCGCCTGCGGCGCGGTGGTGGTCAGCGAGCGGCGCGCGCAAGACTCGTGCGTGTCGGGCATGTCAAACGACTCCAGCATGGGATAGCGCGAATTGCGGCGCACGAACACGTACACGCTGCGGCGGTCTTGGGCGTGCTGGCTTTCCGGCACGTCCCACCCGCCGCGCGGCTGGGACGCTCCCATCGGGAGCTTGGGGAAGACGCTCGGCCCGCCGACTTGGTGGTTGAGGCGGCCGGCCACCGCGAGCATCGAATCGCGGATAACCTCGCCTTCGAGCCGCTGGGGCGGGAATCGCCACAAGAGTCGATTCAGGGGATCCTCTTCGGAGGCCGCTTGCCTGAATTCGGAAGACTGCTGGTAGGTTTGCGAATTCATGATCAGCCGGTGCATCTGCTTGATGCTCCAGCCACTGCGCCGGAACTCTACCGCCAGCCAATCCAGCAGCTCGGGATGTGTCGGGCGCTCGCCCATGAGGCCGAAATCGCTGGGCGTGCGCACGATGCCTTGCCCGAAGTGGTAGTGCCACAGCCGATTGGCCATCACTCGCGCCGTGAGCGGGTTGTCGGCGCCCGTAAGCCAGCCCGCCAGAGCCGTGCGCCGCCCCGAGGAGCGCCCATCCAAGGCGGGTGCGTAAGCCGCGGGGCCTGGGGCCAGCATCGTCAGATAGCCCGGCTCAACTTCCTCCAGAGGCGCCGCGTAGTTGGCGAACGAGAGGACGTGCGTCGCCGGGGCCTCCGGCCCCAGTTCGCGGATGCCCATGCCGACGGGCAGCGGTGCGGGCTTCAGGTGGTCATACTCGGCCAGTTCCGCCTCTAGTTCGCGGTAGCGCTGCTTGTCCTTGTCAGGCAGCGAATTCGCCAGCCTGGCATCGTTGTGGTAGCGCATCTGCCACATGTGCTGCTGGAACAGCAGCCTTTCGTACATCGAGCGCTTGCCCGCGTTCTTGCGGAAAGCCTCCCGTGTCTCGGGGGAGCGCCGGTTCACTTGCGTCTCGAAGGCATCCGCGCGCTTGGCCTCCAGCAAGGCATCCATCTGCGACCGGATCTCGCGGGTGGCCTCTTCCCAATTCGATTGCTGGAGTTCGCGCTCGGCTCGTTGCCGCTCGGTCAGCAGGTGGATCTCATCATCGGTGGCCACGTTGGTGAAGAACGCTTGCAAGCGGTAGTAGTCGCTTTGCAGGATCGGATCGAACTTGTGGTCGTGGCACTTCGCACAGCTGTAGGTCAGCCCCAGGAACACGCTGCCGACGGTGTCGGTGATGTCCAGCAGAACCTCCTGTCGCCGCTGCATCAAGATCGCCGCATTGGACTCGTCGGGATAGTGGCGGTTGAACCCAGTGGCGATACGGGCCTGGGGGTCGTTCGGCCACAGCTCGTCTCCGGCGATCTGCTCTTGGACGAAGCGGTCGTAAGGCTTGTCGCTGTTCAGAGACTCGATCACGTAGTCCCGGTAGCGCCAGGCGT
This sequence comes from Bryobacterales bacterium, assembly GCA_022826925.1. GTDB lineage: Bacteria > Acidobacteriota > Terriglobia > Bryobacterales > UBA6623 > VXMF01. Next base: position 59,776 of record JAJDTX010000159.1, read on the forward strand.
TGGGGCGCGTCTCGTCCGACTTGAAGCCCTCGCTCTCGGCGTAGCGCGCCAGGTCGAGCCAGTGCCGCGCCCAGCGCTCGCCGTAGCGCGGCGACGCCAGCAGCCGGTCGACCACCTTGGCGAAAGCATCCGGCGAATCATCCGCGACAAACGCCCGCACTTCAGCCGGAGTGGGCGGCAGGCCGTGCAAGTCGAACGTCGCCCGGCGGATCAGCGTGATCCGGTCCGCCCTCGCGGCTGGCCGGATGCCCTCGCTGCGCAGGCGCGCCGACACGAACGCATCGATCGGGTGGTCGGTGCTGGACGCCGGCATGTCCGGCTCGGCGACCGGCTGGAAGGCCCAGTGCGAGCGCTGGTTTTCTGGGAAGTCTGGCTCGCCCGCGATGCTCGCTGCCGCACCCGAGACAGTCGCGACACAGGTCAATACGGCAACGCAGAAGAGGATAGGTCCGATCTTGGGGGACATGACGAAGCTTGGCGCGATGGCTGGCGCAACAGCCCTACGCAGTCACACTATCCGGTGTTTGCATATATATTGTCAAGCCCGCTCGCGTGGAAAACTGCGAGTTGCAGTGCGCGACCGATGACTATTGCCGGTGAAGTCCAAAGATCCCGGCCGGACAGGCAGCAACCGGGCGGACGGCAACCTAGAATGCGCCGCGCCTGTATCCGGCCAGCAGGCGGGAGCCGCAGTCCTAGGCGCACGCGGGACAGCGACGGTCTCGACAGCCAGAGGCTATCATGGGCGTACATCTCATGAAACGCTTGCTCCTCATCCTGCTACTGTGCGCGGCCAACGCTGCCTGGGCCGGCGACGAGGGGTTCAACGGGCGGTGGGTGATCGAGCCGCTGGGCGACAACAACGGGCGCGTCATGTGGCTGGAGATCAGCGGCGCAGGGGCGGGACCGATCACCGGATTCATGGTTGGCGGAGGCCCGGGCGGACAGCTGGACCCGATCCACGACGCCAAGATCGAAGGGGGTCAACTTGCGTTTCACCTCGAGCGCACCTTCGGCCGGGACAGGGGCCGTTCGGTCAAGACTCCCGTCGTTGCGGCCCTGAGGGGCGACGTCCTGCACGGCGCTGCCACGCGGGAACGGGGCACCATCCTCTGGCTAGGGAGGCGAGCCCCGGTTGTGCCCGACCGCGACGACGGCTCCTGGAAGCCGTCCGCGCCCATCGCGCTCTCGAACGGCAAAGATCTGAGCGGATGGCACACGCTGCGGCCCGGACGCGAAGAAGGCTGGTACGTCGAGGATGGCACCCTCAAGAACCACAGGCGGGCTGACGTGCTGGTTTCCGACCAAGCGTTCTGGAACTTCCGCCTGCAAGTCGAGTTCCTCGTGCATCCCAACATGAACGGAGGCATCGGTCTGCGCGGCCGCTACGAGATCCAGATCCTCGATGACCACGGCACGCCCCCCAGCGACCACGGCAACGCGGCGCTCTACGGCCGCATCGCGCCTGCCGTGAACGCCAGCCGCCCGGCCCGCGAGTGGCAGTCGCTGGACCTGCGTCTGGTCGGGCGCGAACTCAGCGTGGAACTCAACGGCGTCAAGACCATCGATCGCAAGATCATCGATGGCTTCACGGCGATGGCCACAGACTGGCGCGAAGACATGCCGGGACCGATCACCCTGCAGGGAGACCACGGCGCTGTGGAGTTCCGAAAGATCGTGGTCACTCCTCTGACGCAGTGACGAGGTCTCGCGCCGCGACCCTCGCGGCCGTCGCCGCGCTGGCCATAGCGCTCTATCTGCTGCCCGTTGGCGACCGCGGGCTGATCGGCCCCGACGAGCCGCGCTACGCGTCGATCTCGCGCGAAATGGCCGAGTCTGGCGACTGGGTGACGCCCAGGCTGTGGGGCGAGGGCTGGTTTGAAAAGCCGGCCATGCTCTTTTGGATGGGAGGCCTCGGCTATTCCGCCGGCCTGGAGTCGTACACAAGGGTGCCGGTGACTCTGCTCAGCCTCGGATTCCTAGCGTTCTTCTTCTGGCGGGTGAAGGCGCACTTTGACGGCGAGACGGCCGTCACCGCGACCTGCCTGCTTGCCACCTCGGCCGGCTGGATCGCCTACTCCGATGCGGGGGTCTTCGACGCGCCCCTCACCGCCTTCACCTCTAGCGCGTTGCTGTGCCTGCTGCCGTGGGCCTCCTCAAACGGCCGGAGCAGGCCTGCCGAGATGGCCGCGTTCGGCGCTCTGCTCGGATTCGGCGTGCTGAGCAAGGGCCTTGTGGCGTTGGTGGTCGCGGCGGCTGCCTCTGTGCCCGTACTCGTCCGGCGGCCTCGGGCCCTGCTCGACCTGCTCCGTCCAGTGCCGCTGGGTGCGTTCTGCCTGGCGTGCCTGCCCTGGTACGTGGCCTGCTATTGGGCGAACGGCCAGGAGTTCATCGACGAGTTCATCGTCAGACACCACTTCGAGAGATTCGTCAGCTCGTCCCTGCAGCACGTTCAGCCGTGGTGGTTCTACCTGCCCGTGCTGGCCGTCTTTCTCCTGCCGTGGACGCCGCTGGCGCTTTCCCTGCGCTGGGAAACGGTGGCCGCCGGGACGAGCCGCCGCTTCCTGGCCTGCTGGGCACTGGGCCCGCTGCTGCTCTTCTCCGTCGCGGTGAACAAGCTGCCCGGCTACATTCTGCCCAGCCTGCCGCCACTGGCCATCCTGCTTGCGATCCAGTGGAAGGCCCGGGCCAGCAGGCCGCTCCTGCTCGCAGCGGGGGCGACGCTGCTGTTGGTGCCGCTGGCAGGCACCCTGCTGCCGGCGGCGCTGGCCGACGGGATTCGCAGGGCTTGGGCGGGGCTTGACGACACCGCCATTCTGGCAGGGGCCGCGGCGGGCGTCGCGGCGTTCGCGCTGGCATCGATCATGGCGCTGAAGGCCCCGCGCCAGCGGTCAGTCCCGGCCGTGTGCGCGATTGCGGCGCTAACGCTCGCGGCGCTGAAGTTCCAATCCTTCCCGGCGATCAGCCTGCAGGCCGGCACGCGAGAGTTCGTGACCCAGGAACGGACGCGCCTGGCCGACTCGTGCATCGGCGACATTCGGCGCCACGCGGCCTATGGCATTCGGCATTACAGCGGCCACTTCGTCCCGGACTGCGAGCAAGTCCCTGCGGCGTTCCGAATTGAAGGCGACCCGCCTGCGCTCGTGCCGAGTCAAGCGGAGGACTCCCCGCCCCGCTCCCTCGGCGAGTGAGGGGCCCAGCGCCGCGCGTGGCAAGCAGTTCTGGCAGAGCGCTTCGGCTGAAAAGGGCTACATGCCAGGGGGGTTGGCATCCGGGACCGAAGGCAGGTAGAGAGGCCGGGCAGTCTTGGCCGCCGGGCGGTTCAGGATCTCGTTCGCGGCGTTCAGCAGATTCTTGCGAGTGACCTGGCCGACCAGTTGGTTCTCGCGCAGCACCGGCAGCCTGCGCTGGGTGCTCTCGCGGAAGATGGCCGCGACGCTGAACATGTTGAGCGACTCGTCAATCGTGCGCGCGTCCGAGTCCATGAACGCCGATACGGTCCATTCCGGCCCGGAAGCCTCTTTGCGCTTGTCCAGCATGCGGATCAAGGCGTGCGCGGCGAGCAGCACGTTGTGGCGGCTGATCTGGCCGACCACGCGGCCGTCGCGAACGACGACCAAGCGTCGATACGCGGTCTGGAGAAACATTTCCACGACTTCCAAGAAATCGAGGTCTTCGCTGATCACAAGTCCCGAGTCCTGTGCCATGTAGCGGCGAATCTGCGCTCCCGGAAGGTTGTCGTAAATCGCATCGATCAGGACCCTCATGCTGAGGGATTCGGAAAACACCCCCAGGTAGCGTCCCTGCCCGTCAACAACCGGCGCTCCTGAAATGCGATGCGAGAGCAGGAAGTTGACGGCGTCGAACGCATCCATTTCCGGCTGGAGCATCCACAACTGCTTGGTCATCAGCTCGCCACTGCTGAGCGGGCGGCCACCGAGGTATCTCGACGTAAGGCGATCGGAGAGGCTAGAGAGCACCCGGAGGCAACAGCGCTCGGTGAAGATCCCCAAGTAGGATCGGTCGGGGCCAACAACGGGAGCGCCCTTGACATTCACGTGGATCAGCTTGTGGACACTGTGCAGGGCCGGTGCCTCCGGGTCCAGAGTGACCAGCTTCGTGACCATGAAGTCCCGTGCGGTCTTCATTGCTCCAGCCTTGACCGCTCGGGACGATTCCCCGCGCGAACGTTCACATACGGCCGGGAACCCTCCACCGGCTAAGGCGCTACAAGTATGCAGTCACCTCGTTCCGAAGTCAAATACTGCCCCGCGCCGTGTGCACACGGCACTTTCACCTGTCCAATGAATCAGGATGCCCGAAGGGGGGTATCGATCAACTTCACTCTCCTACGTGCTGATCGATCCGCCGTTAGGCCGCTATGCACTTCGCGAGATCCGAATCTCTCCTACCATTTTCAGCACCTAGCCGCGATACGACCCATCACATCGATAGCCACCGGCGAGAACTCAAAGAACCACATAGGATCACACCGGATGCGGACAGAAATACAAAACTCCGGTTGGAGCGACATCGCAGATCATGGTTCCCTCGGAGTCGTAGCTTCAACGACATCGAAGAGATAATTCGATGGCCATTTGCCAGAAGATTGAAAGCCTTCGACGAAAGGCAAGGATCACCTATGCCAGAAACCTATTCTCGTGTAAAATTACAACTTAATCCATTCCAAGCAATCATGCCCTCCGCCAGCGAAGATACTTTTGAGAGTGCGCTTCAACTCAGTGTCTTCTGTTCCGACATTGATCACGAGCGTATCAATAGCACGTGATAGAGGAATCATCAACCACTGTCCCGCAAACTTTCTAGCATAGTCTTTTGGATCCAAGACTGCCTCTGCCTCTAGACTTGTGGCCCTTATTCCCTGCCTAAACTTCGTATCCCACAACTCATCAAATCCAAAGTTGAGTACCGTCCAGCCTTCAAGACCGCGACACGATTCGTATTGAACAATCCTCAACTGGTCTCTGCTGGTGGGTGGATTCTCTCGAACTTTCTTTGAGCTACCATCCCAATATTGAATTCCCGATTGCCTGTAATTTTGAGCAACACGTGAAATATTCTCGCCGCTAGGATCTCTCGGACAAAAACTAGGCGGCACACAAGCCAACATATCGATGGGAAAATTTCCTTCGCTACGGGCCTCTGAGCACAGTTCTTTGAAAATATCTGGCCTTGAAGCCAAATCCCCTTCGTACACCAAAACGCGTCCACCTATAGCTTCGTCGACTGGCTCTACATCCCAATTATGTAAACCGAAACATTCCCACGCTATATCAGCCATAAATAGCGAAAGATTATACTTCATCCGAACCCCCTTCTTTAGGTTTCGACGAACAAAGTCGTTTGTCGAAAGGCTTCGATCCCATCCCATCTTCTTGCTTGATTGCGACTGTTCACGAACGTATTGATCAACGCCATCTGCGATTACGATATTCTTGACTCCAAACAACCATCGGATTATCTTGACTTCATCATCCGGGCAGTCTTGACCCTCATCCACAAAAACTATGTCAAAATCATAAATACTAGGCTTCTGATGCCTCAATCGATCAAGATCGTCGCGAGTAAACACTTCTTCATCGAAATATGAACAAATCTGATTCTTGATTTCGCGAAACTCATCTAAGAATTCTGTATATTGGATTGGCATGTCGTTCGCTAACTCGAAAATCAGCTTGTGAATAGTCATAATCTCGATGCCCGCTCCAACCACACCGTTCGGTATGCCCATGAGCTGCTTTAGCCGCTTCAAATCTGCCACCAATGCTTTATTGTAGGTAATCAATAGAGATCGTTTATTCTGTCGTCGGAATGCATGATCGGCTAACTGCATCAGTGCGATGGTCTTGCCTGTTCCGGCGCGGCCCCTGATTATGACCTGCTTCTGGCCGATATCGTCTAACCATCTCCGCCGCCAAGCATCGCTCGCAATTCGGTCCATCTTTTTCCGGTCTAGTGGTGTTGGCTGGATCGATCTGAATTTTTTATCCAATTTTTCCAAGTTTTCACGAGTCGCGACCCTTAGTGTGCGGTTTTTGGGTCCCCTACGCCGGAACAGATTGTCCTGACGCAATACTTCCTCTAGGATTTGGTTGACGGTGCTATTGGACGCAATGAAATTTCCCTCTGGAAGATCGCTATGTTTCAGCTGGGTGAAGAGTATTAGATTGCTAATATAACCTATGGGAATCGCGCTTTGTTTCAAATGTTTCTTAAACGCATGGAGTTGATTGTCACTCTGTTCGCTGGCCGAGTGCCATCTATCTGGATACCGAACGTTTGCGTTTCCTCCAGAGAATTCTACGTTTCGTCCATCCTGGCCCTTGACTTCTAGAAGAATGACGAAATTTGAAACATATAGTGGGCCGGACGGGCATTCAATGGATCTGGGTTCTCCGAAATCTGCAACTATTACGATGTCAATTTCTTTGACTCGTGCGCTGTGGATCCGGTATCCAACGAACAGCAAGAGGCGATCATGACTGTTCTGCTCCAAATCTGGCCAGATCTTTTGAAATTCTCCCTTTAACTTTTCTGCCGATCTATGCTCTTGCCCCTCATTGGCTCCCAAGATCTGAATCATTATTCCGAGACTAACGGCGACTAGGTGTGCTATGCGAGTTCCTCCATCACCGTGTCGAGCGCGCTCTTCGGAGGCCGCAACCGGTCTTGGCCGAGCTGGGCCAGCGGCACGTCGTCAAGATTCAGGATCTCGGTGAAGCTTGGCTGGTCCGTGCTCACGTACAGCACGCCGGTCAGTATCTGCCCCTGTTCTGTCGCCAGCTCGATGCGATCGAGAGCCGTCAGGCGGCTGGTCGGATCGTAGTCTTCCTCGAGCTTCTCCAGACGCAGCATGGAGCCATCGTGCATCTCGACCTCGTGCACCGTTCCGGGGGCGAAGTCTTCCTGCAAGTGGATCTCCTCGAAATGCGGCACGAAGCCGATCGACTGTAGCGGCACCTTGTTCTCGCGCACGTACTTATAGCTCTTGGTCGAGCCGACATGGTCGTTGAACGTCACGCAGGGAGACACCACGTCCAGCACGGCTGTGCCGCGATGGGCCAGCGCCGCCTTGAGGATCGATTGCAGCTGCTTCTTGTCGCCGGAGAACGAACGCGCCACGAACGTCGCGCCCAGCTGCACCGCCAGCCCGCACGTGTCGATCGGCGGCAGGTCGTTGGCGATGCCGGACTTTGCTGTCGAGCCCAAGTTGGCAGTCGCTGAGAACTGCCCCTTGGTCAACCCATAGCAGCCGTTGTCCTCGATGATGTAGACGATCGGCACGTTCCGGCGCATCATGTGCACGAACTGCCCCAGGCCGATCGAAGCGGTGTCGCCATCGCCGGAAACCCCAAGCGCCAGCAGCTGCTTGTTGGCCAGCATGGCGCCGGTGGCCACCGCAGGCATCCTGCCATGCACGCTGTTGAACCCGTGCGACATGCTCAAGAAGTAGGCGGGCGATTTCGACGAGCAGCCGATGCCCGACAGCTTGATGACCTGTGTCGGGTCGATCCCCATCTCGAAGAAGCACTCGACGATGCGCTCTGAGATCGAGTTGTGCCCGCAGCCCGCGCAGAGCGTGGTCTTCAGGCCGCGATAAGGCTCGAGCCCAAGGCCGATGCGGTTCGAAACCGGTGCTTTCGCCCGGGTAGCGGTGGCGGTGCTCACAGCTCCTCCCTCTCGACGATTGCGTCGGTGATGGTGCGGGCGTCCAGCGGCATGCCCCCGTAGTAGCAGACGCTCCGCAAGTGGTCATGAATCGCCGGAAACTGCCTTCGAAGCAGCGTGCGCAACTGGCCGTCGCGATTCTGGTCGACCACGTAGACGTGGTCGTGTTCGGCGATGAACTTCTCCGTGGCGTGGCTGAACGGCCAGCCGCGCACCCGGCAGTAGGCGGTCTCGAAGCCGTATTCCAGCCGCAGCTGGCTGCGTGCTTCCCGCACGGCCTCGTGACTTGTGCCGGCGGCCACCAAGGCCACGCGCGCTTTGGGGCCGTCCTCGATGACCGGTTCGGGCAGCCACTTGCGAGCCCCGGCCATCTTCTTCTGGATGCGGTCCATGTTGCGGATCCAGTCCCCTTCGCGCTCGCTGTAGTTGGCGTCCTCGTCGTGGCCCGTGCCGCGCGCGAAATAGGCCGCCTGCGGGTGCCGGTTGCCCGGCGTGGTGCGATAGGCGATGCCATCGCCATCCACGTCCCGATAGCGGCCCCAATCTCCTTGGAGCCGTTCGATATCCTCCTCGCTGAGCACTTTGCCGCGATCTATGTCCCAGTCCGGGTAGTCGAACTTGTCGGCCGTCCAATAGTTCATTCCCAAGTCGAGATCGAGCATCACGAACACGGGAGTCTGCAAGCGCTCGGCAACGTCGAAGGCCTTGGCGCCGAACTCGAAGCACTCCTCCGGAGTGGCCGGAATGAGCATCGGGTGGAACGTGTCGCCGTGCGAAAGCGTGGCGGCAGAGAGGAAGTCCCCCTGCGACGTGCGCGTCGGCAGGCCCGTTGAAGGCCCCATGCGCTGCACGTCGATCAGCACCACCGGAATCTCCGCGAAATGCGCCAACCCCACGAACTCCGACATCAACGAGACGCCCGGGCCCGCGGTCGTGGTCATCGCCCGCGCGCCGGCCCAGCCGGCGCCGATGGCCATGCCGATCGAGGCCAGCTCGTCCTCGGCCTGCACCACTGCGAAGGTGGCCTTGCCGGTCGACTCGTCTATGCGGAAGCGATTCAAGTAGCCCTGGGCCGCTTCAGCCAGGGACGAAGACGGCGTGATGGGGTACCAAGTGATGACGCTCACACCCCCGAAGACCGCCCCGAGAGCGGCAGCGGCGTTGCCCTCGACGATGATCTTGCCCTTGTTCCCGTCCATCCGCTCGAGCCGGTAGGGATCGCGCTTGGCCAGATTCTCGCTGGCCCAATCGAAGCCGGCCCTGGCCGCGTTCCAGTTCAGCTCGGCAGCCTTGGGCTTGGTTGCGAACTGCTTCTCGATACCCTTGCGGATCTCCTCCATCTCGATGTCCAGCAGAGCCGCCAAGACACCGTCGTAGACCATGTTGCGCACGAGCTTCCGCAGTTTCGGCTGGGGGCAGACCGCAGCCGTGATGGGATCGAACGGCACGGGGTAGAAGGACAGGTCGTTGCGCAGGGCATCCAAGCCCAGCGGCTCGTCGTAGACAACCGCCCGGCCCGGCTCGAGGGACTGCACGTCCTCGTGAGCCGTCTGAGGGTTCATCGCCACCAAGAAATCGACTTCCTTCTTGCGACCCGTAAAGCCGAACTTGCTGGCACGGATCGTGTACCAGGTCGGCAGCCCGGCAATGTTGGACGGGAACAGGTTCTTGCCCGACACCGGGATGCCCATCTCGAAAAGCGCCCGCAGCAGGACCAGGTTCGAGGACTGGCTGCCCGACCCGTTGACGGTGGCGACGTGGATGCTGAAGTCGTTGACGACCTCGATTTCGGGTACGGTTACGGGTTCCCTGCTAGGGGATGCATTCACGGCTTGCATGAACAAAGGGGCCTTGCGGCAACGGCGGGCTTCAGGTCAAGCGCGTGCCTTGACTGGACTTCACTTAGAACGTCCTGCCTTCTACCTTCCAGTATAGGAAAATCCGCCGCCTAACGTAACCAGATTGTTTCAGTCGTGGCAGTACCTTCTGTGCGGGAGCAATCCCCGCGGACCGCCTCCAATTCCGCTCGTGCGGCTTTCGTATCGGCGCACGAGCGGCCGCATCGCTAGAATCAAGAAAAGGCAGCCTCCTCCGTAACGCCGCGGCCTGCTGCCCTCCCCGATTGCCCCAGCCAGGCCCGCCGGTCAGGGGCGGTTTCGTTCCGCGCTCGCTTGCTTCAGTCCGCCATGCTCGACAACGCTCCACCGCCCGCCACGCGCGACAGCTTGCCCGAAGAGACGGCACGGCGGCGGCGCTTCGAAACGGCCTTCTCGCAAACCGCGGAATTGTACGGGTTCTCCGAAGTGTCCACGCCGATGTTCGAGCGGGCCGACCTGTTCGCGGCGCGCTCGGGGGCGGAGATCAAGAACTCGCTGCTGACTTTCCACTGCGACCACGAGGAGTACGCGCTCCGGCCGGAAATGACTGCGCCGGTCTGCCGCATGGTTGCCTCCGGTGCGCTCGCAGGACTTGCGCGCCCGCACCGGCTTTTCTATATCGCGCCGTGCTTCCGCTACTGCCGGCCGCACTCCGGCCGCAGGCGCGAGTTCATCCAGGCCGGAATCGAAGTCTTGGGCGACCCATCGCCAAGGGCGGACGCCGAGGTGATCGCCACTGCCCATCGTTTCCTGCGCGATCTCGGAGCGGCCAGGCTGACGCTCAAGGTGGGCACTGCCGGGATCTTCCGAGCCCTGCTGCCGGAACAACTCAGCGCCGACGAGCGAGCCGCCGTGATCGGCCATCTCGACCGGCTGGCAGCCATCCGCGAGCGATGCGCCGTGGGGCGGCCGGACGGACTGCTGCAAGAACAACTCAGGGCCGACCGGCGGGCCCTGGCAGTGCTGCAGTCGCAGGACGGCTACGCCGGGGAGTTCGCCATCGCGGAGGCACCGGCGCTAGAGCCGGAGCAACTGGTCCGCCGCCTGCCCGACGAAGCCGCGGCCACCTACCGCCACCTGTGGAACGTCGAGGGATACGTTGACGAGGAAACCGCGGATCTGCTGCTGCGCGCCAGCGCGATTCGCGGGGGGCTGGAAGAGGTCTCCGAGCAGGCGTCCGCAGCACTAGGCGGATCGAGCGCAAGCTCAGCCTTGGAGGATCTGATTTCGGTCTGCCAACTCCTGAGGCACTACAGCGTCGGCGGTTTCGAGGTCACCCTCGGCATCTCCCGCGGGCTGACGTTCTACACCGGAACCGTGTTCGAGATCGCCAGCGGATCGAACAAGCTCTGCGGAGGCGGCCGGTACGACCGGCTGGTCGAACTCTTCGGCGGCGAACCCACCCCTGCCACCGGCTGCGCCGTCCGGCTGGACACCCTCCAAGAACTGGGCTTGGACGGACCCGCGAGCGACGGACCCGAGGGAATCACCCTGCGCGCAGCTTCCGCCCAGGACGACGCCCTAACCGTCCGGCTCGCCGAGGACTTGCGCACGCGGGGCGTCGCTGTGGGCCGAGCGGGCACTGCGGCGGCCACTGTCAGCGGCAGGACGCTGAGACTGCCGAACGGCGCGGTGGTCGCGGCCGAGACCGAAGCAGTGCTGGAGGCGCTCTCCGCTGGCAGCTAGCCGCCCTAGGACGCAGTCATGAATCCCATCCGATTCGCCATTCCCAAGGGAAGCCTGGAAAAGAAGACCCGCGCCTTCTTCGAACGCTCGGGCATCGACCCTCGGGGCTACGCGGACGGCAGCCGCGGCTACCGTCCCGACTTGGGCCTGACAGGCGTCGATGTCAAGATGATGCGCCCGCAGGAAATCCCCTACATGCTGCAGGCCGGCTTCTTCGATCTCGGCATTTCCGGGATCGACTGGTACTACGAGAGCGAGGCGGCCGCAAACGTCGAGGATTTGCTGGATCTGGGCATCGGCCGGGTAGACATCGTGCTGTGCGTCTCCAGCCAGTGGGACGACGTGCGCTCGGCAGCGGATCTGTTCGCCAAGTTCGTGGACTCGACTGGCACACAACCTCTGCGGATCTGGACCGAGTACTTGAATCTCACCGAGGCTCTGGTGCGCCAGCACACCGATCTGGAACCGTCGCTGTACAGTCCCTACACACGCTTGGGAGTCGAGCGCAGCGGGGCTTCGCCGGTCGCGATCTTCCACTCGTTCGGCGCCACCGAATCCAAGCCTCCCGAGGACGGCGAGGCGATCGTGGACAACACCGAGACTGGCAGCACGATCCGGGCCAACGGCCTCAAGATCGTGCACAAGGTGCTGGAAGGCTCCACCGCGCACCTGCTCGCGAACCGGCGTGCCTTGCGGAATCGCGAGAAGCGCGAGGCGATCCTGCGCGTGCGAGACTTGCTCGCGACGGCGGCCCCCGCCGCGCTCGAGGAGGAGCCCGCGTTCGGCCACATTTGAGCCTCCTGGCGGCCCGCCGCGCCGGAACCCGTTATCATGACTGCGGCGCCTTGTGGGACTCAATCGGCAAATCGCCTTGGGATTGGCCATAGGCCTGCTCGGCTCCTGCGCGGCATTCGGACAAGGCCGGCGGCAGCTTTCGGACAAGCAGCGCAGGCAACGCGAGATCCTGCGCTGGGAGCTGTTCCGCCCCGTGGTGCGCGGCAAGCACGCCGCGGTCGCCGCCGGAACGCCCACCGTCACCCAGGTGACGATGCGCGTGCTGCAGGCCGGCGGCAACGCCGTTGACGCCGGGGTGGCCGCACTGCTGGCCGGAGCGGTAACCGAATTCTCCCACTTCGGGTTCGGCGGCGAGGCGCCGCTGCTGATCCGCACGCCCGACGGGCGCGTTCACTCGATCGCAGGGGTGGGCACGGCGCCGGCCCTGATGACCCTCGAGTTCTTCCTCAACCGGAAGAAGGATCCGCGGCTGGAGCTCGAGGCCGCGCAACGCGACCACAAGACCGGCGAGATCCCGTCTTACGGCACCATGCCGGCGCTAGTGCCCGGCATGGTCGACGCGGCCCTGCTGGCCTTGCAGCGCTTCGGCACGCTGTCCTTCGAGGCGGTCGCGGAACCCGCGGCGGGGCTGGCGCTGGCGCATCCCATCGACAGCATGCGGTCCCGCTCGATCGGCGAGGCAGGCTCGTTCTTGAACCTGTTCCCCTCCTCGCTGGCCGTGTACGCGCCGGACGGGCGCAGGCCGCGGCCCGGGGACCTGTTTCGCCAGCGCGACCTGTCCGAAACGATTCGGAGCATGATGCGTGCGGAGCAAGCCGCGCTCGATTCCGGCAAGTCGCGCGAGGGTGCCATCGACGCGGTGCGCGATTACTTCTACCGCGGGCCGATCGCGCGAGAAATCGCAGACTTCGTCAAGAGCGATGGCGGACTGCTGCGGTACGAAGACTTTGCCGCGTTCCGGCTGGAGGTCGAGCGCCCGTTGGTAACCGAGTTTCACGGCTACCAGATCTACAAGCCCGACTTCTGGACGCAAGGCGCGGTCTTGCTCCAGGCCCTGAACATTCTCGAGGGCTACGACCTGGAGGCTCTCGGCTGGAACACGCCAGAGTACATCCATCACTTGGTGGAAGCCCTCAAGCTGGCATTCGCGGACCGGGACGCGTGGTACGCGGATCCCAAGTTCGTGTCGGTGCCCGCCGCACTGCTGAGCAAGGAATACGCCGGCGCCAGGCGGACATTGATCAACCCGAAGCGCGCGTCGACCGAGTTTCGCCCCGGCCGGTTCGGGCGGCGCCAGCCAATGCATCCCTCGCGCCGCGCGCGCCGGCGACCCCTACCCGACGAACTGGCTTCCAAGGACACAACGTCGATCAACATCGCCACCGCGGACGGCACGCTCTTCTCCGCCTCGCCCTCGGGCGCTTGGATGCCCGCGGTGATCGCTGGCAGCACGGGCATCCCGCTGACCCAGCGCGGCCACAGCTTCCTCACCGTCCGCGGCCATCCGAACGTGGTCGAGCCGGGCAAGCGCCCAAGGATCACGCTGACGCCGACGCTGGTGACGCGCCGGGGACAGCCGTTCATGGCCCTTTCCACGCCGGGCGGGGACCAGCAAGAGCAGGCCCTGCTCCAAGTGCTGCTGGCGGCCGTGCTCTTCAATTTCAACCCACAGGCGGCGGTCGAAGCCCCGCGCTTCCAAAGCAAGCACCTAGTGTCGAGTTTCGACGACCATGCCATGGAACCCAACGTGCTGTTGCTGGACGAGCGGATGCCGTCGTTCGTCTTCGAAGATCTGGCCGCGCTCGGGCATCAAGTCGAGCTGCGGCGGGCTCGCAACAGCGGCTCGGCGCCGACCGCGGTGAAGCTGCTCCGCAACGGAGTCATCGAGGCCGGCGCCGACCCCTATGCGTTTCGCTACGCCGCCGGCTGGTAGCTTGGCCCCCCGGGCTCCGATGCCGGAGCGGCTGCGCTATGATCGCATCCCAGATGGCCACTAGGCGCGAATTCATCGGCGGGGTCGGCGCCCTGCTGGGAGCGGTCGGCTGCGGCTCTCGGCAAGACCGCGAGCCTCCCATGAACGTCCTGTTCCTGTTCCCCGACCAGATGCGGGCTCAGGCGATGGGCTGCATGGGAAATCCGGACGTAAAGACCCCGAATCTGGACCGGCTCGCCGCCGAGGGCGTGCTGTTCCGCAATCACTTCGCCAACTCGCCGGTGTGCTGCCCGGCCCGCGCGATCATTCTGACCGGCGAGTATGCGCACACCAACGGCATGATCGCCAACGATCTGCGCCTCCGCGAATCCGAGACCAGCGTGGCCGAGCTGTTCGCCGAGGCCGGATACCGCACCGGGTTTGTCGGCAAGTGGCATCTGGACGGGGGCCCGCGCCAGCCGGGCTGGATTCCGCCCGGAGCGAGGCGGCAGGGGTTTGAATTCTGGGCCGCGAACGAAGTGAGCCACGCGCACTTCGACACGCACTACTTCCGGGACGATCCCGAACCGATCCCGATCAAGTCCTTCGAAGCCTCGGCTTGGACCGATATCGGCATTGAGTTCTTGCGCCAGACTGAGCAGGACGCGCGTCCGTTCTTCCTGACGGTCCAAATGGGCCCGCCGCACGATCCATACATCGCCCCGGACGAATACATGGCGCTGTACGATCCAGACGCCCTGACGCTGCGGCCGAATTTCGACGGCGACACGAGCGACCGCGAGCTGGAGCCGAGCCCCTATGTGAAGACGCCGGGCCGCAAGGAGATCGCAGCCTACTACGCGATGGTGACCGCGGTGGACGATCAAGTCGGAAGGATCCTGGGCGAGCTCGACGAACTCGGACTGCGCGACAACACGATCGTCATCGTGTCCTCGGATCACGGCGACATGCTGGGATCCCACGGGACGAGGCTGAAGCGAAAGCCCTGGGAGGAATCGATCCTGGTGCCCGGAATCGTGCGGCATCCCGACGCGCCGGCCGGACGCGAAACCGATGCCCTGTTCTCTCACGTGGACATCGCGCCGACACTGCTCTCGCTGTGCGGATTGCCCGTGCCGCCGGAGATGCAGGGAGCGAGCCTTGCGCCGGTGGTGCTCGGGCAGGCGGACTCGGGACCGAGCGCAGCCTACTTTCAGATCTTCGGGCCGTTCCTCGCCGGTGGCGTGGAGCAGGGCTGGCGCGGGCTGCGCACAGACCGCTTCATGTACGCTCGCACGAAGGACGCACCTTGGCTCCTGTACGACCTCGAGGCTGATCCGTACGAACTGGAGAATCTTGTCGCAGATCCGGAAGCCGGCCCGACGCTTGCCGAACTCGACGCCGAACTAGCGCGCTGGATGGAGCGAACCGGGGACTCGTGGGACTTCGATTGGACGGCTCCGATCGAAGATGGCGGGCGACTCTACAAGCACGAGGCGTTCTACACGGTCGAGGATTTCTTCCAGTGGGCGGCCGAGAACCCCGAGCTCGCGCAACTGCCGTGACAGACATCGATCGCTAGCCGCCGCATCGGCGGCCAGGGGCGACTACGGCCGGCACCTCGCAGGCGACGCGACAAGGCCTCGTTGTGAATCGCATCCGGGCTCGCCCGGCAGTCCGCGGCTCGCGAGAGTCCCGCTCTGGATCCGCCCGGCCAGGCACCCGGCAGGACTGTGCCTCGGCCAGATCCGACTCTGAGTGCGGGCGCTATGATGTTGCGGTGATCTCTTCGGAGCGGATCGGACGCCGCCAGTTCTTGCAACGCTGTAGCGCGGCCGCTCCCCTAGCAGCTGCCGCCTGCTCCCAGCAAGCTTCCGAGCCGACGCGCAAGCAACCCAACATCGTGATGATCATGTCGGACGACATGGGGTACTCCGACCTTGGCTGCTACGGCGGGGAGATCGAAACACCCAATCTAGACCGGCTCGCTGCCGGGGGCTTGCGCTTCACCCGCTACTACACCAACAACATGTGCGTGCCAACCCGCGCATCGCTGATGAGCGGCTGCTACACGACCAAGGCGCTCAGCTCTGGCAGCTCTGGCAACAGCATTTCGCAGGACGTCGTTACGCTCGCAGAGGTGCTGCACAGCGGCGGCTATTCGACCTACATGAGCGGCAAGTGGCACCTGTCACAGGCTGACGAGCACGCCAACCTGCCCTGCCAGCGCGGCTTTGACAGGTTCTTCGGCACGACGCTCGGGGCCTGCAGCTTCTGGACGCCGGCCTCGCTGATGCTCGACAACGAGCCGGCAGAACACCTCTACCTCGACCCGGACTTCTACTACACGGACGCCACTACCGACTACGCGGCGGACTTCATGCGCGACGGCCTGGCCAAGGACGCGCCGTTCTTCCTTTACGTGGCCTACACCGCAGCACACTGGCCGCTGCATGCCTTTGAGAGCGATGTCGCTCACTATCAAGGGCGCTACGAGCGTGGCTGGGACGCTCTCCGCGCGGACCGGCACGCACGCATGCTGGAGATGGGCTCGGTCAATCCGGCTTGGGACCTGTCGCCGCGGAATCCGCAGGTTCCGGCTTGGTCGGACGAGCCCCACAAGGCTTGGCAGCAACGCCGCATGGAGGTTTACGCCGCCCAGATCACGCGCATGGACGCGGGCATCGGCAAGCTGCTGGATCTGTTGGAGCAATCCGGAGAGGCCGACAACACGCTCGTGGTCTTCCAAGTTGACAACGGCGGGTGCCACGTCGAGTATCAGACCGACCGCAAGGGCCCGTACCTGCCGGAGCGCACGCGCGATGGCCGCCCGGTCATTCCGGGCAACGTCCCAGAGGTCATGCCCGGCCCCGAGGACACCTACCAGAGCTACGGGTACGGGTGGGCGAACGCTTCCAACACCCCATTCCGGCTTTACAAGCAGCATGATCACGAGGGCGGGATCAACGTGCCGCTGATCGCACGCTGGCCGGCGCTCATCGAGCCTGGCGGCATGACCGACCAGCTGGCCCACGTGATCGACTTGATGCCGACCTTCGTCGAGGCCGCCGGACTCGAGCAGCCGTCCGAGTTCCAGCAACGACCGGTCCACACGCCCGACGGCAGAAGCCTGCGGCCCGTCTTTGAGGGCTCGTCTCGCGAGCCGGCATCGGAACTGTATTGGAAATGGAGCCGCGGCCGGGCGATCAGGCAGGGACAGTGGAAGCTCGTCGCAGTGCGCGAGCGCCCGTGGGAGCTGTACGACATTGAGCGGGACGGTACAGAGTTGCACGACTTGGCCGCCGATCACCCCGATCGAGTCAGCGAGATGGCTCGGCTCTGGAACGCTTGGGCGCAGGGGCCGCCGCGGTTGCCCGGGCATTGAACTCGGCTGGACCGAAATCAGATCTGTCTCGGGACCCTACGCCAAGGCTTCGCGGTTTCCGCAGGACCGGGCCTACCCGTGGCCAAGGAGCGAACAGCCCCCGCTTCGGCGCGTTCCGGAAGCGGCCTCGGTTTCGAGCGTTTCCAGCTCGGATCATCTCGGTGCCGGCTAGCGACCCGTCACAGTCAACCGCGGAAGCGCCTTGCGCCCCGAGGCCGCGCACAGTTTCCCGCGCGCTGAGCCAGCCTAATGGCTCCTGCTAGGATTGGGCCATCGCCCATTTTCGTTACACCTGCATGAAGGAAAGGAGGAGTGCAAGATGCGATTACAGTTCACTTACACCACGCTAGTCATCCTGTTGGCTGGTGCCTGCTTGGGGGGTCCGATCCCGCTCCGCGCGCACGAGACCGATACCGCGGATCACCGCGAGGTTGGTGCCGTAGCCAACCTCATCAGCTGCTCAGACAGCGCGCGGTTGGTGGGCTTGGCGTATCTCCGCGAGAGGCCTTCGCCCGAACTCGTGAAGGAAGTCGACGTTATGGTCCGGGTCTGGGGCGGGGTCCCGGCCGGGAAACATGCCGTGCATATCCACGAAACAGGAGCATGTCAGCCGTGCTCGGCGGCACGCGGCCATTTCGATCCGGGCCCCAACAGCAACACCAACCCGGACGGCAACCATCCGTTCCACGCTGGCGAGCTGAGGAATATCCATATCAACGAGAAGGGTGGGGGGCTGCTCTGGATGGTCACGACCAGAGTAAGCCTCTCGGACGGGCCGCTGTCATTGCTCGATGAGGATGGCAGTGCCTTCATCATCCATGTCCAGCCCGACACCTATTGCCCGGATGGACCAGCGGCAGGATGCGCAGGCGGTGCCCGCGCCGCCTGCGGTGTGATCCTCCCGCTGCAATAACTCACCCGGCTCGTCACGCGGCCTTGGCTCCTGCGGCTCGCTTGGGCCACCGGCCCGGCATGCGGGGGCCTGGCCCAAGTCTCGATTCGACATCGGAACCGCGAATTCCACGGCCTGCCGCCTCCAAGTATCTGGGACTAAGATAGGAATAGTTGCGGCACGCAGCCCTTGGGGACTCCGCCGCTGTGCCGCCTCTCCCCCCGGCCCGGGCTTCGGGGCACCTATCGGAACACCCATGTCGAACCTAGCAGTCTTAGGCCTCCAGTGGGGCGACGAGGGCAAGGGCAAGCTGATCGACTTGGCGGCCGAGCATTACGACGTGGTGGTTCGCTGCCAAGGCGGCAACAACGCCGGGCACACGGTACAGGTCGCCGACCGCGTCTACAAGCTCTCGCTGATCCCCAGCGGCGTTCTGAGGCCGGGCAAGATCGGGGTGGTGGGCAACGGAGTGGTGATCAATCCGGAAGCCCTGCTCGGCGAGATCGACACTCTCCGCTCGCTGGGCGTGGACGTGGAATCGAACCTGCTGGTGAGCAACCGCGCCCATGTTGTGTTCCCGTACCACCCGATGCTTGAGCGCTCGTCCGAGGCGTCGCCCGGCAAGCGGCGCATCGGCACAACTTCCCGAGGCATCGGCCCGTGCTACGAAGACAAGGTCGCGCGGCGCGGGATTCGCGTCGCCGAGCTGCTGTCGCCGACCCACTTCCCGGACCGCTTCCGTGCGATGGCGTCCGAAAAATCCGCAGTTGCGGAAGCCCTGGGCGTTCACGAGCCCTGGGACGTGGAAGCCGCGCTAGCGCGCTACCAAGAACTCGCCGAGCGCATGCGCCCGTTCGTGACGGAGACCGGAAAGTACCTCAACCAAGCGATACAGGACGGAAAGCGGCTGCTCTTCGAGGGGGCCCAAGCCACGATGCTCGACATCGACTTCGGCACATACCCCTACCTGACCTCGTCGAACGCCACCGCCGGCGGATTGTGCACCGGTTCCGGGGTTTCGCCACGTTTCCTGCATCACATTGTCGGAGTGGCCAAGGCATACGCGACGCGTGTCGGCGAGGGCCCGTTCGCGACAGAAGCGCATGGTCCGGCGGGAGACGATCTCAGGCAGGCCGGAGCCGAGTACGGGACTGTGACCGGACGCCCGCGGCGTTGCGGCTGGTTCGACATCCCCCTTCTGCGGTACGCTCACGCGATCAACCACCTGTCCTCCTTGTTCATCACCAAGCTGGACGTGCTCGACCACCTGGACAAGGTTCCTGTTTGCACTGGCTACCGCTACAAGGGAGCCACGCTCGACTGGATGCCCGCGATCGCCGAAGAGTATGCGGAGGTCGAGCCGGTCTACGAAGAACTGCCGGGATGGAGCGGCCCCACAGCGGGGATCACCGAGTTCGAGCGGTTGCCGCGCGCCGCCAAGGACTACATCGCGTTCTTGGAGGATCGTCTCGAGATCGAGATCGGCGGCGTGTCGACGGGCCCGAAGCGCGAGGAAACGATCATCCGCGAGGGCTCGATTCTTAAGAGCGTAACCGCGTAGCGCTTCCGCCGCAGACGGCGTGTCGCCGACCTAGCGATACCCTCTCCGCATGCCGAGCGGCAAGGCCCGGCAGAGGCGCCGCCGCAAAGCCCTGCCGACGCGCTAGTCGCCGCTGGTGCCGACCGTCTCGCGCGGCGCCTCGGAAGCCCCGCCGATCTGGACCAAGGCCGGCGCCACGGGCTCCTTGAGGACTTCCTGGCGGTACATCTTCATCAGCCGCGCTTCCTCCTCGGCTGACAGCTTGCGGTCGCGCGCGCCGCTGGCAGGCACCTCTTCGCCGCTGGCCTCCGCCGCTTGGAGCTTCTTGTCACGCGCCGCAATCTTCTCTTCGCGGGCATTCTGCGGACCCTCGGAAACTTGCGCTCCGCGCGCCGCATGCTCGGCGTTGATGTGCAGCTTCTCGCTCAGGTGGGTGATCTCGTCCACCTTGCGGCCGCCGGCATAGATCTTGTGGCGGCCGTGCTCGCCGTACCAGTTCGACAGCGTGGCGGTCATGTGCATCTTCTCGATGATGTTGCGCCAGCCGATGCCCGTGTTGTAGGCGCAGAAGGAGATCTCGCCCTCCTGCGTGCCGTACGGGATCACGCACATCTCGGTGCGCCGGAAGTCGTAGTTGAACAGATCCTGGAACCACATGCCCGCCACGAACAGGAAGTTCCACGGATCGTTCCGCCGGGCCGTGCCCTTGCCGTAGCTCTTCCCGCTCAGCGAGAACGACTTGTCGAACTTCTTCAGCAAGTCGAACATCGAGAAGTCCTTGGGGGCCTTCGCCGGGTTGTAGTTCTTCAACAGCGCCAGCGCCATCTGGACATTGGACGCCAGCTTGCCCCGGCCCGAATCGGTGACGCGCCGGATGTCCTGCACGAACTGCGGCACGTTGATGAACTCCGCCACGGGCGACATGTCCTTGGTCTGCTTGTTGATCATGAAGGCCGTGCCGACGCCGCAGTTGGGGTGGCAGCCGCAGCTGACCTGGCCCCACTGGGCCTGCGGCCCGTGCGCCAAGTCGGCCGCGTCGACGAAGCTGCCCATCACGGAGATGGGAAACCAGTCGCGCGTCGGCTCGGTGATGCCGACCTGCTTCTTGACGTCGTGCGCCAGATGGCTCAGCGTGTAGCGCTGGCGCATGCGGCGCTCGTCGGTGATCTCCTCGTCACGCCCGGTGAACGACACCGGCTGGAAGGCGATGAAGGCGATCCGGCCGGGGTTGTCCCTGGCGAACTGGATGATCGGGCCGACCTCCTCGTTGTTGACGTTATTGACCAGCGTGGTCACCAGCACGATCTCGATGCCGGCATCGTGCATGTTCTCGATCGCCTTGATCTTGACGTCGAACAGGTTGCCGATCTTGCGGTGCTGGTTCGGCTCGTTGCCGATACCGTCGAACTGCAGGTATGCGTAGCGCATGCCCGCGTCGGCAGCGGCCTCGGCGAACTCGCGGTTCTTGGCGAACTCGATGCCGTTGGTGGCGGCCTGGACCGAGTTGTAGCCGATCTGGCGGCAGTACTGCACGGCCTTGAGGAAGTACGGCGACATCGTCGGCTCGCCGCCCGAGAACTGCACCGACATCTGGCGGCGCGGCTTGATCTTGATGGCGTTGTCGAGGATCGTCTTGATCTCTTCCCACTCGAGCTCGTGGACGAAGCCGACCTGGTTGGCGTCCATGAAGCACGGGTCGCACATCATGTTGCAGCGGTTGGTGAGATCGACGGTCAGCACCGCACCGCGGCCGAACTTCACGCTCGAAGAGCCGTGGTTGTGCAGTTCCTCGTCGTTGTGGGAGCGAATATCGCGTCCGGGGAACTGGGCCTCGATGTGCTCCAAGAACTTGGCGTCGATCGCCATCACATCTTCGGTCTTGCCGTGAATGGGGCAGTCCTTGACCATCCAGATCTCGTTGCCGCGCTGCACGATCGTGGCCTTGACCTCGCCGACCTTCTCGGTCTTGAGGATGGAATAGTCCACCTCGCCGCTGAGGATCACCTCGCGAGCCTCGCGCACGCACTTCGGGCACAGGGAGTCGGTCTGCCGCGGCCAGCCCAGCGGCGGCTTGCTCTTCTCCCACGACTTGAGCATGGGCTTCTCCGACCAAGCGGGCGTAAAGGCAGGGTTGGCCTCCTTGCGGGCGTCCCACTTGCGGGCCACCTTCCAGCCAGCGCGCGCCACCTCGGTCAGGCCCTTTTCTAGATACTTCACCGGTCGTTGCACTGGTCTCTCCTCGCTCAGATCTACTTGTCGCTGCGCCCGGCCGATTCAGCCCGTCGCGCCAGCAAGCCAAGGACCTGTTGCCGATCGATCCGGCAACAGAATCACACCAAGGTTAATTGTCCATACGGTGCTGGGCAGACGCAACCGAGAATTCCGGCAAATTTCCGAATCGCAAGAATTGGCAACTCTATGGCAGTATTGTGGGCTGAACGGCAGCCTAGCGGCCGCCTCAGTGCGACGGCATGGCACTGGAATCGTCTTCTCGCCTGAAGCAGCGGGCGCACGAGCTCGGCTTCGAACTCGCGGGCGTGGCCACACCGGGGCCAACGCTGGAGGCGATGTTCTACCCGCAGTGGCTGGAGCAGGGCTACCACGGCGAGATGGCCTACCTTGCGGGCCGACGGGGCGAGCTGCGCGCCGACGCCCGCTCGCTGCTGCCATCGGCGAGGTCGGTGATCTGCCTGGGAAAGGTATACAACACGCCGGATCCCTACTCGACCGAATTCGAAGCCGGAGGGCAGGGTTGGGTCTCCCGGTACGCCTGGGGCGAGGACTACCACGACGTGATGAAGTCCCGCTTGCAGGAGCTGGCGGACTGGATCCGCTGCGAATACGGCAGCGGAGTGAAGTGCAAGGTCTGCGTCGACACGTCGCCGCTGCTGGAGCGGGCCTATGCCCGTGGTGCGGGGCTGGGCTGGATCGGCAAGAACTGCTGCCTCATCGACGAGCAGCTCGGCTCGTGGTTCTTCCTCGGGGAGATCTTGACTTCGCTGGAGTTCGAGCCCGACGACGACGCGCCCTACCGCTGCGGCACCTGCCGCCGCTGCATCGACGCCTGCCCGACCGATGCCCTGGTCGAAGTCGAGGCTGATGCCGGTCCCCCGTACGCCCTGGACTCGCGGCTGTGCATCTCGTACTGGACCATCGAGCTGCGCGGGCCCATACCGGCGGACCACCGGGAGTCGATCGGGTCGCACGTCTTCGGCTGCGACATCTGCCAAGATGTCTGCCCTTGGAACAGCCCGCGGCGGGCAGCCACCAGCGAGGAGCCATCGTTCGCGCCGGAGAACGCGACGCCCGGCCTGGCGGAAATTGCCGAACTTAGCGAGGACGAGTTCAACGCCCGGTTCGGGGGCTCACCGATCCAGCGCAGCCGCTACGCGGGATTCCTGCGAAACGTTGCAGTGGCAATGGGCAACAGCGGCAACTTGTCTTTCCAAGATGCCTTGAAGAAGCTGGCGCGATCCGGCCAGCCGCTCGTGCGCGAACACGCCGAGTGGGCGCTAGCCAAGCTGCAGCGCGAAACCGAAGGAGAAGCACCCGGCGCGAAGTGAGCGCCTAGTTGTTCCTTCTCCGGCGATTGTTCTCGGGCTCGGCCTCTTCGGCGGGCTCGGCGTCGATGATCTCGAGTTCGACATCACCCTCTTCAGCGCGTTGCTTGGCGGTCGCCTCATCGACGATCTCCAATGCGATCGGCTGCTCCATGTAGGCGGCGCCGGCACCGCCGGTGAGAATCATCAGCCGATAGCGCTTCATCTCCGTGCCATCGGGCACCTTGAACGTGATCGCGTCAGCGGTCTGCTCGGTAATCTCAACCTCTACATCGGTGCCGCCGGCAGTGATGTAGAGCCTGTCCACGGTGGGCTGGGCGAGATCCGAACCCTTGGCGACAGCCGTGCCGCCGGGCGCAACGGCATCGGGCACAACCTCAGTCAGGCGGGGCACGGCCAGCGCCATCCCGCACGCCAGCGTTAGCAAGAGGATCGTGAGACGGAATGTACTTTTCATGACCATCCCTCCTTCCGGTGGAACGATATTAAACCACACTCGCTCCGGGCGCAACCAAAAATCGCGGGCGGTTGCGAGACCCGCGAGGTCACGCGCGCCCAAGATCGAAGGCACCCGCACCGCAGGGCTAGCTAAGACGGTCTCGCTCTTCTTACGGCGCCACGTTGAGTTATGTTGGCTGCCCGCCACTACAATGGCGAAGGCATCGCTGATGAGGATCTTAAGGAGCTGTAGCGCCGCTCCGACCCGCGCTGCTAGATCCCCGCGACGGGCGTCGCCGCACATCATGGATCACTGGTTCCCGGCTGGCGGTCCCCCGCTGCGCGGCACGGAACTCGAACCTGCAGGCCCGCGGTGAAATACAGCACCTCGTTGCTTTCCGTCTTGCGGAGCTTGCCCTGGCGAAAGATGGTTCACGCACGACACATCATCGGGGCCGTGACAGCGCTCGGGTTGCTGCTTGCGGGGGTCGCGCGGGCCGCGAAGCCAAACGTCGTGATCGTAATGACGGACGATCAGGGCTACGGCGATCTTTCCGTTCATGGGAACCCTGTGTTGCGGACACCGCACCTAGACCGGCTGCATGCCCAGTCGGTCCGCTTCACCGACTTTCACGTCAGCCCGTTCTGCACGCCCACCAGAGCGGCGCTGATGACTGGTCGATACGCCGCCAGAACCGGCGCGTACCGCACGTCGCACGGGAGCACTGCCATCCATCCGCGCGAGGTGACGATGGCAGAGGTCTTCGCCGCCAACGGTTACCGGACCGGACTGTTCGGGAAGTGGCACCTCGGCGACAACTATCCTTCGCGACCGATGGACAAGGGCTTCCAACATGCCGTTTGGCACCGATGCGGGGGCGTGACACAGATATCTGACTACTACGGCAACGACTACTTCGACGACACCTACCTCGTGAACGACAGCTGGACATCGTTCGAAGGCTACTGCACGAATGTGTGGTTTCGCGAAGCCACGCGCTTCATCGAGGCCGAGCCTGGCGAGCCGTTCTTCGCCTATATCGCCACCAACGCGCCGCACGGCCCGTTCTTGGTAGCGCCCCGCTATAGCAACCCGTACGAGCGGGCTGGCGACGAGCCGCGGGACGCGGCGTTCAAGGGGATGATCGCCAACTTCGACGAAAACCTCGGCAAGTTCCTCGCCAGGCTTGAGACCCTAGGAATCGCCGACAACACGATCCTCATCTTCCTCACAGACAACGGCACGGCGCGCGGCGCCCGCTTCGAAAGCGGAATCAACGGGCTTCCGGATGAAGGCTTCAACGCCGGAATGCGAGGCCGCAAGTCTTCGGCCTTCGATGGTGGCCACCGGGTCCCTCTGTTCATCCGCTGGCCCGCGGGCGGCCTTGGCCGGCCGCGCGATGTCGGCGGCCTCGCCGCCCACATCGATCTCCTCCCCACCCTGATCGAGCTCTGCGGGCTGGAGCGACGGAGCGGCCCGCCGCTGGACGGGCGATCGCTCGCCGACACGCTTCGAGGGCACGGCCGACTACCGGACCGAGTGCTCTTTGCGCAGATCCACGGCGGCGCGGGATTCGCGAGACCCGGCGACCGCTGGGAGGGATCGGCAGTGATGACCGCCCGTTGGCGCTTGGTCGCAGGCAGCCTTCTCTATGACATGCAAAGGGATCCGTCGCAGATCCGCGACGTCGCGTCAGAGCATCCCGAGACGGTCACACGGCTCAGGGCCGCACACGAGCGCTGGTACCGCTCGATCAAGCCGGCCATGCGCCCCACTCGGATCGTGATCGGCCACGAGGCCGAGAATCCCGCCGACCTTACCAGCCAAGAGTGGCAAGCGCCTGGCAGCCACGTGGTCTGGAGCCGCAGCCACTTGGAGCAGCGCAAGATGGAGAGCTGGCCGTGGCTGGTAGACGTGAGCCGCGCGGGAAGTTACCGATTCACCCTCTCTCGCTGGCCTAGATACTTAGCCCGCCCTATCGCATCGACACGGGCACGGCTGGAGATCGGCGACATCGTCCGCGAATCAGTGATTCCGGAGCCGGATACTGTCACGGAAGTCTCGTTTGAAGTCGAACTCTCGGCTGGCCCGGCGGAACTCCAGACATGGCTTACGGAGCCGGGCGGACAGAGCCACGGCGCATACTTCGTGAGGGTCGAGCGACTCGAATAGTCTCGAGACCCGGTGGACTCTATCGGGCACAGGGGCTCAGCATTGCCCGTGCAGCGCAGTGGAGTAACTTGCCCAGGCGCTTGTCACAGCCCGGCCGCTGTTCGACAGAATCTTGTTCGAGTTGCCGCCGCTGCAGGCGGACGAATCTGGACCGTTCACCAGCCACTCGGGCCTCACGATCCAAGGCACTGCCGGAGTTTCGTTGAATCGCAAGTGCGATTTTCAATTATCATGATAATTTAAAGTTGATGTTTCAACGGTTGCTTTCATTGCCGCAACCCGGAACGGAGACGTTCTTTCTCTGGGGCCCTCGCCAAACAGGTAAGAGCACCCTGCTTCGGCGAGCCTATCCGGACAGCCGCTGGATCGACTTGTTGAAGAGTGATGTCTTCGTACGGTACGCGACTCGCCCCGAACTGCTGCGGCTTGAGATCGAAGAGGAGCCGCCGCTCCCAGGCCAGCAGGTCGTCATCGACGAGATCCAGAAAGTTCCAGCCCTGCTCGACGAGGTCCACTGGCTGATCGAGAATCGGGGCGTACACTTCGCCCTATGCGGCTCCAGCGCTCGGAGTGTCCGTCGCGGTGCATCCAATTTGCTCGGAGGGCGCGCCCTGCGGTACGAACTGCGGGGCCTGACGGCAGGTGAGCTTGGAGACGACTTCGACCTCGACCGAATTCTCAACCGAGGCTACCTGCCCCGAATCTACGGATCAAACCGGCACAGGAAACTGCTCGACGCGTACGTGAGTGACTACCTCCAGCAGGAAATCCTAGCCGAGAGGCTCGTCCGGAGCCTTCCCGTGTTCTCAGGATTCCTAGAGGCTGCCTCGCTCAGCGAAGGGTCGTTCGTCAACTTCTCGAACGTTGCCCGAGAATGCGGCGTGTCGACTCCCACGGCGCAGAGCTACTTCGGAATCTTGGAAGACACGTTGATCGGACGGTGGCTTCCCGCCTATCGAAAGCGCGTGAAGCGAAGGGTGATCGGCGCGCCGAAGTTCTATTTCGCGGACGTTGGCGTCGTGAACTTGCTGGCCAAGCGCGGAGTCCTCGAATCTGGATCAGCACTGTACGGACAGGCGTTCGAGAATTGGGTCTTCCACGAGCTCGCGAGCTACATCAGCTACCGCGGAGTGGACCTGAATCTGACGTACTGGCGGCTGCCGAGCGGCATCGAAGTCGATTTTGTGGTGGGGGATATGCAGGTTGCACTCGAGGCCAAGGCGGCGAAGAGGATCAACGCACATCATCTCAAGGGCCTTCGCGCACTAGCGGCGGAACATCCCAGGCTCGAGAGACGCATTGTAGTTTGCTTGGAGCCGCAAGCTTGGCAGGCCAGAGATGGCATTAGCGTTCTTCCTGCATCGACGTTCGCGCACCGCCTCTGGCGGGGGGACCTTCTGTAGAGCACGGTAAAACGCGTCGGCCGAGATCACGCAGCTAACGCCATCTGGCTACGCTGCAATCCCGCGGGACTGCGTGTCTCACAAGCTCATAAG
This sequence comes from Bryobacterales bacterium, assembly GCA_022826925.1. Taxonomy (GTDB): domain Bacteria; phylum Acidobacteriota; class Terriglobia; order Bryobacterales; family UBA6623; genus VXMF01. Next base: position 87,219 of record JAJDTX010000159.1, read on the forward strand.
CCTGCCGGTCTGGAGCCTAGCGACCAGTAGCCGGCGAGCCTGGCGGACGGACCCATGGTGCGTACTTCATGACCGTCGGGCGGCCGGAATAGTGTCGCGAGCGGTCGGATGCCTCGGGCGCTCAGGGCAGGTCTAGTGCCGGGTTGCGGTCAAAGAAGTCGAATGGCCGAAGCTCGAAGCCGTACCACATCGTCGGCATGACCGGCCAGTCCTCCGCGCGGGGCAGGTGATGCATACCGATCGTGTGCCACACGACAATGTCTCTGTCTCGGATCGGCCGATTGGCCGCAGTCCACTCGGGCAGGCCCATTCCAGGCTCGCTCAAGGTCGGGTGATCACCGGCGGCATGGCGTTCCGCATCTCGTTGCGGCGTCACCCAGAGGTGGTGATCGATGAACCCGGCTCGCCGCCGCGGGTAGTCATCTTCCGATAGGAGCGTGTTGGCATTCCTGCCGGGCAATATTTGAAAGCTCGTGGGATAGCCGGAGGAGTTGCGCCTGTCGTTGCTAAGGACCCGCCACAGAGCGGGACGCTGTAGGTTGATATCGAGTCGCGCTTCATGTTCGCTGGCCGGGACGTGCTCCTGCCGGACCCACAGGCTGCGCCGGGGGTGGTCGGCGGGTAGCCGTTGGGTCACCAAGCGGTCCGCAACGAAGCGGTTGGCCGTTCCATCGATGTCTAGATCGAGCCTGTAGCTGAAATAGTGGTCGTGGTTTACCGCAACGATGTTGCGGTCCACGAATCGGCCATAAGCGTCTGCCTCGGGTCCCGCCTGCAATGCGTTCTTGTCCTTGGTTGCCTTCACTTCCAGAATGCCGGTAGCCCCCACGCGGATCTCGATCGACCCGTCCTGCCGAAAGATCCAGTCGAGCAGGTAGTCGTAGTTTCCAACCACGGCACCCACGCGCACGACGAGGTCGCGGCTCTTCCGGCTGTCCGGCATCTCGGAAGACCAGTGGCGCCAAGCCGGATCACCGGTCTCTCTCTCAAAGACACAGATCGTGTCCGGCAAAGTGCGCGGGCGGCCCTTGTCGTTGCTGATCACGGTGTCGACATAGGTGGCGTAGTCGGGACAGTCACGGCCTCGCAGCAGTGCCTTCGCCAGCCCACCGGACACGAATTCGCCGGCATCGATGAAATTCCGCCGGTACCAACCGAACGAAGGGTCCATGTAGGGAACAAAGATTTCGGACAAATGCCCTTGGTACATCACGGATCGAGTCGGACCGCCGGGCTGCTCTTGGTAGCTCACCAAGGAAAGGACTGCCCCGAGCCGCTGATCGGGCCGCAGGTGGAAACGCCAGTTCTGCCAACTCACCAGATGCCCGTCGAATTCGAATCCCGGGCCAAGTGGCTGGCGTGTTTCGAGCGGGCCCGGAATCTCCCGCGGGCGTTTCAGGGTGGTGCGGTCGAAGTCTCCATCGGTTCCGGTGAGCGGCACGGGGCCATCGTCCACGACCCGCAGGACCTCCTCGAATTCGAGATCGACTACCGCCGACAGACCCTCGACTTGGCGGGTCCAAGCGTTCCGGACTCCGCGGGGCTCGGTGCACCGGACGTTGCCGATGCGGCGCCCGCGCTCTTCCTCGGTTCCGAAATAGCCTGGCGGCACCGTGTCGCAATCGAGAAACGTTGTATCGGTGATTCCGCGAGCCTTGAGCCCGTCAAGGAAATCTGGATGCTCCAGCACCTTGTCGACGACAGCCTCGAAGTCGTCGCCTGACCAACTCGGCTGAATTCCGTCGAGCTGTGACCATGTCGCAACTCGGTCGCCGGCGAGATCGACAATCGCTTCAAAGGCATCCTTGCCTTGGCGCACCACGGCGTAGGCCATGCGCGGCACTGCAGCCCCGGGACGCCAAGCCTGCACGTCGCGTTTCGGGGGCTCGTGCAGCGTCAATTGGGAGAAGCGAGTCTCTCGGTCCATGTGCCCCGCATCGCGGATGAGCTCGAGCGCTCTCCAGATTTCTTGGTAGCTGAGCGGATCGAGGGGGTGGTCGGCCGCGTGCGCCCCCGCAGAGGCTAGGAAGGCCGCCAAGGCGGCGGTGCATAGGGGTAGCTTGGTCACGATCTGAACTCAGGCTTGCCGGCTACGAATCGCGGGTCGCAAGTGAGCATGGCATGATTATGCCAATTGTCAGGCCGAAAATCCGGCCATCTGGCACCACCGCAAACCCTTCGAAACTGCGTTCGCCTAGTGGACGCTTGGCGCAGGAGCTGACAGTTCGTCGATACGCTCGGGCTGGCCGCCCCTACCAACGCGGCAAGACCCGCTGCCAGCCAGGGTCGACGTGCCTGCGCATCTCGGCCGCATCATCGCGTCGGCGATACGGGATCTTGTCATAGCGCTCCTTGAGCCGGGAGAGCTGGTCTCGGTCGATGTCCACGCCCAATCCACCGCGCTCGGGCACGCGCAAGCAGCCGCCGGCAAACTCGAGCCGGCCGCCCTCAATCACCTCATCGGATGTCTGCCACGGATAGTGCGTGTCACATGCATAAGTCAGGTTCTTGGTCGCTGCGGCGACATGGGTCATCGCCATCAGAGAGATGCCAAGATGCGAGTTCGAATGCATCGACAGGGCCAGGCCGAAGGTCTGGCAGAGCTTTCCGAGGTGCTGCACCTGGCGCATCCCACCCCAGAAGTGGTGGTCACAGAGCACGACTTGGACGGCATCGCGCCGAATGGTCTCTGGCAGGTGGGCAAACGAAGTCACCGCGACATTGCTGGCGAGCGGCGTGTCGATGCCCTTGCCAACGAGCGCCGCGCGGACCTGCGCCATGCCGTGGATTCCTGCCGTGGGGTCTTCGAGGTAGCCGCCTCCGGTCAATTCTTCGTGCAGGGCTTCACCGACCCGCACGGACGTCTCCACCGTCCACGCTGAATTGGGATCGATGCGCTGCGGCACGGCAGGGCCGAACTCCTGCCGCAATTGCCGAACGGTTTCGATCTCCTGTTCGGGATCCAGCACGCCGCCTTTGAGCTTGACGTCCCTGAATCCGTATTCATCGACCATCGAGCGCACCTGTTGCACGATCGACGCGGGAGTCAGGCATTCCCCGTACTTGTCCTCGCGCGCGTCCGAGCCCTCGCCGCCACCGCCGCCGTGCTTGTAGAAGGCATAGGCGGAAAACGGCACTTCGTCGCGAACGCGCCCGCCCAGCAAGTCGCAGACCGGCACGCCGACGCTGCGCCCGATCAGGTCCAAGCTAGCCGTCTCGATGGCTGAATAGGTCCGCGGTCCGGCATCGAGGGGGTTCTCGCCGGGAGTGCTCATTACGTGGGAGCGCTCGCTGCCTGCTCCCTCTCCCTCGGCGGCGTGAAGCAGGTCGCCGGTAAGCCGGTAGGCATCCTTGCCGATGACATCCGGCGCGATCTTGCGCAAAGCGTCGGCCGGGCCCTCCCCGCCATAGGTCTCGGCGATCCCGACAATGCCGTCTTCGCTCTCCAATTCCACGATGTTGCGCAGCGCATACGGCGCATGCAGCCCGTAGGAGCTGCGCAGGGGCGGGTCGGCGATCGCAATCGAATGCACTCGCAAGTCTTTGATTTTCATGGGACCAAGCCCATTGTAGGAATCGCGCCAGCGAACCACTCGCCGGGGATTGCGCCCCGCTGCGCAAGCTGGCTAGACTAAGAATGTCGCCGTGTGGAACGAACTCTCTTCATCGACACGGCTAGCTTGGAGCAAAAGCCGTTTCACTTCGAGACCCTGATCAGGCCCGGACTGCTGGATCTGTCCGAACGCTGGTCTCTCGGCAGGGAAGTGAAAACCTCGGGATCTGCGGAATTACTCGACAGGGAAGGTGTGCGAACCATCCGGGTCCGAGGCCAGATCGAGGCTTCGATCGAATACGCATGCGACCTGTGCCTGAAGGATCTGCAGATGGACTTTGACTCCAAGTTCGACCTGTTTTTCTATCCGATGGAGATGCTAGAAGATGGCGGTGAAGCGGCCATCAGCCGCGACGAGACCGAAGTCGGCTTTTACGACGGCGACGGGATCGGTCTGGCTGACGTGATCCGCGAGCAGTTGCTGCTATGGCTGCCGGTTCGCACGCTGTGCAGCCCGGACTGCAAGGGCCTCTGCCCGATCTGCGGGATCGACCTCAACTCGGGCCGGTGCGACTGCCGCCAGGAATTCGAAGATCCGCGCTGGGACGGCTTGCGCCGAATCTCGCTCAAGCATTGACGCGCGAATCAACTGGGAGAATACAATCATGCCAAATCCGAAGCGTAGGCATTCCAGGTCCCGCCGGGATAAGCGTCGCACCCACGACAGCCTCTTTGTCCGGTCGGCGTCGGTCTGTCCGACCTGCGGTGTGAACGTGCTGCCCCACCGTGTGTGCAAGGAATGCGGACACTACAAGGGCCGCGAAGTGATCGAAGTCGACGAAGAGTAGCGCCGACCCCTAGGGAGTCCGAACCCGCGTGGCAAGTTCAGTCACCATTGCAGTTGACGCGATGGGCAGCGACGACGCGCCCATTGCAGAGGTCGAGGGCTCGCTGCTGGCGGCGGAGGAGTTCGGGGCCAAGATCCTGCTGGTCGGCCGGGAGGAGATCCTGAGCCGCGAGCTTTCCCGGCATTTCCCGGCCACCGGCCAGATCGAGATCGTCCACGCCGAAGACGTGGTGACGATGCACGACAACACCTCGGCCGCGATACGCACCAAGAAGGACACCTCGATCCGCGTCGCTGCCGAACAGGTGCTTTCGGGCCGGGCCGCCGGCATGGTTTCGGCCGGCAACACCGGCGCCGTGATGGCCACGGCCGTGAAGGTCATGGGCCGCATCCCCGGGGCGAAGCGCCCGGCCGTGGCACAGATCTTCCCGACCGACCGCGGCGGGCGCACGCTGCTGCTCGACGTCGGCGCGAACGTGGACTGCACGCCGACCATGCTGGTGCAGTTCGCGGCGATGGGCGAGGTCTACACCCGCGTGCTGTTCGGGTGCAAGCAGCCGCGGATCGGGCTGCTATCCATCGGCGAGGAAGAGCACAAGGGCAACGACCTGACCAGCAAGGCGAGCAACCTGTTCAAGCAGAAGCCGTTCAATTTTGTCGGAAACGTCGAAGGGCGAGACCTGTTCACGGGCAACGTCGACGTGATTGTCTGCGACGGCTTCGTCGGCAACGTGGCCCTGAAGGTCAGCGAGGGCTTGGTGTCGACGATCAAGACCATGCTGATCCAGTCGCTCGAGGCGACAGTCATGCGCCAGATCGGCTACGGCCTGGCGAAGGGCGCGTTTGACGAGTTCAAGAAGCGCGTCGACTACGAAGAGTACGGCGGCGCGCCGCTACTCGGAGTGAAGGGCGGCGTGATCATCTGCCACGGCCGTTCCACGCGCCAGGCGATCAAGAACGCCGTCCGCGTGGCGATCGACTTCGAGACTGGCGGAATCACGCGCAAGATCCAAGAGAACCTAGTAGACGGCCTCGAGAGTATCGGGGGCCGCAGTGGCTCAACCCCTAGCGCTGCCAAGCGATAGACAAAGGGCGGGCAGGGCGTCAGAGAGGGCCCGTCCCAGAGCCTCAAGCTGCGGCTGGTCCATGGCCGCTTGCATGGCTTGGAACAGCACTCGCTCCTCGGTTCGAATGTGATTCACCAATGCCGTGCGCAACTGGTCCAGCAACGGCCCGAGCTCGCTAGCGGGGGCTCGCTCCAAGGCCTCGAACTGCAGGCGGATCGCTTCGTGCTCGGCGATCAGGGTGTCGACCAAGCCGGGCTCGCCAGCCTGCCGCGCAGCTGGGAACACGATCTGCTCCTCAACCTCGAAGTGGCCCCGAAACTCCAGCTGCCACAGATCGAGCGCCTGCTCGCGCAAGCGCTCGAGTTCGGCAGGACCCGCGGGGCCTGCCCGATGGCGCTGGCCCCGCTCGATCATCACGCCCAGCGCCAGGCCGTCGTGGTGCTGGCGGGACAGCGGCACCAAGGCCGGGTGGCGCTTCACTCGCTCAGCCTATATCACTCGCTGGAGATCTGCTCGGGCTTGTAGCCTCCAAGCCTCCGGAAGTGGAGGAAGAACAGCCCGAAAAGCACCACCAGCACGACTGGCAATGAAGCAACGTACTTGAACGTTGCTGCCGGACCGAACCTGTCATACAGCCGGCCCATGATCGGCACCACCGTGCCGCTCGAGAAAATGCCCGTGCCTCCCATGACAGCGAGGGCTAAGGCGCCGCCCTTCGGGAATCGCTCGGAGGTGACGCCGAGCATCACCGGCCAGAAGTACGTCTTTCCGAACCCGAAGATCGTGGCAGCCGCGAACGCGCCGAGCATCGTACTCACCGAGCCCAGCGAGTAGAGTCCGATCGCCGTCAGAACGGCGCCAATCGTCATCAGCCCGAACGGGGAGAACTTGTGGGCGAGCGGACCGCCGAAGAAGCGCAGCACGAACATGATGCCCGCTGTGTACACCAGAATCAGGATCCCGGGCATGCCGCCAGTCAGGTTCGTGATCAGGGACGGCACCCACTGGTCCGGTCCGAGCTCAGAGGCTGAGGTCAGCCACATGCAAATCCAAAGGAAGACGAAGGAGGGACGCAGCAACTCGCGAAACATGTCCCGGTTGCTGACGCCTGCAGCGACACGCTCGGTAGCTGGAAATTCCTGGCCCCGTATCATGACGAGATAGGCCAGGGCCACGACCGGGATCGTGATCAGCTTGAGTCGCCAGCCCAAGGTCGCCGTTTCCGCGCTGACCGAGCCTCCCAGTCCCATCGCTAGCGAAATGCAGTAGGCGAGCAGTCCGCCTATGATCAACCCACCCGGCCACCACGCGTGCAGCACGTTCATGCGGTGGGTCTTGTCCTCCGGGTAGAGGGTAGAGCACAGCGGATTGATCACTCCCTCGACAAGGCCTTGCGCCAGTCCGAGAGCGAGCATGGCGACCCAGAGCGTGACAGTGACCGGGTTGCCGAAAATCGAAGCGACCGCACCATCGGGGAACGGCACGGCCACGATCGCGAGGATCCCGAAGATGTAAAACAGGCCCGAGATCGTCAGCAGCCGGCGCATCCCGAACAGATCGACGAGAGAGCCGCCAATCAGAATCGACACGGTGAATCCGTAGAAGGCGGGCTGGAAGATCAGGCCGAGCTGCTCCTTGGTCAACTGGAAATCGTTGGCGAGAGCGTCGGCCGCATCTCCGCGAATCGAGAAGAACATCGATGTCGTGACGAGCGCAATGCAACTCGCCACGAAGAGACGGTTTCGGTTCATGTGGCCCCTCCTTGCGGGTTCGGGCAGATAGCGTACCACATGAATAGCTCAGGCGGTTCGAGGAGGCAGTGCCGGATCGGAGTCAGCGAGCGTCCGGGGGAGCGCAAGCAAACGAAGCGCTTTCGGCCGGGTCGCCCGCGCCGTCATAGACCGCGACCTCGGGGTACGGGCATAGCGGCCTCGTCAGTTCGGTCCTGCCCTGTACCACGCGCGACGCTTCGATCCGCTGCGGCACCTTGCCGTCTTCGACCCACGCCATCAGGGACGCGAAATAGTCGGCTTGGGAGACGCCGAGGCCGCCGCTGCAATGGAACATGCCCGGCACCATGAACAGGCGGAAGAAGTCCCGCGTCTCGCCGCCGGTGACGCGCAAGGCCTCCTCGTAGTAGTTCACTCCCATCATTGGATTCAGCGCGGTATCGGCCCAGCCGAAGTACATCAGCATCTTGCCGCCCGCGTCTCGAAAGCGGGACAGGTCTGGATCGGTGGCGTCCAAGATCGAGCGGATGAAGTCCATCCGGCCGAGGTCTTCGTCGAAGTCCAAGTCGCTGAGCTCGAATTCGGGATCGTCCGGTTCGAAAGCCAAGTAGCGCAGGAACGTCTCGGCAAAGACCTGCTGCCGGGAGGGTCCGTCCTCGGAAACGATCCAGCCCCGCCAGCCGCTGGTGCGTCGGCGCCCCGATGGAGGGGCGGCTTCCGCGCCGAAGGGCTGGCCGGGAAAGACCTGCTCGCCTTTGCTGATCACGCCGCCGTAGATCTTTGCGAGGGCCTCGATCTGGCCGTCGTCGAAGCACTGGTCAGTGGCGACACTGTTACAGCGCGGTAAGTCCCTCGCTGGATCGAAGTCGCATGCACGGGGATCTTCCAGCAGGCCGTCTTCCAGCCCGTCCAGACCATCGCACTTTGCATAAACTACCTTGGCGACGGCTTCCATTTCAGACAATGTGAGCGGCACGTCGGCCAGCGCCAGGGCGTTCCAAGCGCCCCAGATCTGGGTGCCGGTGAAGTCAAGCACGGGAGCGCCGACCAAGATGCCATCGAAGTCCTTCGGAAAGCGCTGAGCCGCCATCAGGCCCTGGCGTCCGCCCGTCGAGCATCCTCGCCAGTACGTATAGTTGGGCGGCCGGCCGTAGTAGATGCCCGCCAGCTCCTTGGCCGTCTGGATCGTGAGGCGCACAGCGCGGAAGCTATAGTCGATCTCCTTCTGGCGATTGTTGAAGGCGAAGGTGCCGAGCGGTTCAGCGGTCCGATCGTGCCCGGTGTTGGTAAAGACCGAGACGAACCCATCGGCAACGATCCGCTCCGAAACGCGGATGCTTCCCGGACTGTCAGGCGAGTTGCCGGCGTAGCCGCCGTTGCCACGCATCACGATGCGCCCGTTCCACTCCGCGGGCAGCACGACCTCGAAGACGATCTCGGGCGGCAGGACACCTAGCACGCGGCAACGCGCGGGGACGTCGCCCGCAGCTTCGAGGTCAGTGGCGGACAGGATCGTGTACTCGTGGACGGTGCGCTCGGAGAGCGCGGCGCACGTGGTCGCGGGCTTGGCGCCTGGGACATCGGCCCGCCCCGGCAGCGAAGCGAGAATGGCCAAGGCCGCGACGGCCAGCAATGGCCGGAATCGACTCGATGCAGTTGGGTGGAGGAAATTCGGCTTCATGTGAGGAACGACCTTCTACAGAGTATTCGGTTGCCGTGTTCCCCGGACGATCTGATTTCTCGGGCCCAGCCGTCTCAGCCACGCCGGGAAGGCTGAAGCGGTACGAGCGGCCTCACGCCTATGCGATCTGGAGCAACCACGCCGTACACACTGTGTTGCGCCGAAAGCCTGGTTGAGGCGGACCGCAGTCTCTCCCCCGCTCGCCTCCACGAAGCCTCGCTGCGACTACAATGATTCCGGGAATATACCCGTGACCCGCCTGGTCGTGATGCTGGGGCTCGTGGCCGCTGGAGCGTACGGCGCCGAGAGGCCGGAGACGTTCAGCCAGTACTGCTACGGGTGCCACTCTGATGCCGTCGCTAACGCCGGCATCAACCTTGAGCGCCTGACCAGCGAATCCTCCGTCGCCGACAGCTTCAAGCAATGGCAGAGGGTTGCCACTGCGCTTGAGCAGCACGCGATGCCTCCGCCGGGTGCGCCAACGCCCGCCGAGCGAGAGCGCCGCGAAGCCGCTCGCTGGATTCGTGAATCCCTCGCCGATCATGCTGCCAAGCACGGAGGCGATCCCGGCCGCGTAACGGTTCGGCGGCTGACGAGCGCCGAATACGCCTACACGATTCGCGACCTGACCGGGGTGGATCTCGACCTCGGGCACCACTTCGCGGGAGATGCCGTCGGCGGCGAGGGATTCTCGAGCTTCGGCGACGTGCAGTTCATGGCCGATGCAAATCTCGAAAGCTATCTCGAGGTTGCAAAGCTCGTTGCCGACCATGCTGTCATCGGGTCGGGACCTTTGCAGTTCGGGCTCCACCCGAGGCAGAGCGGCTACGAGCTCTCTGCGATCCATCGCATTCACGACCTTTACCGCCGGTACGGTTTCCGCGCGACGGCCGCCGAGGGCGCCAGGCCGTTCGGGCTAGACAAGTACGGCGCAGCATTCTACGCCGCCTGGGCGTACCGGCACCGCGAGGGCGACGCGACGCTCGAGGAATTCGCCCTGCGGGAGGGCCTGAGCCTGGCGTTCGTGAAGCACGTCTGGTCGGTACTAAACCGCGAGGAAGCGCCCTACCCGGTTTCGGAAGCCATTGCCATGTGGCGAGCCCTGCCCGCTGCCGGCGACGAGAATGCCATCCGCGCAAAATGCACCGAGATCCAGAACTTCGTCGTCGACTGGCCGCGCTGGCTCTTCGCGGTCGGAGCGATGGCACAGGGCGGCGGCGGCGATGAGGGGGCTTTGATCATCACCGACGAGACGGTCGTGGGCCGCTCGCGCGCGCCGCTCAAGTTCACTCCGAGGGATCGCGGTGACGGCCTGGGCGACCTGTATCTCTCCGTTACGCAGCTCAATCCCGGGATGTCATCGGCACCGCGCGTCGTGTGGCGAAACGCGACCGTGCAGGCGACCACGCACGACCAGCAGGTCCTGCCGGAGCGGCCGCTGGTTGAACTCCTGCCCGCCTCCGAGATCGAGCGGATCGGGTTCGGACGGACGGACGGGTTGGGACCTGGCGACTTTGCGACCGTCGGCGAAGCGCGGCTGCGGGTGAGCGTGCCAGCTCCTGAAGAGTGGGAACAGTTCACGTTCCGCGTCGAAGTCGAGGTTGACCTGGCCCCGGATGACGACTCGATCCTGCGGGTGGTCATCGGCGATCTGGAAGATGGCTCGAGAACCCGCGCCGCGACGGCGTTGCTGACTCGTCCCGAGAGCGCTCCCTTTGCACGTTTCAAGTCCGGAGTGCTCGAGCACGTCGCGAATTTCCCGCAAGCCTCGCACGGCGAGCCCACGCCGGCGGACCGCGACCCGATCCCGGCCCCGTTCGACAACACCTACGACGAGCCGGAGCGGGACCTGTTCCACTTCCGCATCAAGTACTACCGCCAAGACGATTTTCTCGTCGACAAGATGCTGGACGACGAAACCAAGGTGCGACTCGACCAGGCTTGGTTCGACCTGCTGGATTCCTTCGACTACCACGATGAGTTCTTCGTGTTCACGGCCAAGAAGTTCGGCCTGGCTCTCGACAAGAGGCTGAGCGAACTCGACGCGGGCGAAATCGCGGCCCTGCCGGACGAGCCGCGCGGTTACGCCGAGGCCCTGCGCAGCGAGTTCGATGACGTTCAGGCCGCCCAGCTTGCGGCCCAGCCCGGCCATATCGACGACGTGCTGGCCTTCGCTGCGCGAGCTTGGCGGCGCCCGCTCGCGCCCGGCGAGGCCGATCTGCTGCGACGCCTCTACAACATCGCCCGGGAGGATCGCTCGCTCGATCATCGCTCGGCGATACGGACCATGCTGACCAAGGTGCTGGTCGCGCCGGAGTTCCTTTATCGCCTCGAGCGCCCGGAACTTGACAGCGGTCGATCGCAGCTCTCGCCGTGGGAGCTGGCGAGCCGGCTGAGCTACTTCCTGTGGGCCTCTGCGCCGGATGAAGAGTTGCGGCATGCCGCGGCGTCGGGCGCGCTTGAAGACGTGAGCGAAATCGCCAAGCAGGTCCGCCGCATGCTCTCAGATCCCAGGGCCCGCCGCTTCGCGACCGAGTTCTTCGGGCAGTGGCTTGGCTTCTACCGCTTCGACCAGCATACGGGCGTGGACGCCAAGCGCTTTCCAGAGTTCAGCCAGGCCGTCAAGTCTGCCATGTACGACGAGGCGGTGTCGTTCTTCGAGCACATCATCCGAGAGCGGCGCCCGTTGCGCGAAATCTTTTTGGCCGACTACACGTTCCTGAACGACGCGCTGGCCAGGCACTACGGCGCAGAAATCGAGGCGGGGCGCGAGATGGGGCTCGTCGAGACCGCGGACAGGTTCAAGCGCGGGGGCATGATGCGGCTGGGGGCCATCCTGACCGCAACGTCCGCGCCACTGCGAACCAGTCCGGTCAAGCGCGGCGACTGGATCTTGCGGCGGGTCCTCGGCACCCCGACCCCTCCGCCACCGCCCGATGCGGGCTCTCTGCCGGGCGATGAGAAGAGCTTCGGCGCGATGACCGTTCGAGAACAGCTCGAGGCGCACCGCGCCAACACGGCCTGCGCGTCGTGCCACTCGCGTATCGACCCGCTGGGCTTCGCCCTCGAGCACTACGATGCGGTTGGCAGGTGGCGGGAGGCCTACGACAACGGAAAGCCGGTCGACGCAGCGAGTGTCATGGCCGGCGGAACGCCGATCACTGGCGTCGAATCGATGCTCGACTACATCGAGAGCCAGGAGCGCCAGATCCTGCTAAATCTTTCCGAGAAGCTGCTCGGCTACGCATTCGGGCGTACAATCATAGCGTCGGATCTGCCCTTGCTCGACCGCATGGTCGCGGCTGGGTTCGACGCGACGTTCGAAGAGTTGGCGCTCCAGGTTGCGACCAGCCGGCAGTTCCGCTATCGTCGCGGACGCAACGACGAGACGTCGATCGAGCTGGCCGACGGAGGAACAAGGTAGTGCACCGCAGACAATTCCTACGGAATTCCGGCATCGCGCTGGCGATGCCGTGGCTTGAGTCGTTGCCCGCGGCGACGACCGAGCCGCCGACTCGCTTTGGCTTGGTCTACTTTTCGAACGGCGTCGAGCCGGCGCACTGGTGGGCCAAGGGCTCTGGGGCCTCAATGGAGGTCGGTCCCGGTCTTGCTCCGATGCAGCCGCTGACCGAGCACTTCAGCTTCCTGCGCGGGCTGTACAACCAGAAGGCCGCCGAGACGTCAAGCCCGCATCTGGGCGCGATGCCGAACCTGCTTTCCGGGGCCGAGGTCAGCCTCGACCCGGCGGTGATCCGGGTCGGCAAGACGATGGACCAGGTCCTATCGCAGCGCATCGGCGGCCACACGGAGATTCCGAGCCTGGTGCTGGGAATCGAGCCCAACGAGCTGCGCCTAGAGGATGGCGTCTCGATGATCTATGGCTCGGCAATTTCGTGGGCCTCGGAAGTCAGGCCCGCCACCAAGGAAATCTACCCGGCGCGCGTGTTTGACCGCTTGGTGGGCAACGATCAGGACCGCGAGCTGGATCGCAGCATTCTCGACACACTGCTGGATCAGGCCCACAGCCTCCGCAGCCAGGTCAGCTACAGCGACAGGGCGAAGCTGGAAGAGTATCTCGAATCGATCCGCGACATTGAGCGGCGCATCGACCTCGCCACGAAACAGGAGCGCCTCGAGGGCTGGCGGCCATCCCTGGCCGAGCCCAACATGGAGCGGCCCGCGAGCGAACTTCCGCAGGAAATCCCCGAGCACATGCGCCTGATGCTCGACCTGATCGTGCTGGCCTTCCGAATGGACAAGACCCGCATCGCAACGCTGATGCTCAACAACGACCTGTCCCAGATGAACTTCGGATTCCTCGACGGTGTCGAAGGGGCCTTGCATCTGGACCTGACGCACAACGGCAAGGATCCCGCACTCGAGGCCATGTACCTGAGGACGAACCAGTTCCACTTGGAGCAGTACGCCTACCTGGTGCGCAGACTGAGCGAAATCGACGAGGGCGAAAAGTCGCTGCTCGATTCTTCCATGCTGATCGGGTGCTCGAACCTCTTAGACGGTGACCAACACCAGGCTGACGAGATGCCGTTCCTGCTTGCCGGCCGAGGCGGGGGGCTGAGGCCGGGACAGGTGCTCGACTATTTGGGTGCCGGGGACGACAACCGACGCGCTTGCAGCCTGTACCTGTCGCTGATGGATCGGATGGGCGTGCGGCTGGACCGATTCGGAGACAGCCGCCGGCGACTCGACGAGATCTGAGACGCTCGCTTCCAGCCGGAACCCGGCAACGGATTGCAGATCTCCACTCATTGGCAGCGTTCGCGGGGAGGCTGGCAAGCTCCGGATCCGGAACGAAGACGCGTGCGAGTCGACGCCGACGAGCTATGGATGGCAGTTCGAGATTGGCAAGTGCTTCGCGGACAACTCCAACGCCGCCCACTATAGGTCGCTACGATCCGTTGGATCGAGTTCAGCTGCGATCGGCGTGATCGCACTCTGCAAGGCAGCGGCTGGCCGGCTATCTGAATCGGCACTCGGAACACTCGGGGGGCAGACTAGCGCATGTTTGACATTGTCGTTTGTATCTTATTGATTCTAAAGGGTCATGAATTGGTGTTGTTACCTAGACCCCCATTTTCGCCCCTTTCCGGCACCGAGGATTGACAGGTCGACGACCGCTCGTTCAGGCATGCTT
>JAJDTX010000150.1 GCA_022826925.1 Bryobacterales bacterium
CGACCGCGCCAAGGCTCCTGGGTGTGCTGTCGCATGCTCGCACGCCCCGCCGACTCGGCTTCCGGACGCCATCTCCCGAGCTCCGCGCACTCCAAGACATGCCTCAACCCCCGTTCGCATCAAACATTGAATTTGCCTGCATGAACGAACTCAAGGTAAGGAGGGTCGGCAACTCGCTAGGCGTCATACTGCCCAGAGAAGTCGTCTGCCGCTTGCGCGCGACCGAAGGGCAGCGGCTCTTTCTGGTCGAGACACCAGACAGCAGCTATCGGCTGACACCGTACGATCCAGCGTTTGAAGAGAAGATGGCCAAGGCGGAAGACATTATCAGCCGCTACGGCAACACGCTACACACATTGGCTGAATGAAGGAGCCGGTTTGGATCGACTACCGCGACGCTCTCGCGTTGCATGATCGGGTTCTCGCTCTGTTTGGGGGTGCCGAAGGTGTTCAGGGCGACGGGTTGCTGGAGTCCTCTCTGGCCATGCCTCGACAATTCTTGACGCGTACGGAATCGCCCGGGACCGTGGCGATCGCGGCCGCCCACACTGTGGGAATCGTTCGCAACCATCCCTTCGCGGACGGGAATAAGCGCACCGCCTTCTTGGCCGGCGTCCTGTTCTTGGAGTTGAATGGGTGTCGCTTCAGCGCTAGCGAGGAGGAAGCCGCCAAGGCCGTGATCGACCTAGCGTCCGGTGTCCTAAGCGAAGCGGGCTACATTGCGTTTCTCCGGACAAATGCGCGTCGGGCTTGACAAGCGGCTGTCTGCCGAACGATGGCCCTGAATCAGTCAATTCGGCCATTATTGCTTCGGACTTGCCGTGAACCGGGCCTGGCTTAGCTTGGTCAGGCCAGACCGCAAGGCGACCTCACGCCATCGCTCGCCCCCCTTTCCCTCTGGCGTCGGATATCATTTGTGCGGCATGGTGAATCGAACCACGTTGACCGCCTTGGCAGCCCTGTCCTGGCTTGCCTGCAGCAGCGCGCCCGACGGACCGGAAGGATCGTCTCGCCCGAATATCGTTTTGATGCTGACGGACGACCAAGGATGGCAGGACACTTCCGAGCCGTTCGCAGACGAGAGAACTCCCCAGAACGATCTCTATCGCACGCCCAACATGGTGCGGTTGGCGTCCGAGGGGATGAAGTTCACGAGCGCCTACTCCAACGCTGTGTGCACGCCCACTCGGGTCGAGCTGCTGACAGGGCTGAACCAAGTTCGCACGCGCATCTCGAACTGGACCCACTTCCGCGACGAGGCCACCGACCGGCCGCACCCGGACCTGATCATCCCCAGATGGAACACGAACGGGCTCCAACCAGTTCCTGACATCCCGCTGTCGCTATACGCCAAGACGCTCCCGCAAGAGCTCCGCGCCGCTGGCTATCGCACGATTCACATCGGCAAGGGCCACTTCGGCACAAGGGGCACTCCGGGCGAGGATCCGAAGGCGCTCGGCTTCGACGTGCGGATCGGAGGCCGCTTTTCGGGTGCGCCCGGAAGCTACTACGGCACAGACAACTTTGCGTCCGGCGGCGATCCAGCTTCCACGCCCTGGAGAGCGTGGGACATGGAGAAGTACTTCGGCCAAGAAATCTACCTGACTGAAGCGCTAACCCTCGAGGCCATCGCAGCCGTGAAGGAAGCGGTCGCCGACGGCCAGCCGTTCTTCCTTTACTTCGCCCACTTCGCGCCGCACACGCCGATCATGCCGGACCAGCGATTCGTCCAGCGCTACCTCGACGCCGGGCTACCGGACGGGGAGGCCGCCTACGCCTCGATGATTGAAGGCGTGGACAAGAGCTTGGGAGACGTCATGGACACACTTGAGGCATTGGGCGTAGTCAACAACACAGCGCTATTCTTCACCTCGGACAATGGCGGCGTGAGGAACATGAGCCGGAAGGACAGCGCGCCACACAGCCACAATGCACCGTTGAGCAGCGGCAAGGGCTCGACCTATGAGGGAGGCCTGCGCGTGCCGATGTTGGCCAAATTGCCGGGCGTCACCGAGCCGGGCAGCGTCAGCGACACGCCGATCACCATCGAGGACATGTTCCCCACGATCTTGGAAATCGCGGGCATTGAGTTCACCGGCCAGAGCGGCACGCTCTTCAATGACGATGGAATGATCCAGCTCGAGCCCGAGCTGGACGGAGAGAGCTTCGTCCCCCTGCTGCACGGTGAGGCCGGAGATCCTGAGAGGACGCTCTACTGGCACTTCCCGCACGCTTGGGGCGGACTTAACAGGCCCCGGGTGCAAGGGCCGGGGATCGGGGCCACGAGCACGATCAGGAGGGGCGATTGGAAGCTGGTCTATTGGCACGTAGACGGGCGCAAGGAGCTGTTCAACCTCCGGTCCGACATCGGCGAGACGAGCAACCTAGCCTCGGACCAGCCTGAGCTCGTTGCGGAGTTGTCCGCTTCGCTTGGCAACTTCCTGCGCGAAACAAATGCCATCATGCCGACCCGCGCGGCCACCAATGCCACTGTGCCGTACCCGGACGAGCCCTGAGGAACGAGGCAGCCCACTGGCGGAGCCTGGGGCCACCGCTTCCCGTTTAGGCACTGGCGAACTCGCTCGCGACGCCTAGAAGCGGGAGTAAGCGCCCAAGCGCCGCTGCGATATCCTATTTGCGCGGCGCAACGCTTTCGATGTCGCGCTAGCCGGGCAGGCACGCGCGACCGAGGAATCCAGTCGGAGGATCTGATGCATGAGTAACACAACCAGCAAGACCGCAACGCCAAGCCAAATCCCGAGGCGCAGGATATTCCAGGCGGCCGTTCCGCTATTCGTTCCCGGCGCTGTCCTGGGGCTGTCTGGCGCGGTGCCCCCTAGTGACCGGATCAACGTTGCCGGACTTGGCATCGGCGGACGGGGGGAGCGCGACCTCGAGTCGTTCCTTGCCCAGGACGATGTGCAGTTCCGGGCGATCTGCGACGCGCGCAACGAGCGCCGCGAAGCCATCAAGTCGAAGGTCGACAAGCATCACGGCAACAACGACTGCGAGATGTACGGCGACATGTACGAGCTTTGGGAGCGCCGAGACATCGACGCCGTGCTGATCGCAACCGGGGACCGCTGGCATACGTTGCTGTCGATCCTTACCGCCAAGTCGGGCAAAGACGTCTATTGCGAAAAGCCCTGCTCGATGACGATCGCCGAGAGTCGGGCGCTGGCCGACACGTACCATCGCCTCGGCCGGGTCTACCAAGCTGGCACCCAGCGCCGCAACGGTACAAACTTCGAGTACTGCATCGATCTGGCGCGCAGCGGCAAGCTCGGCGAGCTGACGAAGCTGGAGGCCAATGCAGCGCCGGGAGACCGCTATACGCCCGCAACCACCCACGACTGGCTCCCGGCGGAACCTCAGCCGCCCAAGAGTGTCGTGGATTGGGACCGCTGGCTCGGGCCTGCGCCCTGGCGGCCGTACAACTCGCTGTACGTCAAGAGTCGCTGGCGGGGCTTTTTCGACTTTCACGGCGGCGGAATCCTCGAGTGGGGATCGCACACGCTGGACCTGTGCCACGCGGCGGCCAGGCTGGACGAGACGGCGCCGGTAGAATTCACGCCCCACCTCGCGCAAGGGGTTACGCCGTACTCGGTCGACTGTCGCTATGCAAACGGGTTGGAGCTCGTCCTGCGCGACTCGGGATGGGAAGGCCTGGGCGCGTGCGCCGTGCGCTTCGAGGGCGAGGAGGGCTGGGTGCAGACCGGCGACGCGGGCATCGTGGAGACGTCGGACAGCCTGAAGCAGTACCGCAAGACCTTTGAGGATGCCCGCGAGGCTACGACGCGCCATGTGCGGGACTTCCTTAACTGCGTCAAGTCGCGTAATGAGACCCGCGCGAATGCCCTGGCGGCGTGTCAGACGCACGTGGCGTGCCACGCAGCGTACATCGCATACCAACTGGGAGAGACCCTAGAGTTCGATCCGGCGACCGACAGCTTCCCAGGCAGCGACGCCGCCAACCGAATGCGCTCGCGCGCCATGCGCGAGCCGTGGCGACTCGCGTGAACGGAGACCGAAAATGTTGAGACGAACGTTCTTTGCCATCACGGCAGCGGCCGTGGCAGTCGGCAAGCGCTTGCGGGGCCAAAACCGCGGCGAACTGCAACGCATGACCGACGAGCAACTCGCGACAACGCCTCACAAGTCAGAGGAGATCATGGGCATGGCCTCGGCGGATCTCGTGGCCATTCTCGACGATTCCGATGCCACGGAGTTTGCCAAGGCCAAGGCCTGCCAGCGGCTGGCGCTGGTAGGCGACGACGCCGCTGTTCCGGCATTGGCGGGATTGCTGGGCGACGCGCAGCTGTCTCACTATGCGCGAACTGCTTTGGAGCCGATGCCTCCCGGCGCGGCCGATCAGGCATTGCGCGACGCACTGGGCAAGCTACAGGGCAGTCTGCTGGTGGGCGTGGTCAACTCGATTGGCGTGCGGCGAGATCCCTTGGCGTTGGCGGGACTGGCACAGCTTCGCCAGAGCGACGACCAAGCCGTGCGCGACGCTGCGACTGCAGCGATCAATCGGATTCGTCGACCGTAGCTCCCCGCGGGCGGCGTGAGGCCACCAACTGGCCTGGCCCGATCATTGGGGGCTCCGGTGCTGTCCGGACCGAACGCCGGGGTGGCCTCGTCGCTGCAAGCAAGGCCAGCCTAGGGGCCAATCGCTACAACCTAAGCCGGTGGCGCGGGCGGGCGGGCCAGCCCAGCAGGGATGGAATCCGCAATTCAGGCCGAAGGGTCGCTCGCGTCTCGCACGACATATGTGCCAGCAGCCCGGTCATGCCACGACTGCCGCTTCTCGTCCCACGCCGCCCAGATCCAGCCCAACCCCAGAAATGCGACGGAGACCACGCTGGCAACGCCCCGAACGACCCCGTCCTGCGGGGTCAAGGCGCGGCCGTCCGTGCGGATCACACGCACTCGGCAGATCATGCCACCCACGGTCGTGCCTCTCCACGCCCACATCGCGGTGTTGTACACCAAGAACATCAACAAGGTCAGCAGCGCGCCGATATCCAGCACTTGACCGATGATCACGAAAGGTGTGAAGTCCAAGACTACGGCACCGATTCGAGCGGGAAAGCTGGCCATGGGCAGGTCCACTGCCGCGCCGGGCTCGAGCGTCGGTTCTTCTCCCTCGCCGGTTTCGCCCCCAGGCTGGTCATCTCCCTCGGCCTCGGGTGTTGTAACCACTGCAGTCTCACCGCTTCCCGCTTGGGCAGCCGCGACCACTGGAGCACGGGCCGGCACAGTCGCTTTCGGGTTTTCCCGGCGCAAGCTGGTGGCCACGGTAGTGGTTGCGGCGCCCAACGCCAGAACACCCAGCACCGTCCATGCCGCAAATCCGAGCACAGGCACCATATAGGCAACGCAAACCACCCCAAACCCGATCGCGACCGACCTAGCGGCTTGGGCTCGGTCTCCCGGAAACTCCTCGGGAAGGACTCGCCCGCCAATCCAGCGAGTCACGCCAACCTTGCCCAAAATGAATATGAGGAAGGCTGCAAGCCAGAGCAGCGGCACAACAGGCAGACCGACAACAGACGAGACTAGCAGCAGCGAAACGGGTCCGATCAAGAGCACGACCAACCCGCCTACGAGGAAGCATGTGAGCGGCTTGGATGCAAGTGCGGAGGCGACGTCGCGGACGGGACGCTCGAAGATCGAGTTCGTCGCTAGGTACAACAGGGCAAAGACCGCAACCAGGATCCACATCCAGAGAAGTTCGGGAACCAGCGGTCGCCCCCACAGTAACCCTCTGGTGAGCCATGCGAAGGCCGGCGCGAATGCGTCAGTGGGGCCTACACCCACCCCAACAACGGCAAGCTCACCCCCTGGCGAGAATTCGGCTGGTGCGTCCAATGCGCCGCCAACGATAACCAAATCGCCCTCTGCAACTGCGCCCGGCAGAACCTCGATCGATCCACCCACAACAACCGCGTCCCCTTCAATCACGGACGTGCCGCCGAGCTCGAGCGATCCAAGCACAACAACCACATCACCCTCGACCGTGCCGTTGATCGTGGCGGAACCCAGGATGACCACGATGTCTTCCGCACGATCCCCTGCCCGGAGTTCCAGAGATGAGCCGAATCTGATTTGGGGGGGCGCACCGGAATCCCGCGTTTGCGCTGGGGCGTCCGGGGCATCCGGGACGTCGGGCGTCTGGGCCGACGTGGTCGCAAAGAGTGCCAGAGCAATCGCAATCTTGCCCAATACCGTCCTAGAACGCTTCATGATTTGGTCCTCCTTCCCTGAGGATGAATGCCAATGCGGCGAGGCACATGGCACTCGCCACGACCAACGCCGCTCCGAGGGCCGCCAAGTAGGCCGCGGCTGGCTGCACCAGAAGCCGCCACATAGCACCCGCGGTTACCACCACCTCATGTGAGAGGGCGAGTTCCATGGAATCCCATGCATAGGGCGCGAGCCAACCAAAGCCCACGCAGAGCACAGCGGTGGCGAACTTCAAGGTGGCGGGCCAAGCGCGCCACCCTCGGCGATGCCAGGGTTCGCCCCGGAGCTGCTCGACCGCGGCCAAGACTCGCGGAACGAGCGACCTTGGAGCCCTTGGGCGAGGCAACTTGGCAACCTCTCGTGCCACAAGCGATTCGAGTTCAGCGGGCGTCATCGTTTTCTCCGATCAAATCGCGCAAAGCCTCGCGTCCGCGGTGGATGTCGGTCTTGATCTTGCCTAGCGACACCCCCAGCGCATCTGCGATCTCGCGGTAGCTGCGCTCCTCAAAGTGGTACAGCACGATTGGGACACGCTGGTGCGGCGGCAGCAGTCGGATCCCACGTTCCAATCTGGCGCTCTGCTCAGCGCGCGCGAGATCTTCGCTCTGGTCGTCCTTGGCCACGAGCGTGTCCTCGTATGGGCGGTCGCGCCCCTCCTGTCCCGAACCCAACTGGCTGAAGAGTTTCCAGCGGGCACGAAACCTCGTTAGGTGGTTCAAGCAGAGGTTGGTCGTGACGGTCCGCAGCCAGCCGGCGACCGCAGGTGAGCTGCGTAGCGCGCTGAACCGCTCGTAGGCCTTGAGGAACACCGTCTGCGCGATGTCCTCGGCCTCGCTAGGGTCCCCCAGCATCCGCACTGCCATGCCGAATACCATGTCCTGATGCCGCCGGACGAAGTTCTCAAACTCGACTGAGTCGGTCATGCCACCCGCGCCGAGGCACCGCCCATGTAAGGGGAACACCGCGGGGCCTGGAAAGTTTCGGCCAGCCTGCGCCGCTATTCAGAGCCTTGATCTCGGTCCGGAAGCGCAGCGGAATTCGATACTTCGCTATTATCAGTTTGGGCGGCCTGTAGATGAATCCCCGAATGCTGTACGGTTGCGCTAGGTACTCGAAGGCCGCCATCCGAACGGGTTTGGTTGCGTTGCTGGCCTGCCTGCCCGTACTTGGCGCAGAGTCGGAATCGCTTGAGCATTTCGAGAAGCATGTGCGCCCGCTGCTGGTCGCGAAGTGCCAGGTCTGCCACAACGCTCAGCTGAAGAGCGGCAACGTCGACTTTTCGGACGTGCAGGGCTTCTTGAAGGCCCGCGACGAGGCTGCGCTGATCTCGATGCAGGATCCGGGGTCCAGCCGCCTGCTCGCGATCGTCGGCTACCAGGCTCGCATCAAGATGCCGCCCGGCGGCAAGCTTCCCGACGACGAGTTGGCGATCCTGCGCGACTGGGTGCTGCGGGGCGCTCCATGGCCCGGGGCAGAACAGCACGAGGCCATGATCCCGGAGGGCCAGCAAGGCATCTTCACCGACGAGCAGAAGAACTACTGGGCGTTCCAGCCGGTGGTTCATCGCGATCCGCCGACAGTGGACAATCCCGCCTGGAACCAGAACCCGATCGACCGCTTCGTGCTGGCCAAGATGCAAGAGCACGGCCTGCAACCCAACGCGCCGGCCGACAAGCTGACTTGGCTGCGCCGGGCGACATTCGACTTGACGGGACTGCCGCCGACTCCGGCAGAGGCGGAGGCGTTCCTCAAGGATGCTTCCCCGGGAGCTTACGAGCGCGTGGTGGAGAGCCTGCTCGCATCGCCGTCGTACGGCGAGCGCTGGGGCCGCCATTGGCTGGACGTTGCCCGCTATGCGGACTCGACCGGCAACGACGAGGATCACCGCTATCCGTACGCTTGGAAGTACCGCGACTACGTCATCGAGGCATTCAACAGCGACATGCCCTACGACCAATTCGTGCGGGAACAGATCGCCGGCGATCTGCTGCCCGGCAGCGATCGCGGCAAGGTCAACCAACGCGGCATCGTCGCCACCGGCTTCCTTGCGCTCGGCCCGAAGGCCATCGCGCAGCAGGACAAGCAGCGCATGCTCTACGACGTGTACGACGAGCAGATCGAAGTCGTGTCCAAGAGCATGCTGGGCCTGACGGTCGCTTGCGCTCGCTGCCACGACCACAAGTTCGACCCGATCCTGACCAAGGACTACTACTCGCTGGCCGGCATCTTCGCCTCGACCCGCAGTTTCAAGGACCCTACCAGACACGTCTCGGCACTGCTGTTCAAGCCGTTGGTGGAGCAGGATGTCTACAACCGCTACGAGGCTGAGCAGCGAGTCATCAAGAACAAGCGCATCGAGCTGGACAACTTGGCTGACATCGAACTCGAGCACTACGTCGACGGGGCTGCGGGCCGGATCGCAGACTACATGCTGGCGGCTCGCGAGGTCTATGAAGATGGTGCCGACGAGGCCGAGCTCGCGGCGGAGCGCGACCTCGATCCGCCCCAGCTCGGGAAATGGATCGCGTACCTCAAGCCTGCAGACGTGCCGCGCGGGCAACTGGCCGCGTGGCGCGACGCAATGGCGTCGAAGCGTTCCGAGGCAGCGGCCGCTTACCAGCAGGCCTTTGCGAAGACGCTCGAAGAGTGGCACCACACGATCCGACGCTGGCGGGAAAGTGCCATCGACTTGATTCGGACCGGCACCATGCCCCCGCCCCCGAAGCCGCGCCTTTTGCCGGGACGGGATCGCTTTTTCTATGACGTCTACCACGCCAAGAACGCGCCCTTGCGCTTCGCAGGCGAAGAGCGCAATGCAATCCTGAAGCCCGAAACCGTGGCCACGATCAAGCGGTTGCGAGTGGAGGTTGCCGAGCTCGAGGCCAACGCCTTGCCGGAGCCCCCGATGGCAAACGCCGTAGAAGAGGGCCAGCCGGTGGAGCAAAGAGTGTTCGTGCGCGGAGACTACAACGCCAAGGGCGAGGCAGCGCCAAGGGTCTTTCCAGCGATCATCGCCGGATTCGACCAAACGCCGGCCAGCAGCGGAAGCGGCCGCCTGGAACTGGCGGACTGGATCGCCTCGCCATCCAACCCCTTGACTGCCCGAGTCATGGCCAACCGCATCTGGCAGAAGCACTTCGGCGAGGGGATCGTGCGAACGCCAAGCAACTTCGGAAAGCTCGGCACGCCACCGACGCATCCGGAGCTGCTCGACTGGCTGGCCTCGACATTCGTGCGGGAGGGCTGGTCGATCAAGGAAATGCACCGCAAGATCATGCTTTCGAGCGCATACCGCATGGACAGCGCGGCAAGCGCGGCGGCGGCCAAGAACGATCCGGGCAACCAGTGGCTGTCGCATTTCAACCGGCGCCGTCTCGATGTCGAGGAATTGCGGGACGGCATGCTCGCAATCGACAGCTCGCTCGACCTAACCACGGGCGGCACGCTGCAGTCTGGATTCGGGACAGACCGCGAGAACTCCAACTCCCGGCTCAGCATCGACCCGACCACCTCGGTGCGGCGCATGGTCTACCTGCCTCTGCGCCGGGCGAACCTGCCGACCCTGCTGAACCTTTTCGACTTCGGCGACGCGGTCACGTCGTTGGGGAAGCGCCCAGTGACCAACGTGGCCCCGCAGGCCCTCTTTATGATGAACAGCGAATTCGTGGCCTCGCGCGCCGGGAATCTGGCCGAGCAACTGCTGGCAGACCCCGCTTGGACGGAAACCGAACGCGCCCGCCGCGCTTACATGGCGGTGTTGACTCGGGAGCCGGACGCGGGCGAGATCGATACGGCCCTGTCGTATGTCGGCAACTACACGGCGCGTTTCGACGGCTCGACCTCGCAGGAGGCGTGGCAGAGCTACTGCCGCATCCTGCTCGCCTCGAACGACTTCATCTACGTGGACTGAGCCCGGCCAAGAACGAGAACGAGCGACTTCAGGGAGCGGCGCGAGCGATGGATTACAAGCAGATGATCGAGCACATGAACGCGGTCCAGCCGACGACCCGCAGGGGCATGCTGCGCGACTCGGCGTGCGGTTTCGGCATGCTGGCGCTCGGGAGCCTGTTCGAGCGCAACCGCGCCATGGCGGCGAATGTCGAACTCGACCCGGCCAATCCCCTGGCGGTGCGCGAGCCCCACTTCCAGCCGCGCGCGAAGCGCGTGATCTTCCTGTTCATGCACGGCGGCCCCTCGTCGGTGGACACCTTCGAGCACAAGCCCTACCTGGAGCGGCACCACGGCGAGCCGCTGCCGATCGAGCGCCCGCTGGCTTTCGATGACGAAGAGCCGGGACCGTTGATGAAGCCCCTGTGGGACTTCAAGCCGGGCGGCCAGAGCGGAATCAAGGTCAGCAATCTGTTCCCCCACGTGCGCGATTGCGTGGACGACATGTGCTTCGTGCACTCGATGGTCGGCGAGGGTGTCGACCACGGCGCGGCGCTGCTGCAGACTTTCACAGGTTCCAGCACATTCACCCGCCCGAGCCTCGGTTCGTGGACGGTTTACGGCCTCGGAACCGAGAACAAGAACCTCCCCGGCTACGTCACCATCAAGCCTGCCCTGTCCCACGGCGGCGCCAAGAATTGGTCGTCGGCGTTTCTGCCGGGCTCGTTCCAAGGCACGCCGATCGGCCATGCCGGGCTGAACGTCTCGGACGTGCAAGGCGAGCCGATCGAATACTTGGTGAACAAGGGCCTGTCGCAGGAGAAGCAGCGGTACGAACTCGACATGCTGCGCAACGTCAATCGGCGGCACGCCGAGATGCGCAAGTTCGATCCGCGCTTGGAAGCGCGCATCCAGTCGTTCGAACTCGCGTTCCGCATGCAGGTGCAGGCTCCCGAAGCATTCGAGGTGGAGAAGGAATCCGAGGCCACGCGCAAGCTCTACGGCCTCGACGATCCCGTGACGGCAGACTTCGGCTGGCAGTGCTTGCTGGCCCGCAGGTTGAGCCAGCGCGACGTGCGTTTCGTGCAATGCACGCACTCCTACAAGTGGGACCAGCATTCCGATCTCTTCAACCGCCACAACGCCAATGCCGCGGAGGTCGACAAGCCCATCGCCGGCCTGCTCAAGGACCTCAAGTCACTCGGAATGCTCGATGAGACATTGGTGATCTGGGCGGGCGAATTCGGCCGCACGCCGGTCAGCCAAGGAGGCGACGGCCGCGACCACAACCCTTACGGCTACACGATCTGGATGGCCGGGGCCGGGGTGAAGAAGGGCTTCCGGTACGGAGCCACCGACGAGATCGGCTACCACGCGGAGGCGAACCGGATGCATATCCATGACTTCCACGCCACCGTGCTGCACCTGCTGGGACTGGACCACGAGAGGCTAACATACCGTTTCTCGGGCCGAGACTTCCGGCTGACCGACGTAGCCGGCCTGGTGCATCACGACATCTTGACGTAGGATTTCGGTCTTCTCGAACAGGGGTCTCGCTCGCACGTGCCGTCCGAAGTCGCCGTCCCGGCGGACGTCCCCCAAGAAGCCGACCTGCGCAAGTGCGTGCATTGCGGGCTCTGCCTCAATGCCTGCCCGACCTACCGGGAACTCGGCGTCGAAATGGACTCGCCGCGCGGGCGGATCTACCAGATGGTAGAAGTGGCCGAAGGCCGAAGCCCGATCTCGGACGACTACATCGAGCACATCGAGCTGTGCCTGGCGTGCCGGTCCTGCGAAACGGCCTGCCCGTCGGGCGTTCAATACGGCCGCCTGATCGAAGGCGCCCTGGCGCAGATCGAGGGCGCCACTCGCCGGAGCATCCCCCAGCGCCTCGTGCGCTGGCTAGCGTATAGCAGGCTGCTCCGCAGCCCGCTACTTCTCAGAGCGGCCGGCCTGGGGCTGCTGTTCTACCAACGCAGCGGCCTCGACCAGATGATGCGAGCGTCGGGCTTCTTGGACTCACTTGGCAGGCTGGGAGAGCTCGCGCAGCTTGCCCCGCAGGCGCAGGCGCCATTCTTCTTTTCCAGCATCGGCAAGGTTTTCCCGGCCGAGGGCGTGACCAAGCACCGAGTAGCCCTGATGGCTGGCTGCATGCAGAACGTGTTCTTCAGCCGGCTGAACGAAGCGACGGTCCGGGTCCTGTGCAAGAACGGCTGCGAGGTCACCGTTCCGGCAGAGCAGGAGTGCTGCGGGGCATTGCAGGTGCATGCCGGCCTGCGCGCGATCGGCCGCGAGCAGGCCAAGAAGAACATCGCAGCCCTGGAATCCGGCGGTTTCGACGCGATCATCACGAACACAGCTGGCTGCGGATCGGTGCTGAAAGAGTATCCGGAGCTCTTCGAACACGATCCGGAATGGCACCGACGCGCCCAAGGCTTTTCCGAAAAGATGCGCGACGTGAGCGAGTTCCTAGCATCCATCGAGCTCAACACCGAATTCGGCCAGCTAGAGCGAACCGTCACCTACCAAGACTCCTGTCATCTCCTGCACGGACAGAAGATCTCGACGCCTCCCCGACAAATGATCCAAGCCATCCCCGGCGTCGAATTGCACGAGCTGCCCATGAGTGAGATCTGCTGCGGCTCCGCAGGAGTGTACAACGTGGAGCACACGGACATCTCCATGTCGCTGCTGGAAGACAAGATGCGCATGATCGAGTCGACAGGGGCCGACACGATCGTGACGGCCAACCCCGGCTGCATGCTGCAGCTGCAAGCCGGCACTCGACGCTTCTCGCGACCGCTGCCGGTCTTACACGTGGTGGAGTTGCTGGACCTGGCGTACAAGGCCGCGGCCAAATCGGTCAACTAGCAGATAGGGCACCGAGTCGCCGGCCGGGGGCTCGACCGTCGGCGAACTTGCCGGAGAGATCGCGGGCAGCGACGGATCGGGCACTGGGCTTGAGTCCGTCGACATGGCGAAGATCTGGAGTCGTTGCCGCGGCCCCTGCCTGCAACGGACGGCCCGCCCGCGCAGTCCGCCACCATGGACCACCGCCGGACTGTCGCTAGTCCGGGGATCCGAACCACTCGGCACGGATCTGTCCGAACCTGCCAGACTCCTCGAGTTCCAACAGTGCTCGGTTCACGGCTTCCCGCAGTTCGCTTCCCGCCGGAAACGCGATTCCGTAGGACTGCGGCTCGAGCAATGGCCCCACGATCGTCACCGAGTTGTTTCCGTCCTCGACGGCAAAACGCATGAGCGGCACGGCATCGAACAAGATCGCATCGACCTCTCCCGCTTCGAGCAAGCGGTGCGCGGCTTCGATTCCCTCCACTTCATGCAGCCGGGCACCGTAGCGGACGGCAACGGCGGTGCTGGTTGTCCCTGAGACGGTCGCGACAGGGCGTCCTGCGAGGTCTTCGGGGCCGGCAATATCGCTCTTGAGCGCCTGCATCATCAGTCCGGCCGACAACTGTGCGATGGCCATCCCGAACAGCGCGATGCCGATCAGCATGATGACTGCGGCCGCAAATCGTCCAAGCCAGCGCCGCGGCGCCACATCGCCGTAGCCAACGGTCGTGATCGTTGCCAGGACGCACCAGCTGGCTTCCAAGATTCCCGGGAAGTACCGGTTGCTGATGTCGGAGTTTCCTCGCTCGGCGAGGAAGAGGATATGCGAGCAGATCAGGATAAACGCCACGAGGTAGCCAAGCATATCGACCGTTGCCGTCGCCACCAGAGACCGCAGCGACCGGAGCCACCCGGGATCCTCGTCCACGGCGGTGAGAATCCGTAACCCGGTGTCCATGTAGGGGTGGCTGAAGTCCATTTCCCGCTCGCGATCATGCGTGATGCTGATCCCGGCCATCGCGGCGTCGACCTCGCCGGTCTTCAGTGCCTCCATGAGATCGGCGAACTGCATGAGCACGTAGGTTGAATCGACGCCGATCTCGTCTGCGATCTCGTTCCAGATGTCGATATCGAAGCCTTCGAAGCTCCCGTCGGCCTCCATCACGAGCGGGGGGAAGTTGGCAATGCCGACGACTACCGCGTCCTCGGCAGGCAGGCCGATCGGGACGAGTGCCGCCGCGAACGCGACAATCGCAACCGCGAATCTGCGCAGCCGCGCGGTCGTGGGCACGAGGCCCTGCGGGCAGAGCGGGATGTTCTTGGGCATGCAGGTTTAGCAGGGGCGCTGCGAGCTGCCTCCGCCCTCGGCAACCGCGTCAGCGTTGCGATCGGGATCGGCCCCTAAGCTGCCGTGCAGGTGCGGGAGGTTGGGCTCGACGTCCAGCGCGGCCTCGCCGCGACGCGCGGCGACGGAGGCGTCTACCTCGGCGCCAGCCTCTGGCGCAAGATCAGGCCTGCCCATCCAGCACGCCACGCATGTACGAGAACGACTTCGCCATACCCAGCTGCGGATGGTCCGCAACCACTTCGTACTCCAAGCCCACCACGCCTTGGTAGTTGCGCTTCTTTAGCATCTCGAAGATCGCCGCGACGGGCATCTTGCCATCACCGACGTCCACCCGGCTTTCCTTGCTGGAGAAGTCCGACAGATCCTTGATATGGAAATCGTAGACCCGATCCCAGGCCACATCGATCTCCTCGAGGATGTCGGCACCCGTTCGCACGGCGTGGCCCACGTCCACGCAGAGGCCCATCCGAGGGTCCATGTCCTTGACGCGCTTGATCACGTCGCTGGGAGCCGGGTAGAACTTGTCCTCCGGCCCGTGGTTGTGGATGGCCATCTTGCGGTCGTACTTGATAGCAAGCTTCTCGATCGCCCCGAGGTTGGAGTGCGTCGGCGCGCACACCATGATGGGCATCCCTGCCGCCACCGCGTACTTGAAGTAGTGCTCAAGTTCGCTGCTGTCATCGCTCTTGAGCGAGATGTTGCCGCCGGCGACGATCTCTAGGCCAGCCTTCTCGAATTCCTTCCGGGCGGCCTTGAGGTCATCTTTCGAGAGGTAGTACGGCATGTGAAACGACTTCACGTTGACGTACTTCACCCCCAGCTGGCGGCAGATGTCGATCGCCGCCGACCGGCTGAACTTGCGCAGCGAATAGGTTGCAACCGCAAGCTTGAGGTCGTCCCAGTGGTGCGGGCCCCCGCCGTTGGCCGACCCTTGCGTCGAGGCCGCGGCCGCCGAGACCGCGGGCAGCGCGGCAGCCGTACCGAGGAACGAGCGTCTGGTCGTAGAGGTCATGCTTGGATACTCCCGTGCCTGCCGTGCAGACGCTGAGATTCTAGCACGTTCGCCCCGAAAACACTGACCGCAACTCCCCAAGATTCGCTGCTGGCGCGAGGGCGCCAGAGCCTCCCTACAAGGACCTCGTGCCCTCGCAGTTCCGCGCCGCAGAGGCTCCGCCAGCGTCCTCTATAATCGGACTATGCAAGGCGATGCCAAGGTCATCGAACACCTCAACCGCGTCCTCAAGGGGGAGTTCACAGCCATCCATCAGTACATCGTCCACGCAGAGATGTGTGACAACTGGGGCTACAGCAAGCTCGGGGGGTTCATAAAACAGCAAGCCATCGGTGAGATGCGCCACGCCGAGATCTTGATCGAGCGCATCCTGTTTCTCGAGGGAGTGCCCGGCATGGGCGAGCTCAGCCCGCTCGACGTGGGCCAGAACGTGCAGCAACAGCTCGCCAACGATCTGCAGTTGGAGCACGACGCCGTGCGGATCCTCAACACGGCAATCAAGGACTCGGTCGCGGCCGGCGACAACGCATCACGAGAGCTGTTCGAGACAATCCTCAAGGACGAGGAGGAGCACGTCGACTGGCTGGAGTCCCAGCTTCAGATGATCGACGACATGGGGCTGGGCATCTACCTGTCCCAGCAGCTCCCCGATGCGGCCGGCGCCGCTGCCTAATCGAGCACTACTTCCATCAGCTGGCTGATCAGCGGGTAGTACTGCACCCGCACCTTGGCGCCGACGGGGACCTCCTCCAGCCGCAGGCGCGACTTGCCGATGCGCTTGGCGGCCTTCTTGCCGGCCTTCACATGTTCTCGGCCCGGAGGCTGGGCGAACGATAGCTCGATCGCGCCAGTCTTCGCCAACGCCAGGTTGACAGTCCTCTGCTGCAGGTCGATCGAGGTCACAGTGCCCTTGGCCTTGACCACCTTGAGCACTTTCTCGGGGCGCGTTCCCTCGAGCGCGCCATCTGCGTTGTCGTTGACGCCCGGGCGCGTGCTCGAGCTGACAGTCCGCTGCTGCGCCAGCGCGGGGCAGACGCATAGCGCCAAGGCTAGGATCAGGCGCAGTGGCATGTCAAGACCTCCGTTGTATCTTGCGGCCAGCCGGCCGCGCGCGTCAAGTCCGCTCGGCTCAAGTCTCTCACAGGACAGATCGCAGGTAGTTGGCAATCTCGGGCCGTTGCCAGTCCTCGGGGCCGACATACTTGCGCAGCACCCTGCCCTCTCGCGAGATCAGGTACGACTCCGGATACTTCATCGTGCCGTACCGCACGCTGACGGTGCGCTCCGGGTCCCGGGCTGTCGGGAAGCTCACCCTCGAGCTCTCCAAGAATCTGCGGTACTGATCAGGGTCCTCATCGACGCTGATGCCGACCACGACGAAACCTTGGTCGCGTAGCTGCTGATAGACCGCATCGAGAGAGGGCATCTCCTGGACACAGGGCGGACACCAGGTGGCCCAGAAGTTTAGCAGCACCACTTTGCCGTCATAGTCTTCCAAGCTGACACCGACACCCTGGTCATCGGTCACGCTGAAGTCCGGGGCGCGGTCCCCGTCCGAGACGTCGTAGACACGGAGGTAACCCTGCACGCGATACACCATCACGATGGCCAGGGCCAGCGCCAAGCCGTAGACCACGGTCTCCCTGCTGATGCGTGCCATAATCAAGGTACAGTTCCACTCTATCCGCCGAGAGGGGTTCACGCCAAGTTCCCAGCGATGCTGATCACGCGCAAGGCCGAGTTCTCGGCATCGCATGTGTGTTCGAACGCAGAGCTGTCACCGGAAGAAAACGAACGCCTGTACGGGCTAGAGAGCCGTCCCAGCGGTCACGGCCACAACTACGTGCTCGAGGTCACCGTACGCGGAGATGTGAACCCGGTACACGGCATGGTCCTTGACCTGAAAGAACTCAAGGAAGTCATTCGAGAGAACGTTTTGGACATCTACGACCATCGCTTCCTCAACCGCGAGGTCCCACCGTTCGACAGAGTCGTGCCGACCACAGAGAACATCGCCGGCGACATCTGGCGACGCCTTGATGAACCGATCGGCAGGCTGGGCTCGAAGCTGCATTCTATCCGCCTGCACGAGAGCGACGACCTGTTCGTGGAAGTCTGCGAGCCGCACGCGAAGTGACCACACTCACCAAACGGTACGGCTTCGCCGCCTCGCACCGGCTGTGCGCGCCCTCGCTGAGCGACCAGCGCAATCGCGAGATCTTCGGAAAGTGCGCCAACCCCTTCGGGCACGGGCACAACTACTCCCTCGAGGTCAGCATCCAAGGCGAGCCGGACCCGCGCAGCGGCATGGTCGCGCAGCGGTCAGCCTTGGACCGCTGGGTCCAAGCCGCTGTCATCCGGCGCGTTGACCACACCCATCTCAACTCGGAAATCGCTGAATTCGGAGAGCTTGTCCCGACTTCCGAGAACCTGCTGGTTGTCATCGAAGGCTGGCTGCGCGCGGCGTGGCCCGACTATTTTCCCGGCCAGCCGATGTGCTTGGCCAGCCTGCGCTTGGAAGAGACCCCGCGCAACAGCTTTCGCAGCGTGCCGGCCGACACCACAGACTTGCCATGAAACCTTTCAAACCGCACGGAGCCCCGGAAGGCTCCTTCCCAGAGCCCCGCTCCGAGTCGCAGGATCCAATTGTGGCCTGCGCAGAGCACATTCTTGGAAGCCTGGGCGAGGAAATTGACCGGGACGGCTTGCGCGAAACTCCCATGCGCTACGCGAAGGTGATGCGCGAGCTGACCCAAGGCTACGGCCAAGACCCCGATGAAGTGCTGCAATCGGCCATGTTCGACGTCTCCTACGACGAGATGGTGATCGTCAAGGATATCGAGGTCTTCTCGCTGTGCGAGCACCACATGCTGCCGTTCTTCGGCCGCATGCACATCGCCTACATCCCCCAGAAAAAGGTCATCGGCCTGAGCAAGACGGCGCGGATCGTCGACATTTTCGCCCGCCGCTTGCAAATCCAGGAACGTCTCACGCAACAAGTGGCGGAAACAATCCAAGGCGCCATCCAGCCAGCCGGCGTCGGGGTGGTCTGCGAGGCCCAACACCTGTGCATGATGATGCGCGGCGTGGAAAAGCAGCACTCGGCAACGATCACCAGCGCCATGCTGGGCGTGTTTCGCGACAATCCGAAGACCAGGGAAGAATTCCTTGCGCTGGCCACCAACGGGGGCAGACGCTAGCGCGGATTGCATCTTGGCCGCGCGAACGGCCACCATAGGTGGCGATGGCCGCGCCGCTCACTCGCCGCGATTTCAACGCAAGCCTCGGAAGCGCCGTCGCGCTGGGTACTCTG
Source organism: Bryobacterales bacterium (assembly GCA_022826925.1). GTDB lineage: Bacteria > Acidobacteriota > Terriglobia > Bryobacterales > UBA6623 > VXMF01. Next base: position 18,664 of record JAJDTX010000150.1, read on the forward strand.
TCCGCTTCTTGCAGCCAGTCCGGCAGCGGCGAGTGGCCCGAGTGGGGGCGCGAAGCCGGCGGGACGCGGCACAGTCCGTTGGCCCAGATCCACCGCGGTAATGTCTCTGAACTCCAACTGGCGTGGACACACCGGTGCGGGGAGGTCAGCGACGGCTCTCGCAACCCGACCCGCACGGCGTACGAGTGCACGCCGCTGATGGCGGACGGCTGCCTGTACGTCACCACGCCGTTCAACCGGGTGCTCGCGCTAGACCCCGAGACGGGGAGCGAGCGCTGGGCGTTCGACCCGGGCCTCGATCTGGCCAAGCGCTACAACCTCTGGGCTAATCGCGGCGTCAGCCTCTGGCGGAGCGCCTCGGAGCGGCGGCTGCTGCACGGCACTCTGGACGGGCGCCTCATCGCCCTGGATCCGTCGACTGGAAGGCCATGCGCCGACTTCGGCGACGGCGGCGAGGTAACTGTTGGCGTGCGCTTGACTTCCCCGCCCACGATCGTGGGCGACTTGGCGGTGATCGGCGGAAACACGCCCACCCTGCGAGCCTTCGATGTCTGCAGCGGCAAGCTGGTCTGGACCAGGCACAAAGTGCCGCCGGACGACGCGGCGGCTAGGCAGACATGGGAAGGGGACTCTTGGAAGCAACGACGTGGCGGAGTCGCTTGGACTCCGCTCAGCGTGGACACGGACCGCGGCCTATTGTTCGTGCCTACCGATTCACCGACCTATGACTATTACGGGGCCGACCGCGCCGGGGACAACCTGTACTCGAACTGCGTGCTGGCTCTGGATGCCGCTAGCGGGGAATACGTCTGGCACTTCCAAGCCACGCACCACGACATCTGGGACTACGACCTGTGCGCCCAGCCGGTGCTCTGCGACATCCGGCGCGACGGCGGCACCGTCCCGGCCGTGGTACAGACCAGCAAGCAAGGCTTCGTGTACGTGCTGCACCGCGAGACCGGAGAGCCGCTGTTTGACATCGAGGAAGTTCCCGCACCACAACACTGCGCTCCGGGCGAGCAGCCGGCAGCAACACAGCCCGTTCCGGCCAAACCAGCCCCGTTCGTGAGGCAGTCGATGTCTCCAGACGAACTGTCCACGGTAACGCCCGAACACCATCGGTGGGCGAAGGAACTTGCAGCTCGCTACCAGATCGCGCCGCTGTACCATCCGGGCACTGAGCGAGGAGTGATCATCTTTCCGTGCAACCAGGGCGGCGGAGAATGGGGCGGAGGCTGTTTCGATCCCGAAACGGGCCGCTTCTTTATCAACGGCACCAACCTCGCGGACATCGTCGTCATGGAGGCTCGAAGGGCCGAGCAACCCAGCCGTCCGGCCGGACGCGAGATCATCACGCGCGAAGGCTTGAGCGAATCAGTGACGTATCGCCGCAAGCGCATCGATGTGCGCCAGAACAAGTTCTGGGACCCACAGACGCTCTGGCCGTGCCAACAGCCGCCCTGGGGCGTGCTGAGCTCGATCGATCTCGCGACCGGCGACTACGACTGGCAGGTTCCGCTCGGCGAAGTCCCTGAATTGACCGCCCGCGGAGTTCCCGTCACGGGCACGATCAACATGGGCGGACCGATCGTCACGGCGGGAGGCTTGGTGTTCATCGGAGGGAGCAACGACCGCCGCTTCCGGGCGTTTGACAAGGATACAGGCAGCGTGCTGTGGGAGGCCGAGCTCGACGGCAGCGGCCACGCCAACCCCATGACATACGAGGGACCCGACTCCGGGCGGCAGTTCGTGGTGATCGCAGCCGGCGGCGGCAACAAGCTGAGCCACAAATTCACGGACGCATTGCAGGCATTCGCTCTGCCAGCTTGATGCGCCGACGCTTTGCGTTAGGCCGTCGCAGAGGCGGACTCGCCGCCGCCCTTGGGCTTGGCTGAAGCTGCGCTGGCTGAGTCGGAGGAGTTGTCCGATGACTTCGCCGGCTTTGATTCGCCCGACTTGGCGTCCTTCTTGGGAGAACCTTCTTCCCGGGCCTGGTCCGGCTTGTGCCCGCCCTTGCCGTAATCGGTGACGTACCAGCCGCTTCCCTTGAACTGGATCGCCGGAGCAGCGAGGAGCTTGCGCACAGCTCCGTCACACTGCGAGTCGCCATTCTGAGAGCACAGGGTAAGGGGCGCGTCGGAGAATTTCTGGATCAATTCAAAGCGCTCGCCGCACTTCAGACACTCGTATTCATAGAGTGGCATGTTGGTAATCTACTCGCCGCCTCAGCATCGGCCCACCCCGGTAGCCGATTCCAATTGGTTCCATCCTACCAACAACAACCTATAGTGCGCGGTCACCGGGTGGCCGCAAGCGTCCCTGTGGCAGTCCTGCCAAGCCCCTACCTGGCGGGGCAGTTGCTGCCGCACGTCTGTCGGATCGCATCGCTAATCTCAGCGGTTGGCCGGCCGGGACTCACCAGCGGGTGAGCAGCACCCGCCGCGTCGACTACTACTTGGACGAGTGCAACTGCCGGGTCAACCGCAAGAAATCCCGTAGTTAAGGCAAGCTCTTCTACCGGCTGGTCCAGCCTGCAGCAGCCATAGAGCCGGCCCCTTGCCAGTCGGTCTTGGGAGGAAAGTCAGGTAGTCAGGCCCCGTAGGTGCTCGCTTGCGGCGCGATCCAGTCGGTCAACGAATTGGCCATCACAATAGTGTTAGATATAACAATCTCAATATTCAATTAATGAGATATGATTATATCGCAATGCCGAGACCTCACCGTCCTCCTCCAGCTTCCCGCCGCGCCGTCCGAAAGCTCGGCGCAGACATTCGGGCCGCGCGGCTCCGACGCAGACTTCCGATGGAAGTCGTCGCGCAGCGAGCCGCAACCTCGCGCATGACCATCGGGCGCATTGAGAGGGGGGACACTGGAGTTGGTTCCGGAATTATCGCCGCTGTCCTCCAAGCGCTCAACCTTCTGGATCGTTTCGAGAACCTAGCCGACCCAAGCAGCGATGAGGTCGGCCTGAGGATTGCTTTGGAAGAGCTGCCCAAGCGTGCTAGGCTACCTCGCCTCAGTGGACCCGCAAATCATGGCTGACATCGAAATGTATCTGGACTCGGAGGGTGGGCGCACGAAGACCGGCCTGCTTCGATCCGTGGCAGAGGAATTCTCGCTCGAACAGGAGAATGCCGACGCGATTATTGCGGGCGTCTTATTGGCACACGCGATTGGCGAGCGGCAGCGATGCGACGAGGTGCTCCCCGAGGGGAGATCGACCGCTTGGCTGGGGCCTTCGAACACTCTGATTTGAAGGATGCCCTCGCGCTATCGGTACGGGCATAACTCCGGCTCACGAATCCGGCCCGAAGGGCCGCTCGGTTCAGATACGGCTCCTGACCGCAAAGAGCGCTCTGCATCGACCAAGGGGTGACGACGCTATCGACGAGCTACCTAAATGCGCGCCGTAGTGGCGTATCGCGCACCGGCCTCAGACGCGCGACCTGAAACCTTACACCGTCCCAGTTCGTTTCACTAGGTGAGTAGAATTGAACGGATGTAGCCACCGCACAGTGCGGCTCTCCGGGGGCAGCCATGAAACAGATCATTAAAACCATTCCTGCCATCGCGATATTCGCGGGCCTATGCTTGGGCGAATCCGTCGGCGCAGCCGATGCGCAAGCGGCGGAGGCTCCCGTCGAAGCCCAGGTAACCACGCCCGGAGTTGTTGTCCCGGCTGGAACGCGGGTTCCGCTGGTAATGATCAACAGCATCAGTTCCAAGCACTCGGAGCCGGGCGACCCGGTCTATCTCGAAAGCGTCTACCCCGTCGTCGTGGACGGCCGCATCATGATCCCGGCCGGAACTAACGTGTCAGGAACAGTGATTCACTCCAAACGCCCAGGGCGCGTGAAGGGGCGCGGACAGCTGCGCATTCGCCTCGAGCAGATGATCCTGCCGAACGGCGTCATCCGTGACCTGTCCGGCCGACCCAGTGCGCTCGATGGTCGGTCTCCCGACAACTTCGACCGCGAAACGGGCACCGTCAAGTCGCAGGGCACGAAAGGGGAAGACGCCACCGATATCGCAAATACGACCGCGACGGGAGCTTCAATAGGCACCCTAGCCGGTGTGATCGGCGGCAGAACGGGCACCGGTCTCGGGGTAGGCTCCGCCGCTGGCGCGGGCGCAGGGCTGGCAAAGGTTTTGCTGACCAGGGGTCCAGACGCCCTGCTTGACCGCGGCACGCATATCGAGATGCTGCTCGAGCAGGACCTACACTTCTCGCAGGACGAGTTGCAAGACTGGGGTTCCGCAACAGGGTCGCGGTCAAACATCGGCTCGGGACCGGATCCGAGGCGCAATGAGCGCAACAACCGGGGCCGCGTCGGACGAGGCGTTCCGATCGGCATCGGTCGGCTTCCGCTCTAGCAGCCCCCCGGCACTCGGACTGGCGGAGACGCCGCCGAGGGTCGATATCTGGCGCTTGGGCGCATGGCTCATCGTCGCTGACGCGGCGGTCCGATCAGCGGCTATTAACTCTCGCCGTCGCACTTAACGTCAATCAGCAGGCGGCAGTGATCGCTCGATCCCCACTCCTCAATCTCATTCATCGCGCGCACTGATACCTTCTTGTGAAATCCACGCGACGCGAACGCGTAGTCCAACTGATTCAACGCGGTTTCCGGCCCGCCCCGGTGATAGTACGTCGGTACGTTCTTTGTCTCCGGCGGTACATCGTCTGGATCGGATTCCGCTTTACGACCGTGGGGCGCCTGCGGCCCCAGAAACTCCAGCCCAAGCGCCTGCATCCTATCCCACACCGTGCGCTCGCGATCCGGCAGCGACAATCTCCAACCGGTCGACCCGTAGAACATGTTCAGATCGCCCGCAGCCAAGATCCTGTGCTTCGCAGGGTCGGTGTGACCAATGAACGTGGACAAGTCTGAAATGATCCGATGTGCGGAGGCGTCCGAGTAGATCCAACTGCTGTTGGTAGACGGATGAACCGTCAGCCAGCTTGCGTACATCGAGACCGCCACAAAAGACTCTTCCTCGTTGCCGTGCGGGAGCACTCTCGCGGCGGCGATGGTACCGATTCCACTGACTCCCATCAAGTCCTCACCGAGTTCGCCGGTCGGAGGCACTTGTCGGTACGGCTCGACGGTGACTCGGTCAGTCAGCTTCACGACCAGCGGCCAACGGTCATACAGCTGCCGGTTCCAGAACACCCCGTCCATGTGATCGATCTGATCCACCAACTCTCCGGGCGGGCTTCCCGCTTCCTGCAAGAGCGCCAAATCCGCCTCACCGTCACGAGCCATCTGCACCAGTTCGCGCCACGGTTCCAGCCGCCTGCCGATGTTCCAGCACACCACCTTGATCATCCGACCACTTGTCCGTCCATGAAGTGATAGCAGACCATGTGGCACACGACGAAGTGCGCGTCTTCCACCCGGCCCATGTGGTCGTCTGAGATGTGGACGCTGAGATCGACGCTAGGGCGCAGGCGCCCGCCGCTGAGGCCGCTCAGGCCGACGGTGTAGCAGCCGATCGAGTTGGCGTACTCGATCGCCTGCACCACGTTCTCCGAGTTTCCGCTCCCGCTGATGGCCATCGCGATATCGCCGGGCCGCGCGAAGTTCTTCAGGGGCTCGACGAATACGCTCTCGTAGCCCACATCGTTCGAATAGGCGGTCAGGGTCGGGATCTGCTCCGCCAGCGACATGATCTTGAAGCGCTTCTGCTGGCCGTAGCTCGCGCCTTTCACGATGTCGCAAGCAAAGTGGTTGGCGGTAGCAGCGCTGCCGCCATTGCCGAACACGAAGATCTGGCGATCCTCGTCGCGCGCTCTGCGGAAGACCTCGATTAGGGCCTCGACGCGATCCAGATCGACCGTGTCCAACGCCGCCAGCAGCCGCTGCTTGTAGTCCTTAGCGAAGGCCATCGCTCACATGCCCTGATCCGCGGTCGCGGCCAAGGCGAGCACCTCGTCGGGGGTCGCCCTGCCCGTGCCTAGTTTGCCGACCGTAACGCCCGCTACGATTATCCCAAACCGAAGTGCCGCTTCAGTCTCCGCACCCGCCGCTAGAGCGAGTGCGAAGCCTGCAGAAAGACTGTCCCCCGCTCCGCACGGATCCACCGCCTTGGTAGCTTCCGACACCGGCAGCAACCGTTTCCCTTCACTGTCGAAGAGCCACGCTCCCTGGTCAGCCGCCGTGACCACAAGCGCCGGCCCTCCGATCGTCCGGCGCAGCCGCTCGAAGTCGACCACTCCGAATTGCCTCTGGCAGGCGGCCGCAGCCTCCGACTCGTTCGGCGTAACAATGACGTCGCGAAAGTGCTCTACACGCCGACGAGAATCGGCTACGAAGACGGCACGGCTGGCCACGGACGCACTCCGACAAACGGCCTCCCGGATCGCATGCGTGACAGTCCCGCCGTGATCGGTCTCCGCTTGATCGGCCACGATCACGGCATCGAACTCGTCCAAGCACTCCTCCAGACTCGCAACGATCGCCCGCTCGGCATGAGCGCACAGCGGCGCTGTGTTGATGAAATCGACGCGAGGAAGATCCTCGATGCCTGTCTCGCAGTTGATCAGCTTCGTGTAGGTAAAGGTTTGCAACTCCTCGGACTCGACCAGTAGGTCATGCTCGATTGAGGCCCTCGCCAGCGCACGGCGCAAGTCGAGTCCGGCGCCATCCGCTCCGATGGCTCCGAGGACGCTGACCCGGCCAGCGCCCAAGGCTGCCAGGTTGCCGGCCACCGTGCCTCCTGCCCCGGGCGTCGACATGGTCTCCCGGACTGCGCACCGCGGGATTCCGGTCTCACGCGAGGGCTCTGCCAACGCAGGATCGTACTTGCACCACCGATCGAGGCAGATATCGCCGATCACCAGCGCTCGGACGCTCGATGCACCTGCCAGGATTTCGGAGCAAGTCATTCCGCGCGGCTGTCAGCCGCCGCCAGGACTGCCTTGCGGAGCGCCGGAACCGTCACGCGATGGTCTCCGCATACGTAGAGGCTTTGCCCGCCATCTGCGACCGTCCGCACGAGAATCGTCTTGTGCGGGCGGAAGTAATAGCCGGGGTCGGACTTGGGCAGCTCCGTGTGGACGTCGCCCTGGATCGGCACCAAGTCGAAGACCGCAGTCATGAAATCGGCGATTCGGCGGCCTTCTTGGTGGGCCACGTTGCGCGCCATCGACAGCGCCTTGAGATAGACCTCAGGGCCCATGATCGCCGACCCGAGGCTAACCATGATGCCGCCTTCCAAGCTCTCAACCGCCTTGGTGTATACGAGAAAGTCCCGGTAGCTGGCCTGCCCGTAGGCTGCGCCATCGCAGTTGGGGTGCTCGTGGGTGATGTCGTAGCCGACACCCACGTGGACAGTGACCGGGATGTCCAACTCGTAGGCATTGGCGAGGATGCTTATGTCGCGATGCGGGAATTCCTCGGCCACGATGCGGCGCCCGAAGTTCTCGCCCAAGCCCAAGCCCAGCCGAGCCGCGTCCACTGCCCAATCGTTCAGGATCGAGGTCTCGTCCCAGAGCCCGAACTCCCCGGTGCGGATGTAACGCGCGACGCTCTCGGTTGTGGCGCCGATGCGCGCCAGCTCGAAATCATGAATGGCACCGGCACCGTTCATGGCCACGTGCGTGAACGCTCCGCGCCGCAGCAGGTCGATCACTTGTCGCGAGACGCCCGACTTGATCACGTGCGCGCCCATCATCAAGATCCGCGCACTGCGATCGCCGGCAACGAGCCTTGGCGCCACGACTTCGAGGGATTCCCGCAACCGCTGGTCAGCCTCCTCAACCTGCTGGTCAAGCTCCAGCAGATAACCGAGATCCATGTCGTGCGCGCGCTCGGCCAGCGGGCGGATGTTCAGACGCGAACGGTCAAAGGCCGGGTATTTCGATTGCATGTTGAAGAGCCACCGAGGCGGAACTTCGGGCAGTCCGGTCAGGAAGCGCCGAACAGGGCCGCCATAAGTTCATTGTGCGCATTGAAGTTGGGCACGATCCAATCAGCGCCGACGGCAGCAAGCCGATTGCGCTTGACCTTGTCCACGTCCACGCAGTCGGGCTCATCGGTGGCGACACCCACCGCGCTGCCGCCGACTGTCTTGACGACCTCGATCTCCACGAAGCCGTCGCCGAAGCCCAGGAACTCGGATCCCTCGTAGTCGCTTTCGCTGATGATGCGCTCCACCAAGATCTTCTTCGAGAAGTTCTTGTAGTCGTCCAACGCTCCGTGCATTCCGCCGGCAAAGTACGAGTCGATGCGCAACAGGCGCGCCTCTTCCTGCATGTACGGCTGGTCCGTACCGCTTGCCAAGTACAGCCTCAAGCCGCGCTCCAGCATCGCATCCAGCAGGCGGCGCGCACCGGGCACCATCAATTCGTCAGCATCGACGTGTCCGGACCGCAAATCCTCGCGACGATGGCGGATCTTGTCCATCAAGAGGTCCAAGTAGACGTGCTTGTATTCCAGCGGATCCTTGGGCGTCCCGCCCCGCTTGGCAATCTGCTCGGCGAACTCGATCATCTGGTAAATCGTCTGCCGCCCTGTCAGGTGGCCGACATACCCCTCGACCAACTCCGTAAGCTCCTGCTCCGACTCGCCGGTGCGCAGATCGAGCAGCGTCTCGACCATCATCGGCACCATTACGTCGAACCATCCCGCACGGATCAGGGATAGCGTCCCGTCGAAGTCGAAGAGGCCGACGCGGGCACCTGCCGCGCTCGATGCCGGGTCGAGGATTTCAAGGGGTGTGCAAGCCAAGCTCCAGTGTGGCAAATCCCGGTTGGAGGTACTGCAAGTCCGCTTCCCTCGGCCTCGCTGCATTTGGGACACCCAGTTCGCGTGCCAAGGGCAGGCTGGACCCGCAGCTCGATTCGGCCGCCTCCGCCCCGCCGACAGATGCACGCCCGCGGCGGCCCGGTACGAACGCAGCGGTTTGCTACACTGCCAGCGGCCTGCGGATGCGGGATTCGCGTCGGACGAGACCTCTCGCACACACGCCCAGGCCGCTCCAACAACGGCTAGCAGCCCCGTGGCTTGACGCTCTCGGCTGGGCATGGCTAGCATTACGGAATCAGAGGAAATCCACTCATGGCAAAAGAACTGCGCATCGGAATGATCGGCTACGGCTTCATGGGCCGCGCCCACTCGAACGCCTACAAGCGGCTCAATGACTTCTTCCCGGTCGAGCACCGCCCGGTGCTGCAGGCAGTCGCAGCCCGCAATCGGGACAACGCGCAATCATTCGCCGACAACTGGGGCTACCAGCGGATCGAGACCGACTGGCGCAAAGTGGCCACCGCCGATGACGTGGACTTGGTGGACGTCTGTGCCCCCAATCACCTGCACCTGGACATCGTTCTCGCAGCCGCCGAGGCGGGCAAGATGATCTGCTGCGAGAAGCCGTTGGCGATGTCCGTCGCCGAAGCCGAGCAGATGGTCGAAGCCGTCGAGAAGCACGGCGTGCCCAACATGGTCTGGTACAACTACCGGCGCGTGCCCTCGATTTCGCTGGCCAAGCAGATCGTTGACGAGGGTCGCATCGGCAAGCCGTTTCACTACCGCGCCACGTACTTGCAGGACTGGACCATTTCCGAGGACGTCCCCCAAGGGGGCGCTGGAACGTGGCGCCTAGATGTGGACGTGGCCGGCTCCGGCGTAACCGGCGACCTGCTCGCCCACTCCATCGACTCGGCGATGTGGCTCAACGGTCCCATCGCTCGGGTCGTCGCCAGCACGCGCACGTTCGTCACCGAGCGCATGCATGCCGATACCGGCGAAGTGCAGCCCGTCGGTATCGACGACGCCTGCATGTTCCTAGCCGAGTTCGCAAACGGGTCGATGGGCACGTTCGAGTCCACGCGCTATGCCCGCGGCCGCAAGAACTACAACACGCTCGAGCTCAACGGGGCGGACGGGTCGGTGTTCTTCGACTTGGAGGATCCAGAATACCTGCACTTCTTCGAGTACCAGCAAAAGCAGTCGGGGAAGAAGGTCGAGGATCACCTCACAGGCTGGCGCAAGATCCACGTGACGAATTCGGAGCACCCCTACATGGACAAGTACTGGGTGCCCGGGACAACGATCGGATACGAACACACCTTCCTCAATGCCTTGGCGGACTTCGTGGCAGGCGTCGAGTCCGGCAACCACACCCAGCCCGATTTCAAGTGCGCGCTCCAGACGCAAAGGGTGTGCGACGCCGTGATCGAGTCCGGCCGCACCCGAGAATGGGTTGAGACAGGAGCACAGTAGCTCCGGATAGCACTCCCCGTCGCTCAGATCCGCACGATTTCGGCCTGGACCGCGCCGGTGGCCACCGCGCTATCCGCCTGAACGAAGCAGTCGATCTCGCTGCGGACGCCGAACTCGGGCAGGTACACGCCCGGCTCGATCGAAAAGCACGTGTCCGGGATTAGCGGGCGCTCGTCGCGCATCTCCAGGTTGTCCATGTTGGCACCGTTGCCATGGACCTCTTCACCGATGGAATGGCCGAGGCGGTGCACAAAGGCGTCGCCGTAGCCACTGGCCGCAATATGGTCCCGAGCGACCTTGTCAATCTCCCAGCCCTGGATCGCCCTTCCCTCGCGCATCGCCGCATCAGCGGTGTGCAGGGCCAGATCGCGGGCGCCGGTGACGACCTCGAAGATCCTTTGCATGTGCTCGGAGGGGCGCTCGCCGCAGAAGCCGGTCCACGTGATGTCGTAATACACGGCTCCGGGGGCATCCAGCTTGGCCCACAGGTCGATGAGGACGAAGTCTCCGGTCCGGATCGGCCGCGAGCGTTCGGGATCCGGTCCGTAGTGCGGATCGCCGCTGTTGGAGTTGACTGCGACGATCGGGCCGTCAGCCGTCACCATGCCAGATTCCCGGAAGCGCCGAACGATGAACTGTGCGATGCGGTACTCGCCGCTGGCTCCGTCCGCGTCGATGTCGTGGCGGATCTGCTGAAACGCCTCCTTGAGGATCGAGTCGACGCGACGGCCTGCCTCGAAGTGGGAGTCTCTCTGGGCCTCGCTCCAGCGCGCCTCAAAATACTGCACTAACGCAGCTGAGGACACAACCTCGGCCCCGAAGGAGCGCACCAAGTCGACCGTGCCCGCATCCACCAGCGAGACGACCGGAATCATGCACTGCGGCGAAAACTGCATGGCGACGCGGGCCTTGCCCGCCAAGATTGTTCCGAGGTGCTCATGATGCGACTGCCAACTGGAGTAGACGAGCTTGGAACCGGGCAAGCTGTCGAGCCGGGCGTCTTCGATGGCGTGCACGAGTTTGGTCGGCTCGCCGCTTGCGGGGATCCAGTAGTACCAGCGACGCGAGACATGCCCGCCGGAATCTAGCCCCAGCACGCGATAGGCGATGGGGTCGCGCACGTGGTGGTCGAACAGCAGCCAGCCGTCAAGCCCTTGGGCGCACAGCTGAGCCTGAATCTCGGAAACCTGCATAAATCCCGATTGTAGCTTCAGAATTCGAACAGAAATAAGATATTTCACAATGGAGTTGCGTAATCATCGCCAGTGTTCTAGAATAAATGGCAAAGAAAGGGGGGGCATCGTGGCTCTAACCAAAAGGCAGAAGCAAGTGCTGGACTTCTTGGCGGAGTTCATCGCCGAGAATCACTACAGCCCGAGCTTCGAAGAAATCGCTCAGAACATGAACCTGTCGTCCGTCGCGACAGTCCACAAGCACTTGCAGGTGCTGCAGGAGAAGGGCTACCTCGAACGTAGCTTCAATCGCAGCCGCGCGCTGGAAATCTCGCCGAAGTACTACGACGAGATGCGTGCCAACCGGCAGAAGCTCTACTCGTTCCACAAGGGGCGGGATGAGCTGACCGCTCCGCTCGTGGGCACGATCACGGCGGGCGCGCCGCTGCAGCAGTACCCGGAGCGCGAGACCCTGTCGTTCGCGCCGCTGCTCACCGTGGACAACGTCTTCGCATTGCGGGTGACCGGGCAGTCGATGATCGACGACCACATCCTCGACGGGGACTACGTCCTGCTCGAGAAGACCCGTCACGCCCACAACGGCGAGATCGTGGTCGCGGTCGTGGACGGAGCGGAGTCTACGCTCAAGCGCTTCTATCTCGAAGGCGAAATGGTGCGGTTGCAACCGGCCAATGTCGAGATGGACCCGATCATCGTTCCAGCCTCGCAGGTGGAAGTGCAGGGCCGCCTCCTTGCGGTCCACAGGCGCTACCACTAGCCGCACCGCCGACAGTACATTCGAGGCGATCCGCCGGGCCCCTGCCCCAGCCTGGCCGCACTGCGGTTTCGTGCCTGCACACCGGCATCGCGGCCAAGTAGGGCTCAGCGGTTCGATTCGGCGAGGGTGCAGCGGCACTCGGTCGTGATCTGGTCCCGGGCGACGGATCCTGCGACACCCAGCGTCGAAAGGCCGCAGGCCAGTCAGTCTTCCGGTCGTTAGCGCAGCCCTTGATAGAAGAAATGGAAAGTCGAAAGATAAATCGCAAGCAACGCACCGGTGTAGAGAAACACCATCATGAACCGCCGGTCCAGCAGCACTTCTAGCACGCCGAGGCCTTCGCGCGCGCACTTGCGGGCAAACCAGCCGACGAACACCACCGCTCCGATGATCGGGAGCCAGACGAACAGGACTTCTACAACAGGACTCATGCTTCGCTCTGCGACCCGGCCACTACCGCCCAATCCTCTCCTGCCAGTTCCTGCAACTGGGCAAGGTCTACCACGGTCACGTCAAGCTGGCGCGCCTTCTGCAGCTTGGAACCGGCCTTCTCGCCAGCGAGCAGATAGTCTGTTTTCGCACTGACGCTGCTCGTGACCTTGCCGCCAAGGCTCTGAATCGCCGCCTTGGCCTCGTCCCTCGACATTCCGGACAGCGTGCCGGTGATGACAAAGACCTTGCCGCCGAACGGCTGGGCTGACGAGGGGGTGGCAGTCGCGTCATCGGCGAACTTCAGACCTGAACGGCGAAGGCGCTCGATCAGGTCCTTGTTCGACTCCGCCCTGAAGAAGCTGTGGATGGCACTCGCGATGTTCGGCCCCACTTCCTCGACCTCAACGAGTTCCTCTTCACTCGCCTGCGCGATGGCATCCAGATTGCCGAAGTGGCTGGCGAGCAGACTTGCGGTGCGCTCGCCAACGTAGCGGATTCCCAAACCGAATAGCAGCGAGCCCAAGGGTGCCTGCTTGGACCGGGTCAAGCCTTCCAGCACCTTGCGAGCGGACTTGCTCCCCAAGCGCACCGCGCCCCGGCCCTTCAAGTGCTCGGGCTCTAGAGAGAAGATGTCCTGCACTGCTGTGAGGCGTCCTTCCTCGACAAGCTCTCGAATCACACTATTGGTGAGGCCAATCACCTCGTCCCCCTGCTCGCTTGCCCTGCGGCCCTTGATGCCGATACCCTCCACAAAGCCTTCGATCCGTTGGCGCAGTTCCTCCGGCGTCCGCACGCGGTCTGGCTGGCGCGAGCCCTCGGTCTGAGAGGATTCCTCGTCTTTGCTTCCGGAAGCCGGCTCCAGACGCGCCGATCCGACATGTCTCAGGGCACGGATTAGCTCTGCATCCGCAGGGTCGTCGAAGTAAGCACGAATCGCTGAAGCTGCACGCTTGTTGACCCCCTTTACGGAAAGCAAATCATCAAGGGTAGCCGCTTGGAGAGCCGATACGTCGGAAAAACTCGCAGCAAGCGCATCGCAGGTCTTCTCGCCAACCGTTGGAATCGCGAGGCCCTGTAGCACCTGTGCCCAAGTCGCTTCCTGCTTGGCCCGCTCGATCGTGTGGACTACCGCCTGAGCCGTTTCGGCCGTTATTGCCGAGTCTTTCTCCAGCCCTGCCAGTTGCTGCTCCTCTAGTTGGTAGAGATCCGCGATGTCGTTGACGGAGCCGCGCTCTACCAGCTGGCGTGCGATCTGCTCACCAATGCCATCGATGTCCATCGCAGAGCGCGAGCAAAAGTGTTCGATCGACTGCTGCAAGCGAGCTTTACAGCTGATATTTATGCACCGCGCCACCACTTCGCCTTCCGGCCTGACCACATCCGCCCCGCACACTGGGCACGTGCTAGGCATCCGAAAGGGCCGCCGACCCTCTCCCTGTTGCACGACTCGGAGGATCTTGGGGATCACGTCCCCGCTGCGCTCCAACAGCACTCTGTCCCCGACTTGCAGTCCTAACCGCTCGATTTCATCCTCGTTGTGCAGGGTCGCCCGAGAAACCGTCACGCCGCCAACTCGCACGGGCTCGAGCAGTGCCCGCGGTGTGACTGCGCCGGTGCGGCCCACCTGGATATCGATATCACTGACCACCGTTTCCACTTGCTGGGCCGCTGGCTTGCAAGCGATCGCCCAGCGAGGGGCCTTGGACGTCGCGCCGAGCAGTCGCCGCAGCTCCGCCCGGTCTACCTTGAACACGAGCCCGTCGATCTCGTAGGGCAGAGACTCCCGTTCAGCCAACCGCTTCTGGCGAAATTCCAACAACGCATCCGAGCCGTCAAGCAGCTCGCGTCCTCGGTCCACCTTGAACCCAAGCTTCCGCAAGACCTCGAGCGATTCCGAATGCGTCGGTCGCTCCTCGGCACCATCGACCAGCAGCATATACGCAAAGAAGTCTAGGCGGCGCTGGGCTGTAACCGACGCATCGAGCATGCGCAACGCACCGGCGGCGGCGTTGCGCGGGTTGGCGAACTTTTCCTTAAGCTGCGGATCCACGTTCAACTTCCGGAAGGAAGCCTTCGGCATGACAACTTCTCCGCGCACTTCGAAACTGGCCGGCAGGCCACAGTTTTTGACCACCTCGGTTGGGACTGAGAGCGGAATTGACCGAATCGTTCGGGCATTGGGAGTCACCACCTCACCCTGCCTGCCGTCCCCCCGCGTCAAAGCCAGTTCGAGTCGGCAGTTGTGGTAGCGCAACACCAGCGAGACACCATCGAACTTCAGTTCGCCCACGTATGTGATCGAGTCTGCTCCCAGTCGCTCCCTCGCCCTGCGGTCGAAATCCCGCAGCTCGCGTTCGTCGAAGGCGTTGTCCAAGCTGAGCATCTGCGAGGAGTGACTGGCCTTCTCCACTCCTTGCCGTGGAGCGCCGCCTACGCGCTGCGTGGGCGAGTCGGGGGCGACCAAGCTAGGGTGCCGGCTCTCAAGAGCCTGCAGTTCACGCATCAAGTCGTCAAACTCGCCGTCCGATATCTCGGGGCGGTTCTCGACGTAGTAGAGCCGCTCGTGATGCACGAGCGTGGCGCCAAGCTTAGCCACTTTCGCCCGCGCCGCGCCTAGGTGCGGCGCATAAGGCACATAAGGGCGCCGAAACCAGCGCACGGGGCACCCGTTGCGGACAGGGGGAAGGCGTCGGGCAGAGAGCCGACCGGGGAGACCGATTCCGCGTCGGGGCTGGCGGTGTCTCAGGCCAGCCATCGTGCGTATTATAGGATTCCGCATGGGCTACCTACGGGCAGTGTGCATCTACAACCCGGCCGCCGGGCGAGGTACCAGCCCGTCGAGGCTAGAGACAGTCAGGCAGGCCCTGTCTGAGTCTGTTGGCGACGTGCACCTCGCACCGACTGACCTCCCTGGACACGCAACGGAATTGGCCAGACAGGCTGCCCGCGAGGGCTGTGATCTTGTCGCAGTCTATAGCGGCGATGGCACGGTTAACGAAGTCGTGCAGGCCTTAGCGGGAAGGGCGTCCCCTGCTCTGTTAGTGCTGCCCGGCGGTACCGCCAACGTGCTGGCCAACGAGGTCGGTCTTCCGACGGATCCGCTCACGGCCGCTCGCCTGCTCCCCCAGCTCGCAGCCAAGCCGGTTCGCTTAGGCCGGGCCGTCTTCGGCGGCGATGGCTCAAGCCGCTACTTCCTCCTGATGTGCGGCGCGGGCTTGGATGCCGCCATAGTGGATCGCGTGTCGAAGCCACTGAAGCGCAGCATCGGCCAAGCCGCATACTGGCTGGCCGGTGCCCAATTCTCCGTTCAGCGGTTTCCCCGGGCGAGGATTTCGGCCACGACCAACGGCACGGGCAGCCCTTCGTGCGGCCTCGTAGTGGTTTCGAAGAGCCGCCTGTACGGCGGCGGTCTCGTGCTCACACCTGGGGCGAATCTCCTAGCCAACCATTTCGTCACCGCCCAGTATCCTGGCGCCAATCGGCTCGCGTACGGCAGTTACCTGACAGCCGCGAGGTGCCGCCTGATGTCGAAGTGGCCCGGCGTCCGATTGGAGTCTCGTGAGGACTTGGTGCTCGAGCCAGCCGCGGCGGACCCGGTGCAAGTCCAAGTCGATGGCGAGGTAGTTGGCGAGCTGCCCGCCCGTATCACGCTCAGCGATGCAACCTGCACGGTCTTGATGCCCAAGAGCTACATGAGCGCCTAGCATAAGAAAGATGGCGCGCCGGGCAGCGAACGCAACATTTCTAGTGGCACTGCTGGCAAGCTGCAGCGGCGACGAGCCCATGCCTTCTAGGACCAGTGACTCACAGCACATGATGTACGTCGGAACCTACACTCGCGAGACGAGCGCGGGCATCTATGCCTATCGGTTCGACTCGGAATCCGGAACGGCGGAGCAAATCGGGCTGGTCGCGGAAATGCGGGAACCGTCCTTTCTCGCCCTGCATCCGACCGGAGAATTCCTCTACGCGGTGAGTGAGACTGACGACTTCGACGAAGACGGAAGTGGGTCGGTTGTGTCGTTTCGGGTCAGCGCGAACTCCGGGACACTGACCAAGCTGAACGAGGTCTCTTCCCGCGGAGGCTGGCCCTGCCATCTCAATGTCGACGCGAGCGGAAGCATGGTCATCGTCGCCAACTACAAGGGCGGCAACGTAGCTTCGTTTCCGATCAATGAGGACGGCTCCCTAGGTGAGGCAAGCTCGTTCTTCCAACATGAAGGCAGCAGCGTGCACGAGCGGCAAGACCAGCCCCACGCCCACTCAGCCGACTTCTCGGCAGACAGCGGTTTCGCATTCTTCTCCGATCTCGGCTTGGATCAAGTCAAGATCTACCAAGCCGATCCGGAGGCGGGCACGCTGGCACCGCACGACCCGCCCAGCGTGAGCGTCGAGGCGGGGTCCGGCCCGAGACACTTCGCTATTCACCCAAGCGGGCGGAGTGCCTACGGGGTGAACGAACTCGCGTCCACCGTGACGGTGTACGACTACGACGCTGAAGCCGGAGCGCTCAGCGTCGCACAAACAGTCTCCACTCTGCCGGAGGGATTCGAGAGCGAGAACTACACCGCGGAGATCTTCGTGCATCCCTCGGGCAAGTTCGTATATGCCTCCAACCGCGGCCACGATTCCATCGCGGTCTTCGCCATCGACCCGTCCACGCATCGCCTAACGCCCAAGGAACAGGTGGCGACCAATGGCCAATGGCCTCGCAACTTCGCCTTCAGCCCCGACGGGCGTTACCTCCTTGTTGCCAATCAGAACTCCGACAACATCGTTGTCTTCGCTCTCGACGACGTGACTGGGGCGCTCACGCCGACCGGAATCGAACTCTCGATCGACGCACCGGTATGTCTGCTTTTCTTATAGGTCGCGTAATCCTGAGTCCAGCTACCGACTAGTCCGATCGACGGCGCTTACGTCCCTGATTCTCGGGCAAAAAACCCGCTCTTGCGACCGGATCGACGCGGACTGCCACCAGCCGCGGGCGTACAACACGCCGTTGGATACGAAGACAAGGGTGAATCGAAGGTTCTTCGTTGGCGCGACCATCGGCACCAGACTGTGTGGTGACCACCTTCAGCGAGGTAGTTTTTGGCAACGGTAGGTGATCGGAACACGAGGCGCTTCGTCCTCGAGGCGGTCCTTATCGTCGATGCGGAGCGCCGGAACGTCGTATGCGGTGAGTTGTTAGGTTGGCCATCTCGGGCACGTCAAGTTTCCTTAGCCAAGCTCAATGACCCCCCAAAGATGTAGCGCGGTCGCCTACAAGTCCGGCACGTGGGGGACAACCCAACGAGGTATGGGTTGATTTATCGATGCCTTTCTGAACGATGCTAGGATGCGCTAGTGAGAACAACACTCGCCCTGTCCGAAGACATAGTCCGAGATCTTAGGGCGCTAGCCCAGTCCAAGGGCGTTTCTCTTTCGAAGGTGGCCAACACCGTCTTGCGCGCGGGACTCGCAACCGTAAACGATTCCTCGCCGCGACCTCCTCTTTACGTTGAGGAAGTGGTTGATTTGGGCGTTCCGGCGGTGGATCTTGATCGAGCACTGTCGGTCGCAGCGAGCTTAGAAGACGAGCAAACGCTCGATAAGTTCGAACAGCACAAGTCAAGATCGTAAACCTCAGTGTTTTCCTCTACGAATTAACCGTTCGGCGAAGCATGACCTGAAAGCACGGTCGTGCTGTGAAGCGACAAGCCCGTAGGATTCGCGTGGGACGTGAGCTTGGGATTCCTGCGCCTAACCGATCGGCCGTGGATTGTCCCAAGACCACTTGATGCCGGGGAGGCTTGCAAGTGGGTGGATCGGTGGTTCGCCCGTCCCAACGTTCGGATCGTCCCAGAAGCGGACGAGCACATGCAGCTTCTGCGGGGCTTGCTAAGGGAGACCGGGGGCGGCCGGTGCTTGACAATCGACTCGAACCTAGCAGCGCTTGCTCTTTCCGACGGGGCAACGCTGGTCTCATTCGACAACGACTTCGCCCGGATTCCCGCAACTGCAGTGAATCAATCCGCTCACAGACAAGGAGTTGTCTCAGGATCCATGATTCGTGTTGCTGTCCGATGAAGCACACGACGAGCTGCGGACCACGTTCCCAAGGACTAGCGACAATCTGCTCGGATCGTGTGCCGAATTTCGACCGGTCTCAAGAAATCGGCCAGCTGCAGATTCGGGGCGGCGGGGCCTTTCGTTCCGGATGATTGTAAACGGTGCTCTTAAGTCACGGGTCTATTCTTGACCCTAGCTGGGAACTTCGCTTAAGTTCGATGACGCTTGCCACTTAGATTCTCGGGCGGTAATCTTGCTCTTGCGACCGGCGCGACTCAGACCGCAAGCAACTGCAGGCGCTCGAGGAGGGGCAGCGGGCATGAAGACAATACTAAATCGACGATCCTTCTTCCGTGCCGCGGTTGGGACAAGCCTCCTAGGCGGCACTACGGGCTTCGCTCCCCTGCGGTCCGCCGCCGCATCGATCGGCCTGCCGCTGCGGATCACTGATATCGAGACGCTGATCCTGCGGGACCCGCCAGAACGCAAGCCTGAAGACCAGTTCGTCTCGATGACGCCGCTCGGTGCCACCACCGGCGGCCCCGGTCTATGGAATCGCCTCGAACGCGCCGAGACCGTTCGGCAGGGCGGCTATCGGCAGACGCTGCTGGTCAAGGTCACCACCGACCAAGGCATTGTCGGCTGGGGAGAGTCCCATGCGGTGATGACACCACGCGTCGTTCAAACCGTCATCACGGATATGTTCCGGCCGATCCTGCTTGGCCAGGACGCTCGCCAGATCGAGGCGCTTTGGGAGAAGATGTACTCGACGCAGCGCCTGCGCGGCTATGGCAGCGGCTATTACACGCGTGCCATGGCAGGCATTGACATCGCCCTGTGGGACATCGTCGGCAGGGCGGCCGGCATGCCCGTGTACCAACTGCTGGGAGGCAAGTTTCGGGACAGCATTCCCACCTACCAAGGCGTTGGCGGCGGATCGCCGGAGGAAGTGCGCGACAATGCCCAAGCACTGCTCGAGCGCGGCTTTCCGAACCTGAAAATGAGCCTCGCGAAGGGCCGGGGAGAGCAGGCCCGCGACGTCAATCGAGTCTTCGCCGCAGGCGAGGTGCTCTTGGGCAAGGGACAGATATTGGTCGATTCGCTCGCGGGCTACACCCTCGCCGAAGCCACCAGGGTCGGGCGCAAACTTGACGAGATCGAGAATCTGGGCTGGTGGGAGGACGTGCTCATGCCCGAGGACTACGACGCCTATGCCATCTTGGCGGACCGCATGGACGTGCCGATCTGCGCCGGCGAGCAGTACTCGAATCGATTCCAGTTCCGTGACCTGTTCGAGAAGCGCGCTTGTGACATCGTCAACCCCGACACGTCACGGGTCGGCATTACCGAAACCAAACGGATTGCAATCATGGCCGATGCGTACAACATCCTGTTCTCACCGCACTCTTCAATGGGCTCAGCACCGTACCGCGCTTCTGCGATCCACCTCTGTGCCGCAACTCCCAACGCCGTCATCTTGGAAGGCGGAGAGTCCTACTTGCAGGCCTTCGGCAATGCCATTCTCAGCGTGCCGCTACCTTATAAGCCGGGGCATGTGGAGGTGCCGGACAGGCCCGGCCTGGGATTTGAATTCGACGAAAAAGAGCTGGCCAGGTTGGTGGTGGGCTGACCGTTGCCGGCCGCAGAAGCTGTACGTCGATCAGTGGACCGAGAGCGGTCTCTGACGGCCGGCTTCCGGGCCGAGTTCCAGTTCGATGATCTTGCACACTAGCTGCTCGATTGGGCCTGCGGCATCGACCGATCAGAGCGGCTCGAACACGGTGAGGCTCGTTCCCAAGTGAGGCGGGGGAAGTCGTCCGAATCACTTCCGGCAGGGCGCTCCCGCTGTGGTACCGTTGGAGTCTGAGGGGCTCGCTGCTCCCGATTCCCCGTGCAAGCTCTGGGCATGATTGAGACTCTGGGGATGGTGTCGGCTGTCGAAGCCTCCGACGCCATGGTCAAGGCGGCCGAGGTCACGCTGGAAGGGAAGCGGTTGATCGGCGCCGGGCACGTGACGATCACGTGTCGCGGCGATGTCGGCGCGGTCAAGGCCGCCACCGACGCGGGTGCTGCCGCGGCCCGTCGGTTGGGCGAACTCATTAGCGTCCATGTCATCCCAGCGCCCTATGCAGAGGTGGCACTGGTGCTGCCCGAGGGTCCGGACGACTAGCCAAGCGCGATGCTGGAAGATCGCGATCTGCGTTCCATTCAAGAGGTACGCACCAAGGTCGAGGCCGCCTACGCTGCTTTCCAGGCCTTTGAGAACTTCAGCCAAGAGCAGGTGGACGCCATCGTCGCCGCCATGGCGCAAGCGGCGCGGGAGCACTCCGAACGCTTGGCACGCATGGCGGTCGAAGAGACCGGCTACGGCAACGTACGGGACAAGATCGCCAAGAACCTGCTCAACTCCGACCTGCTGCACCAGAAGATCGCCCCGCTGAAGACAATCGGCGTGCTGGGCGAAAAACCGGAACTGGGTGTGACCGAATTGGCCGTGCCGGTGGGCGTGGTGGCGGCCGTGCTGCCCACCACGAACCCAACTTCGACGGCCTTCTTCAAGTGCTTGATCGCGGTCAAGGCGGGCAACGCCATCGTCAACAGCCCGCATCCCCGCGCGCGCAACTGCACGTGCGAGTCAGCGCGCATCCTCGCCGAGGCCGCCGAGGCGGCAGGGGCGCCGAAAGGCTTGATCCAATGCGTGGACGAGGCCACTATCACCGGCACCAACGAGTTGATGCAGCACAGGCGCGTCGGCATCATTCTCTCCACCGGCGGCGCGGGCATTGTCAAGGCCGCCTACTCAAGCGGCAAGCCCGCGCTGGGCGTGGGTTCCGGGAATGTGCCCGTGCTTGTGGATGATTCAGCCGATATCGAGGCTGCGGTCGCATCCATAGTGGACGGCAAGTCGTTCGATTTCGGCACGGTGTGCTCGAGCGAGCAGACCCTCGTCGCCCACCGCAAGCACAGCGATCGGATCTGGGCGGCTCTCGAAGCCAACGGCGCCCACCGCTGCGACGAGGCGCAATCCGAGCTGCTTGCAGCCCGCTTGTTCACGGAGTCGTTTCGCATCCATCCGGATTGCGTGGGACAGTCGCCGCAGAAGATCGCCCAGATGAGCGGCTTCGAAGTGCCGCAGTCGGCCCGGATCCTCGCGCTGCAGATCGATGGGGTCGGCCGGGAGCACCCCCTGTCGGCCGAGAAGCTCTCGCCCGTGCTGTCGGTGTATTTCGTCGACAGCTTCGAGGAAGCGGTCGATGCCTGCGTCGCCGTCCTCAACTTCGGCGGGCGCGGGCACACGTGCGTGATCTACTCCGAGGACGACGAGCACGTCCGCGAGTACGGCCGTCGAGCGCCCGCGTTCCGGGTGCTGGTCAACACCCCGGCGCCCCAAGGGTCCACGGGCATCACAACCGGCATCGAGCCCTCGATGACCTTGGGCTGCGGCGCAATCGCCGGCAATTCCACCGGCGACAACATCGGCCCGACTCACCTGTTCCACGTCAAGCGGATCGCCCGCCACGTGCGCTCGGCCGAAGAAGCGTTCGTGAGCGAGGAGGCCAAGCGCTATTTCGCGGCGGTCGCCAGCGGCAGTGACTTCGGAGGCGGACCGGCCGACTCCGCTTCCGCCGCATCGTCCGAGAACGGCAGATCCGGGGTCGCGGCACGCGTAGACCAGTACCTGGCCAGCCGCGGGGAGCAGACGCCTGCCGGCGCACCGGCCGCGGCAGCTTCCCCCGTCGCGGCCGTTGTAGACCGGTTCCTACAACGAAGAGCGGCCGCGGCGCCCGGCCCGGAGCCTACGGTTCCGGCTGTTGCGCCTCCAGCGCCAACGGCCACAACAGCTGACCCGCCGCCGCCGGCACCGAAGATCCGGCCGGTGGCCTTCGTGTGCGAGGGAGACATGCGCAAAGCCATGCACACGGGCGCGAAGATCTACGTTTCCAAGAGCACGATTGTGACGCCGGCGGCTCGGGATCTCGACAACGGCGGTGACATCCTGGTCCAGACCGAGGCTTAGGTTCCTGCAGGCGCTGTCGGCGGCGGCTCTTGCAGCAGCCGGCCTGCATCTGGCGCCCGTGGCAGCTCAGGCGCCTCCCGGCCCGATTCCCGCGAGCGAGGAGCTGCGCTATTCCATCCATTGGCCGAGCGGGCTCAGCTTCGGCTCAGCGCTGTTCAAGGCGCGCTTCACCGATCCGGGTTGGCGCTTCGAATTCGATCTCAAGGCCAGCCTGCCCAAGATCGAGATCAACGACCGGGCCGTCTCGCGCTCCGATGAGCAGATGTGCGGACAGGAGTTCACGAAGCATATCCTCCACGGCAACAAGCGAGCCAACGAACTGCTGCGCTTCCGACCGAACGCGGTCGAGCGCATCAACTTGGAGCAGGCCGAGGAAGCGCGCCCCGGCGTGACCCCGGTCCAAGACTGCGCCCGGGACGCCTTGGCCTTCCTGTACTTCCTGCGGACCGAGCTCGCGGCCGGGCGCATCCCGCCCCCAAGCACGGTCTTCTTCGGCGCGGGCTATCGAGTCCGGCTCGAACATGCCCAGACCCGCTGGCTGATATGGGACGGCCAGCGCCAGCTCGCGGACGAGATCCGGGTTTCCGTGCGCGGGCCGGGATCCCAGCATGAGCTGTCGGCATATTTCGGCCGCGACGAGTCGAGGGCGCCGCTGCTGTTTCGCATGCAATTCGACGCCGAGAGCTTCACCATGCGCCTGCAGGAGTGACAGCTGCGCCGCGCTGGTGCCAGCTTGCAGGCCCGGTTACCAGAACAGTTTCAGCTGGAACCGGAACGTCCTTCCGTCGTTGAGCGTGTTGTTGATCTGCCCAAAGCTGGGAGAGGTCAGAGTCTTGCCCGGCTCCGCGAATTGCGGAGTGTTGAGGAAATTTATCGACTCGGCCCGTAATTCCATCGAATTGTCCGATCCCAGCGCGAAGCGCCGCGAGAGCGATGCATTGACATTGGCGATCTTGCCCTTGCGAAAGGTGTTGCGGCCGAGGTCGCCCGCCTGTTCGAGCGGGGCGTTGACGAAGCGAAAGGCGCTGCCAGGCAGCAACGCTTCGGAAGTGTCCGGCGAGCCGATGACGCGACCCAGCACAGACGGATCCAGCAGCATCGGTCGGTCGCCGCTGCGCCCGTCGACATTTCCGAAGTCGGGGCCGTCCGATCCCGACTCGACGGTAAACGGCGTGCCGGACTTGAGCAGCGAGACCGTGGAGACCATCCACCCACCGAAGAGCTTGCCGGCCCAGCCGCCCAAGGCCTTCCGCGGCACCGTGTAACCGGCCTGCAACAGGAAGGCGTGCGGCTGGTCGAAGTCACTGAGGGCTTTGAGGTCGCGGTGCGAATCGAACTCGGTCTGAGAAACCGCGACCCGCGCGTCCGGACCGGAAGCAGTGTTGGTGTAAGAACCGCCAAGATCGAGGGACTTGCTCAACCAATACGAGGAGTTGAGCGTGAAGCCCCGCCAATTCGGGGTCGTGAGCGTGACCCTGCCCGCATCAAAGTAGGCGCGCGAGCCGTTGTGGATGAACAGGTGCTCGTAGATGCTCTGGTCGGCGCGCCGATCGTTCAGATTGGCGACGGTAGACAGCATGCCCGGCACCTCGCGGCCGCGATTGAGGAAATAGGTGATGATCAGCTTGTGGGCGCGGCTGCCGACATAGCCCAGCTGCAGCCTCCAGTCCGAGCCAAGCCGCCGCTCCCAGCTGAAGTTGTACTGGTGGGAGTATGGCACGGCTAGGTCCGGCCCAGGCTCGATCTTGCTCGAGCGGCCGCCCGGCTGCCGCTTGGAGTGGTCGAGCAGCGAACGATACGTGGCGAGGTCGGGCCGGAGGATCACCGATGTGACGGTGTGCGGCGGGTTGAGCCGATCCTGCCCGTAAGTTACCGGGAATATGTCGCCGTAATGCGTGCCGTAGGCGGCACGAATCACGCCCGCCTCTCCCGGCAGTCGGTAGGCGAATCCGAACGTGCCCGCGAAATTGTTCAGGTCCGAGCCCATGGCCAGCTCGCTCCGGCCGGTCACATCGATCGGGCGCGTGAACGGCTGGTAGCGCAGCCCCAGATGGAACGTGAGTCGGTCGCTGGCCTGCCAGCGGTCGCCGAGGAAGAAGCTGTTGTGCCAGTTGCGGAAGCCGCGGTACGTGGATCCGAGCGAAGCGATCAACCGACTAGGCAGCCCGAAGCGCACGTTGGTGATGGCATCGTTGCCGAAATTGGGGCGGAATACCAAGATGCCCCGCGCTCCGTCAGGCTCCTCGCCGTTGTACTGCAGTCGCGTCAGCGCGAATCCGGCGGTGATCTCATGCTTGCCACGGGTGTGCCGCAGAGTGGCGGCTTGGCGGAAGCGATTCTGGGCACGATCCAGCGGGATGATCGGGAACGGCCCGAGATTGGTTAGCGCGCGGCCAATCATGATCGGGCCCAGCGCCCCCTCCGCCGGGAGCAGCAGCGACCCGAGGCGATCCAGCCCCGCCGAAAGCTCCAAGATCGTGGAAGGCGTGAATGAGCGGCTCCAAGTGATGCGCGCGGCATGCGACTTGGTGTCCGTATCGGGATTCTGTCCAACCACAAGCTGGAAGGCATCGACGTTTTGCGCGGTCCACGCGTAGCGCAGCGCCAGATTGCCGCCAAGCGGCCCCGCGCGATCGAGTTGGATCCGGGCCGAATCCGTATTGATGCTCTGCAAGCTGTTCGTGTTCAGCGCGCGGTCGGCGATGTCCGGACGGTTCGGCGCATCTTTCGGATACGCTCCGAGGATCCGCTCAACTGCGGCGCGGGCGGCCGGATCGCGAGCCAGCGGCGTGCGCTCCTCGGGCAGCGGCACGAGCACGTTGCCGTTGACGTTGCCGCGAATCTTGTTCTGCGAGGCGCTCAGTGTGAGCGCTCCTAGCGGGCCGGCGGGAGCGCTGAGATTGAGGCCGTAGAAGTTCTCGCGGGCCGGCTTGACCGGGCCGACTTGGAAGAACGAGCGGGCCGAGAAGACGCTGTTGTTGTGGCGCCAGAACGCATCGCCGTGAAACCCGGACCCTCGCGCGGGCCCGGCATGCACCGGCGGGGTAGGCGGCTTGCCGTACTCGGAGCCGAAATAGCCGCGATCCACGGCGAACTCCGAGACGATCGTGGCGGTCGTGCCTAGGCGGATGTTGAGTTCCTTCAGCGCGTTGTTATCCACCAGATTGAACTGGACGTTCTCGTTGCGCCGGCTCTCCCCTGCTTCGGAGGAAGTCTCCCCGAGCAGGTTCATGTCGGTGCGGTCCGACCCTGCGAGCGGCTCCGTCTCGCCTGCCTCGCCCTCCGGCTCGGTCGCGGCGGGTTCGGGAACCTGCTCTGCCGGCTCGCCGGCCGCCGCAGGAAATGCGAGAGCGAGCGTCGCAACGGCCACGACGGCCCACAGGCGACTCTGCCTCGAGCTAGACACGGCGGATTCCCATGCTACCAACGCACCTCGCAGGCGGCCGAGCAGAGTTGGCGGACCGCGCCTGCGCGGACCGCGCCGGGGGACTACGCTCAGAACACCCGCACGACCCCGCCCTCGGCGCGGTAACGCTGGTACTGGTAGAGCGTGAGATTCGAGGACCTGTTCTCGCGGATGAGAGAAAGCGAGGGGGAGAAGCCCATGACTTGGATCTTCCGGTTGTGCAGAGCGGCCCGCGTGAACCACAGCCGCGTGTGCGGCGGCTCAGGGCTGAAGAGCGCATTCGGCTGATCGAAATCGGTCAGGAAGTACTGCTGTGCGCCAGTCAACGTGAAGCCGAACGGCAGGTCATAGGTGCCCATCACGCCCAGCCATCGCGAGCGGTGCCGCGTCGCCAGGCGGTCGGTGTTCTCCCGGCCCGAGCCCGCCATGAAGCGCACGTTCAGCGATGGCAGCACGGCGAAGCTCGCGAACGACTGGGCGTTCCAGCTGAATCCCGGCCCGCCGATCGCACCCTGCGTGCCAAGCGCCGTCTGGCGGGAACCTTCCACGCTGCCCCCCACCCATAGCCGTCGCGTGACAAGTCGCACGCCTTCGAAGCGCAACCCGTATTGGCGGCTGTAAGGACGGCCGTTGACGGCGCGCTTGTCAGCTTGGAACAGAAGGCTCATCTGGCCCTTGGATGTGATGAAACGAGGGCCGGCATACAGGCCGTAGTTGTAATCGTCGAACTCTCCGCCGGAGTACTCGCGGCGAAAGACCGAGCCGCCCACGCGAAGTCGGACTGCCGCGCCAGGCATCCACTTGAACTTCGGAATCGGCCTCTGGATCTCGGAGCCGAACGCGGCGACGACCCCGATGCCGCTGGTAGCGCGGGCTTGGTCGTCAAGCTGGAATGGCAAACCGAAGATGTTCACCGTCTGCGCCGAGGTGGATGTGTTCACGTTGGTGTCTGGCGCCAACGCCAGGCTGAGGCTGCCGGTCGCGCGCTTGCGAGCGCGGCAAATCTGAATGAATCGCCGGACATTGAAGGCGACCTGCGGCGGCACATCGGCGCCCAGCACGCGTATAAAGTGCTGCTCGGCCGCCCAGCAGTCGTCACCTAGCAAATGCTTGAACAGGTTGGATGGAGGCTGGATGCAATTGCCCCGAGAAAACAGGGCGCGCGCCAGTTCCAGCCGGACGCGCAGTTGGGAGGGATCCGCGACGAGCATCCCGCGAAACGCCCGGACGGCGAGGTTGTAGTTTTCCTTCACCGCCGAATCCGTGTGCTTGATGCCCTTCCCGACGGCGACATCGGCCGCGGCCAGCGCCGCCAGTCCCGTCGTGAAGGCTGCCTGTTGCGAGTCCGGCCTGGCGTCGGCCACCGGCCGGATCAGCGTCAGCGCCTCCTCTCCGCGTCCCATTTCGAGCAGCCTCTCCGCGGCTGCGAGAGCTGCCCCAAGTTGCTGGTCAGTAGGGGCGTTGGCGGGCGGATCGGCGCCACGCGCACCTGCCGGGTTCCAAAGCAGGACCGAGACGATAAAGAGCGCAGACGCCAGCTTGGGCGCTCGGCCTGCGAATGGTGCATCCCGCCGCGCGCCCGTCGGCGCTCCGCTGGGGCAGCGGCTAGACACCGGGCCGGGCCCGGCGTCGGGGTGGACTTCCATTGTGCTTCTCCTGCGCGGCGGCCCCAAGCAAGGTGTTCCGGGATCGCGCCCGGCGAGCACCCGCCACGAATCACTGTGTGCTGACAGATTCCATTATCGCCCGTAAGCAGTGCGTCGTGCCGGATCCGTACCACCAGATGTTGAGGCTCGGTTCCGTTGGCAGGGCTGGCACGACCGTCGCGCAACAGGCGGCTGACACTCAATTGGACGCACGGGGGCGACGGTTCGTGACGTTTCCGAAGCGTTCCAGTCCGCCGATGCCGCGAGGGAGGCCTAAATTCACCGAGCGGCTTCCTCTGCCCTCTGGACAAGGATCGCCCGAGCTTCCTCGAATTGCGCCAGTACGTGCTCGCGCTCGCGCTCCGAACGCCACCCCGGATGGGCGCTGGCCTGCCGCGTTATGTCATCGATCCATCGAACGAAGTACTCGGCGTCGTCGCGGGAGCGGATCTGCTGATCGCCGCAGTACACGTAGATCGGTCCGGTCTCGGCATACAAGCGGCTGTCGTCAACGGGCAGCACCGGGCCCGAGGTCGATGCCCGCAACGTGTACCACCCGCTGTCCTCGACCCGGATCCGTTTGCGCAGCATGCCCGAGAGGCCGCCGTCATCCAGCGGGATCTGCTCCACCACGTTGCCTTTGTGGATCAACTCGAGCTTCTCGGCGGGAAATGCGGAATCCATGCGCGCGACCACCTCGACGCTCCCGCCTTCGGCCGGCAGCAGGATTTCGCCGCCCGGAATGTGCCCGTCGATGGCCAGCTGGAGCAGAGGGCCGTTCGTCACAAAGGTGCGCCCCGCTCGGACCGCCTCGACCCAGCGGCCCCATTCGAGCCTGTCGCCCAGGTAAGCGTACATGCGGGCCGCTCCGATGAGGGGTGTGCGGTGGAGGTCCGTGATCGAATCTTCCCCTCCCGACGCCGTAACCTTGAAGCCGCAATTGAGGGCCCGGTGCCAGACGAGAGCCGTGTGTTCCGCATGCCGCGCGCTGGTCATCACCTCGAGATACGCAAAGCTGCCAAGGGCCAAATCGACGGGAAAGCCGCGGGCCCCCGCGTAGCCCGCCGATTCGGGGTCGGCCGAGAAGGGATGCACGTAGCCGCCCACCGCGCCCTGGTTCCGAGCCAAGCGGAAGAGATCGGTGTTGCTCGGATACAGGCTCTCGATGGCAGTGCCTTCGTAGCCGGTGGTGTAGGGAGAGAGCAGGTGCTCGGTGAGGTTGATGAAGTTGATGTGCCCGTAGAACGGCGGCCGGTACTCTTGCCCCCAGGACAGCATCTGCTCAGCCGTCGAGCGCCGTGCGTCGAATGGCCCCCGGTAGAAGTGGTGGTCGAAGATGCGGTTGTCCTTGTTGGCGATCTTCTCGCCGACCATGTCCAGATCCTCGGCCGCGGCCATGAAGAGGAGGTTCTCGGGAGTGTTGCGCAGGTTGCCGCCGTAGTTCATGTGCACGTGGTCGCTGCCGCTGTACCATCCCAGCTCGCCGAAGTCCGTGAATTGCTCGAGATCGATCGTCACCGAGGCCACGGCTCCCGGTTCGATCTGAGCGGTCCGCTGCACCGGATAGCGCTCGAAACCCTTCATCGCCAGCAGCGACACCTCGCCCACCGGCAGCTTCAGCGCGAACTCCCCGGTGGTGTGAAAGGCATCCATGTGCAGGGCGCGTGCCGCGACCCTGTGAAAGGCGTCGGCGGGCGCATACGCCTTGCCGTCGGACGCGCGCAATTGGATTCTGGCCTCCGTCGACTGGCCGGACCCCGCATCCCTGACCCGGACGCGAAGCGTGCCCATCGGTCGGCGGTACACCCGCCTGCGGATCTCGACCGGCCGGTCCTCGCCGCCGAAGGTCTGCAGCAACCGCAGCTCTGAGAGTCCTCCGCGATTCGAGACGTAGGCGATCCGCTGGCCATCCGGCGACCAGCGAGGATCAAACCGATCCCATTCACCGAACGTCAGCTGGTAGGGCTCGCCGCCCTTGACCGGGAGCACAAAGAGATTGCTGTATTGGCTGCCGCGGTGGGAGCTGTAGAGGATGCGTGCGCCGTCCGGCGACCACTGGGGGCGGGTGCGGTAAAGGGTTTCTTCGCGCAGTATGCGGGTTGCGCCGGACATCGCATCTGGTTGTATCGGTGCGCGCCACAACGCCCCCGAGCCGAGCGGGATGCCTCGATTGGACACTAGGATCATCGCGCTGCCATCCGGGGAAATCGTCGGCTGGATGTGCAGGTCATGAGACCCGAAGTACAGCCGCTCATTGGCGTAGTCGTGGTTCTCGGTCAGCCTGAGCGGCTGGCCCGGAACGCCGTTCTCAATCGGCATGGAGTAGACGTGGTACCAGCCGTCCGGCGCGGTCGACACGTACAGCAAGGCCGAGCCATCCGGGGACCACACTGGGTCGAGATTGAGGTCGTCGCCTTGCGTGAGCCACGAACTCTCCCCCGTGAGCGTGTCTAGCAAGCGCAAGTTCACGCTTCGGTAGCCTTCGTCTGCCGTGTACGCGATCCAGCGCCCGTCAGGGGACCACGCAGGAGTCGAGTCGTAAGTCGAGTTGGCCGTGAGCTCGTGGGCGTCGCCGCCCTCGACGCGGACCTTCCAGATCGATCCCGACATCGAGAACGCGATCCACTCGCCGTCTGGCGAAAAGCACGGCCGCCAAGGCGTGCTCGCAACAGGCGGCAGATAGTAGTTGTGCATGTAGTTGCCGCCCGTGAGGGCCGCCGGGTACGCCCTCCGCGGTGTTGGCGGTTCGGCCCCGAGCCCTGCCTCTCGCGCCGTGTCCGGGCGTGGCGGAGCCTGGCCGAAGCCAAGCGTGGCCATGCCGCCCTCGATCGCGAGGAGAGCCGCGAGGGTCAGCAGCGGCAAGAATGTTTGACGCGGCGTTGCGAGCATTTCGCCCCTTTTAGTTTCTCGCATTTGCCGGGCTGGCAGAAGCCAAAGTTGGCGGACGCCGCGACGACGCATCCCCCGAGAGACCGGTGCGTGGGCCCGCAGCCCGGATACCTTCGCGATGTCGGATACGTCATTGAAGAGTAGACATCAAAGGCGCTCCCGGCGAGTTCGACTGCGGGCGCGAGGAGCTATCCCGATTCCATGGCCCGCACTGGATTGAAGCGCTGCTTACGTTCGGCACTCGCTGTTGCATGTATTACTGCCTGGCCGATCGCGAAGACCGCAGGCCAAGACCCAGCGAATTCGGCCGAGGAGGCGCCGAATCCGGCTGCCGAGCCAGAGCAAGACAGCACGGAGCAGACCCCAGATGAAGCCACCGATTCCGAGGACAGCGGGGCCGCTGCCGAGCGCACCAACTTGAACTTGCTCGGCCAGGAGGACACAAGCTCCGGCGAAGCGCGCCGCAACGAGAACGTTCAGTTCAACTTGGTCGATACGAACACCCTGCAGGAGCTCAACATCCGCTTGGGCGCGACCGCCACGATCGTCACGGACTTCCAGCCAGGCCGCGATTACTACGGTGCCGAATACGGCCGGCGGCCGCGCCCGGGCCTGCACCTGCCGCCTGCGCGCGGGCAGGCAGTCCACGGCAATGTCTTTTGGACCCACGGCAACAGCGCGTTCTCGGCCCGCTCGTTCTTTCAAGTCGGGGATGTCCAGCCTGCGAACGAGAACCGCTACGGATTCCGCGTCGGACTGCCGGCATGGAAGGGGGCTCGCCTGACGATCAACGGCTCCCAGCAAAAGATCCGGGGGCAGGTCAACGGCAACGTCCTTGTGCCGCTGCCTGAGGAACGCACGCCCCTGCTAATCGACCCCTCCAGCGGCGAACGCACCAGCGATGCCACTCGCGAGATCGTCCAACAGCTGCTTGGGGCCTACCCAACTGAACTGCCGAACCGGACCGACATCGCACCCCGGGCGCTCAACACGAACGCGCCCCAGCGAGTCGACACCGACTCGGCCAACCTGCGCCTTGACCAAGGCTTGGCCGACCACGGAAAGCTCGGCTTCAGCTATGTCTTCACATCACAAAGCGTGGATGCGTTCCAGTTCGTGCGCGGGGCAAACCCAGACACCGAGATCAAGAACCATCGTCCCCGCGTGACTTGGACGAAGGATTGGTCAGCACGGACCGTGACAGACTTTTCGATCGGATTCGATCGAATCGGCTCGCTGCTGATCCCCGAACCGAACAACTTCGGGCCGACGGTGGGTGTCGGCAGGGCGATCGACGGGCAGGGTCCATCGCCGCTAATCCCGGTGGACCGGGCGCTGAACACGTTCCGGGGCGCCGGGCAGGTCGCGCGGGAGACCGGCAGGCACAGCCTCAAGGCCGGGTTCCACCTCGGCCGCATCCAGCTCAACGGCGTGGAGCAGCAGGCCATTCGGGGCAACACCCAGTTCTCGGACAACTTCGGCAACGACGCGATCACCAACTTCCGACTGGGCAAGCCCACCCGCTTGCTCAAGACCGTTGGCAGCTTCCATCGCGGTTTCCGCCAGTGGGTCAGCCAGTTGTACGTAGCGGACACATGGAAGCCCCTGCCCGACCTGACCCTAAGCCTTGGCCTGCGCTACGAACTCGTTACCACGCCTCAGGAGGTGAACGAGTTCGAGACCCTGCCCTACGGCTGCGACTGCAACAACTTCGCGCCGCGTTTCGGCTTCGCATATCGACTTGGCGACCGCATGGGCACCTTGCGCGGCGCTTACGGCCTCTCCTACGGCGAAATCTACCCGGTCACCTACAGCCAGTACCGCATCAATGCCCCCAATGTCGTGCGCCTCGTGGTGCTGCGGCCGGAGCTGGTGGACATCATCAGCGGAGCGGCCTTTGCCAACGTGACGCCGGGGTCCCGGTCGACGCTGTTCGACATCTCGGACAACCTGGTCGAACCCTACAGCCACCAGTACAGCCTGAGCTGGGAGTTCGGGCTTTCGCGGACCATGAACCTGCAGCTGGGCTATGTCGGCAGCCGGACTCACAAGGTGTTCCAAGCCTGGTTTCTCAATCGCGGGGAACGCCCGCCGGAAGTGCCGGTCACGGTGCGCACCACCAACGTCCGGCGGCCAGACTCCCGCTACAACGACGTGTTGCGACTGCACAACGCCTCGCGGGCATATTTCGACGCGGCCCGGGCGGCCTTCGTGATGCGGAACCTGAAGGGATTCACGATCGACGCCGCGTACTGGTTCAGCAAGTCGATCGACCTGGGCAGCGACTATACCAACACGATGAACGGCGGCGACGCCCGCAGGGCGGTCAGCCAGACCGCGAACAACATCCATTCAGACGTCAAGTCGCTGAGTTTCTTCGACCAGCCGCACGCTCTTCTACTGCGCGCGGTCTACAAGTCGCCGGCCGGCCGGAGCTGGGCCGGCCGCATCTTCGGCAACTGGGAGGTTTCGACCGTGACGCTGCTCAAGACGGGCACGCCTTTCACGGTACAAACCGGATCGGACGGCCCGGGCTTCGGAAACGTCGATGGCGCGATGGGCGACCGCCCGCACCTGCTCGACCAGTCGCTGCTGGGCCAGATCGTCGGCGATCCCGACACTTCTCGGCAGATCCTCTCCCTAGACAAGTTTGCATACCAATCCGTCGGGGACTTGGCCGGCGATCTGGGACTGCGCACTTTCCGCAAGGGCAAGATCGCTAACGTCAACGCCAGCCTCTCGCGCAGCTGGACCGTCAGCGGGGAGAATCGCCTCACGTTGAGGGCCGAGTCGGTAAACTTCTTCAACACCCCTCAATTCGCCGACCCCACCACAAGCATGACCTCGCCCAGCTTCGGGCGCATCACCAACACGCTCAACGACGGGCGCACCTTCCGTTTTACGCTGCAGATCGATTTCTGATAACCGCCCGGGACCGGTCGGAATTCAGCGCGCCGGGGAATCGGCGCTCGGTCGTGCCCCGGCGGTTGGCGCCCCCTTGCAGCGGTGCGCTGGCGCGGGCCTTGTGCCCAGCAGGTGCCGGCTCGGCATGCGCTAGACTCACTCCAACCATGCGTCTCCGCTTCTTGCTGCTCCTTGTCGCCGGCGTCTCTTGCCTGCAGGCTCGCGTCGAGGAAAACGTCGTATACGCCATGCGCGGCGGGCTGGCGATGCTGCTCGACGTTCACTACCCCGAACGCTCCAACGGGTTCGGAATCGTCTTCATCCCCGGCAGCGGCTGGCACGCGCCGCTGACGTACGATGCGGCACCGCTGAAGGCCTCGGGCTTCGCGAAGCTCTACGTTCCGCCCCTGACCAAGGCCGGCTTCACCGTCTTTGTGATCAATCACCGCGCTGCCCCGCGCTACTCCTACCCGGCGCCGGTCGAGGACGCCCAGAGAGCCGCGCGCTTCGTGCGCCACAACGCGGACCGGTTCGGCATCGACCCCGATCACATCGGCGGCGTGGGCGGTTCCTCCGGAGGACACCTCATCAGCATGCTCGGCGTGCTGGACGGGGGCGGCGATCCAGCCAGCCCTGATCCGGTCGAGCGCGCGAGCGCCAAGCTGCAAGCCGTCTTCGCCAGAGCGGCCCCGTTCGACCTGACACGCGTTCAGGGACGGTTTTCGAGCGGATCGGTCTCGTCGCTCCTAGGGATGCGCCTAGGGGCGCGCGACGCGCCGTCTTCCACCGAGCACCGCACCTATTGGGCGGCCTCGCCAGCAGCCCACGTGTCGCCTGACGACCCGCCGTTCTTGCTGATGCATGGAACTGCCGATGACCGGGTGCCGCACAGCCAGTCCAAGAGGTTCCTTGGGCTCTTGGAGACAGTCGGAATCGAAGC
Organism: Bryobacterales bacterium; assembly: GCA_022826925.1. Taxonomy (GTDB): domain Bacteria; phylum Acidobacteriota; class Terriglobia; order Bryobacterales; family UBA6623; genus VXMF01. Next base: position 53,129 of record JAJDTX010000150.1, read on the forward strand.
TGAGCTGGTCATAATCGAAGGCGGCGGGCACGGAGCGAGCTTTCCCGGCGCGACCGACCCTCCGGACTATCTGGGGGCGATGGTGAGCTTCTTCGAGAGGAAGCTGTCAAGCGAAGCGAAAGCGGACGCCTCTCCGCCAGAGCCTTTGCAGCGAGACGCCCGCGTCGAACGCGACGTCCCGTTCGGCATGGTCTCCGGCGGCGCGTTGCTGATGGACGTATATCGTCCCGACCGGCCGAACGGAATTGGGATCGTTCACATCACCGGGAGCGGCTGGCACTCCCCGCTCGCCGCCAACGCGCCGCAACAGAAGGCCAGCCGCCAAGTGGAGGTCTTCGGTGCGCCACTGGTAAAGGCCGGCTACACGGTGTTCGCGGTAAACCACCGCACGGCGCCTCAGAACAAGTATCCCGCCCAACTCGAGGATGTCGAGCGAGCCGTGCGGTTCATACGCGCTCACGCCGCGCGCTGGGGCATCGACCCGGCCCGCATGGGCGGCGTTGGCGGTTCGTCCGGCGGCCATCTCACGCTGATGCTCGGAGTGTTCTCAGCGACGGGCGACCCGGACGATCCCGACCCGGTCAACCGCGAGAGCGCACGGCTACAGGCCATCGTGCCGTGGGCACCCCCGACGGACCTAGTAATGCACAACGGCGAGTACGGCCAGGGCACCTTCGGTTCGCTCTTCGGGTTGCGCCTCATGGCGCGCGACCCGCAGAGTTCGCGCCAGTTCAAGGCATATCGGGATGCATCGCCGATCCACCACGTCTCGCCCGACGACCCGCCCACGCTGCTTATCCACGGCGATGCGGACACAGTGGTCCCGCTCCAGCATGCCGAAATGATCGCCGCTCGCATGCGCGCCGCCGACATCGCGGTGGAGATGCTGGTCATCCCGGGCGGAGGACACGGAGCATTGTTTCCCGGCAAGAGCGCGGACGCGCCGGACTACCCGCAAGCCACGGTGGACTGGTTCGACCGCCACCTGCGCGATTGAGCCCGCCTCGGCCTGGCTCGGAAGCGGCTCAATCCACGAGCGCTTGGTAGGTCAGGGTCTGGAAGTCCTGCCGTATGTTGAGGTGCGTGTACGGACGGACCTGCGTCATCAGGATTCCGATCACCTCGTCCTCAGGATCGACCCAGAACACCGTGCAGTAAGCGCCGCCCCAGCCGTAGGTGCCCTCGGCGCTCGGCACCGCGCTGCGGCCCAGATCCATGGTCACCGAATAGCCCAGGCCGAAGCCGAAGCCCTCGCCGCGCAGCCAGATCGCGCGGTCCCCCGTGTGGTTCACAGTCATCAACCGCACCGTGCGCGGGCCCAGGATGCGCACGCCGTCGAGTTCCCCGCCGTTGAGCATCATCTGGTGGAAGCGGAAGTAGTCGCTGGTGGTCGAAACGAGTCCGCCGGCACCGCTGAAGTAGACGTGCGGCTTCTTCACCCAGCGACTCTGCTCGTTGGGCGCTTCCTGAAGCACGATCTTCCCGGCGTCGTCTGGCTCGTATAGCGCGGCGAAGCGCGGAAGCTTCTTGCCCGGCATGTAGAAATGCGTGTCCTGCATGCCAAGGGGGCCAAAGATCTTCTTGCTGAGATACTCGTCCAAGGTCCTCCCCGAGAGCACTTCGACCAGTCTTCCGACGACATCGGTGGCGGGTCCGTACTCCCAGCGCTCTCCGGGCTCGAAGTTCAACGGCAGCTTGGCCAAAGCTGCGACGTAATCGCCCACCGTGCCATCGGGCTTGCGGCTCTGGCGGAGTTCGTTGTAGAGGCCGCGCGTGACGCCGCGGTAAGGATTGGCGAGGCCGGCGGTGTGCGTGAGCAGGTGCTGGATCGTGATCGGGTTCTCGGCTCTAGCCGTCTTGTAGGGACCGCGCGCGGAATCGCCAGGCTCCACCGGCACGGCTACCTCCATGTCGGCGAACTCTGGCAGATATTTCGCAACCGGATCGCGGAGCAGGAAACGCCCTTCCTCCCAAAGCATCATTAGGGCCACGGAGGCGATCGGCTTGGTCATCGAAGCGATCCGAAAGATGACGTCGTTGGACATCGGAGCACTGGCTTCAACGTCCCGATGGCCGAAGCTCTTGTGATAGACGATCTGGCCGCGCCGGGCGATCAGTGCCACGATTCCAGGTACTTCGCTGCGGTCTACGTACCCTTGCAGGCTCTTGTCGATGCGGACCAGTCGGTCGGGGGCGAATCCAGCTGTCGCGGGATCGGAAATCGTGGCGGAAGCGCCTGAGAGTCCAGGAACCAGCAGGGCGGCGGCAACCAGCCCGACAGCGAACGCATGCCTCGAGTGATGTCTCATAGATGACTCCTTAGTGCCGATCCCTCCTGACACGAGAGGCGACCGATAGGAACGTACCTTATAGGTTGTACCAAGACGGCTCTCAAGCTGTCGCCAGCATTCTCGGACTGCTACCATGCGACCGCGCTTGGTCGCGTCGCGCTTCGGCACGCGTTTGAGCCCACAGATCCATGCACGAGCAACAAACTACTCCAGGCCAGGCTCCCCGCTCCGATTCTCCGCAGGCGGACCGCTTGAACGTGTCTCGGCGCAGCCTGCTGGCAGGCCTGCCGGCTGTCGCGCTGCGGGCGCAGCAGCGGCAGCCAAACTTCCTGGTAGTTGTCGCTGACGACCACGGCTGGAACGATCTCGGCTGTTACGGGCACCCGGTTGCGCGCACGCCACACTTGGATCGAATGGCAGCTGACGGCGTGCGCTTCACGCACTGCTACACCACCGCGCCGCTGTGCAGTCCAGGGCGTGGGGCGGTGATGACCGGCCTGTACCCGCACGTCTCGGGAGTCACGCGGCTGGTGCAGGGCGAGGACGCGCCCCGCCTGTCCCTGCGCCCGGACCTGTGGACCTTTGCCAAGGGGCTCGAGGAAATGGGATACGTGAACGCCGCGGCGCGCAAGTGGCATCTGTCAACGGCTGGCGCGCTGCCGCACGGCTTCCATCACGAATTTCCTTCCAGACAGACCTATCTGGAGCAAGCGGAAGCCTTCTTGGAGCAGCGCCATGACCGTCCATTCTGCCTGTACTTCTGCCCGAACCACACCCACCGTCCCTTTCGCAGCCATAGCGGATTCGAGTATTCGCCCGACGATGTCGCGCACTGCCTGCCACCTTACCTGAGGGACACGCCCCAGGTGCGCGAGCACTACGCGTGGTACCTGTCGGAGACCAGCAAGATGGACGACGAGATCGGACGGCTGATCGCCGCCTTGGAGCGGACCGGGGAGTTGGATCGGACCGTGGTGGCGTACCTGACCGATCACGGGCCGTCGCTGCACAGGGCCAAGTTCTCGCTGTACGACTGGGGTACCCACTCCAGCCTCATCATGCGCGGCCCCGGCGTCGCTGGCAGCGGCAGAGTCGACACCGGGCTGGCGTCCACCATCGATGTTGGCCCGACGCTGCTGGGCCTGGCGGGCGGCGCAGCGCCGAGTTCGTGCCAAGGTATGGATCTCGGCCCGCGCCTTGCAGAGCGGGATCGGAAGGCCCGGAGCCTTGTCTTCTCCGAGCATCACGAGAACAACCACCTCACGGCGGTGCGCGGAGAACGCTTCAAACTGATCCGCAATCACACCAAGGACGAGCCGCTCGTGTCGGCGCGAAATGTCCGCAACTGGCAGGGCATGGGCGCGGACACGCTCCGCCAGCCCTACCCGCTGCCGCGGCCGGACCGCGAGTTGTTCGATCTGGCCGCCGACCCGCTGGAGAGCCGCAATCTCGCGGACGACCCCGCCTACCGCGATCAGCTGGCGAAATTGGAGGGCGAACTAGACCGGTGGTCTGCCCTGCCCCTGCAGTGACCTGCGCTGCGGGCGGCAATGGTTCGGCACACAGCGCTGGCCGGGACTCTACGAACCGCTGGCGGATTCGCTGAGGTAGGTTGCGATGTCGGCGATCTCGTCGGTCGTGTACACCGAGTCAAGGTCGGCAGGCATCGACGAGCGCGCCCGAGTCTGCTGTCGCTTGACGTCCGCCTTGGCGAACGAGCGCAGGGGCGGCGGCACCGATGCCGCATCGAAAACGCGGATGCGCGTCTCGGTCTCCTCCGCCAGAACGCCTACCAGCGTCTCGCCGCTGAGCAGCTCAACTTGAACTTGCTCGAAGCCGAAGGCGATGCGCCCACCCGGCTCCAGCACATCAAGTTCCAACTCCTGCGGCGTCTTTCCCTTCGCTGCGATCTTTAGGTTGGGTCCGATCGGAGTGCCCAATCCGTCGAGTTGGTGACAAACGCTGCAGCGGCGTTCGCGGGTCAGGTCAAAGAAGAGTTCCTTTCCGCGCAACGCTCCTGCCGACAGTTCCGGCGACTCGGGGGAGTCGAACGCTACCCCAAGCTCAACGATGGCGGCCGCGCCTGTCGGCGGTTCGCTGGACAGGCTCATCACATACGCGGTGACCGCCCAGACGGCCTCCGCGGTGAGCACGTCCTCCCAGCCCGGCATGCTGGTACCGGGCAAGCCCTCCGCGGTGATGCGAAACAGCTCGCTGGGATCCCACACACGGTCGCGCAATGCGGGCCCACGCGCCGACCGGCCCTCCGAGCCGTGGCAATAGCCCACGGCGCAGCTCTTGGCGAACTGTGCGGAGCCCTCTGCGATCAGGCTGTCGGAAGCCAAGTCGACTGTATCCGCCGCTTGCAACCCAACGACACACAGCAGTGCGACAGCTAGCCTCATCAGCGCTTCCCCTCAGGGCGAGACTTCCAGGTCATGCCTGCGCGCGATTCATAACGGGCAGCTCGCTGCCCGTGCGCCGACCATGTCTCGCTAGGTATACCCCATTCTTGCAGTTGCACCGCCTAGCGGACGAAAACTCGCTCTAAGCAGGTGGCCGTTGAGTGCGGGAAGGCCAACGCCGCCAGATGCCGAATCGAGGAAGCGCCGACTTACTGAATCCGACTCCGCCCCACAAGGCGGAGCGCTGAGGAGACGAGCGCGCCGCCGAGAAAGCCCGCAATCGCCAGTACCGGAGGCCAGACATCGAAGAGCGACGCCAGAGGCAGACCTCCGGGCGACATGTCGTTCAGCAGTTCTACAAGCGCTCCGGCGAGCGCGCCTAGAACCGCCCAAGTCAAGGCCATCCGGACCGTGCCGCGTAAGTGCCTGTGCCACTTCTTCATAACCGCCTCCCTACGATTCCGTTCGGCAGGTTCTCCTCCGTGGGGTTACTCGAGCCCGGTCGCGATGGCAATGCCGAAACTCGACCGCGAACGCCATTCCCGCGAGAGCGCGCAACCAAAGGTCGCGATCAGACTCACTTGCTGCTGGGAACGGCCAACGTGCTTGCATCAACACCGAATAGTCCCTGACTGTCGCCGCCTCACACAAAGCCGAACAGCGGAGGAAAGGCAACGACGACGAAGGCCGCCCACACGGCGTATACCGGCAAATAGGCTGTTTGCCAGCGCTCAAGAGCGGAGAACGGGCCACGGCCCGCAAGGAACCGCGCGTACAGCCAGGCCGACCACGATAGGTTAACTAGCAGAACCAAGTTTTCGCCTAGGGCCGCCGCCCGATTCGGACTCAGACCGAACTCGGAGATCCGCCCAGCTATGGCGGAAAGCGCGACGGCATCGACTACCAGAGCGCAGGCGACAAGCAAGAGCTGAAGTGCGTCAAATGCACCCGGAGGGGCCTGCATGTCACGCGCCGAAATCGCATAGAGCAGCAGGCCGAGAACGACCGCCAAGAGCAGGTCGAAGCCGATCAGCACCTCTCGTTCCATGTCGATGCCGCTCCCGGTCCACGCCATCGTTACTAGCAAGGCGAGCAGGGCCGCCGCGAACAGCGGCGTGAACAGGCGCGTCAGAACGGGCGCCATGTTCTCGACGACGCTCTGCTTTGCTTCTACGAGCCACGCCCCGACGATGACAGCCCCCATGGCCCCGCACGGGAGCATCCACTGCTGCGCGAACCACTCCACGTCTGCACCGATGGCGGCGAAGCTGACTGCGGTGAATCCCGTGAGGACACCGCCGCCCAAGGCCATGAGCACGTAGTAGATGAACAGCTCTCCGGAGAAGCGGACAAAGTCCATTCGGCGGCTTCCGTCGAACCAGCGTCCACCTGAGTAAGCGATGCCTACGGCGAGCCACAGGGCAATCGGCAGGTGCAGCGCGGCGAGCGTTTGCGTGTGGCCTCCCGCGGTGAATGGGAGGGCGTTGATGGCGACCGCGGCCGTGGCGAATATCAGTGCCAGTCGGACGCACCCAACCCGGTCGAGCCGACGCTTCCATGCAAAGTAGCCGGCCAAGAACGGGAGCACGAAGAAGCTGACGTTGGGAAAGTAGAACGTACCGGAATCAAAGAAGCCGTCTCCCGACCCTATCTGCGGATAGCCGAACAACTCGGGCAGTTTGATGGCCGCGGCTGCGGCCGCGGCCAGAGCGATCACGACGGTGCCCTCGCGCAGAGGGCTCCCGCTTGCCTTGCCGTCCGCGTCCTTGGCCATCACGAGCTGTTTCCACAGCCGCTCGGAGTGCTCGCGCGCAAACTCGCGCGAGACAGCGTCGAGGTCGCCCAGCCGCTTGACGGCGACTAGGAACGCCTCGTCGGCGGCGAGGCCTGCAGCGCGCAGGTCGGTGACCAGATCGCGCAGGTGGCCTTCGAGCTCCTCCACATCCGCATCGCGGATGGCCGGGCGCCGTCGCAGCCAGCTCCGCCACTGGGTGATCTGCGCTTCGAGCGCGTCGTCGTGGGTCAACATGCCGCCTCAGCTCTCCGATGCGGGAGCGGCGGCCATTCGACGGGGAGCGACGAAGCCGCCATCCAGATCTCGCGGAGCGTGGCGTCTACTACCTGCCACTGCCGCCTCTGTGCCTCCAGGTGCGCTTGGCCCGCCTTGGTGATGCGGTAGTAGCGCCGCCGCCGTCCGCTCTCCGATTTCGCCCAGCGGGCTTCGACGTATCCGAGCCGCTCGAGACGATGGAGCACCGGATAGAGCATTCCGTCAGTCCACCGAAGATGTCCGCCCGACAGCTCGCCGACTCGCTTGATGATCGCGTAGCCGTAGCTGTCGCCGTCCGCCAGAATCGCCAATACGAGCGGCGCTGCCGAAGCGGCCACTAGATCCTTGCTGATGTCCATTTTCGCTCCCGCCCTCGGCCTCCAAGCAACCCCATCTAATACATAGCATAACAATGCATGGAAGTGCAATGTAATGAAGCCCGCCGAGCAATGCGTGGCTGAGTCTGACCGACCGCGCCTCTCCGGCCCGACGGACCAAGGTGACGTAGAGCCTACCTCCTGAGAGCCATCCTCGCCGTGCGAGGCGCGATGCTGCGAGCACGAGTAACACTCGGGAATCTGGGCGATCTCAGTCCGGGACGTGAGAATGGCGAACCGGAACGCGTCACGGGCGCACCGAGATTACCTGCTCGCGTTCTCGGCCAAGCCAGCCCGCTCAGTCGACCCTCTCGCGGATACACACAAGCTGGGCCGACCACGTACGGGCCGGAGGCGCGCCCGAATTCAGAACCAGTACTTAAAGCTGAGGCTCAAGCCCCAAAACCTGGTGTCCTGAGTCGTCATCTGGTACAGGATCGTCTCGCCGCGGCCAACGCTCGATTCATGGCTGCGAAGCTGATTCCAAGGCGTCGGCTCGCTCACGAACTCACCGAGGTCCGCCCAGCGGAACTTCATGCCCAGCGTGACCGTTTCACGGAGTCGATAATCCACGCCGGCCAGCAGTTGGTAGCCCACCGTGACATCCGTCAGCCGGGCGTCGCCGATCGTTGTCGTGCCGGCAACCTTGGCACGCAGAGCGGGGTCCACGAAGGTCGCGATCCGCTCCGGATCGTCGTTACGCTTCCAAATGGTGCCGTAGTCGAGCGCTGCCCGTCCCAGACCAATGCCAGCGCCTACGTACGGGATCCAAGCAGACGAGGACCCGAAGTCGTAGTACACGTTTGCAAAGAGGTTGTGCGACCGCAGGTCATCGACGGCGCCGACCGCCAGCTCGATTTCCTGCTCGCGTTTGTCCAGCGTGACGTCGTCGAAGATGCCCAAGTCCGTTTGGGCGTTATAGGCCGTGATCCGGTGGAAGTACTCTCCTTCGAGTCTGATAGCTCCCCAGTCGTAGCCGAGCGCTGTCCCTGCCCCGAATCCCGCGGCACCATTGAAGTCGTTCGTCCACGAGGTACGCGGAGGAGCAGTGTCGCACTCGCTGCCGGTCTCCAAGCCAAGCGGATTGATGATCAGGTCGCACTTGGTGCTCCAGTCATTGTCGGACCCTTCTACCCTTAGCTGCGGGGCCATGGTGGCTCCCATGTCCATCTGGAGGTACACCCCGGTCTGCGCCGCAGATTCACTGGCATACGCTGTCAGGATCATCACAACCGCCAAGGCAAACAGTCGTCCCCGCATCGCCGCGTTCGCGCATGGCCTATCGATCCGGCCAGCGGCGGATTCGCCTTCATCGGCTCCCCTCCGCGGGACCTGAACCACGATGCAGCTGCGGAACTCGGGAGTGGAGCAAGCGACGTGCTGGCGGCGGCGGGCTGGTTGGCGGATGCGATAGGGACCCATCTATGTCACTCGGCGATCAATCGCTGACGATTGTAAAGAACATTATATGCGATGGGGGCTATACGTGCCCGATAGTTCAACTTCTGTTAGCTTGGTGTTTGATCATAGCGGCTGCCAAAGCTCAGCCCACGCCTTGGTGCGAAGCCGAGGGAATCAGTTCCAGTGGTATCACCTCAGGGCGCGACGTCAAGCGTGGCACGTGCAAATTCGTTCCTTAGATCGCAAGGTCGGGCCTGACGGCTTCGAGGATTGGTACTCAACCGGGCGCAGGCCAGTGACTAGGATCACTTCGTAACGATGGAATCCACAGCCAACAACGTTCAGGACGTCCGCTACGAACCGGACGAGAGGCCGCCGCTCCCCGTCTCTGTCGGGCTCGGGTTGCAGTACGTGGCGATCACTGCGGCCAGTATCGTGTTGACGCCGGCACTGCTGGTCGGAGCCGTCGGCGGTAGCGACGACTATCTCAGTTGGGTCGTGTTCTCGGCCCTCGTTGTGAGTGGAGTGACCACGGTGATTCAGGTCGTCCGCGTCGGACGCCTGGGCTCCGGATACATCCTGCTGATGGGCAGCAGCAGCGCTTTCCTCGGTGTCTGCGTTCCTGCACTCGAGCAGGGCGGCGGCGAACTCCTTGCGAGCCTTATCGTCATCTCGTCGCTTTGCCAGTTCGTTCTGGCGGCCAAGCTCTCCCTGTTCCGGAAAATCTTCACGCCGACTGTGGCGGGCACAGTGCTAATGCTGATCCCCGTGACGCTGGCCCCGATCATCGTGCGCAGGCTAACCGACGTGCCGGCTGAGGCTGCGTCGGCCGCCGCGCCGGTCACAGCCGGGGTGACTCTGGCAGTGATAGTCGCCATCTCGATGCGTGCCAGCGGAGCCTTTCGGCTCTGGGCCGCGGCGGCGGGGTTGGTCGCGGGCAGCCTAGTGGGCGGGGTGTCCTTCGGAATCTACGACAGCAAGCGCGTCTTGGAAGCGGCGTGGGTAGGGCTGCCGGCGCTTGCGTGGCCCGGCATCGACCTCAGCCTCGGTCCCGACTTCTGGGCCTTGCTACCCGCATTCGTCATCGTGACGCTCGTCGGCGCGCTGGACACGATCGGGGACGGGATCGCCATCCAGCGGATCTCCTGGCGAAAGCCGCGCGCCATCGACTTCCAGTCCATTCAGGGCGCGCTTGCCGCCGACGGCCTGGGCAACCTGTTGTCCGGGTTGCTAGGTACAGTGCCGAACACGACTTACGCGAGCAGTATCGCGGTCGCCGACCTCACTCGGGTGGCGGCGCGTGTCGTCGGCGTGTGTGCTGGGGTGATGTACGCAGGGCTGGCGTTTCTCCCAAAGCTTGTCGCCATCATCATCGCGATTCCCGGTCCGGTAGTCGCAGCGTACTTCATCGTATTGATGGCGTTTCTCTTCATCCTCGGCGTCCGGATCCTTGTTCACGACGGTCTCGACTATCGCAAGGGCTTCGCCGTGGGCCTCGGATTCTGGCTGGGGCTCGCCTTTCAGATGGACTGGATATTCCCTGAGTACTTCCAAGGCGCGTGGAGCGAGCTACTCGGGAACGGGATGACGGTCGGCGGTCTGACGGTGATCATCCTGATGCAATTCGTGGAGCTGACAGGGCCTCGGCCCCGGCGCCTGAAGACAGAACTGACGTTCGAGAATTTCACGGAGGTCGACGACTTCCTGTCCGACTTCGCCGCACGCGGGAAGCGTACCCCGGAGATGACAGACCGGATCCGGGGCGTCGGCGAAGAGATGCTGGTCACCCTGTCCCGGCCACAGGCAGACGACGGGCCGAAGGCAGGGCGACATCTGCTGGTGGTGGCGCGCAACGACGGCGATGCGGTCAATCTCGAGTTCGCGGCGGCAACAGACGACACCAACCTGGAGGATCGATTGGCTCTACTCGGCGAACGCGTTGCCGGTCCGCCGGTCGAGGAGGAGATCTCCCTGCGCCTGCTGCGGCACTACGCTTCGTCCGTGCGCCACCAGCAGTTCCACGATACGGACGTGATCACGGTGCGGGTGGGTCCGGCCGCCTCTCTGTGAGCACGACTCGAAGTTCCGGACCGGAGGTGACCGAGGGGAGCGACCTCGGGAGTGGTGCGATGCTGATCGCACTGGGCGGTCTGCCGGGCGTGGGCAAGTCGACCATCGCGACATCACTGGCCCGGAGGATCGGGGCGGTGCATCTGCGCATCGACACAATCGAGCAGGCGATGCGGAACGCGGGCCAGAAGGTGTCGGGGCCAGAGGGTTATCTCGCAGCTCGCAATCTCGCCGAGGAAAACCTGCGCCTCGGCCACACCGTCATCGTCGACTCGGTCAATCCGATAGCGACTACTCGCGACTACTGGCACGCGACTGCTGCGCGCCTGGCGATAGATCTCGTGGAGATCGAGGTTGTCTGCAGCGACAAGCGCCAGCATCGCCAGCGGGTCGAGTCACGCGCCAGCGATGTCCGCGGCCTTGTGCTTCCGACTTGGCAGCAGGTCCTAGACCGACGCTATGAGCGGTGGACGACCGCTCATGTCGTCGACACGTCCGGGCGCACATTGGAGGAAACCCTATCGCAGGTGGAGGCCATCGTGCGGCAGCGCCAGCCCTGACCCCTATGCTGGCCGGCTGGCGTTGACGAACACCGGCGGCCTGGAGCGGGAGATTGGTCGCGGCTATGCCGCTTGATCGATCAGCCTCGTAAGTACCGAGAGGTGCCGCTTGAGGCTGGTCCGACCGCTGTCGCTGAGCCGGTACCAAGTTACCGGCCGGCGATCACGGTAGGTCTTCTCCACTGCCAGGTATCCGGACTCCTCGAGCTTGCGCAGATGCGCGCCGAGACTTCCGTCCGTCTCGCCAAGCACCTGTTTGAGACCGGTGAAAGACATCGCGTCGTGCCTGGAGAGCAGGACGCACGCCGCCAGCCGGACGCGATGCTCGAGGACGCCGTTGAGAAGGTCGAGCTCGTCAAGAGCAGGCAGTTCGGGATCAGCTGGCCGTTTCACGCTTCGGTGCTCCGAGCAATGCTCCGGTCACAAGCGCGATGGCGAGCACTACACCTGCAGTGGTCCAGCCATAGCCGGGAACCCAGACCGTGACCAAGTACGCGGCCCCCATCAGAACGCCGATAGGCATCATCCGGCGCTCGACATAAAGGCCCCCGTGGAAGTAGGTCAACCCGAGCAGCAGGACCCACAGGGACCCGAACCCAGCCCACGTCAGTTGCCCTGCACTGACGAGGGCCAGCCCAAGCAGACCTGCAGTCATGAATGACAGCCAGTGAAGGCTATGGCGTACACCTGTCCGGCGATCCCGCAAGCCGGCGCTACGACTCGCGCGCATCCCAAGCCAAACCGAGAGCACGAATCCGATGGGCCCTGCAAAGAGCCAGTAGGTGCCGATCCACGAATAGTCGTCGACAAAGTCGACCAGCACGAAGCCAACGCCTCCAAGCAGCGCCCACAAGAGATAGATCGCAGGAACGGATCGCGCCTCCGACCGTTCGGCCGCGGCACGAACAAACGCGATATCTTCCTTGAGTTGAGTTTTGTCGGTCATCGAGTCCTCCTTGACTCTGGATTACTGAGTTGCTCTGTATTCCAGAGCAACTCTATACTACAGAGCACTGCGGCAGCTGTCAACCCCAGTCGCGAAAAGCTTTTCGGCGCTGGCCGGAGAATTGAGTCTCTGCGGATACCAGCCCTTGATCGGCGGTGGCGCAGAGTCCTGGATCGGCCGGAATCCGCCGCGGCCCACGACGCTCAAGACGAAGCCGGGTTGGAAGATGCCGTAGGAGCCAACGAGCCAAGGCATCGCCCACCGGGCTTCGTCATCCCGAGCCGATCGACGGCCGCCCCCGTCTCAGTAGGTGCGATCTCCCGCCAGATTCGTCCAGGCGTCGAGGACATCGAGCGCCCCGTCGCAGGGGATATGCACCATCGGCAGCTCGCGTTCCTCGAACGGTTTCGCCAGCTCCTCGTAGATGAATTCGTCGCGGAACTCGATCCCTGCGGCGTCGTGCCGGTTGACCGAAAAGTAGACCCTGCCGATGCGCGACCAGTAGATCGCGCCCAGGCACATCGGGCACGGCTCGCAACTGGAATAGATCTCGCAGCCGGTCAGGTCGTACGTCCCCAGCTTGCGGCAGGCGTTCCTGATCGCCACGATCTCGGCATGGGCTGTGGGGTCCTTCGAGCGCAGCACCTCGTTCCAGCCTTCGCCGACGACCGCGCCGTCGCGGACGACCACGGCCCCGAACGGCCCGCCGTGGCCCAGCCGCATGCCTTTGTCGGCCAGAGCCACCGCCCGCTTCATGTGCGCTTCGTTCATAGTTCCACGGTGCCAGCCCGCCGCTTGCATGCCACAGCTGGCTCGACGGGACAAATTGTATCTCTCGCTCTTGAGATGCGCGGTTCGCTCGACACTCGTACCGGTGCCCGCCAATTACCCGTTGCGCCGCTCAGGGTCGCCTTTGTGATAGGGGCGACGGGCTTGCGCCCTAGTTGCGCAATCCACTTCTGACGTCTTGTCAGGCGTCGCCTGCGTCATTGAAAATCCGTTCTCGGACATTCACTGGCTCCCGACACGCCTCGATATGGAATCGGAAAAGTTCGCCAAATTGACCAGGCAGTGCGCGATTGTCCCGGGGCGGACACTGTGCGTGTGGATGGTTGCGTAGATGAGCGGCAGAATGCCTAACGTGCGTACCGGAATCATCCACGGCGTGCGGAAATGGTAAATGGAGAAAAGAAAGCTGTGCGCGGCGGGCTTTAGGCGCCCGAACTGGCTTGGCATTCTTGGGAGCAGATACCCGCGGAAATAGAGCTCTTCGGTTATGGGAACGAGGATGCCGGTAAGAACGATGTTCGCAAAGAGAACGCCCCCTGAAATCTCCGAACCCCCCGTCATTTGGTACTTCGCGAGGACGCTGACACCAATGAGAGTTTCAAGCCAGCGGGTGATCGGCTCAAGCGCTGCGAAGATGATGGCGGTTGGCACCAGGATCGCGGGAACCCATATGAAATAGCGAGACCAGGAGACTGGTTGGTTGTACACAACGATGCCTTCGAGCGACCACCCTGGGTTCTGCCGCTTCTTGGCCAGGTAGTAGAGGTAGCCCAGCTGCACGGGAATCAGCACGAACGCGTTTGCGAATACGCCGAAGAATAGCTCCGGCGGTAATGACGGGTTCCAAAAGGTCGCTAATCCCAGCAAGGTCGCTGCTATGTTCGCGACGCCGGGAGCTAGATGGAGGAAGAGACACTTGCCCAAGGAATGAGGCTCAACCGCCGAACCGCTATCCATTTCCCATTACTTGCGGGAACGGAGCGGATTTCACGCTACGCCGTGACCGCCTCGGATCGCAGGTGTGAGTAATAAATGACCACGGATCAGTAGTTTGCGTGATCGTAAGCATGGCTCTGGCCCGTGGCGGAAACCCACTCGGTCACTCAGGCAGAGCGAAGACGAAAATGCTTGAGCCCGAAGGGAAGTCCTCGGCCTCCGGCCAGAGCTGCGTCGTGAGCCCGGCTAGAGCCGAGCCCCAGCCGCTCGGAGTGGCGATGTACTGCCGGCCGCCGACCGCGTAGGTAACGGCGGAGCCGCGATGGCCGGAACCCGTACGAAAGCTCCACAGTTCGCTACCATCGCTCGCGTCGAGCGCAAAAAACCTGCCGGTGGCGTCGCCGCTAAATACTAGCCCCCCGGCGGTAGCTAACTGCGATGCCAGCAGGGGGTACTTGTGCCGAATCCGCCACTTGCGCTCCCCGGTGACCGGATCGTAGGCCGACAGGTGCGCATGCGCCTCTCCGCTCTTCGGGTGAGCCATCTCAAACTCTCCCCCGAAGAACGCGAGACCCTCCTGGGGATCCTCCTGCCTCACTGTCAGCGTCTGGCACCATTCCAGGCCAGTCGAATAAAACCAGCCGGTCTGGGGCGAGTAAGCGCCATGATTCCAGCTCCGCCCGCCGCCAATCGCGGGGCAAACGAAGCTGGTCTCGCCCACGGGCGGCTCGTTTCGTCCGATCAAGCGTCCCCGTTCGTCGATGCCTTCGATCCAGTTCGAACTCTCCACCAGCGGCCAAGCGCCGAGGAACTCCCCGCTCTGGCGATCCAGCAGCCACACATAGCCCGACTTGGACGGATTGAGCATGGTCTTGCGCATCACTCCGTCCACTTCCAGGTCCAGCAGGACCATTTCGTAAGCCGTGTCGTAGTCCCACACGTCGTGCGGGATCTGCTGGTAGTGCCATTGGATCTCGCCGGTATCCGGATCGAGCGCAACAACGGAATCCGTGTAGAGGTTGTCGCCTTCTCGGTCGCCGCCATAGAAGTCGGCAGCCGGGTTTCCCACTGCCCAATACAGCAGGTCCAGCTCGGGATCGTAGGTCCCGGTCACCCAAGTCGAGCCGCCACCGTAAATCCACGAGTCCCCGGCCCAAGAATCGTGACCGGGCTCGCCTGGCCCGGGGATTGTCCAGAACCGCCAGCGGTGCCGCCCGGTGCGGGCGTCGAAGGCGTTGATGTATCCGCGATGAGCCGAGTCACCTCCCGTGACGCCCGTGATTACCAGGTCCTTGACCACTAGCGGTGCAGCGGTGATGTTGCAGCCGCATTGCTTGGAGTTCTCCACCTCCACGCGCCAGACTTCCTCTCCAGTCTCTCGGTCCAACGCGACTACATGGTTGTCCAATGTGCCCATGAAGACCAGCCCATAGGCCACCGCTACGCCACGGTTCCAAGTCCCATAGGTGCCGGGAATCTGATCCGGTCTGGGATAGTCGTAGCGCCAGATCTGCTCGCCCGTGGCCGCATCGAGCGCAAAGACGCGATTCCAAGCGGTCGAGACGTACATAGTGCCGTCAACAACCAGCGGCGCAGCTTGCAGTCCGCCATCGGTCACACCGCTCTCGAAGGCCCACACAGGCCGGAGCTGTTCGATGTTCGAGCGGTTGATCTGATCCAGCGGACTGTAGCGCCAGCTCTCGTACGTACCGTAATAGGTCAACCAGTTCTGCGGCTCGTCGACAGCACGATCGAGCCTCGCGGAATCAACCTCCTCACCTAGAGCCAGCCCTGCTGCAAGCAGCAACGCTGCTGCGAATCGCGGGATGTTCGGCCGGATGTGGGCGCGACGGCCGAACCGTACGACCCACATGCAATCCTCCGCACCGAGCCTGTGCCGTGTCGTCATCACTCGGATCCCCCTCCTGGCAACAGCGCGATCGCCCTGGCGGGAGCGCCCGACTGGTCGGCGACCTTCAAGGGCAAGGCAATGTAGAACGCACCCCGCACAGGCAACTCGCCGAGGTTGATCAGCAGCTCTTCCCAGCTCATGCCGTGTTGCAGCCCGGCCAAGTGCGTGGGTTGGCCATCTTCGACCGGCCCCATCGAAGCGCCGTCAGTTCCAAGGTGCCAGACGCCACGGTCGAAGAGGTACTTGACCGCCTCCGGAGTCGGCGCTGGCCATCCCGGAGCGGTCTTCAGGACCAACGGCTCCATCGTCATGCGGGCACCCTCTGGCAGGGGCTTGTAGTACGCATCCGAGTAACCGCTGCGGAACAACACCACTTCGCCGGGTTGGATTGGGCCATGTTCGGACTCCCAAGCCTGAATGCGCTCCACGGTGATCGGCGCGGAGAATCCCGGCTCGGCCGCGTCTCGCAGATCTGTCACATCGATGACCACCGCTGGCCCCATCATTCTGTTCAACGGATACTTGTCGCCAGTGATGGCGCCCATCGGGCTGGCATGCGGCAGGCCCGAATCCGGCGGCGGCACGAAATGCGCGGGGAAATCTGTCTGCGTGCCAGTGTGTTCGTCGAGAACGAAGCGCTGGGAATAATACGGCCCGTTGCTGCCCGACGCCGGCGAGCCGTAGAAGTTGGTGGGCTGCTCGAACCAGTTATTCGTCCAGCGCGCAAAGGGCGGGTTGGAACCCCAGTGTGCGGGCAATGTCTCCGATAACAACACGGTGAGGTCAACTACGCGCCGCGCCCGCCCGGTCAACTCCCCGACCGCGCTAGCTTCGACCACGGCCTCATCGAGGCCGGAAGCTACGCCAGCAGCGGGATCAGACCCAGGCTTCTCCGTAGAGGTGCAGTACAGCGCTAGCAAGAGCAGCGCAGAGGTTGCGCAAGCAGCTCGGGGAGGCAGCATGATGGACTCCTTCTTGCGGGTACCCAAACTCCGGCGGTTGCTCCAATCGCAGGACCGGCTGGCCTCGGAGAATCTATAGCCGCAGGCCGTTGTTTGCGGGCAGTCAACTATCTAGAAACGATATCGCACCGCGAGAATCAAACTTGACTGAGGCACATGGGATTAGGTGATCCTGGTCAACCGCCAGCGCGTCAACAACGGCCCCGATCTCAGCGTTGAACTCTGTTTCCATCCAGATATGGCTCCCTCTCGCGCTCAAGGGCACCAAGGTGATCGCTCCAAGCGCGCTCGCGCACGATTCTTGCGTGACGCGACCCGGCACCAACTCGGGCTCCCGACATGCCGACTCGGTCGCATACGATGAGAAGGACGCCGGTGCGCCCGCGACCGCAACTGTCGCGGCAGGATCCATGACACCAGCAAGACCACAGGCAAGGCTGGGCATCGCCCTTGCCGGCACAGTCTTAATTGCCTGGAACCTGAGCTTGCTTCCCTCGGATGCGGCAGATGGTGCCCCGCCGTCACTCGAAGCGTCATTCGCGCAGACTGCGGGACCATTCCTGAACCAAAACTGCGTCGCCTGCCACAACGAGAACACCGCCATGTCGGGCGTCCGCTTGGATCAGCTCGACGCCGCGCTGGAAGACCGACACCTTCGGCTATGGGAGGTCGTCAAGAAGAGGGTGGTCGACGAGTCCATGCCTCCGGAGGGCGCACCCCAGCCCACGGCCGCCGAACGTCAGCGCATGGACGCTTGGATCGAGCAAGCCCTAGACGTTGCGCGTTCGAGGCCCGTGCCAAAGAACGGCGTCGTGCGCCGACTCACGGTGGCGCAGTACCGAAACACCCTGCGCGATCTGCTGCGATTGCAGGACGACATCACTGATACGCTGCCTCCGGATGCGATCTCCAAGGACGGCTTTGTGAACAACACGGCCACCCTAGAGCTTTCCCCCCTGTTGATGGAGGCCTATCTGCGAATCGCCGACGAGGCTCTCGGCCGAGCCATCGTCGACCCCGATGCAAGGCCCTCAATCCAGAACTTCCGCGTCGATCTCGGGGCCGGGATCAATCCCGAGCCGCTGGAGGAGGAGTTGATCCTCGGCGCGAACAGCATGCTGCTCTCCACTCCCGACTACGTGGTCAGCGAGCCCACGCCGGCCAAGCCGTTCGCTTTCGAGCACAAGCGCATGCGCACGAACTACCGCTTCAACGAGGGCTACCGGGGCAATGCAACCGTGCGGGGTTGGCGCGAGTTCGACAGCATTTACCACGCTGTGTTCGCCTGCATGCGTGGAAGCCGCGGTTATCCCAAGGGCCTGCCGTACAGCACCGTGCCGGAGGGCCTGCTGCTCCGGCCGGCGATACCCAACGATGAGTTGTTCCGCTTGGACGGAACCTTCGGGCCGCAGGCGAACTTCAAAGTCTCGGTGCGGGAGTTACCCGACCACGGACACTTCCGCGTCACCGTCACCGCTGCAAAGTACAACGATGGGCTGCTGTTAGACAAGAGCGATGCCGCCCAGCCTCGGGGCCGTAACACAAGCGCGGTAACTCTCGATCCAGAGCAGACCAGCACGCTGCAACTGGAGCGCAGCGGCATATACCAAGTCGACATCTATGAGACACCCCGGAGCGAGCCGACGCCGCTAACGGACCTCTCTCGACTAGACGAAGGCCTCGCAGGAGCATGGACTCTAAACGGCGACGAAGCCATCGAGCTAGGCGATAACGGACGCTTCGTCGACTCTCCGTTTGGGAAAGCACTCTCGCTCGATGGAGCGAACTATGAGGGCGGGGCGGTAGTCCGCGAGCCGGTCGACCTCAACATCGGCACTTCTGACTTCACTGTGGCGGCCTGGATCAGGCCCAAGCAGAACCACCGGGCCGGCATCGTAGCGCGCGGCGCCAACCAGCGCACCCACGGTTGGTTTCTGGAAATGGCAGATAACCGGGGCTCACTGCGCCTCGAGACGACGGGCCCTACCAACGAGACCAACGGCGTGGTCACATCCGCGCGGGGTGTGCTGAAGCCAAAGGTCTGGCAGCATGTCGCAGCCATCGTGCGGCGGGGCGCGAACGAGGCCAAACTCTACGTGAACGGCTACGCCGTCGCCCGGGGGACGATCGAGGCAGCAGACCTAGACAATTCTGAACTCGACCTACATATCGGCCAAACCCCCCAGCAGGGTCCGTTTCGCGGAGAAATTGACGAGGTGCGACTCTACCGCCGGGCGCTCACCGAAGCCGAACTGCAAGCCTTGGTCAAGCCCGGCCAGCACTTTGCCGAGCCGCCCCCTGACAAGCCCCAAGAAGTGACGTTGACGCTGGGCGGCCGCCAATTCTCGGGCACTCTGGAGCAGCCCGCCTTCTTAGCCGTCCGGCTCGAAGCGGGCACGCTTCCGGTTAGCGCTGCCCCGAGGGGCGTCAAGGACTTGGACAGGATCGTGCTCACGCTGCTTGACACCGACCACGATGTCGCCAGGAGATTCCAAGCATTTGAAAAGCGCATTCCGCGCCTCGGAGTCTACCTTGGCCTCCGGCGCGACTGCGGCAGCACCCTTGCACCGGTCGGCGCTCCCCAGTCCGTGCCCGAGACCGACCTGCGGCGCTTCGTGTTCGAGGGCGCGATCCACGACTTCCCGAGTCCCGACGTGGAGAAGGACAACATCAACTACCTGGCCGGCGTCCGCGAGATCGGCGTCCGTAGCGAGCACACGGACGGGCGCGACATGCCGCGCCTGATGATCCGCTCGGTGGAGTTCGAAGGGCCGTTCTACGAGCAATGGCCGCCTGAGTCGCATAGCGGCATTTTCGTGGACTTCGACCGCAAGACCGACTCGGACGCCTATGCACGGCACGTAATTTCCAGTTTCGCGAGCCGGGCCTATCGGCGCCCTGTGTCGGAGGCCGAAGAGTCGGCGCTGCTGGATGTTTACCGGTCCTCGCTGGCGGAGTCGGGCAAGTTTCGCGACAGCATCAAGGACGCGCTGCAAGTCGCTCTCACGTCTCCGCAGTTCCTGTTCTTGGTCGAGCGCAGCGCCACGCCGGAGCCGGAGCAACTGGAAGGGCACGAGCTCGCGTCCAAGCTGTCGTATTTCCTGTGGAACGCCCCGCCCGATCGCGAACTTCTGGATCTGTCCGCCACCGGCAAACTGCGCTCTCAGGTCGGTGACCAAGTCGCGCGCATGGTGGCTGACGCGCGCTTTGGGCAATTCGTGCATGAGTTTGCCTCGCAATGGCTCAGTCTTGACAAGATTGACGTACTGGAGCCTGACCGCGAGCGCTTCCCCGGGCTAACCCGGGCCACGCGCAAGCAGCTGCGGCGCGAGCCGATCGAACTGCTGCGGCACCTGTTCCGCAACAACCTGCCCGCGAGGCACCTGATCGTGTCGGACTACATCGTCGCGAACGAGGTTGTCGCCAGTTACTACGGCCTGGGCGACCACACCGAGAGCGGGCTCGACTTCGCGCCCATAGTCCACGGCCGACCCGAACTGGGCGGCTTGCTGAGCCAAGCTGCAATCATGGCCGGCCTCTCTGACGGGCGTGAGTCGAATCCAGTCAAGCGCGGAGCTTGGCTAGCCCGCAAGATCATCTCCGAGCCGCCCGACGACCCTCCGCCGAACGTGCCGGATCTCAGCGAGAGCACCGAGAGCCTGCCCCTCCGCCAGCGACTCGAGCAGCATCGCAGCCAGCCCGGCTGCATTCAATGCCATCTGAAGATCGACCCGTGGGGCGTCGCGCTCGAGGAATTCGACGCCGACGGACTGTTCAAGCAGGATTCGGTGGATGCCCGCTCGATGCTGCCGGACAGCACGGAAGTGTCGGGCATCGGCGATCTGAAGCGCTACCTGAGCGAGGACCGGATCGACCAGGTCGCATTCAGCGTGCTCAAGCATCTAGTTACCTATGCCAACGGTCGCGATCTTGCCTACAATGAAGTAAGCTATCTCCAGCAAGACGGGTTGAAGCTCAAGCAAGGCGGCTACCGGATGCAGGACATGCTCCGCTACGTAGTCACGAGCAAGTTTTTCCTAGAAAAGTAGGGCGGCTGTCCAGAGAGGCTCAATGACCATGTCCCGCAAGATTGACCGACGAGCGTTCCTATACGGCCTCGGGGGGGCCTCGCTGGCGCTGCCGGTCTTGGATGCCATGGGAGCCGAAGTGGCCGAGCAGATCCCGCGCCGGTTCTGCGCCTTGTACACGGCCAACGGGATGGCCTTGCCGCGAACCGAAAACGGCATCGACGAATGGAGCTGGTTCCCGACTGCCGAGCGCGAAGGCGAGTTCGTCTTCGGCCGCTCGACCGAGCCGCTGAGCGAGTTTCGGCAAAAGCTGAGCTTCATGGGCGGGCTGTACCATCCCAGCGGCCCCAAAGCTGACCCGCACACCTGCTCGGACATGTGGCTGACCGGCGCCCCGCTGCACAACCCGAAGCCGGGAACCTATAACACCGTCGCCCTCGACCAAGTGGTGGCGCAGCACACCAAGCAGCACTGCCGCCAGCCCTCGCTGGTGCTTTCCATCGACGCTGGCACGGGCTACCTCTCACGCACGGGGACGATCTCCTACAACCTCGAAGGTCGGCCAATCCCGGCCGAGAACAATCCCCGCCGTGTCTTCAACCGCCTGTTCCGCGGCGACCGCGAATCCATGGAATCCGAGCGCGTGCGCCTCCAGCGCCGCATCAAGCTCGTCGATGCCGTGGCAGAGAGCGCGCGTTCGCTGGACCGCCAGCTGGGAAATTCCGACCGGCAGAAGATGGACCAGTACCTGACCTCGCTGGACGAACTCGAGTCACGCATGATCGCGTCCGAGCGCTGGATCGACATCCCGCTGAAGCAGCAGGACTACTCGCACTTGAACCTCGACGCCGCACCAGGGGGCGAGCCGGCCGAGTACTACCAAACCATGTTCGATCTGATCGCGCTGGCCTTCGATGCGGATATCACCCGGTCGGTAGCGTTCATGCTCAATCGCGAGGACGGCATGGGGATCAGCGACACGTTCCCGCTGAAGCTCGGCCTGTCGGCTACCCACCACAAGCTGTCACACGCGACGGACAAACACGGCCAAGGGCAATTCGCCAAGTACGACCTCTTCCTGAGCCAGCAGCTCGCACACTTCTTCCGCAGGATGGAGAGCTATCGCGACAGCGAGGGCACTGTGCTGGACAACACCATCGTGCTGTATGGCAGTGGTGCAAGCACGACTCACACGTCGCTCAACTTGCCGACGTTGCTGGTCGGCGGCGCCAATATGGGCCTGCGCCACGGCGCGTATTGGCGGGACGGCGAGACGCGCATGTCGAACATGTATCTCAGCATTCTGCACTCCATGGGGATCGGCGTGGAATCGTTCGCCGACAGCACCTCCACGCTGAGCAATTCGATCTTCAGCCGCGTCTAGGCTCCGACTCGGATCGGGCGAGTAGAGGCCGGACGGTCCCGCGGCCACAGAATCACGCGCTGCAATTGACGGACGACCCGTCACCGTACCCAGCCTCGTAGCGAGGGTCAGCGCTATGCCAACTCGCCTCTGCGAGCGGCTTCCAGCAGGTAGTCGCAGGCGCGGGTGGTGTTGGCCATCATGGTCAGGGTCGGGTTGACCGAGCCCAAGCTCGGGAAGGCGGCTCCATCTGTCACGAAGAGGTTCTTGACATCGTGCGCCTGACAGTATTCGTTCAGCACTGATGTGCGTCGGTCCCGCCCCATTCGGGCGGTGCCGACTTCGTGGATCCCATCACCCGGCGTCTTGGGTCGATCGGACGTCTTGATGTCGACAGCCCCGGCGGCTTCTAGCATGGCAGCGCCCTGCTCGAGGCTGTCGCGGAAGAGCGCGCGCTCGTTGTCCCCCCACTCCATGTGGATTCTCAACACTGGGATGCCCCACGCATCGACCACGTCGGGATCGAGTTCGACGAAATTGTTGTAGCTGGCCAGCCCCTCGCTCAAGCCGTGCAGGCTTGCCTGCCAGTAGGCGTCCTCATGCACCGAC
The DNA here is from genome assembly GCA_022826925.1 of Bryobacterales bacterium. Lineage (GTDB taxonomy): Bacteria > Acidobacteriota > Terriglobia > Bryobacterales > UBA6623 > VXMF01. The sequence continues at coordinate 75,828 of JAJDTX010000150.1, forward strand.
CGCTTGAATGCCTCGCCGAATCCGGCGGCAGTCGTGGCGAAGCGCGGCCCGGCTCCACCCTGGTAGCTGAAGCCCCGGATCACGCCGTTGGTGTGCGCCTGTGTCACGTTGCGGAACCGCGGGACGAAGATCCCGTTCGGCCGCCGCGGCGGGCCGTGCCACGGCTTCGCCCGGCCTAGCCCGGGCAAGCGGCCGCTGATGGCGGCGCCGTACATGTGATCCATCAGGAAGCGCCCCAGCGTGCCGCTGGAATTGGCCAGCCCTCCGGGGGCAGAGTTGAGGAGAATGCGGGTGGATTCGAGGGTGGACGCGCACAGCAGGACCACTCGGGCGCGGATCTCGCGTACGCGCCGACGGGCCCGTTCGATATACGAAACTCCCGAGGCAAGGCCTGTGGCGCGGTCCATCGTAATGTGTGACACCACGGCGTCGGTGAGAAGCGTTAGCCTCCCTGTCCGCTTGGCCGCCGCCAGAGTGGTGAAGGGACTCGAGAAATACGAATACGTCACGCAGCCGCGGTTGCACGGACCGCAGTAGTGGCAGGCCTCGCGCCCGTGGTGTCGAGCCGTGAGCACTGCGGCGCGTCCGATGGTGACGGGACGCCCGAAACGGCCTTCAACAGCCTGCTCGAAGACGCGCTCGCCACAAGTGATGTCCATCGGCGGCAGAAGCTCTTGGTCGGGGAAGTGCGCCAGCCCTTCGTTGCGGCCGCTGATGCCGATGAAGCGCTCGACCTTCGAGTAGTAGGGAGCGAGATCCTTGTACGAGAAGGGCCAATCGACACCGACGCCGTCGCGGCTGGCCGCCTTGAAATCCAAATCGCTGAGTCGGTAGCTCTGGCGGCCCCACGTCAAGGTCCGTCCCCCCAAAGCCCGCACGCGCACCCAGACAAAGGGTTTGCCCGCGGGCGTGGTGAACGGATTCTCGATGTCGTTGGCGAACCACTTGTAGTTGACTTCCGAGCACGCCCCTTGCTGCGCATGCATGGGCCGTAGCCGCGCAACTTCGGGCGAGGTGACGCCGTTCGGCCGCGTGTCGCGATACTTCATCGCGTACGGCGGGACGTGCTCGGCGAACTGGTCTGGCGTGGTTTCGGGGCCGGCCTCCAACAGGACGACCGACAGGCCGGCCTCGGTCAACTCCTTGGCCGCCCAGCCGCCTGTCGCGCCCGAGCCGACGATCAGCGCATCGAAGATCTCTCGGCCGCCGCCTGCAAGCTGTGGCATTCAGACTCACTACGCGCAGACAGCAGCGTCGTGCCGGCGCTTCGAACACACGAGGCCCCTGGCGCAAGCGGCGAGGCTCAGCGACGCTGCAACCGCGGAATCACAATCTTATAGCGCCTTGCCAGGGCCCGCTCAAGTTCAAGATCTTCCGGATATCTTTCTCGGCCTGGCTCAGCGCTGGCCTTCGGGTATTGGTCAAGACAGACTCAGGAGGGGTCGGGCACGATCCTAAGATCGAAGGCGTTGCGAAACCATCGACGCGATAGCTCATGCTTCCCGCGATCGGTTCGACAGCGGCCTCAAGGTCGGTTACTCTGGTGCCGTATGGCCCGCATAGCAATGCTCTTGGTCCTAAGCGCCTTGGCCCTGCCGGGCCAAGCCGACCGCAACAGGCTTGGCCTGCCCAACCCGCCCAAGCCGGACATCCCGTACTTGATCCACGGCAGCGACATCCGAGAACTAGAGCAGGTCGATGCAATGGAGGAAATTACGAAAAACCAGCTCCGCTACTGGATCGCCGGCGCGGCGGCCGCGGTCCGCACGCCGCTCGCGGCGCCGGAGTTCTTGTTCGACTCGGCGCAGATCGACCCCCGCAACCTGAGCCTGTTCGGATTCGAGGTGAAGAACGGCCGCCGCGAACTCCTCTTCCGCAAGAAGAAGAAGGTTGTGGCCGAGCCATACTTTCTGAACCTAGAGGGCGTGGCCGGCCGCGTGATTCGGATCCGGATCAACGCCAGCCTGGCCCCGGGCGAGTACGGCATCACTCCCGACGGCGAGAATATCGTCTTCACATTCTCGGTCTTCTGAGCACGGCCCCCTTCGGAGGGGCGGCACTCGAGGCTAGCCCTGGAGCTGGTCGATCTCGTCCTTCAAGTAGGCGATCGACTCCGTGACTATCCTCTCCGCGCCGGGCGAGAAGTCGAAGACCTCCATGGACACCCAGCCTTCGAAGTCGCGGTCCGCGGCCACCTGAAGCACCGGCTTGAAGTCGTAGCCGCCCCCTCTGCGCGGATAGCTGCCGTCCAGTTCGTTGACGTGGATGTGGCGGATCTTCGACCAGTGCTTGGACACCAGCTCGGCGTGAGGCCGCTCCTCTTCGATCGCATTGTGCGAATCGAACATGGTCTGGACCATGGCGCTTCCGATCTCATCGACGATTTCCGCCGCGCGATCCAGCGAGATGATGACATCGCACTGGTCCGTGGGCAGCGCCTCGACACACAAGGTCACCCCAGATGCCTCAAGGTCCGCCACGATCGAGCGCACGCCCTCGATGAAGTTGGCCTCGGCCTGCGCCCGTGTCAGCCCGCCTGTGGTCCTTCTCTGGACAGGCGAGCCGAACACCATGACCCCACCGGTAGCGCCTTCCGGGCGCAGTTCGGCGCACAGCTCGACCAGCCCGCGCACGTATTCCCAGCTGCGTCGCCGCACAGTCTCGTCCGGCGTAGTGACATGCAACCCCTCCGGACCGACCGTAAGCCAGTGCAAGCCAACGAATGCGAGCCCCTCGGAGACGATGATGTCACGAACCTCGCTCCTACGCTCGGCAGGCAGCCTCGTCGCGTCCTGCATCAGCGTGAACGGGGCAACCTCAATACCGGTCCATCCCGCGCGGCGCATCGAGCGGCACGAATCCGCGAAGTCGGTGTCGCCATAGAGTTCGTTGCAGACCGAAAGCTTGAAGTCCTTTGCAGTTTTCACCTGTCCACTCTACAGCAGGGCCGCCCCGGAGGTCTCTACGACTCCGGAGGCTCCGCCGCGCTGAGTGCCGCGAGGCATTGATTGCTGCGCCGTCCGGTGCGCCGGGACCGCTGGGCTACTCGCGACGGGTCCAAGCCTCGATGTTCCAGAGATCGGAGTCCCAACCATTCACCTGGAAGCCCTCAATGTCATTCCCGTAGGCCGCGACGGATCCGCGGTGGATCAGCGGGATGGTCGCGTAGCTCTGTACGAGCAAGTCGTTCAGGGCGATCGCGATCTGCTGGCGCTTGTCTGGGTCGAAGGTAATTCTCAGCTCGCGATGGAGGCGGTCGAATTCATCGGAGCTAAAGCGCTCCGAGTTGCTGCCGCGGAACGAGTTGGCCGCTCGTGCGATCTCGCCTGAGGTCCACGATACGAGATAGCCCTCCGCGTCCGAGCTACTGCCCCCCGTTGTGTACATCTGGACGTCTGCATAGAACTTTCCGGCTGTGTCCGAACTGTTGATGTCATCGCCGAAGAATACGGACGCGTTGATGTGCTTCAGCTCGGTCTCCACGCCGATTTCCGCCCACCATGCCTTGATGTGCTCTTGGGTGGCTTGGCGAACTGCGTTAGTCGAGGTCTGGAGCAGGACCTTGAGCGGGACTCCGTCGCGTTCCCTTACGCCATCGCCATCTGAGTCCATGATGCCGGCGTCATCGAGAATCGCGTTGGCCAATTCGATGTTCTGCACCAGGCATTCGTCGTTGTTGCTCGAGGCCTGGCCAGGTACCGGCCAGACGTTGCACGTGGGGCGGCCCCCCAGGTCGCCGTAGCCGACCCGCACGAGCGTGCTGCGGTCGATCGCCAGCGACAGCGCCCGGCCTACGACCGGATCAGTCAGGAACGGGTGGGGGTTCGTGCCGTCTGCGTACTCGGACCGGAGGGCACCCAAGCCCGGATCCGGATTGGTTTGATTCAGAATCAGCCGCTCGACGTTCGTGGAGAATCCCGAGACGACAACTCCGCTCCCCCCGGCCGCGATCGCGGCTAGGGTTTCGGGATCGACTTGGAGGTTCCAGGCATAGTCGGCCTCGTCCAGCTCGAGAACGGACCTTGCCGCTTGAACCGCGTCGCCTCCCCCCTGCAGGACGATTTCCCGGAAGTACGGTTGCCCGACTCCGGCGCCACGGTACTGCGGATTGAACTCGTAGCGGACGGATTCACCGGCGCGGTAGTCTGCCGCGATGTACGGACCCGTGCCGAGCGGAATTCGATTCGCGTCGCTGCACGCTACGCCCGCGTCCAAGCAGTCGGCGAACTGGGATGCCTGGAGTACCGGACTCTGAATGGATACGAACGGCGAGAAGGGGAACGCGACCGGGCCGTCAAACACGATGGTTACGGTGCGCTCGTCAACCGCCTCGACGGACGCAACGCGATCGAAGCGCGAAGTGCGCGCACAGTCCACGCTGCTGGCAGTGCAGTACCGCCACGTAGACACCACGTCATGCGCCGTAAACGGCGTGCCGTCCGACCAAACCACATCGTCACGGAGATTCCAAGTGACGCTCGTGCGATCCTCCGGGATTCCGCCGTTGGCGACCGAGGGGATACGCACCGCAAGCGCGGGAATCAACGTTCCGTCCGGATCGTACTCAGCCAGCGGCTCAATCACCAGCGAGGCGGCCTCGGCGTCCTTCGTCCCCCTGGAGAGGTAGGGGTTGAGAGTCGTTGGCGCTTGCCATTGGACCAGAGTCGCAGTGTCGCCTTGCCCCGCGGTCTGCATGCCTCCGCCGGGCGCTCCTGTTCCTGGATCGGCTCCTTCTGAAGGCAGGACCGCGGCCGGGCGGTAGTCCGGGTAGTATCCGGCACCGACTAGGATCGGCAGCCCCTGTGCCAGCACCCGCTTGACGAACGTCACCTTGCGCTCCGGCATCTTCGTGGAGGGGTTCCGGGCCGTGTAGTGGAGCAAGGCTTCGCCGAACGCGTCGCCCACGCTCACCCTGTCCTGGCCTCCGGCGGGACTCAGCTCGGATGCGCGCATGCCGGACCGGCTGCCGCCGCGATCGCCCGAAAACAGCGTGTTGCCGTGCATGTCGACGCCGAACACGTAGATCGAATCGCTCTTCCAGCGCGGATCGGATTCCAGCGTGGCCCCGGCGAAGTACCCCTGGGATTCGACTTCGAACGCCGCGCATCGAACGAATTCCCTGAGTCTCTGCTCGCTCGGATCAGCCTCCAGCGCTGCCGCGTTGACTTCGCCGACCCCGCTGGGGCACGTGCCAGGCAGGTCGTGCAGGTAGATCCCGGCCCCGACCGCGGCGCGGCGCCCGTTCCAGTCCACCTCTACGACGTAAGAGCTCTTCGGCTCTGATCTTCCCGCGCTGAAGTTGGTGAAGGCGTAGTGCAGCCATCCCTCATCCACGTCTCGCAACACGCGGTGCAGCTCGTAGTAGTAGTCAGTCCCGAAATTATCCACGAGCTCCCGCGAGGCTCCTTCCCGAAAGGGCTCCGGAGGGAACACCGCAGTGCCCGAGATGAAGCTCTCGGGGGTCGGCGCAAGGAAGTTGACAAAGACGTAGTAGAGGTCGTCGTCGTGACGCCACCGCTCGTCGTTGTGAAAGGCCCGGTATGCCTCCTCCTCGCCGTGCAGCTCAATGTACTCCGCCGCGCACCGTACGAACGCCTGAAGGTCCCGCCGCGTGCGGATCCCGCGAGCCGTGACGCGGTTGTCGTCGCAGGAGGGTTCTGGGACTGCCGGTGCGGAGCCCAGCTCGTAGCCCGCGCCCAAGACGAGTGGCACGCCGTGCGAGACGACGCGCTTGAGCATTCCGACCTTGGGCTGCATCCTCCCCGTCCGCGGATTGCGGCTCCGGTAGTACGCCAAGGCCTCGCCGAACGCATCTCCGACAGCGACCATGTCGCGTCCGCCGAACTGGTCCGTCGGGTCGCTCTTGCCGCCGAATTCGTGGAGCGCCTTACCGTTGATCCGCACCCCGTTGCCGGTTAGGACCTGGTTCCCCTCCAAGTCCATCGCGAATACGTAGCTGGAGCCGTGGCGCCACCGCGAGCTCGTTTCGAGCTCCTCTCGCGCGAAGTAGCCCTTCTCCTCCAGCAACATTGCGGCGCAGCGCACGAACGCCTCTAGCTTGGTCTCGCTCGGAGCGGCCGCCAAGTCGGCCGCATTCACTTCGTCGGAGCTGCAGGTGCCGGGCAGGTCGGGAGCATAGATGCCGGAGCCGACCACGGCGCGCTGGCCGTCCCAGTCCACCTCGCCCAGATACGAACTCTTGGGCTGTTGCGTCCCCGAGGACGGGTTCCCGCTCCAGTAATACATCCAGCCGGAATCGACAAGCCCCAGCATCCGAAAGGACTCGGAATAGTAATCGGTTCCAAACGCGTCGATATAGGTGCCCCAGACGTCGCCCTCCCTGGACGGATCGCGCGCGTAAACGTAGACGAGCGCTTCATCTGCGGACGGCGCAACCTGATCGACAAACAGGTAGATCGGGCCGTGCTTCCAGCGCTCGTCCTCATTGAACGCTCGCCGGGCCTCGGCGGTGCCGTGCTCAGCCAAGTACTCCGCCGCGCACCGAACGAACGCCTGGACGTCACTCGTCGTGCGGACGGCGCTCGCGCTGATTTGATGCTCCGCGCAACTGACCGGGTCGTTCGCGCGCGCGGGCAGCGTCGCGATCGGCACGAGGACGGCTAGCAGGAGGAACTTGGTTGGTCGCATCACTTTTCGAGGTTATGAAACGTTGGCTTGGAGAGTCAATCTCTCGCGCCGCGTCAAGTGGCGGGGCCTCCACGAGGCACAAGTAGCTCTCCCGGGAACACTTGGCCGCTCGCGGCATCCTCGATCAGCGATGATCCGTCTCTCCGAGTCTTGAGCCTAGGCTGTCAGCGGCCACTGTGTACTTGTATCGAAGAGTGGCGAATCCTGTGTGACATACTGAAATCAAATGCAGCCAGCAGCAACATTGATGCGGTTTGCCTGTATTCCGGTGGCTGGGGCTCTTGCCGCCGAAGCGCGAACGTGGGCCACTGGGCCGTGCGTTGCTTCAGAACCGTATCGAGTGGTGGTTCGCCACTCTTCGATATAAGTCCCTAACAATGGCTAGTCGAGGAGACTGAATGCAATCCAACTTCACACGCAGGAAGTTCGCCCGCCTCGCTGTCGGCTCGGGAGCCGGCCTTGCCGGAGCTGCTGTGCTTACCGCCCACGACAGAATGACCTCCAAGTTTTCCGGGGTGACCGTCGGCGCGCAGAGTTACAGCTTCCGGGATCGACCCCTGGACGAAGCGATCGCAGCGATGAAGCAAATCCGCATCGGCTCTTGCGAACTGTGGAGCGGCCACACCGAGCCGCTGCGCGAACTCCGCAGGGATCGCGAGAAGCTGCGCGCTTTCCGCCTTGAGACACCCCTGAGCCACTACGAGGAAATCGGCGAGAGCTTCCACGCGGCCGGGATCGAGCTGAACTCGTTCAACTACAGCTTCCGAGACCACTTCACTGACGAAGAGATCGCCCGGGGCTTCGAGATGGCCAAGGCCATGGGCGCCAAGGCGCTCACCGCGTCCGGCACGGTCAGCGTCGCCGGGCGCGTCAATGCCCACGCCCAGCGGTACGGCATGAAAGTGGGCATGCACAACCATTCCCGCATCAGGGAAAACGAGTACGCCACGCCGGACGACTTCGCGGCCGCGTCCAAGGGCAACAGCCACATCGGGGTTAACCTGGACATCGGCCACTTCGTCGCCGCCGGCTTCGACCCGGTCGACTACATCAAGCGGCACCACGCGCAGATCGTCGCCCTTCACATCAAGGACCGCAAGCGGGACCAAGGCGAGAACACGCCGTTCGGAGAGGGCGACACCCCGATCCGCGAGACGCTCGCCCTGCTGCGCGACAACAGCTACGACATCCCCGCTAACATCGAGTACGAGTACAAGGGCGGCGACACCGTAGAGGAAGTCAAGAAGTGCTTCGATTACTGCAAGCGGGCCTTGGCTTCGTAATCCGATCGGCTACTTCCACCGGAATGGCGGCCGGGCCGTCATCGTGGAGCGCCTGCGCTCGCAGGCACGCAAGGTAGTTCCAAGCCATGGACGTCGCGGCCATCCTTCCCGCTGCCGGGCACGGCACGCGCATGGGCAAGGACCTGTCGAAGCACTACGGCAGCGACCGCAAGCAGTTCATGAGGTTGGGCGGCGTCCCGATTCTCGCGCTGACGATCCGCAAGTTCCTAGCCGTACCGAGGATCAGGGAAATCTTGGTCGCGGTCCCGGAAGGCAGCGAGCCGGAAGTCCAAGCGATGCTTGCAGATACCGTCACGGCGTCCCGCGTGCGCGTGCTGGCAGGCGGGCGCAACCGCCAAGAATCGGTCCGGCACTGTCTTGACGAGGTGTCGGACGCCATTCAGTTCGTAGCGGTCCATGACGGCGTCCGCCCGTTCATCCCGGTGAACCTGATCGAGCAGGCGATCGACGAAGCCGCGCGGCGGGGCGCCGTGATTCTTGGCATGCCCGCCGAAGAAACGGTCAAGCAAATCAGTCTCAAGGTCGTGCGGGCCACCTTGCCGCGCGAACGCATCATGCTGGTGCAGACTCCCCAGGTCTTCGCTGTCGACCTGCTCAAGCGTGCCTTCCGCCAAGCCGCCCAGGACGGTTTCACAGCCACGGACGAGGCCAGTTTGGTGGAGCACATTAATGAAGATGTGTACGTGCTGCGCGGAAGCGAGCGCAACATCAAGATCACGCGCCCGCACCATCTCTCGATCGCGCAGCTCTACTTCGACGAAGAAAACCGTGAATCCGCCCCCATTCCCCGGTGTTGAGCCGACTGAGACTCGCGTCGGAATCGGATACGACTGCCATCGCCTGGCCGCGGGCCGCAGGCTCGTCTTGGGCGGGATCGCGATCGAGGCCGACAAGGGCCTGCTGGGCCACTCGGACGGCGACATCCTGCTGCACGCGATCACCGATGCGATGCTGGGCGCTGCGACACAAGGCGACATAGGGGAACTCTTTCCTCCCACGGATCCGCAATGGAAAGGGGCGGACAGCAGCGTCTTCCTGCGCCATGCGGCAGAACTGTTGACCGGCTACGGCTGGAGGGTCGTCAACGTAGACGCCGTGGTCATCATCGAAAAGCCCAAGCTGTTGCCGCATCGCGACCGCATCCGCCAGAACATCGCTTCCCTGCTGGGAATCGAAGCGTCCGCGGTCGGCCTGAAGGCCAAGACCGGCGAGGGTGTCGGGCCGGTCGGCAGCGGCGAGCTAGCCGAGGCGCACGCTGTTGTGCTGATCGCGCGCCAAGAAGCTCCAAGGGTCATGTGACCCCCGGTCCGATCCGCACGCCTAGACGCTGCCGCAACGCTGGCGTGCCCCGCGAGCGGACATCGCACCGCGGCGCTTCTGATCCCGAGAATTGGGCGTGAATAGCCGTTTCGTTCGTTGCATCCGCCCTGAAGAATTGGTGCCGCAGCCGCCCCGAGCGCCGTATAATCGCAAGTGATCGTGCGAGTTCCAGCCTCACTGCTGCACATGTTGCTCGCGGGCGCGGCCCTGAGCCCGCTGGCGGGGGCGACCGTGCAGTTCAACCGCGACATTCGCCCGATCCTGTCCGAGAACTGCTTTGCCTGCCACGGCCCGGACGCGGCCAAGCGCATGACATCCTTCCGTCTAGACAACGAACTGGGGCCGGCAACGGTGCTCAGCGGAGGGCGCAAGGCCATCGTGCCCGGCGATCCGGGCAGCAGCGAGTTGTTCCTGCGCGTGTCGGCTTCAGACCCGACCAGGCGCATGCCCCCGGCGGCCATGGGGCATGACCCGCTCGCGGACCGCGAGATCGAACTGCTGCGCCAGTGGATCGCCGAGGGTGCCCAGTGGCAGGGGCACTGGGCGTTTCTGCCGCCGCAGCGGCCCGCCGTGCCTGCTGCCGAGCACCCCGGCTGGCCTGTCAACCCCGTCGACAGCTTCGTCCTGCACCGCATGCGCGCCGAGGGCTTGGAGCCGTCGACACCGGCATCCAAGGAAGCTCTGATCCGCCGGGCAAGCCTGGACCTGACAGGCATGCCCCCAGAACTCAGCGACATTGACGCCTTCCTGGCAGACCACTCTCCGGGTGCCTACGAGACCGTGGTGGACCGGCTCCTGGCGTCGCCCCGCTATGCGGAACGGATGGCGATTCGCTGGCTCGACGCCGCGCGCTACGCCGACACGAACGGCTACCAGACCGACGCCGAACGCGACATGTGGCGGTGGCGCGACTGGGTCATCGACGCCTTCGATTCCAACAAGCCGTTCGACGAATTCACCATCGAGCAGATCGCGGGCGACATGCTTCCGAACGCCCGCTTAGACCAAATCATCGCGACTGGCTTCAATCGCAATCACCGAGGCAACGGCGAGGGCGGCATCGTCGACGCTGAGTACGCGGTGGAATACGTGGTGGACCGCGTCGACACAACCTCGACCGTATGGATGGGGCTGACGCTCGGCTGCGCTCGCTGCCACGACCACAAGTACGACCCGTTCACCCAGAAGGAGTACTACGAGCTGTTCGCTTATTTCAACAACGTGCCGGAGAAGGGGAAAGCGTTCAAGTACGGCAATTCCCCGCCCTTCGTCAAGGCCCCGACTGGCGACCAGCAGGCCACCTTGGCCCGGATGGACACAGATCTGGCCGCCGTGCGCGCCGACCGAGACCGTGTCGAGGAACGCCACGAGAGTGAGCGGCCTGAGTGGGAGCGAGGCATTGCGAGCGAACCCACCGAGTGGATCGACGGGCGCGACCTCACGCTTGCGTTCCCGGAGGGCCACGATCTGCCAAGGCCCACCGAGCGCGCATTCGAGCCCGGCAGCTTCGCCGAACTGGGCGATCAGGCCGATTTCGGCTTTCGCGACCGCTTCAGCGTCACTGCGTGGATTCGCCCGGAAGACCCGAACGGGACGATCGTGTCGAGGACCAAGCACGTATTGCCGGAAGATGACACCCAGTCCAACCCCGGCTGGGGCCTGTACCTCAAGGACGGAAAGCTGCAGGTCAACCTGGTCAACCGCTGGCTGGACGACTGCCTGCGGCTGGAAACGGTCCAGCCCGTCGCTCTCGGCAAGTGGCAGCAGGTGGGATTCACCTATGACGGCACGCGGCTGGCCTCGGGAGTCCGCATCTTCATCGACGGGGAATCGGTCGATCTCAACGTCATCCGCGATGAGATGAACCAGCAGATCAGCTCGAAGGAGCCTCTGCGGGTAGGTCGCGGCCTGGGGCTCGACTACCGGGGCAAGCTGCGCCGCCTGTTAGTCTACGGCCGCGCGTTGACCCTAGAAGAGATGCGCATCGCGGCTGAAGAGCGCAGCCTTGACCAGATCGCCGCCATCCCGGCAGCCGACCGCACGCCGACCCAGTCTCTGAAGCTCGAGCAGGCCTATCGCGAGGCGCTCGGCCCGGCAGACCTGACGGCCTTGGCGGCGCGGATCCGGGACTTGGAGCGCGAGCGCGCGCAGTACTTCGACGCGGTGCCCACCGTGATGGTCATGCAGGAGGCATCGCCCCGGCGCAAGACCTTCCGCCTGGATCGAGGGGCATACGACGCACCCGCCGAGCAGGTGCAGCCGGGTCTGCCCGCGGCCCTGTCACCCGCAGATCCGGGCGACAGGCTGGACTTCGCCCGCTGGCTGACCTCCCGCGACAATCCCCTGACAGCGCGCGTCACCGTCAACCGCGTCTGGCAGATGCTCTGGGGCGCTGGCATTGTCGAGACGGTCGAAGACTTCGGATCGCAAGGTGAATGGCCCACCCACCCCGAATTGCTGGACTGGCTGGCAGTGGACTTCATGGAATCCGGCTGGGACATGAAGGCCTTGGTCAAGACGATTGTGATGAGCGCGGCTTATCGCCAGTCATCCCGGCTGCGCCAAGGCGAGGTCGGACCGGATCCGGACAACCGGCTGCTGGCCCGCGGTCCTCGCCTGCGCCTGCCCGCGGAGTCTGTCCGCGACCTCAGCCTCGCCGTCTCGGGCCTGTTGGTCGAAGGGTTGGGCGGCCCCTCGGTCCGTCCCTACCAGCCTGCCGGTCTATGGACCGAGCTGGCCGGCGGAGCCGACTACGATGTCGGCAGCGGAGCCGACCTGTACCGCCGGAGCCTCTACACCTTCTGGAAGCGAGCCGTGCCTCCGCCATCGATGATGCTGTTCGATTCCGCCGGGCGGGAAGCTTGCACGGTGCGCAGCGTACGCACGAATACTCCCTTGCAAGCTCTGAACCGCATGAATGACGCCGCCTACATGGAGGCATCGAAGGCGCTCGCCGGCAGGGCGCTGCGCGAAGCAGGCGACGCGCGCGACCAGCGCTTGGGCTACATGTTCCGCTTGGCGACCTCGCGGCACCCCAGCGAGCGCGAGACGCAGGTCTTGTCGTCCGGATTCAACCACCATTTGGATCGCTTCCGCAGCGATCCCAAGGCGGCGACCGCGTTGTTGGGAGAGCAACCGAAGCACCCCGCCGAAGTCTCGCAACCCGAAGCTGCGGCATACACGATGATGGCCAGCTTGGTGCTCAACCTAGACGAGACGATCACGCGAGAGTAGCGCGCGCTCCGAAGGGACCCGGAAACCGGGTAGTCGCAGCCACACATCCGCGTTCGAGGCAGCAGTCTGACACCAGTCCGCTCGGATTGGCGACGCACATTCGCGCTGGCGTGTTCCTTCGCTCGGCCAGCTGCCCTGTCAGCGGCGAGGTTGGCAGTCCTTGCGACCCCGTTGTACCGTGGACACCGTATAGACCGAAGACCGCATCGGGTCGAGCACCCGAAGAATGACCATGCAGACCAAGCACCTTCCCGAAGCCCATGACGCGCTGGCCCCGGACGGCTCCGAGATCCGCGTCCTCGCAGCCACGGCAAGCGGGAGCATGGCGCACTGCTCGCTGCCTCCGGGGCAAACCTCGGTGGCGCACAGAACGGTGGAGGAGGTTTGGTACTTCCTTGCCGGCCAGGGCCAGGTCTGGCGCAAGCTCGGCGAGCGCGAGGAAGTCATCGACGTTTCGCTCGGCACTTCTCTCGCGATTCCGCTCGGCACTCACTTCCAGTTCAGAAACACCGGGGACGCCCCGCTGGAGTTTGTCCTGGCCACGATTCCTCCTTGGCCGGGTGACGACGAAGCCTACCGTGTCCCTGGCCGCTGGCCAACGGACGATCAATCCCCTGGTCGATCATCTGGCTAGACACACCGGCGCCAAGTCACCTGATCCGCTTGGCCGACCGCGACGCTAGCGTGGACGGACCGGAGCGGAGATCTTGAGGCGAAAGTAGGCGGAAACCGGCGCATTGGGCAGAGCCCGATGTGCCCCGACGGCCGAACACGGTATGCCAGCCGCCAGTGTCAAGCGTATAATGGACGCGGATTCGAGACCATGCCACAACCCTTTGCGGCATCCGCCCTCAGCACGCGACGCCACTTCTTCGGCAAGAGCGCGTACGGTTTGGGCATCGCCGCCCTCGGCAGCCTGCTGGGAGAGGAGCTGCCGGACTCCGGGCTGCCCGGGCTGCCCCACTTTGCACCCAAGGCCAAGAGGGTGGTCTACCTGTTCCAGTCCGGCGCGCCGTCGCAGCTGGACATGTTCGACTACAAGCCGGGGCTCGAAGCGCTCAGCGGCCAGGACCTGCCCTCATCGGTGCGCCAGGGGCAGCGTCTGACCGCCATGACCGCCACGCAGTCGACGTTCCCAATCGCGCCCTCGATCTTCGAGTTCCGCCAGCGCGGGCAAACCGGCGCGTGGATGAGCGAGCTGGTGCCTCACACGGCCGAGATCGCCGACCGCCTGTGCATCGTCAAGTCCATGCACACGGAGGCGATCAACCACGATCCGGCCGTCACGTTCTTCCAAACCGGAGCGCAGCTGGCCGGCCGGCCCTCCATCGGCGCGTGGATCTCTTACGGACTCGGCAGCGCGAACCGCGACCTTCCCGGCTTCGTCGTGATGGTCTCTTCAGGCTCGGGCCGCAACGGGCAGCCGCTCTACGACCGGCTCTGGGGAAGCGGCTTCCTGCCGACCCGCTACCAAGGGGTCAAGTTCCGCTCGAACAGCGACCCGGTACTCTACCTGTCCGATCCCGAGGGCATCGACCGCGACGGCCGGCGGCGGTTCTTGGACGATCTGGGCCGGCTCAACCAGATCAAGTACGAGGACTTCGGGGACCCCGAGATACTCACGCGCATCTCGCAGTACGAGATGGCATTTCGCATGCAAGCATCGGTGCCGGAGCTGACCGATATCTCGTCCGAGCCCGAATCCACCTTCGAACTCTACGGTCCCGATTCGCGCACGCCCGGCACCTATGCGGCGAACTGCCTGCTGGCGCGCCGGCTGTTGGAACGAGACGTGCGCTACGTGCAGCTGTTCCACCGCGGTTGGGACCAGCACACCGACCTGCCAGGGCAGATCCGGAGGCAGTGCAAGGACACGGACCAAGCCTCGGCGGCGCTGGTCAAGGACCTAGACCAGCGCGGCTTGCTCAAGGACACGCTGGTCGTCTGGGGCGGCGAATTCGGCCGCACGGTGTATAGCCAGGGCAAGCTCACGTCCGACAACTACGGGCGCGACCACCACCCGCGCTGCTTTACCATGTGGCTCGCCGGGGCGGGCATTCGACCGGGAGTGATTGGCGAAACCGACGACTTCAGCTACAACATTACCGAGGATCCCGTGCATGTGCATGACCTCCACGCGACCGTCCTGCACCTGCTAGGGATCGACCACGAGAAGCTTACGTTCAAGTACCAAGGGCGCAATTTCCGCTTGACCGACGTTCACGGCAGGCTCGTCCAAAAGGCGATGGCATAGCCGCGAGACTGCCCACCAGGTCCGCCCTTCCATTGAAGCGCCCGATGCAACGCATCCTTGCCCTTTTCGCGATCGCCGTCTTTGCGGCCCTGCACCAAGATTTCTGGCTGTGGGACGACGCCGGGCTGGTCTTCGGGTTCCTGCCGTCCGGTCTGGCCTATCACGCGGCGTACTCGGTGGCCACTGCCGGAGTGTGGCTGTTGGTCGTGCGCTACGCCTGGCCCGCAGGGCTGGATGAGGCCGGCGATTCTCGACAGGGGACCGGGGAACGGGCGCAGTGACGCAATTCGGCATTATCTGCGCCTATCTCTGCGTCCTGATCGGCCTCGGCTTTCTGAGCAACCGCTCGTTCCGGGGAACGGCCCAGGACTTCTTCCTGGCAAGCCGCACCATCGGCCCGACCCTGCTGCTGCTCTCCGTCTTCGGCACGGCCATGACGGCCTTTTCGCTCGTGGGCAGCACCGGCGAGGCCTATCGCAGCGGCATCGGAGTGTACGGGCTGATGGCGTCTTCATCCGGCATCGTCCATACGGCCGTGTTCTACTTCGCGGGCCTGCGGCTGTGGTCCTTCGGCGCCCGCCACGGCTATATGACCCAGATCCAGTTCTTTCGCGACAGGTTCGAAAGCCGCGCGCTCGGGCTGCTGCTGTTCCCTGTCTTGGTCGGCTTGGTCATCCCGTACGTGCTGATCGGACTGCTCGGCGCCGGGAGCCTGGTGCAAGCGCTGACGCCGGGCGCATTCCCGCAGCTGTTCGCATCCACCGGGGGGGCCGTGCCGCCATGGCTGACCGGGCTGGGGATCGCGGGCGTGGTGCTGTTGTACGTGTTCGTCGGAGGGCTGCGCGGGGCTGCTTGGGCCAACGCGCTCCAAGCGGGTGTGTTCATCGTGACCGGGATCGCAACGTTTGTTGTGATCGCGCCCAAGCTGGGCGGGGTTGCAGCTGCGACCGAGGCTGTGCTGGCAGTTCATCCCGACAAGCTCACCCGGACAGAGAACTTCGGACAGCTGCACTTCTTCAGCTACTGCTTCATACCGCTGTCGATCGGGATGTTCCCCCACGTCTACCAGCACTGGCTGACAGCAAAGTCGGCCAAGTCGTTCAAGCCCCTGCTGGTGCTGCACCCGGTCTGCACGATGCTGGTCTGGCTGCCGTGCGTCCTGATCGGCGTCTGGGCCACGGCGGCGGTGCTACCCGACGGCAGCTCGGTCATCGCTCCGGACTCGCCCGTCAACAGCGAGCTGGGCGCCATGGTGGGCGCTCTCACCACCCCGGTTCTGGGCGGCCTGCTCGGAGCGGGCATCCTGGCGGCCGTGATGTCCTCGCTCGACTCGCAGTTCCTTGCGATCGGCTCGATGGTCACGAACGATATCGCGGTCGACCTGCTCGGCAAGGGACGCCTCGACGACCGCGCCAAGGTCCGGCTGGGCCGATTGGTCGTGATCGGCATCGCCGCGGCAGCGTACTTGTGTTCTCTGGCCGAGCCGCGCAGCGTCTTCACGCTCGGCGTCTGGTGCTTCAGCGGTTACTCGGCCCTGTTCCCGGTGGCGGTGGCCGCGATCTACTGGCGCCGGGCCACAGCCGCCGGAGCAATAGCGGCGGTGCTCGCAACAGTCGCCGTCGGCTGGGCATTCTTCCACGCCGGCGGCTACGGCGGCGATCCCGGGTACCTCTTCATGGGCATGCTGCCGGTTGTGCCGATGGTGGCGGCCTCGACAGTTGCGCTGGTGGGAGTCTCCCTTGCGACGGCCCCGCCGTCGGAGAGAACGCTGGCCAAGTTCTTCCGCTCGCCGGAGTCCCGCCAAGCCTAAGGCGCGCCGCGCCGGTGCGGCTGAGGCCGGAAGAAGCCTTGCGAGCCAAGCGGGCTAGACTGGACTGCAAGCGCCGGTCGGGTCCGGCGTCTGCGCCACCGGGCTCTGATTGCCGTGAGGATCACCTACATCACTGCCGGCGCGGCCGGCACGATCTGCGGCAACTGCTTGCGGGACAACGCTCTCGCCGCGGCCCTGCAGAAGGTTGGCCACGATGTCGTGCTGCTGCCAGCCTACACGCCACTGCTGACCGACGAAGAAGATGTCAGCGAGCCGCGCGTGGTGTTGAGCGGGGTCAACCTCTACCTCCAGAGCAAGCTGAAGCTGGCCCGCTCGATCGGCCTGCTCGACCCTCTCCTCGACCACCCCCGCCTGCTGCGGTGGGCATCGAGTTTCGCAGTGGAGACGAATCCCGCACAGCTGGGAGAAATGACGCGGGACACGTTCCTAGGCGATCAGGGGCCGTACCGACGGGAAATCCGCAAGCTCCTTGGGGTGCTGCGGGACTTGCAGCCCGACGTCATCCACTTGACCAACTCCATGCTGGCCTCGGTGGTGGCTCCAATCAAGCGCCATCTGGGCGTGCCCGTCGTTTGCTCCCTGCAAGGAGAGGCCGACTTTCTGGCGGGCTTGCCGGAGCCGAGCCGGAGCGAATGCTACAACCTGCTGCGCGAACACGCGGCCCAAGTGGACAGCTGGATCGCCCCATGCCGCGACCAGATCGAAGCCATGCGCGCCGCTCTCGGCGTGTCAGCCGAACAGTTCGAGACCATCCTGCCGGGCATTTCGACGGACGGCTTCCGGCGGGCACGAGCCCGCGGGGAGAATCGCTTCGTCATCGGCTTCCTCGCCCGCATTTCCGAAGAGAAGGGGCTGAGCGTGCTGGCCCGCGCCGTCGACCGCTTGCGCAAGCGGCATCCCGAACGGACAATCGAGCTTCGCGTAGCGGGCTGGCGAGCCGGCACCAAGCAAGCCTACATCGATGAACTGCGCGGGCGGTACGGCTTCGACGACCTTGGGTACTTGGAGCGCGATGAGAAGATCGCGTTCCTAGAGGGACTGGACGCGTTTTCCGTGCCGACGACCTACAGGGCGTCGAAGGGCCTCTACGTCTTGGAGGCCCTTGCGGCCGGGGTCCCCGTCGTGCAACCGCGCATCGGCGTGTTTCCGGAATTGCTCGACATGACAGGCGGCGGGCTGTCCTGCGCGCCGGATGACAGCGAGGATCTAGCCGCCAAGCTGGAAACACTGATGACGGACGCCGCGTCCGCGAGGCAATTGGGGCATATGGGCCGCGACAAGCTGCACGCCCACGGCACGGCAGAGCGCATGGCGGGACAAACCCTGGCGGTATACGAGCAGCTGCTGGGCTGAGGCGGCCTAGAACAGCGCCGTCAGATCGGCAAAGCGCTCCACCGTGCGGAAGCGCTCGTGGGACTCCGGCACGGCCTGGATCTCGAGCGACCAGGTGCTCGGATTCGGCACCAACACCGCTCCCAGCCCGGCTTCGAGGGCCGGATTGATATCGGACTTGGGGCTGTTGCCGATCATCCACGTGGTCGCCGGATCAGCGCCGATCTGGCTGACCAGGGTCCGATAGCACTCGACATCCTTCTCGGGCACAGTCGCGACGGGCTTGAAGAAACCCGCAAGGCCCGATCGTTCCAGCTTGGCGTGCTGCTCTTCAGGGTCTCCCTTGGTCAGCAAGGCCAGACGGTACCGCTGGCGAAGTTCCGCGAGTGTCTTGACCACGCCGGGCAGCAGTTCGATCTCGCCGCCGGTGATCCTGTCTGTCATTCCGACGATTCGGCGGCGCTGCTCTTCGGTGGCCGGTCGGCCTCGCAGCGTTTCGAAGCACTCCACCAAGTTGCGGGCGAAGTTCTTCGTGCCGTAGCCGTGGAGCTTGATGTTGCGGCTCTCGATCTCATCGAGCCGCTGACGCACCGCGACCGGGGAGAGGCGCGGGTGGTCCATGTAGCGAATGAACTCCGAGATCGCGTGCTCGAAGTAGATGTTGTTCTCCCACAGGGTGTCGTCGGCGTCGCAGATGAGCCAGGGAACGCTCGCCATCGAACCAGTATCCAACATGCGTCGGATCGGCCGGCACGGGTGGCTCGCAGCGCCGAGGACAGCGCGGGCCGCAAGCTCGGGGGCAGGGCGAGACCTGGCGTGATTGCGCGCGGCGCGGCGTCGTGTCAAGGCCGCGATCCGGGTCGGGGCTAGTAGAACAGGTACTTGCGCCAGTTCTCTTGGTGGTTGCCCATCTGCCGCATGAGGCTGCGGCTGGTGTGCAAGTTGAACGGCTTCGGCTGCCGCTGCAGCCTCATCTGCGCCTCGACCGGCAAGCGGTCCCCCTTGCGGTTGTTGCAGCGCAAGCAACAGGCGACCAAGTTCTCCCACGTGTTGTTGCCCCCGCGCGACCGCGGGACCACGTGATCCAACGTAAGGTCGCCCGCGCCGAACTGCTTGTTGCAGTACTGGCAGGTGTACTGGTCTCGGATCAAGATGTTCTTGCGCGAGATCGCGCGCATCTGGCGGGGGATGCGGCGGTACTCCAACAGGCGGATCACGGAGGGTACGGCCAGGCTCTGGGACGGAGAATGCACGCGGCCCTCGCCAGCTTCCTCCGTCGACGCCATCCCCTTGACTAGCAGGATCAGGGCGCGCCGCACAGCGCAGACGTGGATCGGCTCGTAGCTGGCGTTCAAGACCAGCACGGGGCGTCGCAGAGCGTTGACTCTGAAGGACTCGTGCGTCACCCCACACCCCCTGGCCGATCGGTTCGCGCTAGCAACCGATGCAGGCCGCCGCCGGGCACCCCCGCGGGCCCGGGCGCAACGGGGCACGGTGCGGCGTGCACGCCGCATCCGCGCCGCCTGTGCGGCCAGATTGATCGATTAGCCCTTGGACTGGAGAAATCTCACCTCTCGCCGGATGACCCGATTTCGCTCTCAACCTCTTGCTGGCAATCTCGGCAATAGCGGGTCCAAGGCACGGCTTCGAGCCGCTTGAGGCTGACTGTCCGCCCGCATTCTTCACAAATACCAAATTCTCCGGTGTCAAGTCGGACTAGGGCGTCTTTAACCAATATCAGTTGCTCGCGCAAGCTGTATCCTTGAGCGCTGAGGAAGTCCCGGTTCGATGCCGCTGCCGCTTCCTCGCCTTCGTCGCCGCCGACCGTCTCGCCTATGGCACGGCTCGCGTCCGCGGTCTTGGCCAGCGTCGCGGTGAGTTGCTCGTGTTTCAACTCGAGAACTTTCCGAAGTCCTGCAAGTCGCTTGGGGTGCATGATCGCTGGGACTTGGTCGCAGCGGCCGGACAGTCGGCCGCTTGCGAGCGCTGTCGGTTCCGTAATTCTATTGGCGCCCCGATACGCTGTCAAGATGTCCCGCGCGCCCATCCAAGACGCCCCGGAGCCGGCGGCGCCCGCCCCCGCCTGGGCTAGACTAGAGCTTGTGAGAAAGCCGCGCACCCTATACGAAAAGGTCTGGGATTCCCACGTCGTCACCCACGAGCCGGGAGCGCCAGCCGTGCTCTACATCGACCTGCACCTCGTGCACGAGGTGACCTCGCCGCAGGCCTTCCAGGGCCTGCGCGACCGAGGAATCAAGGTCCGCCGCCCCGATCGCACGCAGGCGACGATGGACCACAGCATCCCCACGCAGAACCAAGCCCTGCCGATCGTGGATCCGATCGCGGCCAAGCAGGTGCAGCAGCTGCGCATCAACTGCCGCGAATTCGACATCCCGCTAGCCGACCTCGGGGACGAGTCGCAGGGGATCGTCCACGTGATCGGGCCGGAACTGGGCCTGACCCGGCCGGGCATCACGGTGGTCTGCGGGGACAGCCATACTTCCACCCACGGCGCGTTCGGCGCTCTCGCCTTCGGCATCGGCACCACGGAGGTCGAGCATGTGCTCGCCACGCAGTGCTTGCTGCAGCGCCGCTCCAAGACTTGCGAAGTGCGCTTCGCCGGACGCGTCGCGGACGGTGTCGTGGCCAAGGACCTCATTCTGGCGCTGATTGCGGAGATCGGCATCGGCGGGGGTACCGGCCAGGTGCTGGAATACACCGGCGAGGCGATCCGCTCGCTCTCGATGGAAGGCCGCATGACGGTGTGCAACATGTCGATCGAGGGCGGCGCCCGGGCCGGCATGGTCGCCCCGGACGATACGACGTACGAGTTTCTTGCCGACAAGCCGACCGTCCCCAAGGGGGCCGAGTGGGACGCCGCAGTGGCGCGCTGGCGGAGCCTTCCCTCGGACGAGGGGGCCGTCTACGACCGCACCGTCGAGATCGACGCCGCCGGCCTCGAGCCGATGATCACGTGGGGCACCAATCCCGGGATGGGGGTGCGCGTGAGCCAGCCGGTGCCCGAGCCGAACGGCAACCCGAGCGTCCGCAAGGCCCTCGACTATATGCGCTTGGAGCCGGGCAAGCCTCTGATCGGACAGCCCGTCGATGTCGTGTTCATCGGCAGCTGCACCAACTCGCGCATCACTGATCTGCGCCAGGCCGCGAGCCTGCTGCAGGGGCGCAAGGTCGACCCGCGGGTCCGCATGATGGTCGTGCCCGGCTCGGAAAGGGTCCGAGCGCAGGCTGAAGCCGAGGGCCTTGCGGAGATCTTCCGCGCCGCCGGGGCGGACTGGCGCCAGGCCGGCTGCAGCATGTGCATCGCCATGAACGGCGACCAGCTCGACAGCGGCCAGTACTGCGTCTCGACCAGCAACCGCAATTTCGAAGGTCGGCAGGGCAAGGGCGGGCGGACTTTCCTAGCCAGCCCGCTGACCGCCGCCGCCGCGGCTGTCGAGGGCTCGGTTGCCGACCCCCGACGCTACCTCTAGCACATCCGGAGAGAACCCATGCAACCCGTCACCAGCTTCAGCGGCAAGGTCGTCCCGCTGCCGATCACCGACGTTGACACCGATCAGATCATCCCGGCTCGCTTCCTGAAAACTATCGAGAAGCTGGGGCTTGGCGAGAACCTGTTCAACGACTGGCGCTACCTGCCCGATGGAGGGCCCAATCCCGAGTTCGTGCTCAACCAGCCGCGAGCGGCCGGCGGCACGATCCTGCTAGCGGGCGACAACTTCGGCTGCGGCAGTTCCCGCGAGCATGCGCCCTGGGCCCTGCTGGGCTTCGGCTTTCGGGCGGTCATCAGCACGTCCTTCGCGGACATCTTCCGCAACAATTGCCTAAAGAACGGCCTGCTTCCGGTCGCTGTCGACGTGGCCACGCTGGCCGAGCTCTTCGAGGCCGCCAGTTCCGACGAAGGGCTGGAGCTGACAGTGGATCTGGCCAGCCAAACACTGACCTTGCCCAGTGGCAGGGGCGTCTCGTTTCCCATCGACGATTTCTCGAAGCAGTGCCTGCTCGAAGGGGGCGACCAGCTGAGCTACATCCAGCAGCGCATGCCGGCGATCACCGCGTACGAGTCGCAGTCTGCCGAGGCGCTCAACACCCTGGCCTGATGCGCCGGGCTCAGGCCCTGCGCCGCGCTGCGAACACTAGCCAGATCCCCGCGGCGCAGAGACCGAGCGCCACCAGCTGCGTGGTGCTCACCGTCCCGCCTACCAGCGCCGGCCGGGCACCATCGGCGCGAAAGGGCTCCACAACGAAGCGAAACGAGGAGTACAGGGCCAGGTAGGCGCCGAGGATCGCTCCGGTCGCGTGCGGCTGCAAGAAGCGCCACAACAGGAACGCGCCGATCAGCGCAGTGCCGAAAGCCTCGTAGAGCTGTGTCGGATGCAGCGACACGTGCAGCGGCACGCCCGTAAAATCGTGGGCGATCGGGTTGGTAAACGTTACCGCCCACGCCACGTGGGTCTCCCGGCCCCAGCAGCAGCCGGCGGCGAAGCACCCCATCCGGCCGATGGCGTGCCCGAAAGCCAAGCCCGGCACCATCAGGTCCGCCGTGGCAAGCCAGGGCAAGCCGTGCCTGCGGGTATACCAATACGCCACGCCGATGGCCGTTATCAGGCCGCCGTAGAACACCCCCCCTGAGCGCAAGGCGGACAGCGAGAACAGTCTGCCCCAGTCGGAGGCGTAGTAGCTCCAGCTGTTCGCGACCAGGAAGAGCTTGGCGCCGACGATCGCCGAAAGCAGCAGAACGATCCCGAGACTCGTGATGCGCTCGGGGTCGATCGAGGTCCGCTTCGCCAGCCGCGCGGATAGCGAAATGCCGGCCAAGAAGCCGGCGGCGATCAGCAGGCCATATGTCGGCACCGAGAACGAGCCGATCTCGAGCAGCCTGGGAAACATGGTCAGCAGCTGGCCTAGCCTTCGGCGGCGGACTCGCGACCCGGCCTGCGGAAAGAGTCCAGCAGCAGCAGCCCGACTCCGACCGTGATCGCCGAATCGGCCACGTTAAACGCCGGCCAGTGGTAGGTCCCGACGAAGAAGTCCAAGAAGTCGGTCACATAGCCTTGCCACCAGCGCTCGTACAGGTTGCCGGCCGCTCCGGCCAGAATCAAAGGAAAGGCGCAGCGGTTCATGCCCGAAGCCTGGCCCGTCTGCCGGAACAGCGCCAAGACTACAACGACCCCTGCCAGCGCCAAGGCCGGAAGAGCCCAGTCGCGGAACCAAGCCGGCGCGTCCGCGAACAGGCCGAATGCGATTCCCACGTTGCGCACATGCACGAGGTTGAAGAAGCCGTCCAATATCGGCACGGACTCCCCGTGCGCCAACGCCTCCGCTACCAAGGCCTTGGTATACAGGTCCAGGCCCAAGATCGCGCAACCGAGGGCAGCGAGCGCCGAGTTGGAACCGGCCAGCGCGGCGCAGCAGCGGCCACTCCGCCCCGCGGCAGCAGACCCGTCCATTGGACCTACGCTCGCGCCTCCACCAGTTCAGTCTACATGACCCGCCCCGCGCCATCGCATCGCCTTGGGGGCGGCCCCCCTGCCAGCCCTCGGCACCCGGCCAATCGCGGGCTCGAGCGCGGCTTCCGCCGTGCTACCATGAGCGCAGGATCTGGCGCAATGTCCGCATTGGCCCAGAAGTCGTGCGTCCCCTGCACCGGCGGCGTGCCGCCTGTCGAAGGCGAGGAGCTGGCTCGGCTCAGCGCCGAGGTCGCGGACTGGAGCGTGATTGACGGGCACCACTTGGAGCGCGAGTTCGGCTTTCCCAATTTCCAGCAGGCCCTGGACTTTACCAACGCCATCGGGGAGGTGGCGGAGAGCGAGGGGCACCACCCCGACATCTTTCTCACTTGGGGCAAAGTCGGGGTCAAGATCTGGACCCACAAGATCGACGGCCTGACCGAATCAGATTTCGTGCTGGCGGCGAAGATCGACAGCTTGCGAGACTCGTAAGGGCGCTCGGGCGGCGGCACCGCCAGCGACATGTTCATGAGGCAGAGGACGGACATCATGAAAGTCGTCCGTTCGGTACTGCTGATGACGGCCGTGGTCGCCGTCTGCGCCGTCCTAGGCGGGCTCTACGGCTTGCGCATCGGCACCAACGGCAATTTCATCCAGATGGCGCCGATCAATGGCCAGCTGCACCTGGCACGGCAGGCGACACGTTTGATCGAGCAGCGTTTCGTCGACGAAGTGCAGTGGGACAACGCGATCTATGAAGGGGCGATCCCGGGCATGCTCGGCACCCTAGACCCGCATTCAACCTTCCTCGACACCGAGAACTTCCTTGCCATGCGCGAGCAAGAGCGCGGAAGCTATGCGGGCGTCGGCGTACAGATCATCAATTTCGGAAACAAGACCGTCATCGACTTCCCATTCCCCGAGACGCCGGCATTCGAGGCCGGCATCCGGCCGGGCGACGCGATCGAGATGGTCAACGGCAGCCCGGTGAGCCGGCTGCCAGTCGAGGAAGTTGCGAGCCGACTCAAAGGGCCTGCCGGGACGCCTGTCGGCCTCAGCCTGTCGCGGGAGGGCCTAGACCGGTGGATCGACGTCGAGCTCGTGCGGCACGTGATCCCGCGGCCGACGATTCCCACCCGCCTGCTGTTCGAAGACGGCACCGCCTACCTCCACTTGACCAGCTTCGGGGAGAGGACTCCCGACGAGCTGGAAGAGGCCTTGGATCAAATGGAGAGCCAGGGCATGACCGGACTGGTCCTGGACCTGCGGGGCAACAAGGGCGGCTTGCTTTCGGCCGGCGTCAGGGTCGCCAGCCACTTCTTGGAGCCCGGGCAAAGCGTCGTCTCCCATCGCGGCCGAGCGTCGCCGGAGCGCCACTACCGTGCAAAGTCGGAGAACCCCGATCTCGACTATCCGATCGTGGTGCTCGTGAACTGCGGGTCCGCTTCCGCGTCCGAGATCGTGGCCGGTGCGCTGCAGGATCACGACCGGGCTCTGATTGCCGGCAGCGGCACCTTCGGCAAGGGCTTGGTCCAATCGGTGTTCGCGCTGCCTGAGTCCACGGGAATGGTGCTAACCACGGCGCGCTACTATTCTCCGAGCGGCCGTCTGATCCAGCGTCCTTATGCCAGCATCGCCCCGAACGAGTACTTCACCGAGCCGTGCAGCGAACAGTACAGGCCGCAACAAGGCAAGGTCCGGCTCACCGACAGCGGGCGCAAGGTGTACGAGTTCGGCGGCATCGCGCCAGACGTGGAAATCGAGGGTCTGCGCAGGACCACCGTGCAACGGCTGGCGGCCCGGCACCGCGCTGTCGAGCGCTTCGTGGCGCGTCTCCGCGCCCGCGGCTACGCAATGCTCAAGGGCGAGACGCCTTCACCGGACATGTTGGGCGATCTGCTGGCGTTCATGGGGCAGCTAGGAATTCCGACCGGCCGGCAGATGTCAGCAGCGGATCGGCAGTTCCTAATGCGGTCACTCGCAACCCACCTTCACGTGTCCTATTTCGACTACGACGAAGGACAGCGCATCCGCGCCAGCTACGACCCCATCATCCTGCGCGCAAGATCGCTGCTCGCGCAAGCCGCCAGCCTGATGGACAAGAGCCGGATTCCGGTTTCCTAGCGCGGCTCGTAGCTCTTGCTGAATCCAGTCCGTGAATTCGTCACGGAAAACTGGCCGTCAGGCTGCACCGAGGCCTTGATCCAGTGGGCGGCGCAGCCCTCGGTCTCACCGGTATTGGCGATGAACTCTTCACTGGCGTTGTGCTCCGCCCCGCTCTCCACCGCCCGGTGCACCTGCCACAGATCGACCAGGGACTCGGTGGACATCAACGCGCTGAAGGTCGCCGGGCTGCCTCCCTTGCGCGGGCCGTTGTTCATCACCGCCACGAGCGGCCGAATGGCTTGAATATGCGCAGGAGCGCCGGACATGTGCATTCCGTGGTGGGTGACTTGGTACAGGTCGATCTCGCCGAAGAGATTGACCGGGCAGGCGGTCTCGATTTCGTAGTTCCAGGTGAGATCTCCCAAATCGAGGAATTCGAAGTCTCCGACGCGAATCAAGAACCCAATGCTCTTGCCATTCTCGCCCCTGTCAATACGCTTCACCGAGGCGCCGCGACAGTGTGGGTTGGGTGCCGCAGGCGATAGCGGCTCTTCCAAGAAGCGGCTGCGGGCCGCCACGAACACAAAGTCCGTGCTGGCCAAGGGCAGTCTCTGGCCGGGCTCGGCCCGGATGCGCCCGTCTCCGGCGGTGTCGACATAGCTCTGCCACAGTTCGTCCGCTCGCTCGTTCCAGCCCACCTCGACGCTGTCGCCGTGATCGACGAAGTTGTGGATCGGCACGCGCTCGGCCAATTCAGCCACCCCTCCCGTGTGATCGCGGTGGAAGTGCGACGCGATGAAATAGTCCAATTCGAGCTTGCCCACCTCATCGCCGAGGACCTTCACGATGCGCTCGGCATCGCGTCCCTCGAAGCCCGGCCAGCCGGCGTCCATCAGGATGGTCTCGGCGTCTGGTGTCACGACCAGGGTCGCGGCCCCGCCCTCGACATCGATCCAATAGATGTCCAACGTCGCACCCACTGCCCGCGGGCCGACCGCCGAGACTAGAAGAATCGCGAGGAACAGGGGTTTCATGCCCCCAACATCATAGAGCCTACAAGCCCTCACTCGGTCTCTCCCGAGTCTGCCGCGAAGCCGCGATAGCGTCGCGGAACCCTAGCGGACCGCGCTCGATGCGCACAAGCTGGTAGGATTGAGGAATCGGGTCCGCCACTCGCGCCGGACCCTCAGCGCCTTGGTCGATTGCCGCCGCCACACTGCGCTAGACTGGAAGTGGGAGGTTCATGCACAAGCATGTCTAGGGTAACTCTCGCGCTTTTGAGCGCAGCGCTATTCGTTGTCGGCGGGGCTGTGGCCGACGACCAGCCTGGCGACGCCGCCAAGGGCAAGGAAGCATTCCAGCAGCGCTGTCTAGTCTGTCACTTCGAGGACAGCGCTGAGAAAAAGATCGGACCCGGCTTGGCCGGCATCAAGGAAGGCACGCTGCCGAGCGGCAAGGAGGCCACCTTGGAGAATGTCCTCGAGAACCTGAACAAGGGCGGCAACGGCATGCCCGCGTTCGAGCAGATGCTCAGCGACGAGGAGAAGAGCGATATCACAGCCTACGTCCTGAGCTTGTAGTGCGCAGCCCGATGCACGGGCGCGCAACCGCGAAGTCGTGCCGCTGGCCGCCCGAGCCCCTTTGACGGGGTTTCGGCTGCCCGCAACAGGAGCAACTATGGACATTGAGAAGAAGGTCACCGAAATCATCTGCGAGCAACTCAGCGTCGAGGAGTCGCAGGTGACTCCCGAGGCGAAATTTCAAGAGACCCTCAACGCCGACTCGCTCGATATCGTCGAGCTGATCATGGCGTTTGAAGAGGGCTTCGATATCGAAATCCCCGACGACCAAGCCGAGGGCATCCGCACCGTCGGCGACGCGATCAAGTACATCGAAGCGGCCACGTCGGACGAATAGCAGGGGCACTGTTGGCAAGACGAGTCGTCGTTACGGGTGTTGGCCTCGTCTCCCCCGTGGGAGTGGGCACGGAGGCTTGCTGGTCCGCGATCCTGCGCGGATGCAACGGGATCGAGCGCATCACCCACTTCGATGCCAGCGCCTACGCCTGCCAGATCGCGGGCGAGGTGAAGGGCTTCGACCCGCGGGATTTCGTGACGGCCAAGGACCTGCGCAAGATGGCGCGTTTCATCTTCTTCGCGATCGCGGCTAGTGATTTCGCGATGGGGATGGCGGGCCTGGAGATCACGCCCGCACTGTCCCCGCGCGTCGGCGTGTACGTGGGCAGCGGCATCGGCGGCTTCGACATCATCGAGCGCGAGCACGCCAAGCTGCTCAGCGCCGGGCCGCGCCGCGTCACGCCCTTCTTTATCCCGGCCACGGTGGTCAACCTGGCCTCGGGCAACGTCTCGATTCGCTGGAACGCCAAGGGCCCGAACTCGGCCACGGCGACCGCCTGCACCAGCGGCGCACACGCGGTCGGCGACTCGTTTCGCCTGATTCAGAACGGATACGCCGACGCGATGATCTGCGGAGGCGCGGAAGCGGCGATCACGCCGATGAGCATCGCCGGCTTCGCGGCCATGAAGGCCCTCTCGACTCGCAACGACCATTCCGAGACAGCCAGCCGGCCATGGGATGCCGACCGCGATGGCTTCGTGGTCGGCGAAGGGGCCGGCCTGCTGGTGCTGGAAGAACTCGAATCGGCAGAGCGTCGCGGAGCTCCGATCTTGGCCGAGATGGTCGGCTACGGCATGAGCGGCGACGCGTACCACATCACTTCTCCGGCCGAGGACGGGGAGGGAGCCGAGCGCGTCATGCGTAACGCTCTAGAGGATGCGGGCGTTTCCGCCTCCGACGTCTCCTACATCAACTCTCACGGCACCTCGACGCCAGTCGGCGACGTGATCGAGTCGCGCGCGATCGAGCGGCTCTTCGGCGAGGACGCCGACAAGGTGGCGGTCAGTTCGACCAAGTCCATGACCGGGCACCTCCTCGGCGGCGCCGGCGGCCTAGAAGCCGGCTTCTCGGCGCTGGCGGTGCGCGACCAGATCGCGCCGCCAACGATCAATCTCGAGCGTCCGGGCGAGGGCTGCAATCTGGACTATGTCCAGGGCAAGGCCCGTCCGATGGAAATCGAATACGCCCTGAGCAACTCGTTCGGTTTCGGCGGCACCAACGGTGCTCTGGTCTTCCGGCGCTACAGCGGCTGATCGGGCCCTGATTGCTAGAATTGCTGGTTGGGCGGCCTTGAGGCCGCGCTCCCCTCTGCACCATGAATATCTTTGTCTGCGTTAAGCAGGTCATGGCGCGGGACTCCGTGATCCGCCTTGACGAGGGCGCGACATGGGTGCGCGACGATGGCCTGACCTTCGAGATGAACGAGCCGGACACCTACGCGCTCGAAGAGGCGTTGCGGCTCAAGGAAAAGCACGGCGGAGAGGTCGTGGCCGTGACTGCCGGCCCGGCGCGGTCTGCCTCCACGCTGCGCGAAGCGCTCGCGAAGGGAGCCGACCGAGGCATCCACATCGAAGACGATCGCTTTGTCGAAGCCGACACTCACGCGACTGCGTCCGCGCTTGCCGCGGCGATCGGCCAGGAGCAGCACGACCTCATCCTGACCGGCCTGCAGTCCGACGATTCGGGCTTCGGCCAGACCGGGGTGATCCTCGCCGAAAAGCTCGGCCTGCCGCATGCGACGATCATCATGGAGATTGACGCTTCGGGCTCGCAGCTGCGCTGCAAGCGCGAGCTGGAGGCTGGCTGGTTTCAGACGGTCACGTTGCCCCAGCCGGCGCTGCTGACGATCCAGAGCGGCATCAACAAAGTGCGCTACGCCACCCTGATGGGAATCAAGCGGGCCCGCAAGAAGCCGTTCCAGCGCTACACGACGGACGAACTGGGCATCGAGATCACGGCACAGCAGAACGTTCGGCGACTCTACCAGCCGCAGCAAGCGAAACAGACCGTGTTCTTGGAGGGCGGCAGCCGCGAGGTCGCCGACGAGCTCCTCAACAAGCTTCGGTTCGAGGCGCGAGTGATATGAGCATCCTACTGGTCACCGAACAGCTGGACGGCAAGTGGCACCGCATGTCGTTCGAAGCCTTGGCGGCGGCTCAAGCGGCCGCGACCGGCCTCGACTGTCCGTTGGTCGCCGCCGTCGTCGGTTCCGGGGTCGGACAGCTCGCCGCCGAACTTGCCAGCAAGCGAGTCTCGGAGGTCGTCGCGGTTGACAGTCCCGAGTTGGCTCAATATACCCCTGACGGTTTCGCGTCCGCGCTGCGCCAAGCGGTCGAACAGGTCAAGCCCCGCCTGGTTCTCTTCCCGCATACGTACCAAGTGCGCGACCTAGTCCCCAAGCTCGCCGCATCCCTCGGAGGGTGCTTCGTCAGCGATATCGTCGCCATGCGATTCGACGGCGGCGCGCCGATCTTCGTCAGGCAGCTGTTTCAAGGCAAGCTGCACGCCGACGTGTCTGCAACCGGCGAGCCGCCGCACTTCGTGTCCGTCCAGTCGGGAGCGTACCGGGCCGACGCGGTGGCCGAGGGTCCGGCGCCAGCCCCCATTCGCGACCTCGCAGTGTCCCTGGATGCCAGCGTGATCCGGACCCAGGCGGAACCTCCGTATCAGGACGCCAAGGATGCAGTCGATCTTGGTTCGGCGCAGATTATCGTCTCGGTCGGGCGCGGCATCCAAGATCCGGACAACATCCCGCAGGCCGAGGCCCTAGCCGAGGCGCTCGGGGGAGAGCTGGCCGCCTCCCGTCCGATCTGCGACAACGGCTGGCTGCCGCTAGAGCGCCAGATCGGCAGTTCAGGGCAGACTGTCGCGCCGAATCTCTACCTCGCACTGGGCATTTCCGGGGCGATCCAGCACGTGGTCGGCATGAAGGGCGCCAAGACGATCGTCGCGATCAACAAGGACGCCGGCGCGCCAATCTTCGAGATCGCCGACTATGGCATCGTGGCCGACCTGTTCGACGTCGTGCCGAAGCTGATCGAAGCGCTCGAAGATCCGAACTAGCCGGGGCGTTGCCGCAGCGCGGCGGCAGGTGAGAAGATACGGTCGGCATGCGAGAGCTGTTCCGAGCCCTGACAGCGGTCGCGCTGGCGGTCGCAACGCTGGCGTGCGGCAGCGCGACCGCGCCCGCCAGCCGCGAGCCGGGCGATCGACCGAATTTCGTGCTCGTCTTCATCGACGACATGGGTTACGGGGATATCGGGGCCTTCGGCTCGGGCGGGAATCGCACGCCTCGCATCGACGCCATGGCGGCCGGAGGCATGAAGCTCACAAGCTTCTACGCCCATCCGGTCTGCACTCCGTCGAGGGCCGCCCTGCTGACCGGAAGCTACCCGATTCGCAACGGGCTGCAGACCGGCTACTGGCACCCCGTGCTCATGCCGGCAGACCCGCAGGGCATCCACCCGGACGAAGTCACGGTCGCGGAAGTCCTCAGGCAGCGCGGCTACGCCACTGGGATCGTCGGCAAGTGGCATCTCGGCGACCAGCCCGAGTTCCTTCCCAACAATCACGGCTTCGACTACTACTTCGGCCTGCCGTATTCCAACGACATGAGCCCGTTCATGCCGCTCAATCCTCGCAACCACCCCCCGCTCCCGTTGCTGCGCAATGGCG
Source organism: Bryobacterales bacterium (assembly GCA_022826925.1). GTDB lineage: Bacteria > Acidobacteriota > Terriglobia > Bryobacterales > UBA6623 > VXMF01. Next base: position 106,917 of record JAJDTX010000150.1, read on the forward strand.
ACGTGATCCGCGAGGTGCCCGAAGACCAGTCATTCCTCACCGGCGCGTACACGGCCGAGGCACTCTCCTTCATCGACCGCCACCACGCCCAGCCGTTCTTCCTGTACGTGCCCCATTCCATGGTGCACGTGCCGCTGTGGGCAGGCGAGCGATTCAAGGACACGTCCGAGAACGGCATCCTCGGGGACTGCATCGAGGAGATCGACTGGAGCGTCGGGCAGATCCGCGACAAGCTCGAGGAGCACGGAATCGCCGAGAACACGCTCGTATTCTTCACCTCCGACAACGGGCCAGCAAGAGGCAGCGCAGGCCCTCTGCGCGGACGCAAGGGCAGCACCTACGAGGGAGGCTTGCGCGTGCCGACCGTGGCGTACTGGCCCGGCACGATCCCGCCCGGCACCTCGTACGACGACACCGCTACCACCATGGACATCCTGCCGACGTTCGCGACCTTGGCGGGTGGCGAGTATCCGGCGGAGCGGATCGACGGCCACGACATTTCCGGCGTCCTCAAGGGCGATACGGCGCGAGACTCCCCCTACGAGGCCTTCTACTTCTACCGGGGTTACGAATTGCGCGCCGTTCGCAGCGGAGCGTGGAAGCTGCACGCAGACGGCACGCTCTACAATCTCGAAGCCGACATCGCCGAAAGCCGCGACGAAGCCGCGAACCATCCCGAGGTGAAAGAGCGCCTGCAGTCGCTCTTGGAGCATGCGCGCGAGGCTCTCGGCGACGGCCCGGTGTGGCCGGGCGATCCGGGCATCGCTCTGCCGCCGACCGCCAGGCCGATTGGAACGATCTCCAGGTCGCCGGAACTGCTGATCCCGCGCCACGGGGCTAGCGGCAGCGCCGCTCACGCGCCGCCGGTCCGCACCAAGACCACAAACGTCACGCCCCCGCCAGGCTTCCAGCGCCCCGCGAACTGGTAACGTTCGGTCCGCTTCGCCGACTCTGGATCACTCCTGAGCGGCCCCGGCGCCCTTGACGGCTCCGAGCACGCGGCGCAGCAAGCCGCGCTTGGGGGGAGCGTTTGCTTCAAACTCGGCCCGCAACGCAGCCCTCCGGCGGGCATCCCGATGCCGGGAAGTGTCCGCAGTGTCGGGTTCCGTGCCCGCCACATAGACCTCTTCCTTGCAGTTTTGGCAGTAGTGGTCGGCCAGCACGCGCTGCACGGCGCTAACGGGCACGCGGACGACGCCCTCGGGCTCTGCGAACGGTCCCGGGTTCGCGTAGGTGGCCAGCTGTCGGACCTTTTGCATGAACATGGCCCAGATGGGCAACGCCGAATGCGCCCCTTCCAGGCCGAGATCGGTGTTGTCGTCGAATCCGACCCACACCACGCAAATCAGGTCGTTCGTAAAGCCGGCGAACCACCCGTCATCGTCGGTGCCGGTCTTGCCCGCAGCGTCGGTGATGCCGTACGTAAACCGTGCCCGAATGCCCGAGCCGTGCCGGATCACGTCCTGCATGATGTGCGTCACCATGTAGGCCACGCGGGTGTCCATCACCGGCTGTTGTTCGACCTCGCTCTGGTACAGCGTCCCGCCTGCATCGTCGCGCACGTAGCGCACGAAGCGGGGCTCGACGCGCACGCCGCCATTGGCGAACGATGAGTATGCCGCGGCGACCTCGACCGGCGTGACCTCGTACGTGCCGAGAAACATGGAAGGGACCGGCAGGAATTCGCTTCCCATTCCGGCGCGGTGGGCAAGATCGAGCACCCGCTGGTAGCCGGCCATCTGCCCCACTTTCACCGTCGCGACGTTGATCGAGCGCATCAGCGCGTAGCGCAGGCTGATCAGTCCGTAGTAGTGGTCAAGGTGATTCGACGGCTCGTAGGGCGGCTGCAATTCGCTGAATTCGAACGAAGTGGGCTCGTCAAGCACCAGAGTGCTCGGCGTCAGCACGCCGGGAGGCGGCGGATACTGCGTGCGGGCGTACTCGGGCAGCGCGTGGCCGTAGCCGCGGTCGATGGTCAGCTGGCGCTCGCGGTCCAGGACGGTGTCAAGCGCGGCCGCGAACACGAACGGCTTGAAGACCGAACCCGGCTGCCGCCTTGCCAGCGCGCGGTTGAGCTGGCTGCCGCCGTAGTCCCGGCCGCCGACAACCGCCTTGATTTCGCCCGTGCGGGGGTCCATCGCGACCAGCGCTACCTGCGCCCGGGGGGGGTCCTGGTCGCGGTAGCGGCGCTGCCGCGCGATACGTTCATCCACGAGCTTCATGCCGTCGCGGACGGCTTCGACGGCAAATTCCTGCAGGCGCTTGTCCAGCGTGGTGTACACCCAGTAGTTCTTCGTGACGAGATCGTCCGTCTCGAAATGGCCTGTGAGGCTCTTGTTGACCAAGTCGATGTAGTACGGCGCGTCGCGCGACTCCATGTGCCCGCGCGACAGCTCGATCTCCGCGGCCGAGGCCTCTTCGAAAGTCGCGTCGTCGATGAAGCCCTCGCGTAGCATTGCCGACAGCACCTGGTTGCGCCTGAACTTGGCCCGCTCGGGGTAGCGGTACGGGTTGAGGTAGCTGGGCCCTTGGGGCAAGCCGGCCATCAGGGCCGCCTCGGGCAGGGTCACATCGCGCACGTCCTTGTCGAAGAAGCCCCGCGCGGCCTCCCCGAAGCCGTGCACGTTGAAGCTGCCCTGCCGTCCCATGAAGACTTGGTTCGAGTAGTTCTCGAAGATCTGCTCCTTGGTCAGCCGACCCTCGAGTTGGATGGCGATCATGGCCTCGGCAAGCTTGCGCTTCACCGTCGTTTCCCTCGTGAGGAAGAAGTTGCGGGCGAGTTGCTGGCTCAGCGTTGACGTTCCCCTGGGCCGCTTCCACTCCCTCAGGCCCTCGATCGCCGCTCCGGTGGTGCGGATGAAGTCGATGCCGTGGTGCGAGTAGAACCGGTGGTCCTCGATCGCAATGACCGCATCGATCAGGTGCTGGGGATAGTCGCTGAACTTGAACAGCCGACGCTTGGAGCGCTCTTGGTCGAACTGGTTCGTGATCAGCTCGGGCTCGATCTGGTAGGCCTCCAACTCCTCGCCGGTCTCTGTCAGGACAATCTCGGCGATGCGGGAATCTTCGACAGAGATGCGGGCGGGGTCGGGTGTGAAGTGCGACAGGGGGCCGGGTTGGATCTCGATGTGGCCGTCGCCGAGTTCGTACCAGCCGACGCGGTTGTCCGTATCGCGCGTGTAGCCGGCGGCTCGCAGGTTGCGAGCGATTGCCGCCACGGCCCCCGGGTCGCCGACAGAAATCGTGCGAGGCGTGGCCAAGAAGCGGGCAGTCCGGTCAAACGCGCCGCCATCTAGGCGCAAGTCAATGATGGCGCTGTACTTCCAGTAGAAATGGTTGTACACGACGCCGCCGACCACGCCGGCGACCAGGCACACGCCCAGCAACACAGTTCCGAGCGGAGTCCGCACGAATCGGGCGAGCCGGTTGAGGAAGCCGAGGCGAAAGCGCACCTTGGCCCCTCGATGCCGGGCCCCGCTCGGTCCCGGATGGCCCTTCTTCGCAGTGGTCATGCTGCGGTGCACCCGACGAGAGGCGATTCTCTGGCTCAAGCGACTGCGGTTGGCTGCACGGCCCGGCCAGCGCCTTCGGAAACGGGCGGCGCTTTAACGTTTTGACGCAACTCCAGCTGCGTCCGTTTCGCGCCCGTGCCCGCCTGCCGGCGCTAGGCCACCGCCTCGCTGATCCGGCCAACCAGCAGTTTCGCTATCTCTTCGAGATTAACATTCTCGGAGCGTCCCGTGCTGCGCGCGGTCAATTCCACCGATCCATCGGCAATGTTTCGCCCCACCGTGATCCGAAACGGGATCCCGATCAGCTCAGCGTCCTTGAACTTGACGCCGGCGCGCTCGGCCCGGTCGTCCAGAAGGACGTCGACGCCAGCCTCGCGCAGTTCGGCATAGAGCGTCTCTGCAGCCCTCCGCTGGTCCTCGTTCTTGAGGTTTACCGGCGTGATAACTGCCTCGAACGGGGCGATCGAGACCGGCAGGGCCATCCCGGCATCGTCATGGTTCTGCTCGATCGCGCCGGTAAGGACGCGCTCGACGCCGATGCCGTACGAGCCCATGATCGGGGTGACGGCCTTGCCGTTCTCGTCCAGGACGGAAAGGCCCATGGACTCGGAGTACTTGTAGCCCAGTTTGAAGATATGTCCGACTTCGATGGCCTTGCGCCGCCTCACAGGCTGGCCCGAGGCCACATCGATGTCGCCGTCCTCGGCCTCGCGCAGATCCGCGTACCGCGCCCGGAAATCGCGCCCGGGCGTGACGTTTCGCAAGTGCGTGTCGGCCTTGTTGGCACCAGCGATCAGGTTGCGGCGCCCCTCCAGAGCCTTGTCGGCGAGCAGTGCGATATCGCCCGCGCCGACCGGGCCAATGAAACCCGCTTCGGCCCTGAGCCACTGTTCGATTTCCGCGGGATGGGCAGGCCGGACGTCTGGATCCTGCGCCTCGGCTGCGAGCTTTGTCTCGCTGAGCTGGTGGTCGCCGCGCAACAACGCCATCAGGGGCTTTCCCTGAGCGACCATCACCAACGCCTTGATATGCGACGACGCGGGCAGCCCGTCAAATCCGGACACTTCTTCGATCGTCTTCTTGCCCGGCGTGGCGAACTCTTCGGGCGAGGCGTCGCCTTCCGGGTCCGGCACGGAAGGCGGCCGCGGCAGGGTAGCCGCCTTCTCCAAATTGGCGCGATAGCCAGACGCGGGGCACTCGATCAGCCAATCCTCGCCCGCGGGGGAGGGCACCATGAACTCGCACGACTCGCTGCCCCCCATCGCGCCGGAATGCGCGTCGACGGGCAGGTACTCCAAGCCGCAGCGGTCGAAGATGCGGCAGTAGGCAACGTAGTGGCGCTGGTACGCGGCGTCAAGGCCAGCGCTGTCCATGTCGAACGTGTATGAGTCCTTCATGGTGAAGCGCCTCACGCGCATCAGGCCCGCCTTGGGCCTCGGCTCGTCGCGAAACTTCGCCTGGATCTGATACCAGATCTGCGGCAGTTGCTTGTAGCTGCGCAGCTCGCCGCGGGCGATGAAGGTGACGACCTCCTCCTCGGTCATCCCCAAGCAGTGCTCCCGGCCGAAGCGGTCCTTGAGCCGGAACATGTCGTCGCCGATCGCGTCCCAGCGCCCGCTCTCTTTCCAAATCTCTGCCGGATGAAGTTCCGGCGTATAGATCTCCTGCGCCCCGATGGCGTCCATCTCCTCCCGAATGATGCGCTCGATCTTGCGCAGGCTCCGCTGGGCGAGGTACAGGTAGCAGTACAGCCCGGCCGAGAGCTGGCGCACGTAGCCCGCACGCAAGAGCAGCTTGTGGCTCACGACCTCGGCGTCGGACGGGGCATCGCGCAACGTCGGAATAAAGAGGCTGTTCCAGCGCATCCAGGGGGATTCCGCAGCCTAAGACAACACCTCGGCAAGCTGCAGAAGTCCCATCGTAGCACCGCCATATAGCGCCGGACGAGGCCCGGCGCGGCAGCCCGCGGGCGCTACCAAGCCAGAGCGTACGATTTGTCGCGGCGCGGCCCGGCCGCCCCGTAAAGCACCCCGCGCTGACGATCCAGCATCAGGGCCGTGGCGTCGCCGATGGACCATGGCCCGGCGTCGAGAACAGTGTGCCTCATGGCAGTGAGAGCATCCACCGTGGACTGCGCCATGCGCGACTCGACACGCATGACGCCGGGTTGCGTCTGCCGGGGGAAGAACGACGGGGGGAAGTCCAGGATCTGGATCAGGGGCGCGTCCAGCGCCGTTTGGATGTCCATTCCGAACTCCAGCACGTTGAGGAGGAACTGGAGGTTGACCTGGTCCTGGGCGTCACCGCCTGGCGTGCCCCAGGCCATGAAGGGCTGGCCATCCTTCATCGCCAAGGTGGGCGTGAGCGTAGTGCGCGGGCGCTTGCCCGGCTGCAGACTGTTCGCCTGTTCCTCGGACAAGACGAAGCTCTGGCCGCGCGTGCCGAGCACGAAGCCGAGGCCCTCGATAATCGGCGACGCCGTAAACCAGCCCCCGCTGGGCGTCGCCGAGAACACGTTGCCCTGCGCGTCCGCTACGCGAGTGCCAGTCGTGCCTGGCGGGTCGGGCCGAAACGGGACGGAGTCGGGCACGGCGGCGTGCGCAAGCTGCTCGTTCTGGAACGGGTACGGATTGCCCGGCTGCAACTTGAGCGAAGGCGCCTCCAAGTCGATGAGCTTGCGCCGATGCGCGGCGTACTCCTTGGAGAGCAGGCCGTGTTCGGGGACTCCGACAAAGTCAGGATCGGCGTAGTACCACTCGCGGTCGGCGAAGGCCAGCTTCATGGCTTCTGCCAGCAAGTGCAGGTACGGCGCGCTATTGTGCCCCAGCGAGCGCAGGTCATAGGCTTCCAGCAGGTTCAGCGTCTGAAGCAGGACGGGTCCCTGGGACCAGAAGCCCACCTTGTATACCTCCACGCCGCGATACGAGGTGCGGGCGGGCTCTTCGATTGCCGGCCGGAACGCCGCGAAGTCCTCGACTTCCAAGAGGCCGGAAGATGTGAAGCCATTGGCGTCGGTACACCGGAAGTCTTTCTGAAACTGAACGATTTCCGCGGCGAGGTCGCCGCTATAGAACAGGTCGTGAGCGGCCTGAAGGCCCGCATCCCGGCCGGCGGCCGAGGCCTGCCGCTCGGCTTCGACCAGCCGCTGAAGCGTGCGGGCCAGGTCTTTCTGCACCAGCAGGTCCCCGACGCTGGGCAGATCCCCGCCCGGGAGGAAGATTCGCGCGGAGGTCGGCCACTCTGCCCGCATGCGGCCCTGGACCCTGCGCAAGTTGTCCAAGTAGCTCGGAAAAACCGCGAACCCTTCGTCTGCGAGACGAATGGCCGGGGCCAGCACCTCGCCCAAGCTCATCGTGCCGAATTCGCGCAATGCTGCGATCAGCGAGCCCACGACGGCCGGCACTGGAGCCGGCAGGAAGCAATCCCCGGGAATGGCCGCGATGCCGTTGGCGCGGAACCATTCCAGCGTCGCCTTGCGGGGTGCTTGGCCCTGCCCGTTCACGGCGACCACGCGGCCATCGGCAGCGTTGTGGATCAAGATCGGGACTTCCCCGCCAAGTCCGAAGCGGTCGAATTCCGTGACCGCTTGCGCGAACACCGTGGCGACTCCCGCATCGATAGCGTTGCCGCCGGCCTTGAGCATGTCGAGGCCGGCATCGCTGGCTTGGTGGTGGCCCGAAACGACGACGCCTCGCGTGCCCATGACATACGGTCGCGTGCCGGCGGCGATGGTCACGGTTGAGACCAGCATAGCCAAGCCGATCTTCAGCGGTGTCTGGAGAGAAATCGGGCGCTTCATCTTGTACTTCCAGCGTATTGTAGACGCAGCACTAGCGGCGTGCTCAGACTCTCCGCGTGCGAGCGGCACATCGCTATCGCGCTCCTCAGCCTGGCTTGTGGCGCGCATGCGGCAGGCGCTGAGCCGGGATGCAGGCCCAACCAGGAGGCTTCCGGGACCCAGCCAGCTGCGCATCTGATCGAACGGGAGTGCGCCAAGCTCCTGACGCCCGTCCGCAGAACTCGAATTCAGCGCGCGACCGAATCGCTTCGAACAGACCTGCGTGGGCGAAGTCTGATATTTTGGCTGCGAGGCCTTCCTTGTGCCGACGCCCTTCCGCCTGTCCTTGCTGCTAGCCAGCCTCTGGATCCCGCAGCTCGCAGCGCAGACGGCCCAGATCGATTTTCGTACCGATATCGAGCCGATCTTCCGCCAGCGCTGCGTGGCATGCCACGGACCGGCCAGCCAGTCCGGGGGCCTGCGCCTCGACGGTGCCGCCGCCGCGATGCGCGGCGGCTACTCGGGGCCGGCGATCAAGGTTGGCGACGGCGCCGGCAGCCGGCTTGTTCAGATGCTCAGCCGGCCCGCTTCGGAAGGCCCGGTAATGCCGCTCGAGGGCGAGCGCCTCCCTGCCCAACAGATCAACCGTATCGCGGCCTGGATCGATCAGGGAGCGGTGTGGCCGGATTCCCGCGCATCGGGCACAGAACCCAGCCCAGACGCGGCGCATTGGTCTTTCGTACCGCCCGGCCGGCCGAAGATCCCAACGACGCGGGCCGCGGGCTGGATGCGGAATCCGATCGATTCGTTTATCGCGGCCAAGCTGGAATCCGCGGGCCTCGAAGCTTCACCGGAAGCGCCCCCGGCCGTCCTGCTGCGACGTCTGAGCTTGGATCTGACCGGGATCCCGCCAAGCCCCGGCGAAATTACTGCGTTCTCCGGCGGAGAGACTAGCTACGAGCAGGCCGTCGAGCGCCTGCTGGCATCCCCGCACAGCGGCGAGATGCAGGCCCTGCACTGGCTGGACCAAGCGCGCTTCGCCGAGAGCGATGGCTATCAGGCCGATTACATCCGTCCCTACGCGTGGCGCTGGCGACACTGGGTGATCGATGCGTTCAACCGCAACCTCGGGTTCGACCGATTCACAGTCGAGCAAGTGGCCGGGGATCTGATCGCGGGCGCAGACCGCGGCCAAGTCGTCGCAACCGGGTTCCACCGCAACGCCCTCCACAACCGAGAGGGCGGCTTCCCCCTCGAGATGGACCGGGTGGAGCGTGTCGTTGAGCGGACCAGCACTGCCGCGACAGTCTGGCTGGGCCTGACGGCCGGATGCGCCCGATGTCACGATCACAAGTTCGACCCGATCAGCCAAAAGGACTTCTACAGCCTGTACGCATTCTTCAACACCGCAATCGAGCGCGACATCGACGCCCCGCTGCCAAGGGAGCGGCGAGCATACATGGCGCGCCGTCCCGAGTTCGAGAGGCGGCGGGCGGAGCTGTTCGCGCGGTACCGGGTCCCGGAGCTGCAGGACTACTGGGAACGTCGCATCCTCGCAGCTGCGACCGACCCTGGCACAAGCCTGGAGCCGATCTGGAAGATCCTGTGGGACCTGCTCGAGTTCGAGCTGGACGGCGGGACCGAGACGGTCCGCGCGGCACCCGAACGACGCACCGCCAAACAAAGCGACCGATTGTCCGCGTACTTCGTAGGGAATGTTGTAGGGGGGTATGACTTTCAAACGCCGGAGGGCTTTGAAGGCCTAGAATTCGCCGAGCTGAAGCGGGAATTCAAGGCACTGCAAGAGCGATTCCCTGCCCTCACCCAGGCTTACACGATGGCCGAGAACCCGGACCCGCCCGATACTCGGATCTTGGTTCGCGGGGACTACCGCAACCCCGGGATTCGGGTAGACCCGTCCGCGCCGTCCACCCTGCCGCCGTTGCCAGCCGGCAAGCGCGACCGCCTCGCGCTGGCCGAGTGGTTGGTATCTGGCAACAACCCCCTCACGGCGCGGGTCACGGTCAACCGGCTCTGGCAGCGCTACTTCGGAACGGGCCTGGTCTCGACCTCGGACGACTTCGGAACGCGTGGAGAGGCCCCCAGCCATCCCGAGCTGCTCGACTGGCTGGCGGTGGAATTCATGGAGAACGGCTGGGACACAAAGGCCTTGATCCGCCTGATCGTAACGTCCGCAACCTATCGGCAGTCCTCGGATGTCCGCCCGGACCTCTCGGAAATCGATCCTGCGAACCGGCTGCTCGCGCGCCAGTCGCGCATCCGGCTCCCCGCGGAGATCATCCGGGACTCGGCTTTTGCCGCGGCAGGATTGCTCGACCGCCGAATCGGCGGGACCAGCGTGCGGCCGTACCTGCCCGAAGGGGCTACCGAGATCGGATTCGGAAACTTCGTGAAGTGGCCGCAGAGCGAAGGCGCGGACAACTTCAGGCGAGGCTTGTATATCTTTCGCCAGCGCACCCTGCCGTACCCGCAGCTGGAAACGTTCGACGCGCCCGACAATGTCCAAGTCGTCTGCAAGCGGGACCGCTCGACCACCCCGCTGCAAGCCCTCACGCTGCTGAACGACCCGGTTTTCGAAGAAGCGGCCCTGCACTTGGGAGAACGGATCCAACGCGAGGGCGGGCCAACGGTGGATCAGCGCCTCAGCTATGCGTTTCGACTGTGCGTGGCGCGGGAACCCAGCGCCGCCGAGTTGCAAAGGCTGGCTGCGTACCACGACAGGCAACGACAGATCTTCAACGAGGAAGCCGAAACGTCTCAGTCTGTAGAGGACGATGCGGTGTGGGCCGCCGTGGCGAGCGTACTACTCAACCTAGTGGAGTTCGTCACGCGCGTGTGAGTCTGCCTTGGCGCAGGCCGCAGGACACAGTTGGCCTCCGTGGCCCAGCGTTGGACACCACAAGCCCGCTCGTGTAGAATCGGGGCGGCCGGCCGACATCTGCACGGGTGCGGATCGGCTGGTTGACGGGGGCAGTCCTGATTCACACGCTGCCCGCCGACTAGGAGCCAGACCATGTTTCAGATTCCCCATCTTGCCCGCCGAGCTGCGCAGTTGCTGGCGGTCTGCGTCATCGTTGCCGCCGCCGCGTTCGGACAGAGCACGACAGGGGGCGTGAACGGAACGATTACCGATACGACCGGGGCGGTTGTGCCGGGCACGTCGGTCACCCTTTCCAACGTGGGGACCGGAGTGGAGGTAACCACCGCGGCGAACGCCAGCGGCTTCTTCGTGTTCGTCAATGTGCAGCCAGGCAACTACACTCTCGTCTCCGAACAAACCGGCTTCAAGACGGCCGTGTTGCCAACCTTCAACGTGGGCGTCAACCAGACCGTCACGCAGAATATCTCCCTCGAAGTAGGCAACGTGACGGAAACGATCGAGGTGATGGCGCAAGCCGAGCAGCTCCAGCAGTCCACGTCCGAGCTGGGCACGGTGATTGGCGTCAAGCAGGTAGAGGACCTGCCCTTGAACGGCAGGAACTTCACGCAGCTTCTCACGCTCACGCCGGGCGCAACTCCCATTAGCACCGCCCAGAGCAGCGGCATTGGCAGCCACGACCTTGCCAACGTCGGGGTTCCGGGAGCGTCATTCTCCAACCCCTCCATCCACGGGCAGTGGAATCGCATGAACATCCACCTCCTAGACGGTGTCAACAATACGAATTACATCGGCAACATGTACGTCATCCCGCCGATCATCGACGCCATCGAAGAGTTCAAAGTCCAGTCGCACAACGACAAGGCCGAATTTGGCGGTGTGCTCGGGGGCATCATCAATGTCATCTCCAAGACCGGCACCAATGAGTTTCACGGCTCGCTGTGGGAGTTCGTCCGCAATGACGCCCTCAACGCGCGCGATCCTTTCACGGATGAGTTCAACGTCAAGCCCGCGGCGTTCCGCCAGAACCAGTTCGGAGCGGCCGTTGGCGGACCGATCATAAAGAACAAGACATTCTTCCACTTTGCCTACGAAGGCTGGCGCTTCAGCAATCCACGGTCGAACCGCTATTACGTGCCGACGGATGCTCAGCTGGGCGGGGACCTCTCCAACTGGCCCACCGGCATGAACATTTTCGACCCGCTCACAACCCGGATGGATCCCGATACCGGGGGATTGATCCGTGACCAGTTTCCCGGCAACGTGATCCCGTCTTCGCGCCTGAACCAAACAATGCAAACCTACCTGAGGGGCTATTACGACAAGCCGAACCTGCAGGGCGATCCGCAATTCAACGTGATCAACCAAGATGCGGCAACCAACAATGCAGACAACTTCCAAGTCCGCTTTGACCACCAGTTCAGCGAGCTGGACCGGGCTTGGGTTCGATACAGCAAGATCAATGGCGCACAGCTGACCCCGTCAACTCAGCTGATCAATGAGGTCGGCGAGTTCCCGTTCGTCAACTACGGCGGCGGCTGGTTTCATAGCTTCTCTCCGACCGTGATCATGGATCACAGCTTCGGCTACGCCAAGGAGCCCTACCGGCAGGGCACGATTCCAGATGATGAAGTCGGTGACGGCCCGGCCCTAGCAGCCGGCTTCGGCAACCTTGAGGGCGTACGTGCGATTCCTTCGATTGCCATCGGCAGCGGCGGATTTGCAGGCGGCGACGTGGGGGCACTGCGAAGGATGGAAGGGCCGCTGGAGTTCCACTACGAGCAGTATCACTACACCGGGAACCTAAGCTGGATTCGAGGGAACCACACCCTCAAGTTCGGAGCGCAGACTCTGCGCCACACCCTGACTCCCAACGCCACCGGTGGGATCAGCTTCAACTTCACCGAGGTGCCCACGCAAGGCCTCCGGCCAGGCGAGGTGGGATCGACGGGTGATCCAGTCGCCACGGCCTTGCTCGGAGTCCCGTCCCAGGTGTCAGGCGGACTGCCCTCATCGATTTTCTTCGGATACCAGACCTTCGGAGCCTACGTACAGGACGAGTGGAGGATAAGGCCCAACCTCACGCTGAATATTGGCCTTCGTTTCGACCACTTGATGTGGCCTGACGTGGAATCCTCCACCGGCCGGTTCAAGAACTACCAAGACCTTCACACGGGGGAATTCCTGCTGGGCCTTGAGTCCATGCCTCCGCCCTGCAATCAAGCAGGAATCGCGCCATGCATTCCGGGTGACGGCCTGCAGGACGTGCTGCACGGCGACAAGATCCGACTCGCTGATCACACGAGCATCGGCCCGATCCCCGTCTGGGACAACTGGCAGCCCCGATTCGGCTTGGCTTGGAGCATGAATCCTACGTCAGTTCTGCGGGTTGGCTACGGCATCGTGTTTGACCAGCTAACGGGGGTCAACCAATCTTGGCAAGGCTCAGGCGGGTGGCCCAATAACGATGGTTTCTTCCAGCCCGCGAACGCCGTCGGGGAGCAAGTCCAATTCATCGACGACCTTCGCAACAAGCTGGGGAGCCCGCTACCGGGCCCGAATCCGTGGGGCGATACGTGCTGGTGCGTCGACCGCGAAAACAAGAATCCCATCGGCCATCAGTGGAACGTCGAATTGCAACAGCAAGTCAGCCAGAATCTCGTGCTGTCCGGGGCCTACGTGGGGAGCATCAGCCGACGCCTCCAGATCACAGGGCTTGGCAACACGGCAGCTCCCAGTACAGGCACTGCGGAACAAGTAGCTGCGAGCAAACCGCAGCCTCACTATCCCACGTTGTTCTGGGGTGACGACCGCGGGCGGTCCAGCTACCACGGCCTTGAGTTCAAGGCCGACAAACGGTTCTCGGGCGGCTTTTCGCTGCTCGCGTCCTACACTTGGTCGCGCGCCATCGACAACGGGGCGAGCGGCTTCTTTACCGCCGAGAACGGCCCGGGCGGTAGCTCGTACGTGCAGGACTTCTACAACTTGGAAAACAACAAGGGAGTCGCAGGCTACAACGTCCCACACTTCCTGTCGGTGTCTTCGGTTTGGGAACTGCCTGCCGGCAAAGGTAAGCGTATATTCAACAGGGGTCCCGCCGCATGGGTGCTGGGAAACTGGCACGCCAATAGCCTGTTCCAGACCCGGAGCGGCCAGCCGGTCAACATGGTGGTCAGCGGCGACGTAGCCAACATCGGCAATACTGTCGCTTGGTGGAGCTACATGCGGCCAAATCTGGTCGGAGACCCCAACGCGGGCTCGCGCAGCTCAGCCAGATGGTTCAACACGGACGCTTTCGAACCGCCCGCCTTCGGCAGTTTCGGCAACGCCGGGCGCGGACTGGTGTACACCGAGACTGTGACCTATCTGGACTTCTCGCTCTTCAAACGCTTCGCTTGGGGCGACAGTCGCTGGGTGGAGGTGCGCTCGGAGTTCTTCAATGTCCTCAATCTGGCCAATTACGGCCCGCCGGACACCACGGTGCTCTCGCCCACCATGGGCAGGATTGTCAACACGATCGTGCCCATGCGCCAAGTGCAGTTCGGGTTGAAGATAATATTCTGACCCGTGGTTCGATGGAGCCAGCAGCACGCCCCCGAGGTGGCCTAGAGCCGTGAGGCCAAGGCTCCCCGGGGGGCCTAGGCTAGGTTCCGTCAGGCCGCTCGCCAAAGCTTTGCCTCAACAGCCGGGATCGTCGCAGATTGGCTCAACAGCGTCGGCGCGTGCCGCGCCAAGTGGGGTCCCCGCACAACTTGGGCGGGCCTCGAGCGCCGATCTGCGCACACCTCAGTCGGCAACCGGCTCGCCGCCCGTTTCGTCCAGCCGCAGGCTATTGCTAGCGGGCGCTGTTGCGCTCGCTCTGGTCGCCGGGCCCTCCCGCGCCCCGGCCCAAGCGCCCGGTAGCTCCGCCCCGTCCCGCACCGATGAGGCGGCGGCGATGATCGAAGACGGCAATCTGAGCGAAGCGGTGTCGCTCTTGAAAGGGATCACTCGCGCGAATCCCGACAACGCCGAGGCCCATTTGCTCCTAGGGGCTGCACTGTCCCTGGTACCGCAGCGGGGGGACTCGATCCAAGCTCTGCTGCGCGCTCTGGAACTGAGCCCCGATGACGCGCAGATCCACGCTTCAGCCGGAATGGCACTGGCGAAACTGGGTGAGCAAGACGCGGCGCTGCAGGTGTTCGAACGAGCGGTCAAGCTGGATCCGCACCTAGGGGCGGCCCACCTGAACATCGCGATCATCTCAGCAGGCAAGGGAGAATTTCAGCGCGCGCTGCGCCACATTACGACAGCGGTGAGTCTCGCGGCCGACGGCCCGCAGAGGGCACATCTCCACATGCTCAAGGGAAAGATGCATGCCGAGCGAGAGCAACTAGAGGAGGCTGCGGAGGAGTTTCGGAAGTCCATGGAGGGCAACCCTTCCAACGGCGAGGCCCACCTCGCTCTGGGCGTGACGCTCAAGCGCCTCCAGCGTGACGCAGAGGCCTATCCGCTGATAATGCAGGCAGTCGAGCTGCTTCCAGAAGATTCGACCGCGCACTACCAAGCGGCACTCGAGCTGCTCCGTCGCCGCGACGCCGGGGGAGCCGCCGACCACCTGCTGCGCGCGCACGAGCTCAGCCCAGAAGACCAGGCCATCCTGTACAACTTGACCCGGGCCCTGCACAGCGCCGGACGGCTTGCAGAGTCAGAGGTCTATCGCACGAAGCTGTCCGCCCTGATCGCGGTCGCTGATCGCGCTCGCGAGCACGAGCTCGAGACGGCTCGCCTGCACGGCGAGGCGGTTCGCCTAGAAGAAAGCGGCGATTACGCGACGGCGCTAGCCACCTACCAGAAGGTCTTGGAATTTGAACCGCTCAACGTCACAGCACGTCGCAACTACGCCCTGGTCCTGTGTCGCCTAAATCGCTGGGACGAGGGCATTGAGGAACTCGAGGCGATCCTGCGGGATAATCCCGACGACGCGGAGACAGCGCGAGTGCTGACGATCGTCTTGGACCAGTCACAGCAAGTCTCGAAGCAATGATCTACATGGCCAGGTCGAGAGTGCTACCCGTACAACACGAAACTGCAGCGGCTGCTCGATGTGCGCGCGATCGGTGCGGCATGTCGGCGTGCCCGGTCGGGAAAGCCGGCCCGGCGATATGATCGCTCATTGATTCCCTGTCTCCTGCTTATGGACCAAGAAACTCACGCGGCACCGATACCGCAGGAAATCGATCCCACTTCGGAACTGCCGATCGGTCCAAGAGTTGCCAACCCACGGCCTGCCGGTATGCCTGAACGCATCGTGCTCCAAGGGCGGTATGCACGACTCGAACCTCTCGACCCTGACACTCATCGGGACGATCTCTTCGCCGCCTCGAGCCCGCCGGATCGGGCCGCGCGCTTTCGCTACATGCCCGAGCCGGCACCAGCCTCGCTTGGAGAATTCGATGTCTGGCTCTCGGGGGCAGGTGCGTCTGCGGATCCCCTCTTTTTCGCAGTGATCGATCGCTCCACCAACCGAGTTGAAGGCCGACAGTCGCTGATGCGGATCAATCCCGCTCACCAGTCCATCGAGATCGGCCACATCTACTGGGGCCCGCGGATTGCAAGCACGCGAGTCGCCACCGATGCGATGTACCTGTTTGTCGTCTACGCCATGCAGACTCTTGGCTACCGACGCTTAGAGTGGAAGTGCGATGCGCTGAACGCTCGGTCGCGCATGGCCGCGCGCCGATTCGGCCTGACCTATGAGGGAACCTTTCGCCGCGCCGCAATCGTTCGCAACCGAAGTCGCGACACCGCATGGTTCGCAATGATCGCCGAGGAGTGGCCCTCGTTGAAGGTAGCCTACGAACGATGGCTCGCGCCGGACAACTTCGACGAGCTAGGCCAGCAGAGGGTCAGACTGAGCGAGCTGACCTTGGCCGCGATCGAGCAGCTGCATCGGTCAAGACGACGCTAGACGGGTAAGGCGTGGATTGCCGAGCCCAGAGATGGGTCGGGCACCTGCCCCTGCTCGGCACCATAGGCTTTGCCGCTCAGGACATGCCGAGTGCTTGGTTCACGAGGCAGCTCAACCCGGCCCGCGCCTGCGTCCTTCCGACCGGCTCCGAGTAGACTGAAGCTCAAGTGCCTGCCAAACTCCCAGCTCACGGGTCTGTCGGCTCGCTTCTGTCGTGACTTGCGCAACCCGGAACATGAACCGCCGCGAATTCACGTCCAGCTCGGCGCTTGGCGCCGCCGCCTTCATGGCTGGATGCTCAGGCGAGACTCGCCCGCCCAATGTGGTGGTGTGCCTCACCGATCAGCTGCGGCCGTTCGAAATCGGCTGCTACGGCAATCCGATAGTCCGCACGCCGCACGTGGATCGCCTGGCGGCGCAGGGATGCCGATTCGAAGTCGGAGTGACCAACAGCCCGGTCTGCTCTCCGGCCCGGGGCAACGTGCTCAGCGGCCAATACGCAAGGACCTGCGCGGGCTCCATCCGCAACGTCGGCTCGATCGGAACGACCCGCACCCGGCTACTTGACCCGACGTTACCCGAAATCCTGTCCTCGGCCGGCTATGACACCGGGCACGTGGGAAAGTGGCATGCGCACGTGGATCCGTTCCTGCTGGGATTCGACTATGCCTACTACCCAGTCGAGATCCCCCATCGCTACTACGGGCGGGCGATGCGCGAGGCGGTTCGGGATGGGGACAGGCTGTCCGCCGATACCGGGACCGAGACAGTTGTCGATTCGTTCATGCCGCAAGCGGCAAGCGACAAGGCGCGCGAGTATATCCGTGCCAACAGGGACCGCCCCTTCTTCTTGAACTACTGGGTCTCGCCGCCGCACATGCCCATCGGCCCGGGCAACCTGCCAGAGCGATACGACGGCATGTACAGCCGGGAGGAGGTGCTGCTGCGGGACAACGTCTACGACCAAGACGGCACCCTTTTCCGCGACGACTGGTGGTTCAAGGTCTACACCAAGTGGGACTATTTCTGGCGTACGCGCGGCGGCGCGCCGGATGCCCCCGGCGACGCCCTGCCGGAGGGCTTCGACCTTCGCGATCTGATCGCGCACTACTGCGCCGCGGTCACCTGCACCGACGATCTGATCGGCGAGCTGCTGGCAGCGTTGGAGGAAAACGGAATCGCCGACAACACGATCATCGTGCTCACGGCGGATCACGGAGAGTTGCTCGGAAACCACGGCACCTTCAACAAGGATCGCCTGTACGAGGAAGCGATTCGCGTGCCGATGATCTACCGCTATCCGAACGGCTTCGGCCCATCCGTCAATACGAGCCAAGTCGCATCGAACATTGACATCGCCCCAACAATCCTCGAAGCGTGCGGCTTGGCTATTCCGTCCCACATGCAGGGACAGAGCCTGACGCCAGTACTCGGTGCCGAGCGCGCGTCACTGGAGCGCGACTACGCCTTCATTGAGGCGGCGGGCTACCAAGGGGTCTCGTATGCGATGCCCTATTCCATGATGGGCATACGCACGCCCACGCATAAGTATGGGATCGAGGTCGAGGAGGACGACCGAACGATCCGCAATGACTGCGCGGTCTTCCACGATCTGCGATCCGATCCGTACGAGCTCGACAATCTCGCGTCCCATGCCGAGCAGTTTCCAGAAGCCGCTCGACTGCGAGACACGCTGGTCGATTGGCATCGCGCAACACCATGGCTTGAAGTGCGGGACGAATTGCCCCACTTGTAGAGACCGGGCCGCCCCTTGCCGATGGCGTGACCGCGCGCGGCTCGGCCATCGCAGCGAACTGGCGAGCCTCCGGCCACGAAAGGATCGCTCTCAGTCCAGGCTGTCCAACTCGCCGCCGTGCCGCGTCAACCGACTCAGATCATGGCGCTCACCGACAGCGGGTGGTTCGGCCACACCGATCAACTCAGGCCGTTTCGCTGGGCCTGCGGCTCGCAAGGACTTGAGGCGCCCGAGACCAGTTTCCGTCTCGACATCGGCTGCTTGTCCTGCAAGTCGTGATCCAAGCCTCACGCGCAGGCGAGCGGCCGTCGGCGCAGTCCCCCGACGGGTGCCAGCGTGGACGGGAGGAACCTACAGCTGCGCCACCTCAAGACCCGCGACTCGTCGAAAGTGCCGTTCGCCAGACGGCCCCACCAACACCGCGAAGTCCAGATGCAAAGCGGTCGCAGCAATGGCGACGTCATTCGCCGGAATGGCTTCGCCAGAGCGGCGAAGTTCGGCGAACACCCGCGCCCAATGGCGGGCGATGGCAGCATTGAATTCGATGATCGGCACGCGTGCCGTGAGGGCGTCAATTCGAGCGCGACGTAGCGCCGCTTGTCGGTCGCTTCTGGCAAGATACACCCCAGCAAGCAGTTCTGCGTACACAACGGCCGGCAGCACGGCGCTCTCGTTGGCTAGGTGTCCAAGCAGATTGCTCCACGTCAGTTGAGCACCCGCTTCCTGGGTTTCGCGACCGCGCTCGGCGGCCACGAGCGCACTGGTATCGACTACGACGCCCATCGATCCGTCGGGGGCTTGTCAGATGCGTTGATGGCATCGAGGTCATCGGCGAACGCGTGATCGCTCGAGGCACCATCGCACCACGCGGCGAGCGCTTCCCCAAGAGTGGCCTCGTCAACGTCTGGTTCAACCGGCACGACTCGCGCCACCGGTCTTCCGTTCCGCTTGATGACAAACGAGTCTCGGCGATAGCGCACTTTGGACAAGACGTCTCCGAGCTTGCGGGCAAGCTCGGTGGCCTGAATCGTATGTTCCATAATTCTGTATTTTACAGAATTATGTGTTTCACGCACGGCGGACTTGCATCGAGAGCAGGTTTCTTGCAGTCCTTCTCCAGCCCTCTCAACATCCTCATTTCACAAATGGCCCTGCCGCTTGGCCACGAGAGGTCGCGACCGGCACGCTAGGACGAAGCAGCGCTGGACTGCTCCACGCGGGTTCCCGAAGCGATCGCGAGCGGAACAGAACAGGACACACCAGCGCGGCTTCGAGAGCGCTCAACGGGCTCCAGCCGAGGGGCTCGGACGTACCCTCATTGGAGCGACCAGAGCATGGTCCGCCCCGGGGCGAGTGATCTTGGCTGCTAGCCAACCGTACTCGGGTACAGTCCGGTCACGCAACGAAGCCGCCGCCGCGCTGGTGTAGTCTGTTGCGTATGGCGGTTGACCGACGCGAGTTTCTCGGCATGATGGCCCTGCTCGGAGCGGTGGCGCAAGCTGCGGCCCAGGTGGGCGACCCGGAGTCCACCTCCTATGAGGAGGTTCGGGAAAAGATAGCCGGCGCAAAGATCTTGCTTGTTCCCTACAGTCACAACGACTTTTCCTGGTTCGCTTCGGAGGCTTGGCACTGGGCACGCGCGGCGCTAATCGACCAGCGAGCGGTGGAGATCATGCAGCGTGACGAGAACTTCAAGTGGTTCATCGACGCCAAGCTGGAGCGTATTGATCGCACGGCCGAGCTCAAACCGGATGTCTACGCCGAGCTAAAGCGCTTCTCCCAAGAAGGCCGCGTAGGAATCTCGGCGGGCACCGTCGTCAACAACGACAACCCGTTCAACGAGCCCGAGGCGGTGATCCGCAACATGACGCTGGGCCGGAAGTTTTTCGAGCGTGAGTTTCCGGACGCCAAGCTCGACGTCGCCTCCTTTATCGACATCCATCCTGGCCACACGCAGATGCCGCAAATCCTGCGCAAGGCCGGCTACGACTACTACCGGTTCACGCGGCCCATCTGGGCGCTGGACCGCAAGGGTTACAAGCGGGAGTTCATCTGGGAAGGTCTTGACGGCAGCGAAGTGACCCTGACTTACGGCCCGTACGGCTGGCTGGCCGGCGGTTGGGGCATGGGCAAGGGTCCGGGCGGCTACCTGGACGAGCTGAATGCTTACGAAGATGACTGGGAAGGCGCGGTCCGGGCGCTGTACGATTCGGCGCTGCGCTTCCTGATGCCGGCCAGCGAAACCAAGATCATCTGGGTGCCAGTCGGCCTCGACCACACGCTACCGCTTTCCCTGCCGACCTACAACGCTGCCGCAGATGGAGAGCCCACGCTTGACATGCCTGGGTTCGTCAAAGCGTGGCAGCAGCGCGAGTCGACGCCGCTACGCTTTGTAACGCCCACAGAGTATTTCGCCGAACTCGAGAAGGCGCGCTCGGCGATCCCGCGCTTCAGCGGACCGGTCGATCCCGTTGGCTGGCCGTTCTGGTACGGGCAGTGCGGCAGCCACGGCCTGGACAACTGGCGCGACCGCGTGAACAACGAGCTCGTCGAGGCGGAGACTTACAGCGCCCTCGCGGCCCAAGTGGGCGCGGCCTACCCCGAGGCCAAGATGGAGGACCTGTGGCACGAAGCGCTCACGCTGTACCCCCACGACGGTCTCTACGTCGGCGATGAGGACATGCCGGACGCCATCGAAGTGGGGCGGAACGTGACCTTCCAAGCCGACAGGCTTCGCAAGGAGGCGATGCGCCACCTCACACGTCGCATCAAGACAGACGGCGAAACACAGACGATCGCTGTGTTCAACCCGCTGGTCTGGGAGCGCCAGGGACCCGTCGAGATCAAGGCGGTCTTTGCCGAACCAAGGTTCACGAAGCTCAAGCTGGTCGACGCCGATGGGGCCGAGCGGCCCCACCAGTTGCTGCGGGTGCGCCACTTCAACAACTCCAGCGAACACCTTCCCCCCGGCGCCAAGAACACCTACAAGGAAGCCTGGCTGCTGGCCGACATCACGGTGCCCGCCCTGGGATACACGACCTTGCGCGTCGTGCGGGTGGACGGGGACGAGGAGCCGAGCTATCCAGACGAGCCCTTGAGCGCCGTGGAGAGCGAGTTCGCCCGGGTCGAGCTGGACGCGGGCGGAGTGCGGGCGATACACGACAAGCGGCGCGGCAGCACGTATCGACGGGCTGGAAACGTTGTGTTCTACAAGAACGAAGATCCCTGGCCGTGGCACGGCGGACCGGTGACCGGCGAGGAACACATCCAAGGCGCTCGATGGCGGCTTGTAGAACACGGCCCCCTGCGCAGTTCGGCCAAGATGACCGGTCACATTGGCGACCACTCGGTCGAGCTGACCGTATCGCTGGACCACAACCGGGAACAGATCGACTTCGCTTGCGACATCTACAGTGTCGGAGGCTCCGGCTACTTCGCGGCCAATGCGCTGTTTGACTTCGATGCCATTCCAACGGCGGGGATCCCGTTCGGGGCCGAACCGCGAGACCTGTCGGGCGAGCCCTGGGGGGACGGCACGGACCCGAACGAGGAGTTGCTGCGCAGGAACGTGTTCTTCGCGCACCACTGGGTCGACTACAGCGCAGCCGGCAAGGGCCTGGCAGTGCTAGGCGCCGAGGGCAAGCGGGGCTGGCTGTTCCACCCGGAGAAGCGTTCGCTCGAGCACATCCTGATGATGACGATTGATCCACGGGGCGAAATGGAGAACCTGTTCGCAAATCCTTATTTCACGGGCCAAGGCGAGCACAGCTTCCGCTATTCGCTGGTTCCTCACGGAGGCGACTGGCGCACTGCGCGAGTGCCGCAGCGGGCGGCCGAGCGCACCCATGCCTGCTCGTCGCGGCTCGTCTATAGCCGCGCGGGAGCGGACCTGCCGCTGAGCAAGAGCCTGCTGTCGGCGACACCGGACAGCATCGCCGCTTCCAGCTGGCTCTACCGCGACGGAGGGTACGAGATCCGCCTCTACGACGCTGTCGGCCGCAGCGGCACCGTCAAGGTCCACCTGCCGATGCGGGCGTCTTCGTGTCAAGCGGTGGACTTCAACGGCAAGCCGTTGGCATCTCCCAGCATCAGGCACGACGGCGACCAAGCGTCGTTCCAAATCCGCCCTTGGGAAATCGTGACGCTCCGTTTCACGCCGCAGGCGTAGACCGAGTCCGGAGCGTCCGCAAGAAAGGGATTACCGCTACCAGCAGGCGACGCTATGGGTTCGTTGGACTTATCGATATTCGGGGCCTACTTTGTCGCGGCCCTGGCGATCGGGTTCTGGGCGGGTCGTCGCAAGAAGGAGTCTTCGCGCGATTTCTTCCTGACATCGGGAACGCTCTCGTGGGCGGTCATCGGATTCTCGACCATCGGAGCGTCGCTGAGCACCGAACAACTGGTCGGCGTGGTGGGCTACGCCTACACGCACGGCATGGCCGTCGCCAACTGGGAATGGCTCAACTTCGTGGGCTACAGCTTGCTGATCGGCGTCTTCCTCCCGGTGTACCTGCGCAACCGCGTGGTTACGATGCCGGAGTTCCTCGAACTGCGCTACAGCGTGACAGTGCGCCGGATGTACGCCGTGATCAGCGTGATCAGCTACGTCTTCATCAACCTTGCCGGTGTGATCTTCTCGGGCGCCTACTTGCTCGAGCAAATGCTGGGCATCCCGCTGCAGGCGGGCATTTGGGGGCTGGCGATCCTGTCGGGCACGCTAACCGTCTACGGCGGCATGAGTTCCGTAGCCTGGACGCAAGTCTTCCAGTCAGCCCTGCTCATCGCCGGCGGACTGCTCGTGTTCTTCCTCGGCCTGACCGAAGTCCCGGGCGGTTGGCAAGCGGTCGTGGGCACAGGCGAGCGCGCCCATCTCATCTTGCCCGCCTCCGACCCCGAACTGCCATGGACGGCCATGGTGGTGCTGGCCCTCTCGACCGGGCCGTGGTACTTCTGCACCAACCAGTACATCAACCAGAACTCGCTCGGCGCGAAGAACGAATGGCACGCCCGCATGGGCATCGTCCTGGCCTGCTTCTTGGGCGTATTCACCGCGCTGGCGTACATCTTCCCCGGCATGGTTGCCTACGCGCTGCGGCCCGATCTCGGCACCGGGGACGAGGCGCTGCCATTCCTGATCAAGACGGTGATCCCGACCGGGCTGCGGGGCTTGATTCTGGCCGGCCTATGCGGCGCGATCATGTCGACCATCCAAGCCCTGATCAATTCCAGCGCCACGATCCTCACCGTGGACCTGTACAAGGGACTCTACCGGCGACGCTCGTCTGAGGCCGAACTGATCCGTTTCGGACGCTGGTCAGGCGTCGCGATCCTGGTCGTGGGGGCGTTGTGGGCTCCGGTCGTGATGAGCTTCGGCAACATCTTTTCGTATTTTCAGGAGTGCTGGTTCCTGATCGCCGCGCCGATCATGGCGATCTTCCTGCTGGCAGTCTTCTGGCGGCGTGCAACTGCAACCGCGGCGGCTTGGACGCTAGGGCTGTGCTTTCCGATGTTCGTGCTGCCGTACTGGCTGCGCATGGCCGGAGTGGAGATGAACGCGTTCAACATCGCGGGAATCGTATACGTCGCATCCCTCGCTTGCATGGCGCTGCTCAGCCTGGCAACTCCGCCGCCAGACTCCAAGTCGGTGGACCGGGTCATCTGGTCGCGGGCGGTATCGCGGCTGCCAGCGGCGCTCGTGGCTAGCGGCTATCCGATCTACCGCCGCGTGGGCCTGTGGTGGGCACTCACGGTGGGTATGTTCGTGACGCTCTACATCGTCTACTGGTAAGCTCCGCGAGGCGCCGGCGCAGAAGCCCCCGAGTGTTCCGCTAGCACTTGGGGCCTGGCTCGCGAGCACCAAGAAGCGGCTTGTGACAGAACCCGAAGGTCAGCGGCCTTGCGCTGCCATCGGTCGGGGCAGCGATTCCGGCAGCGGCGGTCCCGACCATCAACTAGCTCGCATGTCCAGCAAGGGCATTCCCATGGCACGGGCTGCGGCGACCATCCGGTGGTCGTAGCTCGCAAGCTTGATCGGCTGTCTTTGGCGCCACAGAAAGTCGACCGTCGCCAGATGCAGAGCGTCGAGGGTGCGCACAGGACAAGGGAACTCGTCCAAGGCCCGCTCAACTACTGGAGGAGCCAACTCCACCAACGCGATGCGCTCGATGATTCCGTGGGCTGCTTCGCCGTGGGACTCCGATAGCTTGTACGCGTGTAGCCGAGTCCAAATCTCGTACTCGATCAATCGGCTGGCCACGAGGGTCCCTTCCCAGAGTGCGGGCGGCCGGCGGCGGTCCTCCGCGAGGAGATGCGCAAGGGCCACGGCCGTGTCTACGACTTTGACCGGTCGCTTCGGTCGACCTCTAGGTCCGCGAGGATTTCTTGTAGCGGCAGAACCGGCTTCGGCCTAGGTGGAGGGCCGTCTAGACGCACGGCCGGAGGTGTCAACCAACCCTTACGCACCGCTTCGGCCAGCACCGCATCCCCCAAGACGGGGCTCTTTGATTCCCGAGGTGGGCCTATTTCCGCCACGACCCGATCACGGTCGGTAACCAGAATGGTCTCCCCGGCCGCTGCCAGTCGCATGTACTCGCTGAGCCGACTCTTGAGCACCTTGATCCCGACCGCTCTCATGCGATTCAAGGTAGCAACCGGTTGCTACCTTGCCAAGCACGGCTTGCCGGCAGGTTCCAACCGTGGTCGAGAATCTCAGAGGCAGAGCAAACGGCTTCGCTCCCCGCCCGCGTGAGAAACTCCGCAGGGGCGCTCACCAGATTGACGGATATGCGACTAGGAGGCCGAGGGCGTCGAGCCTGTCAATGCGCGGCATGTGGCCGGTCTCTTTCTCAATTGAGGTCAGGCCCCGGCTGCCGACAGTGGACCAGAACGGGTTCACTCGGGGCCTAAGCGAACTGTAGTATTCTAGGCGCCATTGGATCGCAGTTCTGCGGACGGCCGTCCGACGGAGCGAGCGAATAATCCTTGGCGCGGATTGGCACCTAGGCCGCCGCGGATCGGCCGAAACGTGTTGCTTTGCATTGACGATGTCCGCGAATTCGACGCCATGCTCAAGCGTCGGATCGGGTTGTTCCGCGGAAAGCTGGCAGATCTGTTGGCACCACACCGGCTGACGCTTGGCGAAGCCACGGTTCACAAGGTTCTTATCCCGATGGTGGGGGTGTACACGCCCGGCTGGCAGGCGTTGCCAGCAGTGTCGTGGGCATTCGTCGAAGTGCGGACCAAGCAGGGTCTGGTAGGCACGGGAGAGTGGTCGGTTGACCTCGACAGCAACGCCCGGGATTGTGTCGCGCGACTGCAAGGACAGCCGGGCCGGAACCTGCTGGACACGGAACTCGAGGAGCCGCTGTTCATGGCTTGGTGGGATCTGGTCGGGCAGGTGCTGGGCAAGCCCCTGCACCAGCTTTGGGCCGAGCTGTTCGAGGCCGATTTCACGCCGCCAGATCGAGTTCCCATGGCAGCCTACACCTGGCAACGGTTCGCCGACCGGGAGGGCAACGACGCGATCACGTACGAGACGTGGCCGGAATTCGCGGCCGAGCGGGCTCGCGAGGGATTCCCGGCTGTCAAGGTCTCGATGACCGCATACCAGCCCGAGGATCACATCGAGCTGATCCACAGGATTCGCAATGCCGTCGGCCCGGATACCGCGATCCGCATCGACTCTCACGGCACATGGAACTACCAAGAAGCGAGGCGCATCCTGCATGCCGTCGAGGACTGCAACCTAGAGTACGCAGAGCAGCCCGTGCACTCGTTGCTGCCCCAGCGTTTCTACCCGCAGTCGGAGCGCCCGCCGCAGCGCGACACGTCCAAGGGCAGCTATCAGGCCGAGTACTACTACCGGCGGATGACAGCCCTGCGCGGCGAATTGCGCACGCCGTTGTCGTGCCATTGGTGGCCGCCGATCATCCACCCGCCTGGCGCCGGCCCGATGGCCAACCGATGGGAGCCCGATTGGTACATGCTTGAGCGCTACGAGGGGGCGGACGTGTCGGTGCCAGACATCAACCTCGGGCCCTGGGGGCTGTGGCGCTTCGCGCAGCTGGCGAAGTTCATGGGACTGCATATCGCGCTGCACAGCAATTTCGAACTCTGCACGCAACTGGCATTCCGGGGCGCGATGGCGGCCACGTTCCTACAGGAGCCGGAGCGGGTAGGGATTTACATGGGCCGCACGCCGCGCACCTGTCATCCGATCGACAACGAGACGATTCACGTAAGCGACGACGTGATCGCGGGCGGACAGTTTGACTGGAACGGCGGACACCTGAGGCTGTCCCCGCAACCCGGGCATGGGCTGCGCTTGGATCCGGAGCGTCTGGAAAAGTACCGCTATAGTGCCGAGGCGGTGGCCCCGCACCGGGAACACGCCCACCAGATCTATGCGAACTACTTGCTCGACCGGCCGCGCCGGACCACCCTCTCGGGCTGGCCGAAACGACAAGCCGCGGAGAGCTTCGACCGCCACCTGTGGCCATACGAAGTGGCGAGCATCTTGGGCAGCGAGGACGGACAGGATATCGATGTGGAACTGACTGGAGAGCAGTCGGGGTGAGGAGAGAAATGGCGCAACAAGAGCGGAAAGTGGGATTGATCACGGGCGGAATCGGCGACTTGGGATACGCCTCTGCCGAAAAGATGGTCGCCATGGGCATGGACGTTGCCCTGCTGGACATCAAGCCGAACGCCCAGCGGGTCGACGCCCTTCGCAGCAAGGGCGCCCGCGTGCTGTACTTGCAGGTCGACGTGGCCGACCGGGCGGCTGTGCAGGCTGCACTGGAAGCTGTGTGGGCGGAATTTGGTCGCTTGGACGTGTGCATGTGCAACGCAGGCATCTCGATGAACGTGCCGTTCCTCGAGTACACGGTCGAGCAATGGAACCAGCACATGGACGTCAACCTCAACGGCTACTTCCATGTCACCCAGGAAGTGGCCAAGCGGTGGGTGGCCGACGGCCATAAGGGCAAGGTCATCTTCACGGGATCATGGGTGCAGGATGTCCCCTACAAGCTGATCGCCCCGTACTGCGTTTCCAAGGCGGGAGTATGGATGCTCGCGCGCTGTGCCGCTTTGGAGCTGGCCCCGCACGGAATCACCGTGAACGCGATAGCGCCGGGAATCGTCGAGGCCGGGTTGACCGCGCGCGAGCTGAGAGACTTTCCGGAATTTCGCGAGGAGTTCATGAGCCTGATCCCGCTGGGCAAGATCCAGCAGGCGTCGGATGTGGCCGACATCGTCGGATTCTTGGTCTCGGACGCCTCGAACTACGTCACTGGCACGACCATCACCTGCGACGGCGGGTGTGTCGTCGGAGCAGCATCGGCACCGAAATGAAGACCGCCCAGATCACAGGCATCGTCCCTGTCCTGCCGACACCGTTCGACAGAGAGGAGCAGCTCGACCTCGGGTCGCTGGAGCGACTCGTTCGATTCTGTGCGATCAGCGGTTTCAGCGCCGTCTGCCTGCCAGCGTACGCGAGCGAGTTCTACAAGCTGACCGAGTTGGAGCGGGAAATGGTGGTCGGCGCCGCGGTCGATGCCGCGGACGGAGAAATCCAAGTCATCGCGCAGTCGAACCACTTTGCCGGCATCCATGCTGCGACGATCGCAAGCGCCAATGAAGAAAGAGGCGCCGACGTCATATCGGTGGCCGTGCCGAGAATGTTCGACATTTCCGAGGAAGACGTGTACAAGTTTGTGGTCGATGTGGCAGGCGCGACATCCCTCTCGGTACTAGTGCAGGATTTCAACCCGGGCGGTCCGACGATCTCGCCTGAAACGGCGAAGCGCCTGCACTCGGACTTCCCAAACTTCTGCTACCTCAAGCTGGAACAGCCGCTGATGGCACCGAGAGTGGCCGAAATCCTAGAGGCGACAGATGGCGGCGTGCAAGTCCTCGAAGGCTGGGGAGGCATGTACCTGCTAGAGGGCATCGACGCTGGAATCTGCGGGGCCATGCCGGCGCTGGGCGTCGCCGACATACTCCAGCAAGTCTACGATCTCGCGATCGGGGGCAACCGCGACGGTGCCATGGATCGGTTCCAAACGGTGCTGCCCTACCTGGCCTACAGCCTGCAGAACATGGAGCTGCTGCTGCAGATGGAGAAGAGGCTCCTCGTGCGTCGCGGGCTCATCGAGTGCGACACCGTCCGGCAGACCACATTGACGCTCGATCCGCACACGGATCGTTACGCGGACTATCTCATCGACCGCGTGATGTCGTTGTTCGGAAATACAAACACTGCGAACGAATCGTGAAACAGCTCGTAGCCATTCCCCTCCTCTGGACTGTCGCGGTAGGGGTCTACGCCCAAGAGACCTGCGAAACAGCTCCGGAACCGAGATTCGAGGGTGTCATCGGGCGCACAGCCGAAGATTCCACACCCTCCCCGCTGCAGCCGGCACGGCCTCCCGCGGGCAGTCCGAATGTGGTGTACATCGTCCTCGACGACACCGGTTTCGGAGACTTGGGCTGCTATGGCTCCTCGGTCTCGACACCCAATATCGATTCGCTCGCCAAAGGGGGCCTGCTATTCAACAACTTCCAGTCGAAGGCCGTGTGTTCTCCGACGAGGGCCTCGCTGCTGACAGGCCGCAACGCGCATTCGGTCGGGATGAAGGAGCTCCCGGGCGGGGACCAAGGATACCCCCATACGCGCGGGCGGGTGCCTGCATCAGCAGCGAACATCGCACAGATCCTGGGCCGCCACGGCTATAGCACCTTCGCGGCCGGGAAGTGGCACTTGGTACCCCGCGAAGACATGACGCCAGCCGGGGACCGGACGCACTGGCCGCTGCAGAAAGGCTTCGACCGTTTCCATGGCTTCCTCTCCGGCTGGACCGACCAGTATCAGCCAGACCTTGTGGTGGACAACCACGCAGTTCCGGCGCCCGAGCGGACGGACTACCATTTCTCGGAAGACATCGTGGATCAGGCGATCGCGATGCTGTCGGGAAACCTCGAAGCTGATAGCGAGAAACCCTTCTTCCTGCTCCTGGCGTTCGGGGCCACGCACGCGCCGATCCAAGTACCCAAGCGCTATATCAAGCGCTACGAAGGCGCGTTCGACGACGGGTGGGACGCGGTCAGGGAGCGGCGCTATCGCCGGCAGTTGGAACTCGGCATCATTCCGTCGGGAGCCAGGCTTCCTCCGCGCAATCCGGGCGACCCGGCTTGGAGCGACCTTAGCGAGACCGAGCGCAGAGTCTACGCACGGTTCATGGAAGCCTACGCGGGGTTCACCGAGCACACCGATGAGCAGATCGGCCGGCTGATCTCGTTTCTGGGGGAGAACGGCCAGTTCGACAACACCCTGATCGTCCTGATCTCGGACAATGGCGGCGCGCCGGAAGCTGGCGTGAAAGGGAATTTCGCACGTTCGTACGGCGATCCCACAACCGTGCAGGAGATGCACGAACGGCTGGACGAACTGGGCGGCCCCGGCACGCAGCCGCTCTATCCCCGGCCCTGGGCGATGGCCTCCAGCGCGCCGTTCAAGTACTACAAGCTGTGGCCGTTCAACGGCGGAGTGCGCACGCCGATGATCGTCTCGTGGCCCGATCGAATTCGCAGACCCGGATTGCGCGAGCAGTTCGTCGACGTCATCGACATCACTCCAACCGTGCTCGACTATCTCGGAATCGAGGCACCGCAAGCCTTCGATGGCGTCTGCCAGATGCCCATGCACGGCGGAAGCATGAGGGCGGCGTTCGAGGATCCGGCGGCTCCAGCTCCACGCGACACGCAGTTCTTCGAGCTGTGGGGCAGCCGAGGAATCTACCACAGGGGCTGGAAGGCGGTAGCGTTCCATACCCCGGGGACGGATTTTGAGTCCGACCATTGGGAGCTCTACAACGTTGAGGCGGACTTCACAGAAACGACCGACCTAGCTACCCAACACCCGGAGAAGCTCAAGGAACTGCAGGACTTGTGGTGGATCGAGGCGGAAAAGAACGGCGCACTGCCCCAGCTCGAAGCGATACCCATGCGGCAACGCACCTACAACCAAATCCTCGCGGATCCGGCGCCGTAGAACTCTGGAGAGAGAATCGGTCCAGCGAACCACGAATACGCTCTGAAACAGCCCACGAGCCGATTCTCACTTGTGCTGGCGATGGTCGTAGTGCCCGGCTGCGCGGAAAAGCGCACCAGCGTGCCGTCCGTTGCGCCGTGCCTTGATCTCG
Source organism: Bryobacterales bacterium (assembly GCA_022826925.1). Lineage (GTDB taxonomy): Bacteria > Acidobacteriota > Terriglobia > Bryobacterales > UBA6623 > VXMF01. Next base: position 137,015 of record JAJDTX010000150.1, read on the forward strand.
TCGATCTGAGAAAGCAGGTGCCCAAGAGAGCTCCAGCCCCGCAAGCCGATCAGTAACTCGAGCCCGCCGGAAGCTGAAGAGAATTCCGTCGAGCGCCGCAAACGCTGCGGTTTCGATCCCTCCAAACGCTCTGGCACAATCCCGGCGACAACCAGACATCTTGCGGCGAAGTCACCTGTACTGCTGGAAGGCGGTACGAAGAGCCCGGTCCGTATTGCTGGGAGCCGACAGCCAAATCGGTTCTAACCGTGCATCTGCCTGCGGATGAATTGACCCAATAGAGGCACTGAAAAGGAGTACCTCCCGTGCCGATTCTTGTACACCAGCCCCTGGGATGCTAGGGCGACCAGCATCTGACTGACCTGGCTGCCGCCGAACGGTCTCTCCAACGACCGTTGCGATTCTTCAACCACCTGTTGGACCGTGAACTCTTCTTCGCAGTTCTCAAGGCGAGAAATCACAGACAGCAGTGCTCTCTGCCGATCAGTCGCTCGTGCCCATCGCCCTGAAAAGAAGTCCGTGTCTAGCTTGTGCTGAATCTCTGCAGTCGGAACGGAGGCATCTTCCCCTCGATCATGGCGTTGAATAAATGCGTCGTACACCTCTTTGCAGATGAACTGGATGAAGTACGGGTAGCCTCCAGACATCTTGACGATCTTGCTCACGGAGCCACCTTCAAGTCGGACAGGACACTCTGCATCGTCGATGGGTCTGCGGACTGCTTCCGTGCTCTCGCTCTCGGAAAGGCGGTCAAGGAACACAACTCTGAACATCCTCTCGGAGAATGTTCTCGCCTCGACTAGCTTGGGGAATAGGGTCGGAAGACCAGTCAGAACGAGCATCATGGGAAATCCCTGTCGCTGCAGGGACTGAAAGGCATCGAGCAGCAACGACAAGGGATACTGCTCGTTAGCTGATCTGTCCGCGAGGTTCTGCGCTTCGTCGTAGGCGAAGACGATCCCACGCACGTTCGGCATGCTGGAAACAGCGCGCCATGCAACGCCAAGTACGCCCTTGATCTTGTCGAGAGACAAGCCGGGAACTCTTTCGTAGGTATCCATCAAGTCTCGGAATCCGAGTGTGCGAGGGATTTCTTCCTGCTCAGCAGAGAATCCTGCCCTCCTAACCTCCTCCGTGGCCACGTCGATGTTTGATGTGATCAGAGCCAGGTCTGCACAGACGCGAGTTGCCAAGTTATGCTCGCTCAAGCCGGCAGGCTCGGAGAGATCAGCCCCGAACCCGATGCCAATGGCTTGAGCGAGTCGAGGAGGATTGTCGGGCCCACTCCTCGATGCCCGGTCAGGACCATGGTCTCCGAGACCGTCTGTTGACCGAGTAGCCGCAGAAACTCTCTGCGCTCGGTTTCTCTCCCGGCTAGATAGGGCGGCGTGTGACCCGCGCCAAGGCGAAAAGGGTTGGAGAATGCAATCATCTTGAAATTTACCCTTATGAAGCCACTAGGGTAAATTTACTAGAAACTATAAATTTAGTCCCACCTATAATCCACCCTAAACATTGCTGAGCCCGGAATCCTGAAACGAGATGCAACAACGGCCGGTAAAGGTTAGGAGATGTCTGGGCTCGTGCAGATTCGTGTTGTGATCTTGCTTAGCTCCGGTGCTATGGGGCGCGCATGCCTCGTTTTTGCGGCACACGACCGGGAAGGATCGCGGCCCCTCGCTCGAGATTATCGGACGGTTCGCCCTGGCAGCGCAGCGATATGCTGGAACGAGCGTCGCTTCCCAGCCAATGACACCCGCTTCGCCTGAGATCGTCCGATTCGTGTGCGCTGGCTTGGACCACCCCGAGGGCCTGTGCTTTGCAGCCGACGGTTCGCTCGTGTGCGGTAGCGAGGCAGGCGCAATCTGCCGCATTGATCCGGAGACTGGTTCGTTCGAGGCTACAGCGCAGACCGGGGGCTTTGTTCTCGGACTGTGCTCTGACCGAGCTGGTGCCGTCTACGCCTGCGACGCCGGTCGCAACGAAGTCTTGCGGATCGGACCGAACGGCGGAGTCGAAGCGATTTCGACGGGTCAACTAGACAACCCGAACGACTGTGCGTTCGACGCAAAGGGCAATCTGTTCTTCACCGAGTCGGGCACGTACCATCCCACGCGACATAGCGGTCGGCTATTCGCCATCACTCCAGAAGGCGAGACGCTCTGCGCACACCCCGGGCCGTTCCGATTCACCAACGGTGTTTTCATCGACCACGGCAACGCGCTGCTCTACATGGTCGAAAGCACTGCCCCCAGCATCCTCGCGTTTCGAATCGATGGCCCGCAAGTGGCGAGCATGGAACCAGTGCGTCAGATTCCCTTGGAGCCTGGTACCGTACCCGACGGAGTCGCCCTAGACACCGAAGGAAATATCTATGTTGCCTACTACTCCCCTGATCAAATTGGCGTGATCAGAACGGACGACCGATTCGAAGTGCTGTATCGAGACCCGTTAGCAGAATGGATGAACCGACCGACCAACGTTGCGCTGCGCAACGACGAGATCTACTTCGCCAACCTTGGGGGCTGGCACATAGGTGCCATAGAGCATCGGCTTGAGCCGATGCTTCCCTTCCTGCCTGACCAAGGGCCGTGTCGCGAAAGCGCCTCGTAGCAACTCACACCAGCAGTTTCTCGACCACCTCTCCGCTCACGTCTGTCAGACGGAAGTCGCGACCTTGGAAGCGGTAGGTTAGCTTGGTGTGGTCGAAGCCAAGCAGGTGCAGCACCGTCGCGTGCAGGTCGTGGACATGAACCTTGTCCTCGACCGTGCGGAAGCCTAGTTCGTCAGTCCGCCCCAAGGTAATGCCGCGGCGGATCCCGGCTCCGGCCATCCACGTTGTGAAGGCGCCCGGATGGTGATCGCGCCCGTCGCCGATCCCGTTAGTGTCTTGAGTCATGGGCGTTCGCCCGAACTCTCCGCCCCACAGCACCAAGGTTTCATCCAGCAAGCCGCGCCGCTTGAGATCCTTGATCAACGCTGCCGAGCCTTGGTCGACATCCTTGGCGACTTGCTGGATTCCCTTGGTCAAGTTGGCATGGTGGTCCCAAGCCTCGTGGTAGAGCTGCACGAACCGCACCCCCTGCTCCACCAGCCGGCGGGCCAGCAGGCAGTTGTTGGCAAACGAGGCCTTGCCCGGCTCGGCCCCGTACAGCTCCAGCGTCTCGGGGGCCTCGTTGCTGATGTCCATCAGGGCTGGAGCGGCGCTTTGCATGCGAAACGCGAGTTCGAATGACCGAATGCGGGTCTGGATCTCCGGATCCCCCATTCGTTCGAGCTGGATGCGGTTCATCCCGTTGATCGCATCGAGAGTGTCGCGTTGGACACGGTCGGTGATTCCCCGCGGGTTGGAAAGGAACAAGACCGGTTCCCCGCCGGAGCGGAACGGCACGCCTTGGTGCACCGTGGGCAGGAAGCCCGCGCCCCACAGAGCAGTGCCCGCGCTTGGCCCCGAGTCCGACGAGTTCAGAACGATGAAGCCCGGCAGGTCCTCTGACTCGCTGCCAAGTCCGTAGGTCACCCAAGCTCCCATGCTGGGTCTGCCGAACTGCTGGGCGCCGGTGCTCATGAGAAGCTGCGCCGGTGCGTGATTGAATGCGTCCGTGACGGTCGAACGGACAAAGGCGACATCATCGACCACGGTCGCCATATGCGGCAGGAGTTCGGAGATCTCGAAACCACTCTGCCCTGCCCTCCGAAACTTGTACTTCGGGCCTAGGAGCTTGGAATTCGGATCAATGAACGCCGCCCGGTAGCCCTCGAGCAGATCCGGGGGCGGGAGCGTGCCGTCGAACTTTGCCAGCTCCGGCTTGTAGTCGAAGAGCTCTAGATGGCTCGGCCCGCCCGCTTGGAAGAGAAAGATGACATTCTTGGCCTTGGGCGCGAAGTGCGGCACGCGGGTCGCCGCGCGCGCGTCGCCGCGCAACAGGTGCGCCAGTGCCGCCGTGCCCAGCCCGAATCCGCAGCGCTCGAGAAACCAGCGGCGGGCGATCGGGTTTGCCGTGTCAGGTGCAGTCATTGCTTCGTAATGGTCTCGTCGAGATTGAGCAGCGCCCTCGCCAACACCGTCCAGGCTGCCTCATCATCCGGGCTGGGACCCTCGTCGGAATCGGCGGCGGTCAGTTCGCGCGCATCCAGCAGGCCGGCAGCGAGCTGCTCGCGCGTCTTTCGCAGCAACCCCAGCAGGAGCTCGGCTTCATCGGATCGGACCTCCCTAGACAAGCACGAACGGAAGGCGTGGTCGAGTCGCTCCCGCTCGCCCGTTGCCGCCGCGACTGTTCGCCTCGCCAGTGCGCGCGCGGCTTCCATGAAGAGCTCCTCGTTCAGGGTAGTGAGCGCCTGCAACGGGGTGTTCGAGCGGCCGCGCCTCACACAGGCGGTGGACCCGTTGGGCGCGTCGAAGACTTCGAAGGCCGGATATGGTGCCGAAATGTACTGGAACGTATAGAGCGCCCGCCGGTAGCGGTCCTCTCCCGCCGCGGCGGGCCACGGTTTTTCGGAGAAGCTGATGGGTGGCTTGAACAGCAACTCCGGGGCAGGCGGGTGCACCGGTGGGCCGCCGACCTGATGGCTCAGAAGGCCGCTCGCGGCTAGCGCGATGTCCCGAACGATCTCCGCGTCGGCCCGCACTCGCGGGCCGCGCGACAGCAAGCGGTTGTCCGGATCGACGGCGCTGGCCTGATCAGTCAGGCGCGACGCCTGCTGATACGTCCCGGCGGTCACGATCAAGCGGTGGATGTGTTTCAAGCTCCAACCGCTGTCCATCAGCTCCACCGCCAGCCAGTCGAGCAGCTCTGGATGCGACGGCAAATCCCCTTGCATCCCGAAATCCTCGGCGGTTGCGACCAAGCCAGTGCCGAAGTACGCCTGCCAAATACGGTTCACGATGACTCTGGCTGTTGTGGGAGCGCCGCGGTCGACAAGCCACTCGGCGAACGCTAGGCGCGGGGGTCGGCCGCTTGCGCCCAGGGCATGGAGGAAGTCGGGCACGCCCGGCTCGACCTCATGCGCTGGCTCTAGGAAATCTCCGCGCTGCAGCAGGTGGGTCTGGCGCGGTTCCGAACGCCGCTTGAGGACTAGTTGCGTGTTGCCTTGCGGGTAGCGCCCCCAAGCCTGCTCGATGCGCTCGTTCGCATCAGCCCAAGCCGGAACTGTGGTCCGCCAGAAGCTGAACACCTCCCTGTCCTCTTGGGGCGTGCGGCCATCGCGCCCCTGTTCCACGATGGCGCGGACTCGTGCGGGCAGCGGATCCGCCACCGGATCGTCGGCATTGGTCACCGAGAGGCGGATCCGGCCGAGATTGTTGTTTTGGCCAACGTTGCTGTCGTACCCTCCGTGGCTCTGATCCAGAAAGAACGTCAGCAGCGTGCCGGAACTGTGCCTGATCGGCCGGTCAAAGACAAAGACAGCCTTGCGCGGCTGGTTGCTGCGGCCATGCCCGGCAAAGAGTTCCCAAGCCGTGTCGACGCAGTCGTCGTAGGCGAAGTGGATCGGTCCGGTGAAGCGTTCCGAGCCCTCCTTGTGAGGGAAGACTTTCGGGTCCAAGCTGCGCTCGGGCAAGTCGATGTCCGCGCTGGAGGTCCGGATCCAGACGTCTTGCTGCGAGGTCGGGTCGTCCGCGGGAGCAGCCCGCAACCGGAACTCGCTTAGGGCTCCGGTGCCGTACACAGACCGTCCCGGCCCGCCGAGCGGGAGATTGGGGTCGGTCAGTACCTCGAGCCGGACGGCTGTGATTTCTGGCAGGCTCGTTTGCGCGGCGAACTCGGCCACATGCTCGGTCGGTGCGTAACCCTGTGCCAGCAGCGAGCCATCGCTCTGCAGCAGGTAGCGCTGGCCCCCCGTGGAAAGGTCGTCCACCTCGGGATGCAGCACTGTCCACTGGGGCTGGTTCCCGCGCACTTCCCGCTCCCACGAGGCCATGCGGGACTGCCAGTCGGGATTGGATGCGATCAGTTCGTCTTCGATGGCACGGATCTCGTCGATCACCGCCTGGCGCACTTGAGCATCCTCGGCGGTATAGACCGCTACCTTGGCCTCGTCGGCGTTGTTGAGGAACGCGAACAGGCGGTAGTACTCGTCGTGCGTGAGCGGGTCGTACTTGTGCGAATGGCACTGGGCGCATTGGATGGTGAGGCCCAAAATGCCCTTGCCGATGGCATCCATGCGGTCGAATAGCGCCTCCATGCGGAACTGTTCGGGGTCTGTCCCGCCCTCCTCGTTGACCATGGAGTTGCGCAGGTATCCGGTTGCAATATGCTGCTGCCGGGTCCCTCCCGGGAGCAAGTCGCCAGCAATCTGCTCCACCACGAAGCGGTCATACGGAAGATCCCGGTTCAGCGCGTCCACGACCCAATCGCGGTAGAACCACACCTGGCGCGGCATGTCCTTTTCGTAGCCATCGGAATCGGCGTACCGGGCAGCATCCAACCAGAGGCGGCCCCAGCGTTCCCCATAGTGAGGGGACGCCAACAAGCGCCCGACCAGTGCCCCATAGTCCGGCTCCTTCTGGAACTCTTCCAATTCCTCCACCGCCGGGGGCAGGCCTGTCAGGTCCAAGCTAACGCGACGAAGGAGGGCAGCGTCGCTCGCTCGTGGCATAGGTTCCAGGCCAGCGTCAGCGAGCCTAGCTCGAACGAACGCGTCGATCGGGTGGAGAGACTGATCGCCCGGCGGCAGCGGGCGCTTGGGAGCTACGAACGCCCAGTGCCGACCGACCTCTTCTTCTACCGTGCCTGTGCCCTTCGGCCACTCCGCGCCAGCCTCGATCCATTGGCGAATCGTGTCGATCTCAACGGCAGAGAGGGTGCCGCCCATCGGCATGCGCGGGCCATCACTGAGACCGGCAATTCGCCGGTACAGCTCGCTGTCTTGGGCGCTTCCTGGCACCACTAAGGAGGGCGGCGCGGAGGCGCCCAAGACGGAGGCTCTCGCATCGAGCCGCAATCCGCTAAGTTGCTGGTCCGGCCCGTGGCAGCCGAGGCAAGACCGTTGCAGAATCGGGAAGACCTGCTCGCCGAAGTCCACCTCGGCCGTAGCCGGCCAGACGGCACCGACGATCGCCAACACCAAGACCGGCATGCGGTGGCCTAGCTGACCATGTGCTCGCCGCTCCCGCATCCGTCGCAATCCACTGTATCACCGGCCCGCCTTTCCGGGGCGAGCGTGCACGCAAGCCCGGGCCAGCCTTTCCCCGCGCTCCCAAACAGCAGCCCGCACCTGCCAACATGAGTCTCTAGTCCCAACTTACCCCAACTAGTTTATGGCTGTACGCCATCGTAAATTCCAGCCTTGGGCTGATGTACCTCGCGATGGATCAGGCACTTAGGTGATTTCGTCGAGTCCCTGCTGCGTACGCCATTGGGCGGAATAGCCGCATTT